>CAZTXQ010000116.1:0-1630 GCA_964617375.1 uncultured Mageeibacillus sp. | reverse complement strand
CGCATATGGCCTGAAAAGAAGCGGACGGCTCCGCCAGATTCATCGGAATCTGCTGGCCGCCTGGAACCTGACTTGCCGGACGTGCCGGTCGTCCCTTCGCTTCTTTTCCCACCTGTTTCTATCCTTTAAATCCTTATGAATCCTTGTGGATCCTTATGTGCTCTTACAGTCCCGCATCAGCCCGAAGAATGGCGGCTTTGTCGGTCTTTTCCCATGGGAAAAGAACATCGGCGCGGCCGAAATGCCCGTACGCTGCCGTCTTCTTGTAGATCGGGCGGCGAAGATCCAGATCGCGGATAATGGCCGCGGGACGCAGGTCGAAATGTGTCCTTACCAGTTCTGTAATCTTCTCGTCGGAAATCTTCCCCGTGCCGAAGGTATCGACCATGATCGATACCGGGTGGGCGACTCCGATCGCGTAGGCGAACTGGATCTCGCACTCGTCGGCGATCCCTGCGGCTACGATGTTCTTGGCGATATAACGCGCCGCATAGGCAGCCGACCGGTCGACCTTGGTCGGATCTTTGCCGGAGAACGCTCCGCCGCCGTGACGTGCAAACCCGCCGTATGTATCGACAATGATCTTGCGTCCCGTAAGGCCGCTGTCGCCCTGTGGTCCGCCGACGACAAAGCGTCCCGTCGGATTGATAAAGATCTTCGTATCCTTGTCCATCAGTTCCGCCGGAAGAACCGGTCGAATGACCTCGGAAAGCACAGCTTCCTCAAGCTCTTTACGAGTGGTTTCGGGACTGTGCTGCGTCGAAAGAACAACCGCCTCGATGCAAACGGGTGTATTGCCGTCATATTCTACCGTAACCTGACTCTTGCCGTCAGGTCTCAGGAAAGGAACCGTATTGTTCTTGCGCACAAGAGCAAGTCTCTGGGTCAAACGGTGAGCCAGCGACACCGGAAGCGGCATCAGCTCAGTTGTATCGCTGTTGGCATATCCGAACATCATGCCCTGATCTCCTGCTCCCGTATCAAGAGCGTCCGTATCGGTGCCCTCTCTGGATTCGAGAGAGCGGTTGACACCCTGCGCGATATCCGGAGACTGTTCGTCGAGTGTTGTCAGTACGGCGCAGGTCTTGTAATCAAAGCCGGCGTCCTTCCCGTCATAACCGATCTCTTTTACCGTGTTACGCACGATGCTGGATATATCTACATAGGCGTTTGTCGAAATCTCGCCCATAACAAGTACCATGCCGGTCGTGCAGGCTGTTTCACAGGCGACGCGCGCCTCCGGATCCTGCTCCAGAATCGCATCCAGAACCGAATCCGAGATCTGGTCACAGATCTTATCCGGGTGTCCTTCCGTAACCGATTCCGATGTAAAAAGCCATTTCCCCTGTCTTAAGTTGCTCATTTTGTCCTCCCGTAAATCTTTGCCTTCCGATGCCGGAAACGCAATAAAAAAGCCGTTCCCTGAAAGGAAAGGCTTCAAAACAAATCCGCGCCTCATCTTCCAGGTTGTTACACCTGCTGGAATTAGCACCGCTGCATGACCGCGGTTGCCGGGCTTCGTAGGGCCAGATCCCTCCGCCACTCTTGATAAGAGATGAACCAATATTCAATTATTCGTATCATATCATGCACGAAGTAGTCACGCAAGTGACATTTTGAACGATTGATA
>CAZTXQ010000115.1:0-1994 GCA_964617375.1 uncultured Mageeibacillus sp. | reverse complement strand
CTTTACTGCTGTCATAGAAATTGAAGAGGATTCGCGAATTTGAGTAATCCGTGCGCTCCTGATACTTCTGGTAGTCCGCATCCCCATTGAAATATACCATGATCTGCGGATTGAAGGAGCAAGTCGTAAGCCCTTTCATATCTACATTAACAACAAGGGATTGATTGGCATTCGCCGTGTAGATCCCGTTAATCTTCAAGCCCGGAAGAGTCATCAACTGGCTCGCGGTAACATTCAGATACGAAATGGCGTTGGCATTGGGCACGGTAATGGACGCATTGTTTATATCCGCCGTATTGAGCGTCACGCCCGCGGAGGTCGCATGCGAGGCAACCGCCTTTGATTCGACATAAAGCTTTGCAAATTCCGCCCCGATATCGATATATTTACTGGCCGCTTCCAGATAGAAAATTCCGACATTCGGGGATCCTGCGCCGAAGCTTACACGTCCGTCATTTTCAACGTAGTACGTATTTGTACTCGGAAAGATCAGAGTCTCCAAATACGGTGCGGTCGTGTTGGTGAAACCATTAAATGTATTAACCGCGCGGACATAACTAATCTCGTTTGATACGTTCCTCGTTCCGAAAACACTGGAGCCCGCATATAGCGTGTCCGCAGCGATATTTCCGTTTGTATGTGCCGTCAGTGTGACTGCCCCGTCGGAGAATAAATGGAAATTCTGCGCAATGCCCAGCATGTCGTGTTTCGATCCCGAAAACAAGGGTGATTCAATATACGTCGACGGATTGACGACGGACAATGTACCGGCCGCCGATAAAGGCGTCGAGGATCCAGATATAATCACGGCAGCAGCTGTCACAAGACTGATAATTTTCTGAAACCTGGATCGAGATACAATTTTATTCTTCATGTTGAGATTCTCCCTGCTCTTCCGATTCTGCTTATGCTTGAAAAGACGATCTTTTTTATGAAAGTACAAATTTAACAACGCTTCTTAATCTTATTTGCGTTACATCTCGCTTTATTGTATGTGATTAGACGGAAAAAATAGTGACATATACATAGTTTCCATTATCGCATAATAAGAAAATATGTCAATTCCTATTTTCTTCTGTGAATAAACTGTAAACTGCCGATCCCTAAGATTCTCCTGTCATCAGGTAATTTTTAGGCAAAAAAATATGCACGCGTTGAGGCATGCATATCAAGTGAAGGAGTCCTGCTCCCATAAAACGATTGAATTTGCAACACAGCCATTCCTTCTCGCGATTCGTAATCATCAGCTCCTCTTCGGATCTACTGCATAAAGGTAGTCATCGATGTAGTTGCCGATTCGATCCTGAATGAGCGCTTCCGCGGTAAGGGACAGTTTTCCCGCGCGAACAGCCTGATACTGATACGGCATATACTGGCTCAGAAGCGTAAGCGGAACATGTGCACAGTCAATATTCCGGATCAGCTGACGAATTGACTCTTCCACGCCGGGGTCCGGCAGGAAATACCGCGCTCTGTCGGAGTAACTGTATTTTCGCGCGAAATGAAGCTCCCAGGCATTGCCGTGATAGTGCTTCTGCCAATTCTGCGGATGGTCAAGCATCGTTTGCTCGAAAACCTCCTGAAAGTTGGAGAAATGACAGTTCTTGCCGTAGTAGAGTTCCTTCTCCATTTTCTCCAGTGAGAACAGCGCTTCGCGCAATCCGAACGTAAGGGCCGGCCCGACTTTCAGGATGGCAATCCCGTCTTCCACCATGGCCCGCAATGCTTCCCTCGGCTGATAATCCGTCGAATGTCCCTCGAAAACGCCCTGCGGCCATTCTTTAAGAACGCCCGTCAGCTCGCGTGCCGCTTCCCTGTCATACACGAAAACATCACTGTCTCCGAAGGATTCATCCAGGACGGCTTCTCCTACATATCCGTCATCGATAACGGACCCGGATTCGACCCCCAAACGGTTCGGGACATCGAAGAAAAGATTCGGCAGATCGACGAAAGCGGTCTCCTCCCCTCTCTTGAGATCAAGGGAATGGGAC
>CAZTXQ010000114.1:0-2290 GCA_964617375.1 uncultured Mageeibacillus sp. | reverse complement strand
CTTTACTGCTGTCATAGAAATTGAAGAGGATTCGCGAATTTGAGTAATCCGTGCGTTCGTCATACTTCTGGTAGTCCGCACTCCCATTAAAATATACCATGATCTGCGGATTGAAGGAGCAAGTCGCAAGTCCTTTCATATCTACATTGATAACGAGGGACTGATTGACATTCGTCGTGTAGATTCCGTTTAGCTTCAAGACCGGAAGATTCATCAACTGGCTCGCGGTAACGTTCAGATACGAAATGGCGTTGGCATTGGGCACCGTAATGGACGCATTGTTTATATCCGACGTATTGAGCGTCACGCCCGCGGAGGTCGCGTGAGAGGCAACGGCCTTCGATTCGACATAGAGCTTCGTAAATTCCGCCGCGATATCGATATATTTACTGGCCGCTTCCAGATAGAAAATTCCGACATTCGGGGATCCTGCGCCGAAGCTTACACGTCCGTCATTTTCAACGTAGTACGTATTTGTACTCGGAAAGATCAGAGTCTCCAAATACGGTGCGGTCGTGTTGGTGAAACCATTAAATGTATTAACCGCGCGGACATAACTAATCTCGTTTGATACGTTCCTCGTTCCGAAAACACTGGAGCCCGCATATAGCGTGTCCGCAGCGATATTTCCGTTTGTATGTGCCGTCAGTGTGACTGCCCCGTCGGAGAATAAATGGAAATTCTGCGCAATGCCCAGCATGTCGTGTTTCGATCCCGAAAACAAGGGTGATTCAATATACGTCGACGGATTGACGACGGACAATGTACCGGCCGCCGATAAAGGCGTCGAGGATCCAGATATAATCACGGCAGCAGCTGTCACAAGACTGATAATTTTCTGAAACCTGGATCGAGATACAATTTTATTCTTCATGTTGAGATTCTCCCTGCTCTTCCGATTCTGCTTATGCTTGAAAAGACGATCTTTTTTATGAAAGTACAAATTTAACAACGCTTCTTAATCTTATTTGCGTTACATCTCGCTTTATTGTATGTGATTAGACGGAAAAAATAGTGACATATACATAGTTTCCATTATCGCATAATAAGAAAATATGTCAATTCCTATTTTCTTCTGTGAATAAACTGTAAACTGCCGATCCCTAAGATTCTCCTGTCATCAGGTAATTTTTAGGCAAAAAAATATGCACGCGTTGAGGCATGCATATCAAGTGAAGGAGTCCTGCTCCCATAAAACGATTGAATTTGCAACACAGCCATTCCTTCTCGCGATTCGTAATCATCAGCTCCTCTTCGGATCTACTGCATAAAGGTAGTCATCGATGTAGTTGCCGATTCGATCCTGAATGAGCGCTTCCGCGGTAAGGGACAGTTTTCCCGCGCGAACAGCCTGATACTGATACGGCATATACTGGCTCAGAAGCGTAAGCGGAACATGTGCACAGTCAATATTCCGGATCAGCTGACGAATTGACTCTTCCACGCCGGGGTCCGGCAGGAAATACCGCGCTCTGTCGGAGTAACTGTATTTTCGCGCGAAATGAAGCTCCCAGGCATTGCCGTGATAGTGCTTCTGCCAATTCTGCGGATGGTCCAGCATCGTTTGCTCGAAAACCTCCTGAAAGTTGGAGAAATGGCAGCTCTTCCCGAAATAGAGTTCCTTCTCCATTTTTTCCAGTGAGAAAAGCGCTTCGCGCAATCCAAAGGTCAGGGCCGGTCCGACTTTCAGGATAGCAATCCCGTCTTCCACCATAGCCCGCAAGGCTTCCCGCGGCTGATAATCCGTCGAATGTCCCTCGAAAACGCCCTGCGGCCATTCTTTGAGAACGCCCGTCAGCTCGCGTGCCGCTTCCCTGTCATACACGAAGACATCGCTGTCTCCGAATTCCACACCCGGCTGAACAACAAGTCCGATGACGCGGCGCCAGGCATCTTCCAGACCCCGTGCGCGGTATGCAGCTTCAAAAGCCTCCAGCGTCTTTCGGCAGTCGGAAGCAAGGGTTACACGAATTCCTTCCTCGTGTTCCTGTGCCCCGCCGGGAATCGGAACTTCGCTTCCGATGATATATACAGGCTCCGGAGAACCGGGATACTGCTTCAACCGTTCGCGGTACGCGATTTCCGCCGCCGCGCACAGACGGGCCCCGCGATCGGCGATCGTCGCATCATCCAGAGCGGTTTGAGGATCGTCGTCCAGAACTCGCATCGACGTGTCGAGATGTATCTTCGTGAAGCCTGCCGAGACATATTGCCGGACAAGCTCCTCCGCGAAAAGCATCGCCTCGGATTCGGGTTGGTTGGAGCGGGTAAGCGGTCCGAGATGATCGCC
>CAZTXQ010000113.1:0-2416 GCA_964617375.1 uncultured Mageeibacillus sp. | reverse complement strand
AAGACTGGTTTGCAAGAACCCACATGTAGGATTTTGTTGTGTTCTTTTTATTCGGTTCGCGTAATACTTGAACCGGGGTCTCGTCGGCATGAAGATACTTTTCCTTTAGCAATTCCCTGTACATATACGCAACAACAGGGCTCAGCCATTTGTTTAATATAGTCTAGAAATACCGGAAAAAATCATCTCCAAGTCCGGAAAAAATCATGAGAAAATCCCGGGAGAAATCATGATAAAAAGGGACAGTTGAAAGACTGTTCCTCAACCAATATCCTTTGTTGAAGGACGAACAACAGCAAAGGAGGATAAGGAGAAGTGATCAACATGTCCCAAATCAATGATATCAGAGAAGCGTACGCCGAAACAGGGAAAGTAGCGGTGGTGGCGCGAAAATTTCAGGTAGACGAGAAAACCGTGAGAAAGTATATCCGCAAGGAGGATTTTTCTCCGCGACCACCGATTCCAGAGGAGCGTGAGTCAAGGCTGGATCCATATAAAGCACAGATCCGGGAGTGGTTGGAAGCGGACAATAACGTATGGCACAAGCAACGGCATACGGCACAGCGGATTCATGACCGTCTCAAAGATGAGCACCCGGAGTTTGACCTTTCCTACCCGACGGTCCAGCGTTTTGTGAAGGCCTATAAGGTGCAGACACAGAAGGCGAAAACGTTCCAGGAATTGGTCTGGCATCCCGGTGAAGCCCAGGTCGATTTTGGCGAGTCCGACTTTTACGAGCGAGGCAGTCTGGTTCGAAAGAAATATCTGACCGTCTCGTTTCCTTACAGTAACGATGGATTCAGCCAGATCTTCGGCGGAGAGACAAGTGAATGTGTCTGTCAAGGACTTAAGGATATCTTTGCTTATATCGGCGGCGTGCCCAGCGTACTGGTCTTCGATAACGCCACGGGTGTAGGACATCGAATAGGCGGGGAAATCCGCGAAGCTCAGCTGTTTCAGCAGATGAGAGCGCATTACGGATTCATCGCACGGTTTTGCAATCCGAACGCCGGGCATGAGAAAGGGCACGTCGAAAACAAGGTAGGTTACAATCGCCGCAACTTGTTTGTTCCGGTACCGAGCTTCGACTGCGTGGAAACATATAACCGAGGTTTGTTGGATGCACATAAGATAAAGGCGGATGAATGGCACTATAAGAAGGGACAGCGGATATCCGACTTGTTTGAGGAAGATCGCCGGGCCCTGAAGCGGCTTCCGGATCACCCATTCAATGTCTGTCGATTCGTGTATATCGACGCTGACAGCTACGGGAAAGTGAGACTCGATGACAGGCATTACTATTCAACTTGCCCGGAGTTTGGCGGTACGGAAGTGCTGGTTGGAATTAAGGCACACCACATCGAAATCTATGATGAAAGCGGTGCGTTGACCGTGGTTCACAGTCGACGATTCGGTGCGGAGCGAACCGATAGCCTTGATTACCGGACATCGCTCGCTACACTAACCAAGAACATCGGTGCATGGCGTAACAGCGGGGTTCGGGAGATAATTCCTGACAAACTGCGAAAGAGCATGGATGATTTGTGTCACGAAGATTTGCGGCAGACCGTACGAACGCTGTCGCAACTGACTCGCAACTACTCATTTGAAACAGCCGTTAAAGCCTTGGAAGCAGGTTTTGCTGCCAATCGGACCCACTTCTCCGATGCGGCTGTACTGGCGGCTCGGATGATGAGCTACGGTCTGGATACACCCCCGGAGAAGGGCCCGGATCTGAACGGTTACGATCAGTTGCTGAGGACGGAGGTGATGACGTGATTACCCCTAAAGAGCGAGAGGAAGTCCGCAGTCGCATCTCCGAAGCTTGCCGTCGTCTGATCCTGTCTCAACACATGGTGGAACTATGTGAGCAGGAAGCCACGCCTAAACAGGAAGATTTTCTAGCCTATGTTCTGGAACAGGAAATCCAAAAACGCGAGCAGAACCGGCGTGCTCGTCAACTCAGCCGGGCTTGTTTTCCGGTTCTGAAAAGCTTTCAAGGATACGAGTACGGTGCAATCCGGTTTCCACCTTCTTTGACGCGAGAAGACCTGTTAAGCTGCCGATTTATCGGTGAGAAGAAGAATTTGATTCTCTTCGGACCTGTCGGCATTGGCAAGACCCATCTTGCGATTGCACTCGGTGCCAAGGCCTGTGAAATGGGCATGAATGTTCGCTTCACCACCGTAACCGAATTGGTTTTGAAATTAGGTGAAGCTCACCGCTCCGGAAAGCTCGAGAGACTGGTTCGCGATTTGCTGCAGCTTGATCTTCTCATTCTTGACGAATGGGGATATGTACCGATTGACAAGGAAGGATCGCAATTGCTATTCCGCGTTGTTGCCGATAGCTATGAGAGTAAAAGTCTGATTTTGACGACAAATTTGGAGTTCTCAAAGTGGGGAGGTATATTCAC
>CAZTXQ010000112.1:2023-2562 GCA_964617375.1 uncultured Mageeibacillus sp. | reverse complement strand
TAGACAATGGGCGAATCGTTGATTTCAGCGAAATACTTGTATATTCGTTCGATCCTTTTTCTTTATCAGCCACTTATGATTTCTCTGAGCATCTGTCGCGTCAGCTTCCGGTGATTGAAACCGTGAGACAATACTCATTGCATGTTGGCGATTTTAGTCCGGCGGTTACAATACCGCCGTTGGACAATGGAGATCAACAGTTGCGTATCGTCCGCCTTGATGGGAATCAGGACCATTCGTCAAGGAATAGAAGTTCAACCTACTCAAATGCACGCAGCTGCTGATTGAGTAGGCTCGTCAATGATAAGAAATGCGCTTCGGGGCACCGTCGAACCTACTAAAATACACGCAGATGCGGATTGAGTAGGCTCGCAATGATAAAAAACATCGCATCGGGGCACCGGCGTACATACTCAAGTGCACGCAGATACGGATTGAGTAGGCTCGTCAATTTCGCGCGAGTCCAGATTTCCGCTTTAGTCTGGTTATTTGCGATTTCCGATCCTGTCCGCCTGATGACGGCTCTCTGCGGCATAGCC
>CAZTXQ010000112.1:0-1923 GCA_964617375.1 uncultured Mageeibacillus sp. | reverse complement strand
GTGGAGAGCCGTATAGCCGTGGAGAGCCGTATAGCCGTGGAGAGCCGTATAGCCGTGGAGAGCCGTATAGCCGCGGAGAGCCGTACGTGTCCGTAGCTTCCGGCGCTTAAGGCCGGGCTCCTCCATCGATAATATAGAGGTAACGTGCAGCTAGATTCCGGTCATAGAGTTCTTTGCCCATTGTGTCTTCCCTTAGCTTCTGCCCGAAAAGATCCGTATTCCCCTCTCCCGCAAAAGCACCTCTTAGTTTCTCCAGCGCTTTGAGAGAATTCTCGTACAGCAGCCTTTCGTTTTCACTATAGTCGATCGTACGGTACGGAATTACGAGATCCTGCAGGATCTTCCTGACGGTCGTTTTCGCGCACTGAAGAAGACTCCTGTCAGCTCCGGACTCCTCAAAAAGATACTGCGAATGGAATAGATAGATTCGGTTTCGGCCGCTCCGGTTCAATTCCCTTATGAGCCGTTCAGGATTCGCACAAAAATAGAGACTGTCCACGCAGAGTGTAACGGAAGGCTCCACCCCGTACTCGAAAATCCTCTCCATATCGTCACGGATATAGGTGAATCTGTTTTCCGATCGTCCGATGAGACTCTCGTCCAGACGGTCGATTCCGACGGCGCGGCAGCCGTAACGGGCGGCGATCTGGTCCAGAAGACTCCCCGTGCCGCATCCCAAATCCAGAACCGTGTCTTGTGCGGATACGGCCACGCTCTCCAGAAGAAAGTCGATCTGCTCTTTGTCCGTCATATTGAAGAGGTACATCCGATACCCGTACACCTCTTCGCAAAAATTATGATAGGCGCGGCTTCGTGACAGTCGGCCTATTTTAATATCGAATTCATCCTTACTCATCTCTCATCCCTCTATATACGGCTGGCTGCTTCCAAGGCAACCTTCAGGTATTTCTCCATATCGCTGTGAGGGACGATTCCCATTGTTCTCGAATCCCACGAATCGCCGGCCAGACTGTCCTCCGCATACAGGAACTGATAGACCGGGATATTGCGGAATTGCGCGGCAGCCATGACGGAGGCGCATTCCATCTCGACGGCAATACATCCGTCTTTTTTTCGCGTGTCGACATTTCTTCTCGTCTCGCGATAAAAGGCGTCGGTCGTCCAAGTCTTCCCGAAAACATACGGGAGATCCAGTTCGTCGAAGATTTCGCCGAGCCTTCCGGACGTTGCTACCTCGACATAGTCACCCGCCGGCAGATAATGATAACTCGTTCCTTCGTCGCGGTACGCCGATGTCGGAAGGATAAAATGTCCCGCCGTCAGCGTGTGGTCGAGGACGCCGCACGAACCGAAGAGCAGAAACTTTTTCGCGCCCTTGACCGCCACTTCTTCCATAAGGGCGGTCGTCGCCGCACCGCCGATCGACGTCATATACAAGCCTAGCTCTCGCCCGTGAAAGTCGAATTTGTAGATCGGTATCGAGAATCCCGCGTGAAGTTCGCTGATGATTTCCACCGGGCACATCGCCTTCAGAGCGTCGATGATCCGATCATGAAAGGTGATCACGACCGTTTCGGGAAATCCCGGTACCGGATCGGTCATCGAATCCGGCCGAAGAACCTCTTCCGATATTGCGTCAAATGTGTCGATTATGCTCATCTTACCAAGTTCCTTTCCGCTTCATTCGTGAAAAGAAAAACCAGAGTCCCTTTCAGGTTATCCACTTTATTTACATGTACCCTATCGAAAGAGTGTATCCATGTAATGATCATCATATTGTAACAATCTTTCTCCTACCAGAAAAATCTAACTTGCAAGCAAAATACAATCGTCTGGTCAGATTGACGCGATAAAAATTTGTTTAGCACTCATAGCATTAATACTTTGTAATCATCAAATGTCTGTTTTGTGATTATCTATTAACAATTCTTTCCCAGATATAAATAAACGAAAAATATTGAT
>CAZTXQ010000111.1:0-2797 GCA_964617375.1 uncultured Mageeibacillus sp. | reverse complement strand
ATTTCATCCGTAATTGCTAGATCCTTTTCCACGGTCTTTTGCCGTCCGACCAGCCCTGTTCGCGCCAATAATCAGCCTCGGGGTCCGCGGCCTTTTTCTTTGCGGCGGCCATCATATTGAACATGAAGCGAATGAAGGGCGAGGGAGCGCCCACCCTGGCCCTTTTTATCCTGGCGGCCAGGCGAGGCACATCCGCCTCGATTATCACCTTTTTCTTTTCGCTTACTTCTCTCCAGTTGGCAGCGGCAACCGCAAGACCATATTTCCGGATATACGGCACGCCCCAATAGGCGAGGGTTCGTTTCAGCTGGCTGCACACCCGGCCCGCACCCATACCGGCGGTGGTGGATATGACGACGGCCTTCTTGCGGAACATACTGCTTTGTGGTCTGTGGGGCAGCCAATATTGATAGAAAAGGTCAATGAACGCCTTCATAGGTGCGGAGGGAAGCATGCAGTAATTGGGACTGGTGAGAATGAGTACATCCGCCTGCTCCATCGCATCCGCAAGGATTTTCTTTTCCTCGTAAAAAGGGCAAACCGTTAAGTCTTTCATACAGCTGTAACAGCCAAGGCAAAAATGGTTCAAATCCCTTGGCAGGAAAAATTCGGTGATACTGTCTTGATCCGCCAGATTGTCGGCCAGCAGCTTCCCGATATGATAGGTGCTGCCTTTATGGTTCTGTCCGTTAATGACTACGACTTTCATTTGCGCCTCCATAGGGGAAGATCTGGATTATAATAAATAATGTGATATCAGAAATGTCTTTGTTACAATGATTCTATCACAAAGCCATCGGAGGCCGCATGCAATCGAATTCAGTCCCTCAATTACCCCTCGGCACGAAAACACACTCGATGAAGCTCGCGTTTCACGGCGGCGAGATCTATTTCCTGCACCTCGACGCATTCGGCCCGCGCGAGGATCTGGTACTCGAGCGCATCACCGCCGACGCTCCTACGATGCTTCGCCCCTCGTATCCGGCCTTCGTCGGGATTAATGTCGATGAGACCGTCCTCACGCCGCGCATCATGGAGGCTGTCGCGAATGTACTTGCCGATGCGCGAAAAGTGTTCCGCAAGGCTGCGATCGTCGGCTGCGGAAGGAAAGATCAGCGTGCCTTCGAGAAAACGCTTCAGGCCGCAGACGTCACGTACCCGGTCGCTTTTTTTCGCGATTTCGAAAAGGCGAAGGAGTGGCTGATTTAGGAGGATTTCCCAATGCATAGAGGCGCAAAGAATGAAGCAAGTGAGTGAAAAAGAGTTAGAAGTAAATGGTGTCAAGTTGTGCTATGAGACATCCATAAAGAAAATAATCGAATACGAGGATTTCTTTCTTGTGTTGCTGCGCGAGAGAAAAGAAATTCCGAATAATGTCATTGCCTATGATTATTCTGGAAAAGAAATATGGAAAATTAACGATATTGTAAAAGCCAAAATTCCCAGAGGATATTATGATATTGAAAAATTGTCAGATCATGTGCTTAGGGCCTCTTATGAGCTGGGAATCGTATACGAAATAGACTGTATGACAAGGTCCGTCATAAAAGAAACCTATATGAGATAATTCAGAATCCCCACTTGACGCAACAACAATCCCGCTGTATCTTATAGTTAGAATTCTAACTATGCAAAGGAGGTGTCCAAATGAGTAAGAAGTTACCGGTCATGTCAAGGCTGGGCGTCGTGTTTCTTACGTGGAGAAGACACCTCGAGAAGACGACGAAGAGCCACTCCCTGACCTTGAATCAGTACTATATCCTGAGGCAGCTGAAGCAAAAGGAGTATCTGAATCCGTCCGAGATTGCGGAAATACTTTTCGCGGATCGGCCTACGGCGACCGTCGTGATTGATAATCTGAAGAAGTACGGCTATGTAAAGAAAGAACGGGATGCGGAGGACGGCAAGCGTATCCGGGTGAGTATAACGGAGGCGGGAATCAGGCAAGTTGACGAAGCCGAGAGGGATATGGAGGAAATGACGACGTTTGATCCTTTGGCCTGCTTATCAGAAGAAGAGAAGCAGACTTTGGAGGAACTCCTGGTTAAGATGCAAAATCATATGAAGAACTTGAATCGGTAAAAATTTTACCGCAATAGTTAGAATTCGAATCATGAAATCGTGTGACTCTATTTCCTTGTCTGGCAGGAATATATTCCGGCTCCTCGAAAAAAGGTTACAACAGCAAGCGAGATTTATTAATAAGAAAGGGAAGGTAAAGGTATGAATGAAACACTTCGGTCCATACACCAATTACGCAGCGAGAGGCAATTTACGGACAAACCCATTCCAAACGAGGACCTGGAAGCGATCCTGGAGGCGACAGTCCGAACCGCGAATTCTTCGTCCAGACAGGCATATTCCGTGATTGTACTGACCGACAAGGAGAAGATGAAGGCGGCCTGCGGGTATACCGGCGCGGCGCTCCTCGTATTCTGCGTAGATCAGAACAGGCTCAGTGATATTGCAGACTATATGCGGCAGGATTATAAGAGAAGTGCAACGATCGACTTTATTACCGGAGGCACAGATGCGGTTCTTGCGGCGCAGACGGCAACCATTGCCGCAGCTTCCCTGGGGATTGATTCCTTGATCACCAACGGCGTACACCGTCAGAATTTTGATGCATTGTATGAACTGCTCCAGATGCCGAAGGAGTACTGTTTTCCGATGATTGGCGTCCTTCTCGGCTACAGTGTGAATCCGGAGGCGAAGCACTATAAAGGACGTATGACAAAAGGCGTCATTCATTATGACTCGTATCATCACCTGACAGAAGAAGAGATCGAGGAAGAAA
>CAZTXQ010000110.1:0-2937 GCA_964617375.1 uncultured Mageeibacillus sp. | reverse complement strand
TGAAAGGAGCATTTTATGAGCGACTATGAGAAACTTACGAATGAAGCCGGCGCTCCGGTAGCCGACAATGAAAATACGATTACCGCGGGGCCGCGGGGACCTGCTGTCATGCAGGATGTGTGGCTGATGGAGAAAATGGCTCACTTTAACCGTGAGGTTATACCCGAACGCCGCATGCACGCCAAGGGATGGGGCGCTTACGGTAAACTAACCGTAACCCATGATATTTCACGGTATACCAAGGCGAAAGTTCTAGCGCCCGGAGCAGAGACCGAGCTGTTCATACGATTTTCCACGGTCGCAGGAGAGCGCGGAGCTGCCGACTGTGAACGCGACATACGCGGTGTTGCCGTCAAGTTCTACACCGGGGAAGGCAACTGGGATTTGGTCGGAAACAATACGCCAACATTCTTTATCCGTGATGTCCATAACTTCTCCGATTTGAACCGTGCCGTTAAGAGGGATCCCCATACCGGCCGCCGTTCCGCCCAGAACAACTGGGATTTCTGGACACTTCTGCCCGAATGCTTTCACCAGATCACCATCGTCATGAGTGACCGGGGGATACCCGCTTCATTCCGCAATATGCACTTCTTCGGCGAACACACATTTTCCTTCTATAATGAGAAAAATCAACGCGTTTGGTGCAAATTCCATTTTAAGACACAGCAGGGCATCAAGAATCTTTCGAATGAAGAAGCGGCGAAGATCAACGGTATGGATCGCGAGTATATGGGCAAGGATCTTTACGAAGCGATTGAACGAGGCGATTTCCCGAAGTGGACGATGTATGTACAGATCATGACGGAAGAGCAAGCGAGAAATCACTATGAGAATCCGTTCGACATCACAAAGATCTGGAGTCATGCCGATTATCCTCTTATTGAGGTCGGGGTTCTGGAGCTTAACCGGAATCCGGAGAACTTCTTTGCCGAAGTTGAGCAATCAGCCTTTACGCCCGCACATGTTGTACCCGGTATCGGCTTCAGCCCGGACCGTTTCCTGCAGGGAAGACTGTTCTCATACGGTGACGCACAGCGCTACCGTCTTGGCGTCAATCACAATCTCATACCGGTGAATCGCGCAAAAGTCCCGGTTCATGAGTACCACAGGGATGGTGCCATGCGGGTTGACGGCAACTATGGCGGCGCGCCGGCTTATACTCCGAACAGCTACGGCGCCTGGACCGCTCAGCCCGAAGTAATGGAGCCGCCGCTGCAGCTGGATGGAGCAATGTACCGTTATGATCCGAAAGATGATCCGACGGACGATTGTTTCCGTGCCGGCGGGAATTTGTGGCGCGTAATGACCGAAGAGAAAAAGCAGATCCTGATCGAAAACACGGCCGGAGATATAGCCTCCGTCACGCCGAATATCAAGTACCGTCATGCCGCACATTGTTATCTGGCCGATCCCGAATATGGCGTGCGCTTTGCCAAGGCAGCCGGATTGGATTTCGAGAAGGTGAAGGAGCTTGCCAAGCTGGATCATGAAGGATTGGTACAGGCGACCCTTCCTGGTCCGGCAAAAAGGTGACGAGACACCGCATGACAAAGGGCAGAAGTGGCCTGTCATTCTTACAGGTTTGATCTCCGTGCCGTTTCTGATCCTTGTTCCGCCCTGGGAGTTCGCTTCGTTTTCGGGACCGATTCCGCGGGCGGGGATACTGGCATGGATCGGACTGCTGCTTTTCGCGATCGGCATAATCCTTCAGTCGATTGCCATGTGGCAGCTGCGTTCTTACTATACGGTACGTCTGGGCGTCCAAAGCGGTCAGCATCTTGTGACGTCCGGAATCTACCGCCGCAGAGTTCGGTGAAGAATACGCCGAATATATGCGTCGAACCAAGAAACTGATCCCTTTTCTGTATTGACATGAATGGAGAGCCGGAGGTCATAATACAGAGAGAATAGATTGAGGATTTTTTTTTATCGGGCAACCGTATCCGGAGGTGAGGGTGGTGTTTGACAATCAGGAACTCCTGAGGAGAAGCGACGATTGGCTGAAATATGCGATTCGACTCAACCTGTGCGGGGAGCCGAAGGAGTCTTTATCCGATGCAAGAGACAAGGCTTTGGCAGATGAGAGAATCAGAAGCTGCCTTAAAGACGTGGAGTCTTTTCACTCGACTCCGGTAACGAATCATAAGAATCCGGATTTGCCGATTCACAAGCTTTTATTCCTGCTTGATCTCGGCTTCGATCAGGAGATCCCGCAAATCCGGACAGCTGTGCAGGAAATCCTGAAGCATCGGGACGAGAATGGAATTTACCAGTCTCTGACGAACATTCCGAAATATTTTGGCGGAACAGGAGAGGACGTTTTCAGCTGGTGCTTCTGTGATGCGCCGCTTCTTCTTTTGGCTTTACTTAAGGCGGACGTCGATTATAAAGAATTCATACAGACCGGCGTACGCTATTTAGTATCCCTCGTTCGCGAAAATGGATTTCCCTGCGCAGCTTCGCCGGAATTGGGAAAGTTCAGAGGCCCGGGCAAGAAAGACGATTGCTGCCCTTATGCGACCCTTATTATGGCAGATTTGCTCTCGTACATACCGGAATATAAGAACTCTGCGGCAGCATCTGCGGCAATTCATTCCATTCTGGATTTGTGGCAGCACAGTCAATTGCAGCATCCGTACCTGTTTTATATGGGAACGGATTTTCGCAAATTAAAAGCACCGTCCTCCTGGTATGACATCGTCAGCGTGGCAGGTGTATTGAGCAAATACGAGTCCATTCATAGTGATCCCCGCTTTTTGGAAATGATTGCAGTCATAAAAGACAAGCAGGATTGCGAAGGCTTTTTCACGCCGGAATCCGTCTATATGAAGCTGAATCAATGGGATTTCGGACAGAAGAAGCGGGAATCTCCCTATTTGACATATTTGTGCCGACGCATTTTGCTAAGATTATAGCAAGCAGAAAGTCCGCAGC
>CAZTXQ010000109.1:0-3043 GCA_964617375.1 uncultured Mageeibacillus sp. | reverse complement strand
CAGGTCCGAGTCCTGTAGTTCCCACCAACAAAAAACCGCCGAGAACACAGAGTTTCGGCGGTTTTTTATTTTTTGCGAAAACCAGTTCAATCCACCCTTGCGTACCGGACCAGCCGCAAGGGTTTGCCGCCTCCGCGCCTCTTCCCCAACATCAGCAAATCCAGGAAGTTAAATATTTTTGATACGTGTGATATAATAACATCCGAAATGTTTTTTTCGAGATCGAATTCATACATCCGGAGGAACTGCCATGAGAAAAGATACAATACCGGTCGAATATTCCGAGGAGTCCATCAACAACTTGTTCATTTTTATAAAAGCTTTGAGCGAGCTGCTACTGGATCGCGGGTGCATCGACGAAGTGACGCTGCATAAAATCATGCAGGTAAACTTTGCCCGACAGCTGAATCAAGTCCATCTGTCGATCCCGATGTTCTGTACCGCCTGCGGACACAATGGCTTTAGCCGCCCGGGTGAGAATTCCAGCTGTCTATATTGCGGCAGAGAGCTGCGCTTCAACATGAAGGATGAGCAGGCAGATGAGATTCTCGCGTCACTCGACGCCGCCAAACTGTTCGGGTTTACGGTGAAAGCCGCTGATATAACGTATGAGGATACCTTTATCAGTTCAGCCGCTAAAATATTCACCGCACCCTGTACATATATTCAATCCGATGATAACGGCTATCGTTTGATCGAGATGGAACCAGACAAAGTGTCGGAGAACAGCAAAATCATCGAGGCGCAGAACAAAGTCGCGGCGCACCAGAAGCAGATCAGCCGCTTCTGTCAGATCATGCTTTCGCTGTGGGAGCTGGTTTCTACAAGAAATCCGGAAGCCGGTTCCATGATCCTCAAGGAATTTCTTACCATCGACGAAGACAAGAAACAGCATGCCTATAAGGCACTTTACGCGCCGTCGATTTGCGAAAAATGTCATACCGAACAATGGCCGTCCCAACTCTTCCATGCCGCCTGTTCCGCCTGCGGCGAACCGCTTCCGGCGAGGCTTCTCCCCGGACTTCCCGTCATGCAAAAAAAAGATGCTGACGCACCTTCCCAATACACACCCCAAGAACGAAAACTCGAATACTTATATACCCTTTTCGAAGCCCTTTTCCATTGCGTCGGGGCGGCATGCGGCATAACCCTCGATGACCTGTCAAATGAGATCAACGAGAAGATCCTCCCGCCCGGCAACGAAGAAATCGAATTCGTCTGTCCTTTATGCCTGCACAGCTCTGTAAACTCCCTGATCATTCACGGACGATGCCCTCATTGCGGGGAAGTGTCAGCGGGCGTCTTCTGAACCGCGTACGGCAATTGTGCCCGACATCTTAATAAGGAAGTCTACGTTCGCGAGCCTTCACGACACGCCTCCATTCGACGACGAATCTTGAACAACACAGTCAATCGCCAGCACGGTGGCCAGGACCAGAAGCTCATTCGCTTCATCGGACATGTCGATCCGGTAACTGTCTCCCCATGTGAAGTACGCTTTGTTGATCGAAGCCACGCTGCCCTCAGGCCCCGTAATCTCGTAATTGTGCTGCCAAAGATCACCGTCAACCGTCCAGTCCGTACCCTCGAGTGAATATTTCTGCGCAAAAAAAGCGAACTCCTTCTTCACCGTAACGGCAAGAGCTCCGTCAACATACACTTCAAATTCCGGAAGAAACACGAAAAGCTCCTGCTTAATGAATGCCACCTCACGGTCGTTCGCATCATAAACATGCAGCTTGTGTCCCCATGAGAACAATTCCCCTTCCACGAAATACCGGTTGTTCCCGAGCTCATCCTTAATGGTAAACCTATCCGCCCACGAAAAAACCTGCTGTTTCATATAAAGAGTCATAAGAGCCCTCCTCACGGCATATCCGTGCAGCATGGCGGCGTGATCGCCGCCGAATCGGAATCCTGTGCGAACAGCGGCGTGCTGAAATACCGCTCGGCCGTATCGGGAAGAATCGTCACGATCGTCTTCCCCTTACCGAGCACCTTCGCCATCGCAATGGCGGCGGCGACATTCGAGCCGCTGGAAATGCCGCACAGCAGCCCTTCTTTTCGCGCAAGATCACGCGCGGTCCCGATCGCTTCTTCATCCGTTACAATATGAACATGCTCGAAAATCTTCAAATTAAGGTTCTCCGGAATCAGCCCGTCGCCGATCCCCATCTGGAGATGCGTGCCGATATTGCCGCCGGCCAGAATCGCCGCGTGCTCGGGCTCGACGGCCCATATGAGAATATCCGGATTCTGCGCCTTCAGGACCTCGCCGATCCCGGACAAAGTGCCTCCGGTCCCGATGCCCGAGCAATAGCCATGGATCGGGGCGGCAACCTGCTCCAGAATTTCGAGCGCCGTATGATGGCGATGCACCATCGGATTCGCGGGATTATTGAACTGCTGCGGCACGAAAACGCGCGGATCCTTCGCGGCCATTCCGGTAGCAGTGTCCAGACACTTCTGGATACAGGCGCCGATATCACCGTCGTCATGAACCGTGATCACCTCCGCGCCGTAGTGCTCGACAAGCTTCCTGCGCTCAATGCTGACACAATCCGGCATGATGATCACCGTTTTGTACCCTTTGACCGCCCCGACCAGCGCAAGGCCGATGCCCTGATTGCCGCTCGTCGGCTCGACGATGATGCTGTCCGGTCCGATCAGACCCTTCTGCTCAGCATCCTCGATCATATTAAGTGCCGTCCTCGTCTTGATCGAACCGCCCACATTGAGGCCCTCGACCTTCACCAGAATCTCGGCATCCTCCGGCCCCGTCATATGATTCAGGCGCACCATCGGCGTATGGCCGACCGCCTTCAGAATATTCTCATAAATCATCCCTGCGCATCCTCCGGAAAATTGAGTTAAGATTAATGTATTATACGCCTACGCAAGCATTCACGCTATGCGAAAAGCGGTCCTAAGCTATGCGAAAAGCAGTGCGACTTGCCGGCTATGCGAAAAGCGGTCCTTCCCGCTTATGGTCAAGTCCAAATTTGTGTGTAAATTCAAAAACCTACATAATGTCAGTCTTGAC
>CAZTXQ010000108.1:1900-3065 GCA_964617375.1 uncultured Mageeibacillus sp. | reverse complement strand
GTCCCGATCGCCGGACGTATCTCGGCCGAATACAGGAAGACCGTCTGCATGAATCTGCTCAAGGACTTTCTCGAGAAGAACGGAATTTGATCTGCAAATAGCAAGACTAAATTTGAATCAGCCCGGAATCGATGCGGATGCTCACTTCCCACCTTTTCCGGGCTTTTTGCGTATGACCATGACCAATGCGATCACGGACACAATCAGAATGATGAGAGCAATAGCCAGTCGAATACCAAGGGTTTGCACCAGGGCTTCCACATCATCAAACCGCAAATGATACGAGTCCGAAAAGTAAGTATTCATGCCGCATCCACCTCGCCCCAAACCGTTACGGGAATCCCTCTCGCCTCGAGATCGGCCAGTTGTTCTTCGGTATACAGACCGGGAGGGCAGTCCCACTCGGTAATATTTGATAAAACCGATTCGTCATCGAGTTCGATGAATACTCCGGTACTAATACTGAATGTGTCACCAAAAACTCGAAAAGAGGAGAGCTTTGACCCACTAAAAGAGGCCAGTTTTGATCCCATGGAAGATGCGATCTCTCCGCTCGAAATCCTTATGTCGACTTTGTCTCCGCCATTCTCATCATATGCGAACGAAATGACAGTACGCATATCGAGTCCAGCGGGACAGCCGATATAAACATCCTCTGGAAACATCAATATTGTTGTGAAATCGTTTAGTGCGCTGTCATGAAGACGCCAGTTCTGGAATTTCGAAGCGATCACAATGCAGTCATCCAAAGTAGTATCCGGCGAAATCTTTAGAAAAATTCTATCGGGCGCCGTATAATATACAGCAATTTTCCCCGGATACATTTCTTCGATCTTGTCTGCATATTGACGTACACGGACATATTCCCAGATCTTATTTGTGTCTTCTGAATACCAGAACCAGGTACCGGCAATGAAGATTAGATCCGCAACAATTACGAACATCAACAAAGCTATTAAGGATCGCTTCTTAATTTAAACCACCCCCGAAAAATATGTACCAAGAATTATATATTTGATAAAAGATTAACATGTTATCGGAATTCTATCAAGATTTACTAATCGTATACACCGGTGTGGCGAAGCCACAATTCCGGCGGTTGGTGACAATATACAAAGGCGCTCCAAACGGCTTTGCATTGGCTTAGTTCATTGACGAGCCTACT
>CAZTXQ010000108.1:0-1800 GCA_964617375.1 uncultured Mageeibacillus sp. | reverse complement strand
ATCATTGATAAGCCTACTCAATCGACATCTGATCATGTTTGAGTAGGTACGCCGGCCTCCTGAAGGGCGTTTCTTATCATTGACAAGCCTGCTCAATCGACATCTGAGCGTGTTTTGGTAGGTTGACCTTCTATTCATGAATGAATGGTTCTGATTCCCATCAAGGACGATAGGCAACGGTTGCTCTCCATTGTCCAACGGCGGTATTGTGACCGCCGGACTAGAATCGCCAGAATGCAACGATTAATGTCTCACGGTCTGAATCACCGGAATGGTTGGACTAGATCCCGCTTCCGTTCACTTCGGAAGCGATTACCGATCGACTCTCCGCTCAGGCTTACAAAACAATCCTTCAGGGGAAACAATACATGCGCTCAAGTATCCCATAAATCTGGGAGCAACCTTCTTGCGAAGGTGGCTCTCGCTCTCCGGACTTGGTGCATCTCACTTTCATAGAACTTCTTCCGGAAACAAAAAAACTACGCTCCCGAATAGGAACGCAGTCTCATCACTCGTTGTTGTTACGCTTATTTTTCCAGCAGGAAATCGATAATATTGACTTGCTTGATTCCGTCCTCACTCATAGGAAGTTCGTCCATAGACAGGATGAATTTGGGATAGTAATCGGATACCTTTTTGAGAGGGGCAATTTCGCGTTCAAAGGTGGCGGGGTCAAGAATACTTGCCGCGACCTGATAGTAAAGCTTGTCTCCCCCGGTCACTGCGATAAAATCGATTTCTTTATCACCGACTTTACCGATGCTGACTGTGTACCCGCGCCTCAAGAGTTCGAGATACACAATGTTTTCGAGAAGATGATCTATGTCTATATTTTTGTCTCCGAGAAGCATGCGGCGCAGACCGACATCTACAAGATAATATTTTTCGAGCGATTTAAGATACAATTTGCCCTTAACATCATACCTGTACGCCCTATATAGAACAAATGCTCCGATAAGTGCTTCGACATAATTGTCAACGGTTATCGACGTTGTCCCACGGCCATAAGAAGTTAAACTGTCGGCAATTTTCTTGGAAGACACGGTATTGCCAATATTGTCGAAAAGGAATTTTATGACACTTTCAAGCAGAGCGATATCGTTGATCCGCCTTCTTGCGACGATATGCTTGAGCAAAACGGCGTTATAGATTCCAGCGAGATATTCTCTTCGAATGTCTTCATCTTCAATAACCGCGGCATACGGGAAACCGCCGTTTTTGTAATATTGGTTGAAGGCATCGCGTTTATCGCCGCCAACCATTTCAAAGTATTCGGCAAAAGAAAGGGGCAGCATGCTGATCTCCATATATCGGCCCGAAAGCAGCGCAGCCAGTTCCCCGGAAAGCATCTGCGTGTTTGAACCCGTGATATAGACATCCACATTGTCTTTGGTAAAGAGGCTGTCAACCGCCTTCTGAAAATCCTGCACATTCTGAATCTCGTCCAGAAAAACATAGGTCATTTTGTCAGGATGAAGCCGCTTCGTCAGATACTCATCCAGTTTCCTGTATTCCAGCAAAGGTTCGTTCGCAAGATCCTCAAAGTTCAGGAGGATTATCTGGTTATCCTCTACTCCGCATTCTTTTAAATAATCGCAAAACATAAGGAGCAGTGTGGACTTTCCGCACCGGCGGATTCCTGTAAGCGCCTTGATGATTTTCTTATCTTTAAGCTTTATGAGCTTCTCCATGTACTGTTTTCTTTGAACCATACTGAGCACCTCACTTTGATGCCAGCTTAACATGAAAACAGTTGCAAACCAAGAAACTTTTTATACTGCATTTTAAAAACTTCGTAAA
>CAZTXQ010000107.1:0-3082 GCA_964617375.1 uncultured Mageeibacillus sp. | reverse complement strand
CAAGACTGACATTATGTAGGTTTTTGAATTTACACACAAATTTGGACTTGACCTACTAAAAATATCGGCACTCCTGATTTCGTACGTAATCATTGATTAAAAACGAGTTTTCAGCACTCTGACGTATGTTAATCGGTGGAACTGCTCATTATCAGGTCTTATTGAATCAACATCGCGGCTCAACGTCTACGAACTGAGGCGGATCCGCGGAACTGAATTATTCACACTCATGAGGAATCAAGGAATCGGGGCGTCCTGTCATGATTTATGGCCGAATTAGTCGGACTCTACCACTGGTATACCGCCAGAATCGCGAATTCAACCGTTGAAGACGTAGCGAGCTGGCCTCCTCGCTGTAAAATGATATCGTTAAACAAGAAACAACATCTCGCCAAAGGAGAATTACATGAATCAAGAACGCATCGGTACTTTTATCGCCCGCCTTCGGGCAGAGAAGAATCTTACTCAGAAAGATCTGGCCGGCCAGCTCGGCGTGACCGACAAAGCCGTCAGCAAATGGGAGAACGGTCGGTGCATGCCGGACATCCTGCTGCTTAAACCGCTTTGCGCGGAGCTGGGCATCACGATAAATGAACTGCTGAACGGAGAACGTGACGTCAGTGTAACAGAGACGGACGAGAACCTGTTCAAGATCCTGAAGGAGTACAAGCAGATGAAGAAGGTCAAGAATGTCCTAGTCATAATCTCCATAGTGCTTCTTAGCTTGCTCGCTACGCTTATCGCGTACCTCGTCCTGGGCGCGGCGGCACTCGGATTGATGAGTTATGGCTTTCTTTCCGAAAAGCCTGTTGTCACGACAGATTCAGCTAAATACAGTTCTGTTATCGGATCTGAAGCCAAGGGCGATTACGACGAAAAGTGGGGGATGGATGAGTCTATTTTTCCCGAAAAACTGACCTCAGATATGGCGGTTAAAGATTTCAAAATGGTCTACTACAATCCCTTCGATGCCCAGTACTTAAGTTACCTTGTCGTCGATTATGATAAGACCGCTTATTCAGCCGAGATCGCCAGACTTAAGGGGCTTGGCATCGAGAATTATACGGGATTCTACGGTGCGACCGGGTTCCCGGAGGACCAGCACCTCGTTGCCATGAACTCTGATCCTTATCAAGGCTTTGTCTACGCGATCACGGACGATGAAGATACAATTGTCTATGTTGAACTCATCTTCTGCAATTACTTTTTCGATCTTGAGTACACCGATTACATCGACGCAGGTTATCTGCCGTTGGGCTTTGATGCGACCGATGATAATGCGTATCGAAAAGCAAGGATGGGGGAATAGTAGGGAAAATCCACCGTCCCGCTCTCTCTCAGCGGGGAGTTCGTTCGCAGGAGGGGGATTTTCTTTATGGCGGCTTTGCCGCGCGGAAGCGTTGGTGGAGCAGATTTTTGTGGATGCGTTTTTGATAAGGTCCAGCTGGGAGTTCGTTTGCAGATGTGTATTTTTCTTTGTTTAGTTTGAGCGAGTGGAAAAATAGCGGGGAATGGGTAACCTGCGGAATGCTTTTACGCGGTTGATCAAACCTGTAAACTTGAAATCTCGTACGCTGTGAGTGAGCGGGACGGGGGATTTTCCGGATACCGGCTTCGCCGCGCGCAAAAATCAAATTGTATTGCCAAATACGCTGATATATGGAATCATGAGAGCCATATGAGAAAGTATGTTGTTTGTTTATTGTTGACGGCGGCTTTGCTGCTCGGGTCGTGTGCCGGTCCGTTGTCTCCGGGGAATCAGTCGCCGGTAGAGTCCACGGCGGAGATGACTGCCGCGGATCTTTCGGGTGCGGACGCGGAGTCGTATGTGCATCGGGAGCAGAACCTTCTTTTCCGTGACGGGGAGGAAGTGATGCTGCGCGCCGTCAATTTCGATAATCTTACGTGGTATTCCGATTCGTATGCGGGCGAAGAGCTGTTCTGCACACTTCATCATGACGAAGAGGATTTTGAGAAGGTTTCCGGGCTGGGGTTTAATGCCGTACGATTTTTCCTGAAGTGGGATGATTTGTACACGGATGCTGACTGCAGCGTCCGGAAGGCCGCGGGGTGGGAGTGGCTTGGGCAGAACATGGACTGGGCGAAGGAGAATGATGTTTACCTGATTCTTGATTTTCACTGCCCGTACGGCGGGTTCGGATCGACAGATGACGGCGTCTGGGATATTTGGACTGAAGAGGATGCGCGAAAAGCGTTTCTCCGCGCCTGGACGGATATCGCGCGTTTTTGCGCGGCGGAAACGATCGTCGCCGGGTATGACCTGATGAATGAGCCGTCGCTGCCGGCGGACGGTGAGGAAATGTATCGCGGCGTCTTATCGGATACGATTGAGGCTATTCGCGGGGTGGATCCGTTTCATCTGGTGATTGTGGAAGCGGCTGTCGGCAATGACGGAGTTGCGGAGAGCTGGCTTCGCCCGAACTGGATTACGGTCGAAGAGAGGAATCTTATGTACTCGTTTCATTTCTACGAGCCGCTTGGGTTTACGCATGCGTCACCGGACGGGGCGGCTGCGATGAAGTATCCGTCTGATTCTTTTGACAAAGAGGACATGCTGGCGGCAATCGACGATTGTATCGGCGAAGGGTTTCTTAATGAGTATCCGATTTTTCTGGGCGAATTCGGGTGCTCGGACTGGACGCCCGGCGGCGGTTCGGAGGAATGGATTCGGGATGTGTATGAGATTTGTGGCGGAAAAGGGATTCATACGGCGCTTTTTGCCTATAGGTCTTTTGAGGTTTTCGCGGATAAGGATGATTGTTCGTTTGCGATCAGCCGGATGTATACGGGCGCGCCTGATGGCGACGGTGTCGAGGAAGAGTCGAACCGGGTGCTGGAGGCTGTTCTGAAGAGTGTGTTTGCGGATGCAAATGGGTGATCGGCGGTATGTACGGCGATGAGCCGGGAGTTCCTGTATGTAGGAGAAATCTGCGTAAGGGTTCTGTTAATTATGGGGTGATTCTTTCGAAACTACCCGAAACTACCCTTTTGCGTAGTGGCTTCCTCCGGTTGCTTATATTAAACTTTCCCCAAAAGCGAATGTTCGTTATTGGCTTATAAG
>CAZTXQ010000106.1:0-3114 GCA_964617375.1 uncultured Mageeibacillus sp. | reverse complement strand
GTCATTCATTATGACTCGTATCATCACCTGACAGAAGAAGAGATCGAGGAAGAAATTGCCGCGTTTGATTCCAGGGAAGGAAAATTCGGACTTACTTCCTATACCCAATGGGAGGGAATGGGCTTCAAGCATTATTATGAATGGTTCTATCAGGTTTGGAATGGAGAACAGAAGGATATCTTTTATCCTGTACTGGAGGAGACGAAATTCTTTCAGTAGGGTATGAGCAGGCGGGGCCGCGATGGTAATTGTACGCGAAAAAGGATCGGCGTGACCAGAATATTTCATGAAGAGGTAGACAAAACACCAAACCGATAGTACAACGTACTATATAGAAAGGAGCTGATACTATGGCGTTTTCAATTAGACTATCCGATGAAGAGAAGCGCTTAGCTGACAGCTATGCAAAAATCCACTCTCTTTCTCTTGGAGAAGCTTTTAAAAGGGCGCTTTTCGAGAAAATTGAAGATGAATACGACATCGCTATTTCCGAGGAAGCGTATACCGAATATGTCGATCGCGGCAAAAAGAGCGCTCCGATTACCGAACTCTGGGATGAGTGCGGTCTATGACACATAGCGTTGAAACCACCTCACGCTTCGACAAAGAGTTTAAGATGCTCGCCTACTACACAAAGCGTATGATCAAGGCTTGGATTGACAAGAACCTGATAGGTTGCACAGACCCGAGACAACAGGGAAAAGGGCTTACAGCGAACCGCAGCGGTCAATGGCGGTACAGAATTGGAGACTATCGTCTTATATGCCTCATAGAAGATGACAAGCTCATCATAACCGCCTTAAACATCGGACACCGCAGAGATGTGTATGACGAAAAATGAGTTGAGATTTTATGTAAAAGAGGGCAGCAAGTTGGCAGCTCTCTTTTGCTTTTTATCCGTCACACCGTAAATCCATTACTTGAACTCTGTCAATCCATCCCCGGCTGTGACATATGAATTCTTACAGCGCAGGATAAATTCGTCTGAATGCAGGAGCTGATCTGCGAGAGCGTTTCTGCCGTTTGCCTCAAGCAAGAGATAATAACCCGCCTGCGCTTCCTGCAGCGTTGGTTTACGATGGAGGAATAGATCGTAGACAAACATTAAGTAATCATGAGAACTGTCGAGAGTCAGCGTCGATTTGGATCGCAGTTCGTCAAAGAATTCACATGCCGTCAGTTCGCCGGATTCCAATGGCACGACATATTTTTCAAGGTTTTCGGTCGTCAGTGCGAGGGGACTCCCGCAGCTCAGATTTGAATCACAGAAGAAATAGAGTAACGGTTTGAACTCATCCGTAACAAAGATATCTTCCAGAGTCTTGGGAAGCGGTGCGAGCTCATTGGAGAAAGTAAGCTTCTCATCCGGGAGAAGCGTGGAATCTTTCATCCACAAAGCGATATACACGGCTTGATACGCATCGACGCAGCCTGCCGCCGTATCATTATCCCAGCCGGATGCGCCCAGATCACGTGCTGTCCAGATCAACAGCCTTCGGACCTGTGCTGAAGTCAAACCGGGATTGGTTGAGCAAACCAATGCCGCTACTCCTGAAACCATCGGTGCTGCCATGGATGTTCCGGTGTAGTATCCATATGTACCGCCGGTCTTTGTAGAATAAATACCGGTTCCGGGAGCGGAAATATCTTTGTATTGGCCATAATCAGAATCAGGCTGTCTGGACAGTCCGTTTCCGGAATAGGCCAGATCGATTACGGAAATCGATTGTTCAACGTCGCTGGGTACAGCATATTGCGTTGAATGATTATTGGGTGCCGCGCATACGACAACAGCTCCGCTGTTAAATGCCGAGGTTACAGCATTTTCTATGGCCTGATTCTTGATGTAACCAACCCCGAAGCTCATATTTATGACACGGCAGCCACATTTCACCGCATATTGAAGAGCAGATATAATTACGTCTGCAGTGACGCTTCCGCCGGCGTCGCTGCCATTTTTATAAACATTGACGGATACAATCTTGACACAATCATTGTTCGTTCCGCATGCGATACCTTCTGTACCAATGTTGTTGTCCGAGACGGCAGCAATAATGCCCGCAACGTGTGTCGAGTGATCGTTTGCAGCAACCGTCGTGATGGATTCTTTGTAACCATTGGCGAGAGAGCAGGAGTTTTCGGTATCGATATTCTCCTTCAAATCCGGATGGTTTATGTCGACGGCACCCTCAATAACGGCAACTTTGACACATTGCCTGCTGGGGACCCGATCCATTAATTCCCAGGCTTCTTTGGTGTGAAGAACTTCATGCTGCCATTGACGGACACCACTTGTTTGCTCACTGCCCAGCAGCATTCCGTCCTGCTCAATCTGATAATTTGGCTGCGCATAGAGCACGGCAGGAATCTCAACATACGCATCAAGTGCACGCTCGACATCGATTTCATCGCAGAGCGAGATTCGATAGGTTTCGGATTCTGCATCAGACATAAGAAGAGAGACATCCTTTGATATCCCTGCCATTTGCAGAGACTCTTCATCCGCAGATACATCCGTGACTACGATCACCTCATCCTCTACAAATTTGTCGTCCTTTTCAATGACAGGCCGCCTGCTCGAAAAGCGGTAAGACGCAACTTGTTGAGCGGAATCCGGAAAAGCAAATCCTGTCAAACACAGCGATAAAGACAAGGCGCAAACAGTAAGCAGCTTATAAATTTTCATAATAACCTCCAATAAAACGTATACTATCAGGTTCTTTGCCCGGCTTTGAAGATTATGTCAAATGTATTAATTAGTAATTATGTGCCAGCACATCGCTATGATACAATAGTTAATAGTGGATTTCAAGAAAATAATCAAGGAAATTTGAATAAAGTGAAGATGCTCGAATGCCATCATTTCCTTGTTCAATTTGGTCATTCCTACAACAATGAATACATCGACTCGGCGGAGCCACGATTCCGGCGGGTGGTCCGTTCAGCTTGAAAAAGTGAGCCAGCGCTCCTCCGTAGCAAGCCAGATCGATGTCAACGCGTTTGAGGAGGTTCGCCGAATCCCCGGCGCGAGCTTCTTATCATTGACGAGCCTACTCAATCAGCATCTAAGCGTATTTGAATAGGTTCGCCGACCCTCGCGGCGTGAGTTTTTTA
>CAZTXQ010000105.1:0-3255 GCA_964617375.1 uncultured Mageeibacillus sp. | reverse complement strand
TCTAAGTGCATATGAGTAGGTTCGACGGTGCTCTGAAGGGCGTTTCTTATCATTGCGAGCCTACTCAATCGACATCTAAGTGCATATGAGTAGGTTCGACGGTGCTCTGAAGGGCGTTTCTTATCATTGATAAGCCTACTCAATCGGCATCTGAGCACATTTGAGTAGGTTGAACCTCTATTCATTGACGAATGGTTCTGATTCCCGTCAAGGAGTACAATACGCAACTGTTGCTCTCCATTGTCTAACGGCGGTATTGTAACCGCCGGAATAAATGGCCAGAATGCAACGAGTATTGTCTCGCGGTTTGAATCACCGGAATGGATAAACGAGATCCCGATTCCGGGCGCAAAGCAAGTGATTACTGATCGACTCTCCGCTCAGGCTTAAAAAAATCTTTCTGGGGGAGAGTGCCCATGCGCTCAAATATCTCGTAAATGTGGGAGCATATTTTTGCGAAGATGGCTCTCACTCTTCGGACTGGCGGATCTCGCTCACCGGAAATGCCGGCTCATTTTTTCACGGATTACTCAGCACCTTTTCGAATTCGGCGAACCAAGAAATCGCAAGACGGCTACGTTCTTCTGCTCTCAATTCGATGTCGCCGGCTGGTATCTGAAAATCGTCGAACCCACGGTGGCTGACGCAGTCTGCGATCGGACCGTAAATGACTCCTACACGATTAAATCGGAGATTCTATGCGAAAGCACACTGGTCTCTGCGAACAAAATGACCGCATGGCGGTTGTGCACCATTTTGGAGCATGTCTACGACTGCGGGAACCGACTCGTTCGGGCCGGAGATACGTCCTATACCTACGATGCAGAGAACAACCGGCTTGCAGTCTTTACGCCAAAAGAAAAGACGACCTATGTCGTGGACTCTTCTTCGAGTCTCACACAAATCCTACTCTCCGAATACTATCTGTCGGAAGCGTCGGTGGTCGCTTGTATCAAAGCGTGACCATCGATCCAATACTGCTTCATAAACCCTCACTTCCCTCTACTCCATCACCCCGCTCACCAGCGCGTTGATCTCCCGTAGAACCTCCTCCGGAATCTTCATAACTTCGCGGTCGTAGGTGAGAAGGCCGTTCAGTTCGTCCTCGACGTCGGTCAACTGGGTGTAGACGGCGGCGGAAAGTCCCTGTTCACGAGCCGGCAGGATCTCTTCTTCATAGAGGTGCCGATAAGACCGGATCAGTTCCTCACACGAAGAGGCCCGTTTGTAGCCGAAGTCCGCATCGTTCCAGGCATGATTCCCGACGCGATAGTTGTAGCCGCCGAATTCCGAGAGGACGACAGCGCGGCCCCGGCGATCTTTTTTGTAGCGGTACGGGTGGAAATAGACGTGGTAACTCTTAAGGTCGCCCGCCCCCTGGTCGTGCCATCCGCTGGCGTGGTCGATCGTCCGCGAAGGGTCGTATTCGCGAACCCACGCCGCGAACTTTGCCGCGTCAAACTGTCCCCAACCCTCGTTGAACGGCACCCATACCGCGATGGAAACGACGCTTATGAAATGGCGGAGCATCGCTTCGAGGTCCGTTCTGTATTGCGCGCGGCCTTCGGAATCTTTTCGCGCGAAAAGCCGATAGTGACTGTCTTTCATAGGATGATCGATAAACAACGGATACGTAATGAGGAGCTTGTTGTATTGGCCGCCGCCGTTGATCATGTCCTGCCAGACGAGCATGCCGAGCCGGTCGCAGTGGTAGTACCACCGGAGCGGCTCGATCTTGATGTGTTTCCTAAGCATATTGAAACCCATATCTTTGGCCTTTTGGATGTCGCTGATCATCGCTTCGTCGGAGGGCGCAGTCAGTAGTCCGTCGGGATAGTACCCCTGATCAAGAAGCCCGTTGTGAAAGTAGGGGCGATTGTTGAGGAAGAGCCGCGGGATGCCTTTGGAGTCCGGCTCGACAGAGAACTTACGCATCCCGAAATAGCTTTGTACGAGGTCCGTGCCGAGCCGGATGGTCAGGGGGTAGAGGAAAGGGTCTTCCGGAGACCATGGACGGAATCCAGGCATGGGGATCTCGGTGACCGTGTTCGTTTTCGCGGAGTAGTCCTGGTTGTTCAGGGTAATCGTCGCGGGTAGATCCCGTTCGGACTCGATCGTGATACGTACGGACTTTGCGTCATAGTCGGGCGTGATGCGGAGGGCCTCAATATAGTCGGCCGGAACGTTCTCAATCCAGACCGTCTGCCAGATTCCGCTCTGCGGCGTGTACCAGATGCCGCCGCGTTTGGACGACTGCTTGCCGCGCGCATGTCCGCTCTTCTCGGTTGAGTCGGTCACACGGATCAGAATTATGATCGGCTTCGTGACAAAGGGGGTCAGTTCGACGGTAAATGGCGTAAAGCCGCCCGTATGGGTAAGGACTAGGGCGCCGTTCAGATAGACCGTCGCCTCCTGATCGACCGCTCCGAAATGAAGGAGCGTCCGGCCGCTGCGAAAGTCCTCGGAAAGGGTCAGTTCCTTCTTGTACCAGAGAGTTTCGGTCGGCAAGAGTGTCCGCGATACACCGCTTAACTCGCTTTCCGGCGAGAAAGGCACCAGAATCCGGCCGTCGAATGCGGAGGGCATCTCCGGCGTCTCTGTTATACAGTAGTCCCAGTACCCGTTGAGGCTCATGAAGCTGTCGCGTACCAATTGCGGACGGGGGTATTCCGGCAGGACATGAAGAGGATTAAGGGACATTCCCCATTTTGTTTGCATAGCAGAATCTCCGTTTCGCTGCACTTCGTTTTCGAAAAGAGAATATATCGGGCGTAGACGTTTTCGCGTATTTAAGATTGGGAGGAAGAGGACGGTGCGGTCTCTTCCTGAGGTCTTCTTCTCATGAACCACATAGGTATTAGGATCATCAGAAGCACGAAGCCGGAGGCGAGAAAGATCGACGGGGTCGGCACGTGCTTGATGACGCCGAGATCGTTGTATGTGCTGTTGCTGTTCTTGATCGCCCAGGATCCGATTGCCGGGCCGATGACCATCGGGAGAAGGACCGCAAAGACCATGCGGATCCCCTGGAAATGGCCGGCTTTCTCGACCGGTGTGTTGTCCCGGATCATCGCCGAGAGCGTTGCGGTTACGATCATATATCCGGACATCATGACGATGCCGGCGAGGATGACAGGGACGAATGTTCGCGTGAAATAGAGCGCGATCAGACCGGCGAACATGACAGCTGCGGCCGGCAAAAGGAAACGGAGTTTGCCGATTCTGTCGATGAAGCGGCCGGCAATAACACTGGCG
>CAZTXQ010000104.1:0-3294 GCA_964617375.1 uncultured Mageeibacillus sp. | reverse complement strand
AGATCTTCGATTCATCTATTTCCGTTGTCAAGGTGCATGAAGCTTACCGCTTACACTCTTACTCTCCATTGTCTAACGGCTGTATTGTAACCGCCGGACTAAAATCGCCCAAATGCAACGATTATTGTCTCACGGTTTGAATCAGCGGAATGGATGAACTAGATCCCGATTCCGGTCGCTTCGGAACGGATTACCGATCGACTGTCCTTCCCCCTTACCCTTCCGCCGTCCGTTTGAAGCTCCCCTGATTCCAGCCGAACTGCCCTTCCGGCAGCAGGTCGGAATGCGTATCCAGAAGGACCCCGCGGAAGATCGCCTGCTCTCCGAACCGGAGCCGCAGGTCGTCGATCACCTTCTCGATCTCGGACTTCTCATCCCTTATATAATCCGGATCGAAGATCGAGATCTGCCGGCAGCTCTCGGCCGGACACACCTGCATCACCCGGACGCCGATGCTTCGCACCGCCTTATCCCACGGATAACTTCGCTTGAAAAGATCCATCGCAACGCGCGCGATATCGATATCGTGGTTGGTCGGCACGCTCATGATCTGCTGCTTCTGGTACGATTCCAGCTCGGAATTACGGACCCAGATCTGAATCGTATACCCGAAAAGCCCATACCTGCGCATGCGCGACGCAATCTGATCCGAGAGCGACATGATCGTCTTCCAGATATCCGCGTCACAGACCATGTCCCGCGAAGTCGTCGCGCTGTTGCCGACCGACTTGATGATGCGCTGGTCGGTCGCAAGATGCACCGGCGATTCGTCGAGTCCGTTCGCGTAGGCCCAGAGCACCGCCCCGTTCTTCCCGAGATACGACTCAATATACGGGAGCGGAAGCGCCGCCAAATCCCCGATCGTATTCACGTTGATCCGGGACAGCCGCTTCTTCGTAGAGTGCCCGACAAACAAGAGGTCGCTCGCCGGAAGCGGCCAGACAAAGTCCTTAAAGTTCTCCCGGGTAATGATAGTCGTCGCGTCCGGCTTCTTATAATCCGAACCGAGCTTCGCGAAAATCTTGTTGAAGCTTCCCCCTACGGAGCACGTAAGTCCGAGCTCATTCTTGACCCTCGTACGTATCTCATCCGCCGTCTCCTCGAGGCTCCCGGTCCCGCTGATATTGGTCAGATCCAGCCAGCACTCGTCCATGCCGAACGGTTCCACGCGGTCCGTATACTGGCAATACATCTCGAATGCCTTCTCCGAGTAATACGAATAATCCGAATAATGCGCGTCGACCACGACAAGATTCGGGCACTTCTGTTTGGCCTGCCAGATCACCTCGCCCGTCTGGATGCCGGCCTTCTTGGCCAACGGATTCTTCGTAAGGACGATTCCGTGACGGCGCTCCTGGTCGCCGCAGACCGCCATCGGCACATTCCTGAGTTCGGGATGATTCTTCATCTCCACGGATGCGAAAAAACAATTCTGATCCACATGCAGTATTTTTCTGTCCATTTTCGCGCCTCCAAAGAGAACGTTTGTTCTACTTGAAAATAGCACGGATCCGGGCGCGGCGCAAGAGCACATGTTGATAGATACCCTCCGGATGCGGCACGGCAAGGCCAGAAAAGGCACAAATAAAAAACACAGGGCCTGCGAGTCCCGTTAAAAGGACTCCATCAGACCCTGCGTCATACGTCTTTTCGCGAATCAGCCAAGTAAAAGAAGGTGCCGGCATGAGCGGCCATCTAAGAGATCAGGTAAAGCTCTCACCCGCTGTGAACTGCGGCGGAATCACATAGGCGCCTGTCCTGTCGATATACCCGTACAGACTCGTCTCGTTATCCTGCACCGCGGCCAGCCCGTTCGAGGCGAAATCCTCCGCCCAGATAAAAGTCGGCGCGATCACCGGAGCACCCGTCATATCAATATATCCTACCAGCTGATTGTCGGCCGACATAAAGACCGCCAGCCCGTCGTCGTTATAGTTGAGGCACATCGCGAACTGCGGCTGAATCACATACGCGCCCGTCGAATCAATAAATCCATTCAGATGCGTTGTCGGATCCTGAACACTCGCAAGACCGTTCTCGCCGAACCCCTCGCTGAATTCAAACTGCGGAGCAATCACATACGCGCCGGTCTCGTCGACAAACCCGATCAGACCCGTCTCGATATCCTGAACACTCGCGAGCCCGTTGGCGCTAAAGCTGTTCGCCAGACCGAACGTCGGCTCGATCACATACTCGCCCGACATATCGATAATGCCAACCATGTAATTCACGGCATCATAGGCCAGCGCATAACCCCCGGCCGAAAACTCCCCGGCCATGCCGAATGTCGGCTCAATCACATACTCGCCTGTCTCGTCGATATAGCCGTACAGCTTCGTCGCGACATCCCTTACAATGGCAAGACCGTTATCGGCAAAGCCCTCCGAATAATCAAATTGCTGCGAGAACGCCGGCGCGCCGGACTCGTCGATATAAGAATACGATCCGCCCTCCATCACCGCGACACAGGCCAGTCCGTTGCCCGAAAAAGAAAATCCCCAGGCATACTGCGCGTCAATCACATACTCGCCGGTCTTGTCGATATAACCCCAGAGGCTGTTCCCGGCATCCTGCACGAGCGCCAGGCCGTTCCCGGCAAAAGGACTCGCGGCCAGATACTGCGCCGGAATCACGTATTCGCCCGTCCCGTCGATAAAGCCCCACAGCGAAGTCGCGGAGTCCTGCACAAGGGCCAGCCCCAGAAAACTCTCGGGAACCACGGTCGGTTCCGTCGGAGCCGCCGTAGTCTCGGCAGTCGTTTCCGCCGCGAGAGTCGTCTCCGCGGGGATCGTCACATCCGACGTCACATCCGTGACATCGGTCGCCTGCGTTGCGGCACCGGGATTCTTACCGGAGCATGCGCAGGCCGCACATACAATGGACAATATCATGACTGAAAGCAAAAACTTCTTCATCGAAAGTCTCCCCTAATATCCCGTTCGCCTTTAAACGCAATATATAAGCGTTGTACAAATAATTCCACATTGAATTATACCAATATAGAAATAAAGAAACAACCTCAGGCTTCAGATGTCTATACACGCACGAAAAAAACCGGACAAATCGGGCGGGGCCGAACACCATTCCGACAGTTCCCCGCACATTCTTGACTTGAATTCACTTTATGGTATAGTTAATAAACAGCATGCGCCGCTAAGAATTTTTTCGCGAAAAGCGGAGCGCATGATACGGGAGCTTAGCTCAGCTGGGAGAGCACATGCTTCACACGCATGGGGTCGCAGGTCCGAGTCCTGTAGTTCCCACCAACAAAAAACCGCCGAGAACACAGAGTTT
>CAZTXQ010000103.1:0-3425 GCA_964617375.1 uncultured Mageeibacillus sp. | reverse complement strand
CAGTGGTTCGTGAAGATGAAGCCTCTCGCGGAGCCCGCGATCGAAGCGGTCAGAACCGGGAAGACCGATTTTGTCCCCGAGCGTTTCGACAAGACGTATTTTAACTGGATGGAGAATATCCGTGACTGGTGTATCTCCCGTCAGCTCTGGTGGGGACACCGGATACCGGCCTATTACTGTCAGGACTGCGGCGAGATCCTTGTCTCGTCAACACAGCCGGCGGTCTGCCCGAAATGCGGCGGTACGAAGCTTAAGCAGGACGAGGATACGCTTGATACGTGGTTCTCTTCGGCGCTGTGGCCCTTTTCGACACTTGGCTGGCCGGATAAGACAAGCGAACTCGACTACTGGTATCCGACGAGCGTTCTTGTAACGGCCTACGATATCATCTTCTTCTGGGTTGCCAGAATGATCTTTTCGGGCATCAAGAACATGGGTGAGACACCGTTTAAAGATGTTCTGATCCACGGTATCATACGCGATGCCCAGGGCAGAAAGATGAGCAAGTCTTTAGGCAACGGTATTGACCCGCTCTTGATCATCGACAAGTACGGTGCCGATTCGCTTCGATATGCACTTGTGACCGGCAACGCACCGGGCAACGACCAGCGTTTTCAGGAAGAAAAGATCGAAGCAGGCCGGAATTTCTCCAACAAGATCTGGAACGCGATGCGGTTTGTCATCATGAACTGCGACGATGATCTTTCCTTTGAGAAGGTGGACCGTTCGAAGTTCACCGTCGAGGACAAATGGATCCGTTCGAGACTGAACACCGTGATCTCGGAAGTGACGGTGAATCTTGAGAAGTACGAATTCGGCGTTGCGCTTGCGAAGATTTACAGCTTCCTCTGGGAGGAGTTCTGCGACTGGTATATCGAGATTGCGAAGGCACGTCTCTTTGACAAGGAGAATCCGACACGTCTCGAGGCGCTTTTCGTGCTGAATGATACGCTTGCCAAGGCGATGCAGCTGCTTCACCCGTTTATGCCGTTCCTGACGGAAGAGGTTTACGGATCTCTCGTGCTCGACGAGCGGACGGATTCCATTATGGTTTCCGACTGGCCCGTTCCGACATCGGAAGATGAATATCCGGTTGAAGAGAGACGCATGGAGGTCCTGATGGATGCGATCCGCGCCATCCGGAATGTCCGCGTCAATATGGGCGTTGCGCCTTCGAGAAAAGCGAATATCATTCTGGTTACGGCGGACACCGCGATCGCGGATATGTTTATGGCCGGACTTTCCTTCCTGGAGCGTCTTGCGAGTGTCAGCGGACTTGATATCCGCGATACCAAGAAGGACATCCCGAATACCGCCGTTGCGGCTGTTTTCGGCGGCGGAGAGATCTATATACCGCTCGAAGATCTGATTGATATCGAGAAGGAACTCATCCGTCTCGAAAAGGAAAAGGCGAACCTGCAGAAAGAGATAGAACGTGTTGAGGCCAAGCTTTCCAACGAGGAATTTGTCGGGAAAGCTCCGGAAAAGGTCATTATCGCAGAACGTGAAAAGCAGGCACGCTACAAAGATATGTTTACGAGCATCGAAGAGCGGATGGCGCTCCTCAAATTGTAATTTTCAAGGGAGGAAACAGTATGGCTCTATCATCGGAACCGAAAACCGGAGAAGAAGTAACCGGTCAGATCCATCCTGAAGCGACCGGTGAAACGGAAGTATTCGGTGAGACCGAAGGAACGGGAAAAGCGGCATTGGCGGTTGAACCGGAAGCCGTGAGAATCAAGGCCTCGCCCGATATTCTTCCGAAAAATACGGTGCATTGTTTTCCTGCCAGGAAATCGGTGATCACAAGACGCCGGATCCTTTCGGTACTGTGCTTTGCACTTCTGGCAGCGGGAGCGGTCTATTTTCTCCTGCCGGCATCCATGAGCATCGGCTTTTTTGTTCTTTGCCTTCTGGGCTGCGCCGTGGCCGGTACGGTTTTTGCGCACACTTTCCTGATTGCAGGTTACCGGGTAGCTCTTGACTATACCGAGGAACAGGTCGTTCTCCGGTATATGTTCCAGAAGATCCGGATACCGTTTGCCGATTTCGACACGAGAACCGGAACGCCGGACCGTGCGGAGTCGATGATGTCGAGTCTTACAGCATTATCCGGTAAAACCCCCGTCAAATATCTCATTCTTGACAATGTACGGGAGTCCGCCTGCTATCAGACATCCAACAAGGATCTCGACTGTGAAGAAGACTTTAATCGCCTGAAAGTCGAGGCAGAGGATATCCGCGATGTTTACCGCGGCAAACTCCAGGAGCCGGTAAAGCTTGATTCAGAAGATGAAATGGACCGAATTATCCAAAATGCCATGTCCGATCAATCGAAAAACATTGACGGGAAGGGCCATTGAATCATACAATAGTACAGGCGCAAACGAACGGGTTTGCACATTACGTCTTTCAAAGGAGTGATTAATTATGCCATTAGTAACAACTACCGAAATGTTCAAGAAGGCTTACGAAGGCGGATACGCTATCGGTGCTTTCAACGTCAACAACATGGAAATTATTCAGGGAATCACAGAAGCCGGTAAGGAATTGAACGCACCGCTTATTCTTCAGGTTTCCTCAGGCGCACGTAAGTATGCCAATCATACTTACCTTATTAAGCTGGTCGAAGCTGCCGTTATTGAGACAGACCTTCCGATCGCACTTCACCTTGATCACGGCGACACGTTCGAGCTTTGCAAGAGCTGCATCGACGGCGGATTCACATCTGTTATGATCGACGGTTCCCATCACGGATACGAAGAGAACCTTAAGCTGACCAAGCAGGTCGTCGAATATGCCCACGCTCACGGCGTTGTCGTAGAAGCCGAACTCGGACAGCTTGCCGGTATCGAAGATGCCGTTAACGTTTCCGCTGAGAATGCATCCTACACCGATCCCGCACAGGTTCAGGACTTTGTCGAGCGCACCGGCTGTGATTCTCTCGCTATCGCGATCGGCACATCCCACGGTGCTTTCAAGTTCAAGCCGGGCGTTAATCCTCAGCTTCGATTCGACATCCTTACCGAAGTCGAGAAGCGTCTTCCCGGTTTCCCGATCGTTCTTCACGGTGCATCTTCCGTTATTCCGGAATATGTTCAGATGATCAACCAGAACGGCGGAAATATGCCCGACGCTATCGGTATTCCTGAAGAAATGCTTCGTCAGGCCGCTAAGCAGGCCGTCTGCAAGATCAATATCGATTCCGATATCCGTCTTGCCATGACAGGGACGATCCGCAAGTACTTCAACGACAATCCGTCTCACTTTGACCCCCGTCAGTACCTTGCTCCGGCACGTACCGCCGTTAAGGGAATGGTCGCTCATAAGATTCAGACAGTTCTTGGCTGCGAAGGCAAAGCCTGATTGCAATCTTAAATCCTTGTTAAACAAGGCACTCCGTGCGATGCGCGGAGTGCTTTTTT
>CAZTXQ010000102.1:0-3501 GCA_964617375.1 uncultured Mageeibacillus sp. | reverse complement strand
ATTGTCTCACGGTCTGAATCACCGGAATGACTAGTCCCGCTTCCGTTCACTTCGGAAGCGATTACCGATCAACTCTCCGCTCAGGGTGACAAAACAAACTTTCAGAGGAAACGGTAAATGTGCTCAAGTATCCCATAAACCTGGGAGCAATCTTCTTGCGAAGGTGGCTCACTCTCCGGACTTTGTGGCTCTCGCTCACAGTGGCTCAAACTCATTAACATCGTTGCTCAAAATGCAGTAACATATTCACCTAGTACCAGTGTTTTCCTTTAAAACCAAAATATACTCAATCTTCATATCCCAACACTCCGATATCCGCGTATACATATCCCCATTTTCCGTTCAGCTCCAGAGGTACCATACCGTTTGCGGAAACACATAAAGGACGATCGGAGACCGGCGGAAGAATTTCTTTTCCCGAGCAGGAAAGAATGCCATAGAGAGGCTTACCGTCTTCCCCGTTAACGCACGTCATCAGAAGTCCCGAATCCGACTCGTTCTCAAAGACAATTCCGTCGTCCGGGGAGCTGCCCGGATCGCCGTAGATCTCGTCATACACCGGCGGGATAAGTTCGTTCCCGACGGCGTCGATCATTCCCTTTTTGCCGTTCGATTCTATAAGAAACGTACTGTATACCGGAAAGGCCGAATACGTTCCGGCCGGCATCGCGTTCAGAGTTTGGCCGAAGCTGTCCGTATAGACCGTCTTGTCCGTATAGCTGAATTGATAAAGTCCGTTTATGAAGTACCAGTACCTGTCAAGACTCTGACCCTGCGAGTCAAAAACACATGTCCCTGTGCTGTCGTAGAGGCCTGTAATACCGGCGAATTCTCCGTATGCGATTCCCTGTCCGTTGTATGTGAGAGTGTCGAAATACCGGCTCCCGGACACATCGACCGCAGTTCCCTTTTCGTCGATGTAGACGGTTTCTCCGTTGATGAGACCTACGCGGGCAAGATGCGAGTCGTTAAATTTCTCCGCCCAAAGAAACTGCGGTGCGATGACCGTATCTCCCGAGCTGTTGATATAGCCGCAGAGGCCGTTTACCCTGACCATCGCCAGGCCACCGGATGAGAACTCGATTCCCTCCTCGGACTTCGGCGCATATACGACCGTTCCCTGTCGGTTCACAAGTCCCAAATGCGCGTAGAATTCTCCGGTCGCGACCATAATCAGACCGGTCTGCCCCGCGTCCCACACGGGAAGCCCTTCGTCGCTCGGATCGCCGGGGAATGTGATATAGGTGTAATCGGCGGACAGAATGGTCTTGCCGGATTCATCCGTCAAACCGTAATGGCCGTTCGTGCATGTCCGGATCAGTCCGGTCTCCTCCGAATAGCGGGTACTGTAAAATTCCGAACCGGTGGTCAGGAGCTGCTGCCCGGAAGTTGTATAGAGCGCGAATTTTCCGTCGATTCCGACGGCAATACGGCCATTCCCGTACCCGTTGCCGACCGCCGTGCACGAAAACGGGATCACAGCGTTGTTCCCGCGATCGATCACGCCCCAGACTCCGCCGGCCTTCACGCCGCAAAGGCCATTCGGGGCGAAATTCTGAATCTCCTCGTACTGCGGCTCGATTACGGTCGCAAAGCCGGCGTTTACAAAGCCCCATTTGCCGTCTTCGCAATATCCGATATACGTATCGCACGGCAATTCACCGTTGTCATAGTATGGATCCGAGTAGATCGCATCGACCGGCCCGAAAACGACGTTCCCCGCCGCATCGATGACGGCGGCCTTCATGCCCTTACCGTCCGGATCGTATTCGATTGCGGCATAGCCGTCCGCATTAAAGGGCCCGGCGCTCGAATAATCTCCGCCGATCGTAAAAAGCGATGCGCCATCCGCGGTTGATGCGGACCGGGGGCCGGTTTCGGCCGGCATAGTTGTAACCTGAGTGGATGCCGGCGACGCAGCTGTGGTCTCCCGTACCGTGGTCTTATCTCCCGCACCGTCGTTTCCGACCGCGCCGGTGGCACTCCCGGCACTGCCGGAATGAATAGCCGTCAGAATCAGGATTGCGGCAATTACGGCAGCACACGACAAAACAGGGACCAGAAATTTCTTATTCAGCATATTTGTTCTCTTCAAATCAGGTCTATTCCTCCGGTAATCGCATTTCTCCGGACAGAGCGGACGCGTCGTTCTGCGCCCTTATTTTCGTTTTCCAGCACGTATGGCACATCGCGATATAACTGTCATTACCCCCGATAAATACCTGCTCGCCGCTTGTGATAATACGTCCGCCGTCGCCGATCCGGGCGTTCACGGTCGCCTTGTTGCCGCAGTCGCAGATCGTCTTAATCTCGGTAATCGAATCGGCCAGCTCGAAAAGACGCGAGCTTCCGGGAAACATATGCGTCAGAAAATCGGTCCGCAGTCCGAAGCAGAGAACCGGAACGCCGAAATCATCGACGATATTCCGGAGCTGATCGATCTGCTCCTTCTCGAAAAACTGGCTCTCGTCCGATATGATCACATCGACGCTGTGCGGCGCAAATGTACGAAATCTCGCGTATAGATCCGTGTCCGGATGGATATTCTCCGCCTCACCCTGTATGCCGATACGGGAACGAATCATGCCCATTCCGTCGCGTGTATCCGTCGACGGCTTGATCAGCCAGACATTCATATTGCGTTCTTCGTAATTGAACTTCGCAATGAGAGCCTGCGCGGTTTTGCTGCTTCCCATAGCACCGTATTTGAAATAGAGCTTGGCCATATGTACGTATTCTCCTCGTCCGTTTTGATCTGTCCCAATACACTTTATCATATGTGCTGTCCCGATTTTTGTCCATTCAAAAAAGGATTTATCGCTTTCGGAAGTTTTGGAACAGCCCGGGAGGCTTGCGGCTGGAATCCTTATATCTTCAAAGGGTCGTTTTGCAGTATGATAACATTGAATATAGACTTGGAATTCCGACTCCGTCCGTCGCACCGCGGGAGGATCGTATATGGAATCGCATTACAAGAATACTCTTCTCAGAGCCATGATCGGCGACATAACCGCTTCGCAAGCGGACGTCGTCGTAAACGCCGCCAATCTTTCCCTGGCGGGCGGCGGCGGTGTGGACGGTGCAATACACCGTGCTGCCGGGCCGCAGCTTCAGACAGCGTGCATGAAGATCCGCGAGTACGAAGGGATCTTTCATACGGGAGCCGCCGTCATCACACCGGGCTATAATCTTCGTGCCCGGTATATCGTCCATACGGTCGGCCCGATCTGGGGCGATGTAAGGCCGGATAAAGCCGACCAGCTTCTCGCGGCCTGCTATATGAACAGCCTTACCTTATCGAGCGAGAACGGGGCGCGAACGGTAGCCTTCCCCTCCATCAGTACCGGTGCCTACGGATTCCCGCGGGACCGTGCGGCCGGCATCGCCGTACAGGCGGTCAAGCGCTGGATCAACGAGAATCCCGACGCTATGACGGAAGTCGATTTTGTGTGCTTCGATAAGGAGACACTTGCCTTGTATGAGAAGAATTTGACACAGTGA
>CAZTXQ010000101.1:0-3542 GCA_964617375.1 uncultured Mageeibacillus sp. | reverse complement strand
AATGACAAGAAAAACGATCCGGAGGATTTACTTATGCAGGCATATGAACGTTTTATCCGATACGCGGCTGTACACACCACTTCCGACGACCATTCAGAGACGGTTCCGACCAGTTCCCGTCAACTGGATCTGGCCGGTATGCTCGAAAGCGAGATGTGGGATATCGGACTTGAAAAGGTGCGGGTCAGCCCGAAAGGCTACGTATACGGGGAGATCCCCGCAACACCCGGATGCGAAAATGCACCGGCACTTGGATTTATCGCACATATGGACACGTCTCCGGACGCCTGCGGTGAGAATGTGAATCCGCAGATCATAAAAGACTATAACGGAGGAGACGTCGTATTGCCGGGGAGCGGTCAGGTGCTGAGTACCGCAATGTTCCCGCATCTTCCGGAACTTAAGGGACGTACGCTGATTACATCCGACGGTACGACGCTTCTGGGCGCCGATGACAAAGCCGGTATAGCCGAGATCCTGACGGCCTGTGAAAGAGTCATCGCCGGCCGAGTGACGCACGGCAGAATCTGCATCGGGTTCACACCGGACGAGGAAGTCGGAAAAGGCGCCGATCATTTCGACGTAACGGGATTTGGCGCTGACTTTGCCTATACGGTCGACGGCGGGCCGGAGGGCGAGCTCGAATATGAGAATTTTAATGCCGCGCGTGCGGTCCTTGCGATTCGCGGTGTATCGGTTCATCCGGGTTCGGCCAAAAATATCATGGTGAATGCTCTTGCCGTCGCATGCGAAATCAACGGAATGCTCCCTTCGGCCGAGACACCCGACCATACCGAGGGATATCAGGGCTTCTATTTCCTGCACAGACTGGAAGGCAGCACCGAGAAGGCCGTTATCGAATACAGTCTTAGAGACCACGATATGAGCCTCCTTAATGCCCGCAGCAAGACACTTGAACAGGCGGTCCGGATCGTGAATGAAAAATACGGAGCGGATACGGTGACGATTACGATCACAGAGCAGTACAGGAACATGGCCGATGTAATCAATAAGAATTTTCACCTGATCGAGAATGCGCGCCTCGCGATCAGAAATAAGGGATTGGCACCGATCGAGAACCCGCTGCGGGGCGGAACCGATGGTGCGCGCCTTAGCTACATCGGCCTGCCGTGCCCGAATCTGGGTACCGGCGGTTACGCATATCACGGCTGCTTTGAGCATATCACCGCAGAAGGCATGGACATCAGTACAGACATCATCTGTGAATTGATTTCAATCTATTCACAGAAAACAAAATAACTATTTGTATTCTCTGCCGGGTAGGAGGTTCTTATGCGAAAAGAAATCATTGCGATCCCAATGGGAGATCCTGCGGGAGTCGGACCGGAAATTGTCGTTAAAGCGCTTTCCTCTCATCTCATAGGCGACGGGATTGCTTCTCTCGTGATCGGAGACCGAAAGATTCTGGAAGACGCGATGCGGTTTTCGCGCGCCCCTCTTGCCATTCATCCGGTCGATCGAGGCGGTCAGTGTCTGGCAGAGGAAGGCGTCCTGAACCTTCTTGATATGAACAATATGGATACGAAGGATTTTTCGCATGGGAAAGTATCCGGTTCATGCGGGAGGGCTGCCTATCAGTACATTGAAAAGGCCGTGGAACTGGCGATGAGCGGGGAAGCGGACGCCATTGCGACTCCGCCGATCAACAAGGAATCCCTGCGGGCGGGCGGAGTGGATTATATCGGCCATACGGAGATTTTTGCAGGGCTGACCGGCGTAAAGGATCCGCTTACGATGTTTGAGGTGCGGGGCTTAAGGGTCTTTTTCCTGAGCCGCCATGTCTCTTTGCGAAGGGCGATCGAGCTCGTTACAAAGGATAGAATCGTCGAATGTGCGGTAAGGTGCATGGAATCTCTCGAACGTTTGGGGGTTGTGAAGCCGTCGATCGCCATTGCCGGGCTTAACCCGCACAGCGGTGAGCATGGTCTTTTCGGTGATGAAGAGGGAAGGGAAATCGAACCGGCCGTATCCGAGCTTCGCGCGGCAGGCTATAACGTATCGGGCCCCGTTGGGGCGGACTCGGTTTTTCATCTCGCGCTGCACGGCCGATACGATGCCGTTCTTTCCCTGTATCACGACCAGGGACATATCGCAACGAAGACACTCGATTTTGAACGTACGATTGCCGTAACGAACGGCCTCCCGTTCCTGAGAACGTCGGTCGATCACGGTACGGCCTTTGATATTGCGGGGCAGGGGATTGCAAGTCCCGTGAGCATGATCGAGGCGATTCTTCTGGCAAATAAATACGTTCCGTTTTTTAAAGGCGGCTATCCGACGGCCCGTACGGAGTAATCGATATCGCGAGAATCCGGAAAGCATAAAAAAACCACCGTTTTGCGGTGGCTTTTTTCGTGGATAACAACCGGTTACACACTCGTTATGTGTGTTATTCGAAAAGAACATCCGCCATCCGAAGAATATCCTGACGTCTCTTCTCGGTAATGGCAAAGTCGATATGAAACAATTTGGAAAGCGTATCTTCCTCAACAAAATCCCCTGTGTGTGCAAAGGCGGGGAGTCTCGTACGTGTGACCTTAACGTAAGTTCTGTCGCACTGCTCAATAACGGCTATGCCGTCTTCAAATCTGGTAATGAATCCACTGATCATAAGTAAGCCTCCTCTCGAACAAGTGCATCAATATTCTGTCGTTATATGTTTTGAGTATACCGAGAGCAGACTTAAATTTTGTTAGTAAAATGTAAACAAAACATGAAAAGTAAAAAAATATAGATATTTCTTTTTTATGAACCGTGTAACAATAGCCTAAGGAATCGCGTGATAAGGGCCGTTTTACGTCCTTCCTGTATGGAATACTGCGAAAAAACACGTGATTCACGCGCATTTACCGTGTAAAATGATGGAGAGATCCATTCTCATACGAGGTATCGCCGCGTGGCGACCCCCTTAAGACGCATCCATCAAACAAAGCAGGAGAACAACATGAAGATTATTATTACCGCGCTCTTTGGACTTGAATCACTGGTCGGAGAAGATCTGATGCAGATCGGATTTCTCAAAGAGCAGATCGCAATAACGGACGGAATGGTGACGCTTACCGTACCCGATGACACTTTGGCCGAAGCCGTGGCGCGAGTCAATTTGTGGGTCCGAACCGGAGAACGCGTATTTGTCGAGCTCGCCAATTTTCCGGCCAGAACCTTTGACGAACTTTTCGACGGTATCCACAGAATTGCCTGGAATGATTTTATACCGGACGGATATGCTTTTCACATCAACGGCTATTCGAGAAAGTCGGAGCTGTTCGGAATATCCGCATGTCAATCGATCTGCAAGAAGGCGGTTGTCCGAAAACTTCTTCAAGCCAGAAATCTTCCGGAGACGGGCGTAATCCGCGAAGACGAGAGATACGGACTTCTCAAGGTCCAGTTTGGCATCGTCGCCGATCAGGTAAGTGTGATGATCGATACGTCGGGAGAGAGCCTTCACAAACGCGGATATCGGCCGCTGACGCACCAGGCACCGATCAAAGAGACCCTTGCCGCAGGCCTTATAAGGC
>CAZTXQ010000100.1:0-4056 GCA_964617375.1 uncultured Mageeibacillus sp. | reverse complement strand
TTTTCATACCCTTCCAGATGCGAACCTGCGACGCTGCGGTCAAGGGGTGCCGTTCTCTTAAGCATCTGCTGCTTGAGGGATTTTTTATTTTTCGGAAGCGCATACGCCGGCTAAGTATTCCGATTTCAAGAGGAGCCATAAAAAAGGGAACGTTCGCAAGGACGCTCCCTTTTTCATTCACGTATAATTGCAAGTCCTATGACTCGGATGGAGGGCAGGATTGCTGGCTTTGTGCCTCGTCTTGCATGGACCGCAATTTTTTGTTGAAATTCGATGCAATCCTTCTGTCGTTGAGCCACATCATCAGATTTACCGTAACAAAGACCGCTGCGACTCCCAGAGACAGGACTACGATAATGAAAGGTTCAAAAGTGATTCCGGCAATCAGGTTCAGACCAAAGACAATTATTTCGATCCAGATCAGCTGCAGGATTCTTCGAACAATCACCTGTCTGACACTCAGTTCTTTTCGAGACAGCATAACAAAGCCAGAAGAGCTGGTAAGAAGGGCAAACAGGGGCGGGGAGAAGAACGCTGTGTAACCAAAGCGCAAGTCCGGAAAAAGCAATGCTCCGAGGGTTCCCTCGAGAATCGTAATGCACGCCGTAGTAATAAAGAAGGCAAGAAGGATGTCGGTCAGAGGGTTATCCTTTTTCATTGGAGGTCTCCTTTCCAAACTAACGGAGAAACGGGGCGTACTGCCTCGAAATGATGAGTTTTTCTCCGTTTTTCATGTGTGCGAAAAATCTCCCGTTCAGTGCGGGGCTTATATTGTCGAGCAGCATAAGATTGAGCACGACCGATTTGGAGCAGCGGACAAAGTGGTGAGACGAATACGTTTTTTCCACTTCGTACAATCTGCCTTTGATCTCGTACACCTTTTTTCCCGTATACGCGAAAACCTTTTCATCAATCGCTTCGAAATAATACACGTTTTCCAACAGGAATCGCTCCATGTGGTTCTGCACGGTTAACCCGGTCAGTTCGATTCCTTTGTGCAGCGCATAATCCCGGATATCTTCTATATCCGGCGTCATCTCAATGCACGATATGAGAACGCGCTCATCTTCTTTCCGGACTATTTTCTCGATATCTACCCGCATTCGTTTCTCTCCTGTGAAGTGCCGCCAGGTCAGGCTTCCGATATTTTCATTTCGCATCCTTCGGGCAAGGGTTCCTCGGGCATGCCTTTAAGATGGCTGTCGAAATAATTGAGCATCAAACTGTTGATATTTTCAAGACATATTTTCGCATCGACATCGCCTGCACCGAGAAGTTTGCCAAGAATCGGCGAAATCATCGGAAGATCGGTGAAGTTTAAGTGCCCCGCGCCGTCAACGACGACTTCACGGCCGTCGAGCGCGTGCTCAACGACAAAGAAATTCACATATTGCCGATCGGGCTCCTCCTGTGCCAGATTGTATATATCCCGGGAGTTTACGTCGAGAATCGGAATGTTGAAGGTATCATCGCGAAAAATGTACTCTCCGTTCGTGTACCCTTCATATTCGCTGAACATCGTTCCTTCCAGGTCTATGACCGCGTCGATGTCCTCTCGCTGCCGGGCGACGGATACAGCGGTCGCTCCGCCGAGAGAGTGACCGAACAGCCCGATTTTTCCGCTGTCGATACGCTGGTAGGGACCTTCTTCCCCGGATCTGGCCTTTTCGAGCAAGGTATCAAGTACGAAATTAACGTCTGCGCTCCGGATTTCCAGCCATTCCCGGCTTGCATCGAGAATCTCTTTCTCGTGGACCGGATCGTCAGAACCGTTGTCGGTTAATACTTGATTGAGAAACTTGGAATCCGCCAGAGTGATTTGACCGTTTTCGAGATTGCGTGTGAAAAATGCCTGGTACGGATGCGCGACGGCAACGACGACATAGCCGTTGGACGCGAGCTCTTCGCAGCTCGATGTGTTGCTTTCGAGAACGCCGGTTGAACCGTGGGAGAACAAGATAAGCGGATACTGCCCTTCGTCCTCGGGGTACCAGATTTTGAGTGTGACATATCGATTCTGATCAATATTAGAATACGTTTCGATCCGGTTCGTGTCTGTCCATGTGTGTTCCTCGGTTTGCACATGATAAGGACCCGTCAGTGCCGGCTTCTCATATTGCGGGAAAACGATTGCAAAGGACAGGGTAAGGGTATACAGCAGCACGTTTCGGACAACGGTTCCTTTTCGGTACTGTATCTTGACGGCTTCTTTTCGTGAGCGGATGAGAAAAAGAATCACCTGGACTGCGAGGATGAACAGCAAACCTCCGTAACGCAGCAGACCGTCAAGAACGCCGACCCATATCAGGATTCCGGCAGAGAGCGCGAAGATGACCCGGAACAGGGTCTTTTGTACGGCGACGGATTTTCCGGATCTCTGCTGTAAAATGTAGAAGAGGATTTCGCCCAAAAACAGTATCAACAGTAAAATTACAACAATCATATTAAACCTCCTTCAATTACGGAGGAGTCTACTATGAATAATCCGTCATGGAAAGACATAAAAGGATGAGTTGCATATGCGGCGGATAGGTTGCATACGGATGCCGTTGTGCCGTGTTTCCTGAATATATATCTGCAGCACACCGGTCGATCGCGATATAATGTAAGTGTATATTTTCGCGAAGGAGGAATGGATATGGCGGTTATTTATTTGGCAGGCGGCTGCTTCTGGGGCACCGAGAAATACTTTGCGCAGATTCGCGGCGTCATCGCGACGGAAGTCGGGTATGCAAACGGATCGACGGACGATACGACATACGAGGCGGTGTGTACGGGCTCCGGTCACGCGGAAACCGTGCGCGTTGAATATGATGAGAACATTCTTCCCCTGTCCTTCCTCTTAAGCTTGTTTTATGAGGCGATCAATCCGGTGTCTGTGAATCGTCAGGGCGGAGACGCGGGAATTCAATACCGAACCGGCATTTATTATGTCGACGAGAAGGACCGGCCAATTATTGCCGCCTCGATTGAGGAACTGCAGAAGCGTTTGGACAAACCGGTCGCGATCGAGGTGAAGCGGTTATCCAATTACTGCAGAGCGGAAGAGTATCACCAGAAATACCTCGACAAGAATCCCGGCGGTTACTGTCATATCAGCCGGAAGACTTTTTCGAAAGCGAAAAACGCGATTGTCAATCCGGATCTGTACTCGAAGCCGGATCCGCATAAGCTTCGCGAGGCGCTGAGAGAGGTCGAATACAGAGTCACGCAGGAACAGGCGACGGAGGCACCGTACAGCCACCCCCTGGATCATTCGTTTGAAGAGGGGATCTATGTCGATGTGGTAACGGGCGAACCGCTCTTTTCTTCCCGCGATAAGTTCGATTCGGGATGCGGGTGGCCGAGCTTCTCCGGACCGATTGATCCGAATGTTCTGCGCGAAAAACCGGATCTCTCGCACGGTATGTTTCGAACCGAGGTCAGAAGCCGTGTGGGCGACTCGCATTTGGGCCATGTATTTGAAGACGGTCCGGCCGAGCGCGACGGTATGCGTTTCTGCATCAACGGTGCGGCGCTGCGGTTCATTCCGCTAAGCGACATGGAAAGTGCGGGTTACGGGTATTTGATGGATCTGCTCCGACAGTAGGCCGGATACGAATATCCATAACAGCAATGAATCGTAAGCGACGCGTGTCTCATATGCTTTTCCTGCGCGAAAAGATGTGATCAGGCAGTTCTTTTTATGGGACTCCTTCAGGACAAATCACTCACAAATCCCCCTGTCCGCATGGATCGCCGTAGGATCCGCCAGGAACGGAAGAACAATTTGTTAAATCTGCACTGCAGTATATTTTCCAAAATAAATATCAATGTTATTTGAGATACTGCAGCGCCGTTTTTGCCTTCCTGCGGAAAGCGCCTTATATCAGAGGTTTCTGCGGAAACGCCCTTGAAAATGTATTCCGGAAGCGTGGATTTGACGAATTGTACAATCCTATAATTAGCTGTTGACAAAAGAAAATGTCGATGGTATCATTATCAAGCGCTCGAGAAAACAAGCGCAACGAACCTTGAAAATTGAATAGAAGAGCAGAAAAAACGAGCCTTAAGTTC
>CAZTXQ010000099.1:0-4154 GCA_964617375.1 uncultured Mageeibacillus sp. | reverse complement strand
TTAAAAACATATGCTGATGCTGTCCCACGAGGTTTCGTAATGCCTATATGTATTCTGAATTCATTCCCGGTTCAACCGGATCGGGATGGTGACACGTATACGGATGATATTGATGAGAATCCATTGGATCAAGCGGTTAATTGGGACTTCTTCTGTTTTTCAGAAACTGTTTGGGATTCAGAATATGTTCCGTGTTTTAATGATATATATACTACTCACGCAACTGATTTGGTAACTTGGGTCAACATCCGGAACTTGCGGATGATCCAAAGTTACTTGGTATATATGCTTATGCAGCATATGTAGGAAATTTTCATTGGTATAATTTTCCCAATGCTGCTTGCGCAATGGATCATTATCTAAATGCGGATGGTACTGATTATACGATTAATGTTGAACTTCTTGTATATACTTCTTTCATTGGTTCTGATCTATATAAGCTGAATTTAGGAAAACTTGAAGAACATATTAAATCAGTTCTAAAAGATGGAGATTCAATATGCATCGTAAGCAAAATCCCTTTTTCTGCCAATGCAAATGATTTGCGACCAACCATATATTCTACAGATTGGTTTCTAACTCTTGGAGCAGCAAGTGGAGCATTTTGTGTCATAGCGTCAAGAGTAGGAGATGAATACAATATAAAGGGTACTTATTATGTTGCAGACAACTATGATTTTGACGAAAATGATGACAAGTTCATTTTTCCTGGCTTACAAAATGGCGATATGTTCAAACTTCATAGTGCAGGGGTAGCTCAAGCATATTTTATGCATGGAGAAATGGATATGAATATTGTATTCTAAATTTACTGAGGAGAAGATCATGAAAACACAGAAATTTGCCACAACTTTTCTAACCATCATATACGGCATAGGTATTATATTTGTAATAATAATTATAATTAATTTATACATATATGCCGAACAATCAAAACCTAAATTCACTAACAATATTAGTGATAGTGACTCAATATTACTACAGAATGAATTCGCCATAAGTTTGCCTGAACAACCGAAGATAACGGCCTTGGGTTATTGCACCGACCTTATTGTTATTAGAATTGAAGGTGTTGATGATCTGCCTACTTTCTTGAGGGATACCATTCATTTGGAACTTGACACGAAAGAATCGGAGAAATTAGCAGATGATATATATAAAACTATAAATGATAATAATCAGGAATATGAAGACATGTATGGCACCAACCGTCAGTCATCCTTCTTCCTAAATTCCAATTATCAGACAAATCCCATTGATGCTGGCACAATAACTAGCTTTTTTCTTTTGGACGGTAAACTCGTAATCGAAATAAAAAAGCCGGAAACAACCACGGGGAATCGTGAGGCTATTAAGGAAATTGTTGGCACTTAAGGGCTGGATTGGTTATCTAACGATGGTTTGCCGGAGTCGATCGTCATCAGCTCCGATACCGTTGACTTCTCAATAGCTTATAAGTTGTAAAGAGCCGAAACCCGTTGTCACCCAGCGGTTTTCGGCTCTTGTTGATGTCTGCTGAATAGTCAGGTCTGTATTCGCAGCAAATCCCTTACTTCCCCACGCCCGATTCGACGTAGGCCGCGATCGCATCTCGCAGGAAGACGGCGCAGCCGGGCGAGATTTTGTCGTAGTAGACGGTGAATCGCGGGTCACTCACGTACCCTTCGGCGAGGCCTTTGTGTGCTTCCGGCGAATATTCGGTCCAGTAGCGCATAAGCCATTCGCGGTGCAGGGCGGCTGCTTCCATGGCCAGAGGGCCGCGGGAATCGCCTGTTTCGAAGGCTTTCCGGATGGTTTCGTTGAGGCGGGCTTCCAGGGTCTTGGTATCTTCATAGTCCGTCTTCGTCATGTTCATGACCTTCCTGTTCGAGGCGTCGATGGTCTCGTCACCGAAGCGGGCGCGGATTTCGGCGCCGTATTTTTCTTCGTTTTCGCGGATGAGATCTTTCTTGAAGCCTTCAAATTTCTCGTTATCTTGCATTATGGTTCCTCCTTTTTGTGCGGAAAGTGTCTTTTCGAGCGTCGTAATCAGCGTACCGATCCGCTTTTCCTGTGCGCGCAAAGAAATCAGATGGGAGGCAAGCGCCGTGTCCGGATCGTAGGCGGGGTCCGAGAGAATCCGCCGGATCTCGTCGAGCGGCATTTCGAGTTCCCGGTAGAAAAGGATCTGCTGCAGCAGATCGACTTCCCGGTCCCGGTAGATCCGGTATCCGTTCGGCAGAAGCCCGGACGGCGGCAGGAGGCCGATCCGGTCGTAATAGCGGAGGGTCCGGGTGCTTACGCCGGAGAGACCGGCCAGTTTGTTGATCGTGTATTCCATATCGCTCACCTCATATGCACATAGTAAACCTTGACGCTGCGTCAAGGTCAAGCGGTTTGTGAAAGATTTTTTTGCGGCGCTTTTCGGGTACAATAGAAGAAAATATACGGCCTATCGGGCCCAAGCGGGAGGCTTCTATGATCGTTACGACTACTCCTTCGGTGGAAGGCATGAAAATTGTGGAATACAGAGGTCTGGTTTTCGGCGAAGTTGTCGCCGGCGTGGATTTCGTCAAGGATTTTTCCGCCGGAATCACGAACTTTTTCGGCGGTCGCTCGGGCTCCTATGAGGGCGAGCTGATCGATGCGAGAACGGCCGCGGTCAACGAGATGGTTGAGCGTGCGACGCGTGCGGGTGCCAATGCGGTGATTGGCGTCGACGTCGATTACGAGGTTCTCGGTCAGGCGAACAATATGCTGATGGTGACCGCGTCAGGTACAGCCGTCGTAATCGGCTGATCACGGCTGTGAGAGCTTTATTCCGGCGGGCGCGGCCCGCGATCGTTTTCTGCCTTGGGGCGGCCGTTCTTATGACGGCGCTTACCGCGTCGTGCTCGAAAAGCACCGGCACGGGGACATTTCCGGCGGACGCTTTTCCAGGGACGGAGGCGGGCGGGGCGGTAACGGAGACCGCGACTACCGAGGTGTCTGCACAAACGCAGGCGGGCACAGCGACGCCGGCAGCTGCTGCGACGCCGGAGGTCACGTGGTACGAGCCGTCGCCCTTAAGCGCGGAAGAGATTTCGAACCTTCCTGCAGGGGAGCTTCTCGGGATCGCGCCGACGGGGGAGACTCTGGACGGGTGCTTCTATTATGAAGAAATTTCGGACGAGGTCTTTTCGCGCATGAAAGGAAATTCCTATAAGGACGATTGTGACGTGCCGCTCTCGGATCTGCGGTACGTGCGTGTGCTGTACCGGGACTTCGACGGGGACGCGCGGATCGGCGAACTGGTGGTGAACCGGCTGATCGCGGACGATGTCCTTGAGATTTTTCGGGCGCTTTACGATGCGGATTACAGGATCGGGAAAATGGTCCTGATCGACGAGTACGGCGGCGACGACAATCTGTCGATGGCCGACAACAACACGTCGTCGTTTAATTACCGGATCGTCAATCATTCGACGGTCCTGTCAAGGCATGCCTACGGGCTTGCGATTGACTTGAATCCCTTATACAACCCGTGGATCTATGAGAAGGACGGCGAGACGATTACGGATCCGCCGTCGGGAGCGGCGTATGCGGACCGCACGCTGGACCTTCCGTACCTGATCGATCACGAGGATTTGGCGTATATTCTATTTACCGAACACGGATTTAAGTGGGGCGGGGACTGGGACGGATCGAAGGACTACCAGCACTTTTCCTATACGCCCTGATTTTTTTTTCGCGCGTGCTATAATCGAATCAAATCAGCTTTTTCCGGGAGGCTTGATATGGATATAATCGCCCTCCTCTTAACGTATACGCAAGCGTTTATTCTTACTATACTGGTCGAGACGCTGTTTTTTCTCTGTGCCGGACCGCGCGACCGTAAGTTTCTTCTTCTGGTCGTTCTGATCAACTTGTTTACCAACATCGCACTCAATCTATGCCTGATGACGACGCAGCTGACGGGGATCATACCCGGAAGAAGCCGGTTGTGGCATTACGCTATCCTGGCACTTATGGAAGCCGCTGTCGTGATTACGGAGTACAGGGCGTATTCGGCGTTTCTCGCGCGAAAAGACAAGGCGCTCTTCATCAAGACGCTGCTCGCCAATGCGGGGTCGTTCTCAGCGGGGATCGCACTCGGATATGTGATTGGGGTGACGGGATTTCAGATCTTGTGAAGG
>CAZTXQ010000098.1:0-4220 GCA_964617375.1 uncultured Mageeibacillus sp. | reverse complement strand
GAAGGTGTGCCTTTCCGGGGGCGACGCGATGCCGGTACTCGACGAGGCGCGGACCTTTACGGTCTTTACCAAAACAGAAGGGAAGAAAGTTTTTGAGCACATCGGATGTCAGCTCGAAAAGCGCATTGTTTAGCGCGATCTATATTGAGGATGCGGCGCGCGATTATCCGGCGACGCGGGCTGTTCTGGAGAAATATCCGGAGCTGCCGCGCATTCCGGTGCGCCGGTACCGCGACGTTTTCAACCGGCCGCGGCAGAATCTGCTGTGGCAGAAGGATCACCGCGCGCTGATTCTCGCAGTCAAGGAGCCGCCCTTTCTGTACCCGGGGCCGGAAGTCTGCCAGGATTTCGGGGCGGACAAATTCTTCTATACTTCTTTTCTTCTCGGCTGCCCTTTCCGGTGCGATTATTGCTATCTGCAGGGCATGTATCCGTCCTCATATGTGACGGCCTTTGTGAATCTCGAGGATTTTAAGGGCGCAATCGACGACGAGCTCGCGCGGGCGCCCGGCGAACAGCTGTATCTGGCGCTCTCGTATGACACGGACCTGATTGCATTTGATCCGGTTTTCCCGTACCTGGAAGAACTGTATCCTTTTTTCGCCGCGAAAAAGAATCTCACGGCAGAGCTTCGGACCAAGAGCGCGAACGCGGCCTTTTTCGCGCGGTATCCGGCGTCGGGTCCTCTGGTTGCGGCTTTCTCGCTGGCGCCCGACAAAGTGATCCGCCGGACGGAGAAGTACACGCCGTCCCTGGATGCCCGGCTGCGGACGATCCGCGCGGCGCAGGATGCGGGCTATTCCGTGCGGCTCTGCTTTGATCCGGTGTTTGTCGGGGCGGAATATGATGATCTGTATGAGCCCTTTTTCGAGACGGTCTTCTCGCGTATTGATCCGGAAATGGTATCCGCGGTCAGCCACGGATTCTTCCGCATGAACCGGACATTTTTCAGGCGCATCCGGAAGGAACGGCCCGATTCACCGCTGTACCTCAATGATTTCCCCAAATCAGAAGATATCGTAACCTATGACGAGGAACTCGCAGGCGCCGTGCGCGAAAGTCACTTGACGATTCTTTCGCGATATATTCCGAAAGAGAGGATTTTTATCGTATGAAAATCGCAATCGTAACCGGAACTTCAAGGGGTATCGGACAGGCCGTCGCACTTCGGCTCTTGTCTCTCGGCTATAAGGTGTACGGGATTTCCCGTACCGGAAATATCGGCGCGATCGGGCACGAGAATTTCGTCTCCGTGTGCTGTGACCTTCTCGATACGGAGAAGCTGATCCGGGTAGTCGAGGGAATCGTATCGGATGCGGGCGGCATTGACCTCCTGATCAACAACGCCGGTGTCGGGTGCTTCGGGCCGCACGAGCAGCTCGACGTGTACGAACTCCGCACCATGATGCGGACGAATCTCGAGGTTCCGGTGATCCTGTGCCGCCTTCTGCTTCGCGACTTGAAGAAGAGTCACGGCCAGATCATCAACATGTCTTCCGTCACCGCGAAAAAGATCAGCACCCACGGCTGCGCCTACGCGGCGACCAAAGCGGGGCTGTCGCATTTTTCCGAGAGTCTTTTCGAGGAGGTCCGGAAAAGCGGCGTGCGGGTAACGACGCTGCAGCCGGACATTACGCGAAGCGGCTTCTATGACCCGCTGGATTTCACGTGGTCGGAGGACGAGGATACGTCGATCCTCCCGGATCAGGTCGCCGATGCGGTCGAATACATCGTCACGGCCGGCGATAATCTCGCTGTGCAGGAGATCACGCTTCGCCCGCGAAAAAATCAGATCCGCCGCAAGTCACCGGGAGAGCCGGGCGCACGGGAATAGGGTTGGCCCATACAGCGTAAGTCGCCGGGTGAATCGGGCGTTCTGGAGCAAGTTGGCGTTCTCGCAGCTATTATCAGATATTTGCACATGCTCATAAGTAACGATCCGCATGGAATGCATGCCGGCCCTGTCGTCAGTAGTGGATGCGGCCGGCAATGCATATAAATCAGAGTGTTTCTTGGCTTTTTATATGTATTTTTCCGCTCAAAATATGCTTCACCGGGGCGTCGATGCATATAAATCGGAGTGTTTCTTGGACTTTTATATGTATTTTTTCGCTAATAAATGCTTCGTCACGGTCGGCAGTGCATATAAATCAGAGTGTTTCTTTGGTTCTTATATGCATTCTTCCACTAAAACCTGCTTCACCGGAGCTGTTCATGCATATAAGTCGGAGTGTTATCCGGGTATTTATATGTATTCGCACTGTCAATTAGGCACAGCGCAGCAATTGGGCACAGCAATATCGCTTTATATTCTAAAAGGACCGGCCGCAAGTAAATCGCAGCCGGTCCTTTTCGAGAGGGGAGAAATCCGATTCTTGAATCTGACGCAGGTAATGCCTCTGTCAACTTATCTGTCTGACGCAGGCAAGGCCTCCGTCAACTTGAGAATTAAACGCAGGTATAGCCACCATCAACAGGCAGGTTTACACCGGTTACATAGCTTGAGGCTCCTGATGAGAGGAATACGACCGCCGCGTCCAGTTCGCCTTCTGTGCCGTAACGGCCGACCGGAACGGTTGCCTGCATGTACTGTGTGAAGGAATCGGTATTGAGGACGTCCGTTGTAAGCTCCGTCTCAAAATAACCGGGGCAGATGGAGTTTACCGTAATGTTGTGCTTCGCCCATTCCGCAGCCAGTGCACGGGTCAGATTGACGACGCCGCCCTTTGCCGCGTGGTAGCAGGCCGTGCCCAAAGCCATATTGCCGACCATGCCGTACATGGAGGCAATGTTGATGATACGGCCGAATTTCTGCGCGATCATCTGCTTGCCGACTTCACGCGCCATAAAGAATACGCCGTCCATGTCGACTGCAACCGTCTGGTGCCATGTCGCATCGGTCATTTCTTCTGCGGGGCCCGTTCCGCCGTTTCCGGCGTTGTTGATCAGAATGTCGATTCTGCCGTATTCTTTTACGACGCTCTGAACGGCCGCCGCGATTTCTTCCGATTTGGTAACATCGCACTTTACCGGAAGGCACCGTACGCCGAGTGCCGAAATTTCCTTGGCGACTGTCTTCAATTTATCCGTTCTTCTGGCAAGAATCGCTATATCGGCGCCCTGTCTTGCAAGTGCTTTTGCCATCTGTACGCCTAATCCGGAAGAAGCTCCGGTAACCACTGCTACTTTTCCCGTCAAATTAAATATGTCTGTCTTTGTCATGTCTTTGTCCTCCAAAATTTTCGAAAAGCTTCTGATACCCGGCGAAAAGAGTTCCGCCTGATTTGATTTTAACAAATGTATCGATAAATTTCAATCGATATAGCAGAACTTATTTGTTTCGTTATTTGTTATAGAAGGAAAAGTATTTTCGTTGCTGTTTCATTGACCCGACGGCCTTTACGATGGTACAATTATTTTGTAAAGAGGCCGGTAAACGAACCGTATAATCCGGCTTCCCAACAAAGCGGAGATCGACCGATAACCGCTTTAGCCGCATTGGACAATGTGTGTACTTTCGATTTGGAAAGGATGTGATTGTTGTGGCACCTATTTCTTCTTACAACGAAGTTTGGAGAAGAGGAGGACGATTGAATCAGAAGCGTCATCTTGAGATGACGGAAGAGGAGAAAGCCCGGGTAGCGAGATGTGACGGGATCAAGCACGAACATAAGTGCAAGAATCCGGTCTTCAGATGCTCGGAATGCGGAAACTACGGATGTGATCAGGTAGTTCCCGACAAGTGTCCGGCACAGGGCTTTAAGAACGGCAAGTGTCTCCACTGCGGAGAGTTGGAGACAAGGATCCCGGTTATGGAGGACAAGCTCGCGGAGTTCAAGGAAGCCTGGGATAAGGAAGTGGAGTTGGCCGGGAAGTAAGACACGGAACGGTTAAGATATAAAGAGGCTGTCTCAAAAGACTTGTAACAAAGTCGGATGAGGCAGTCTTTTTCTTGAGGAGCAGCAAATCAACAGTAAACTCCTTCCCATCCTTTCAACCGACATAGCGAATAAGCATCGTTGACATGATATGCGTACGAACAGGTCGGTCAGTAGCTTTTCGTACGCATGGTCACGCGAGTCCACGCGGAACGGCTACGGAATTTATCAATGATTACAAACTAAATCGCGAAAATGGCAATTTAGTACGTATGAGAGTGCAGAATCATTTTTTATCAATGAGTACAGCCTAGATCGGGATCAGCGGCGATTTAGGCGGTA
>CAZTXQ010000097.1:0-4262 GCA_964617375.1 uncultured Mageeibacillus sp. | reverse complement strand
CGGTTGCTTATATTAAACTTTCCCCAAAAGCGAATGTTCGTTATTGGCTTATAAGGAGGTTCTATATATGGGGATTGCAGATGCATTGGGGGTCAGGGTCGAGAAGCTGAATCTTAAGGGGAATTACTCGATGGAGGAGCTTTTCGAGAAGATTAAAGAGGTTTCATTTGAGGCCGGTACGCCGTCTCTTGTGAAGAATGGTTTCGCGTGGGTGATTGCATTTCCGCAGCTGGACCGGAATAATCAGGTTCAGATTCTGGGGGCGAACGGCAAGTTCTCGGTGCAGCGCAGCGCACAGCCGGCGGGTGTCGACAACATGCTGACGAATATGGCGCTGGATAAGCTGACCGGCGGGCTGACGGGTTTTTCCGGCGCTTTCGGCGATACCAAGAAGCGCTGTATGGAGCTTGCGACGAAGACAGCCGAGACGATTCACGCTTTGGGTATTTGATCCTGAGCAGGGACTTTGGCTCGCGAACGATTATGAATTATTTGAATACGGAGGATTGCACATGAAATCGAAAACAGTGGCTCTTGTTCTTTCTATTTTTCTCGGAGAACTCGGTATTGACCGGTTCTATCTCGGCTATACGGGCCTCGGCGTTCTTAAGCTGATTACGGCCGGCGGTTTTGGCATCTGGTGGCTGGTTGACATCATTCTGATTCTTCTCGGGAAGGTTACGACGAAGGACGGACAGGCTTTGAGCTGACGCTTTTGTCCGGCGAGGGTTATCGAAGTTCGATACCTATTTAGGTATTTTCGGGTATGAACGAAGGGAAGCTGTAATTGGTGAAGCTGCAAGGATTGCTTTAAGGTTGCCGCTTCCTTTATAATTATTATTCGGTGTTATTTTTCCGGTTTTCAAGCATCGGAGCGGACACTAGACAAAATATTTAGGGGGCGCTGGTTATGGAAGAGGGTACAAACGATTCGGTTCAGGTTGCGGAGGATTTGGTTAAGGCTAAGAAATCGAAAGATGTCGAACACATTCTGGAAATTGTCGTCGTTATTATGCTGGGCATTACCGCGCTCTTTACCGCGTGGGCCAGCTGGGTCGGTGCCTTGCACGGAGGAAATCAGGCCGGAAATTATACGAGCAGCAATAATCTCGCGTCGGAAGGCAATTCCGAATACAACGCGGGAGTGCAGAGCATGATGCAGGATATGCTGCTCTGGAATGATGTCAGCGATCTGCAGATCGATATTCTTTTCGAGCAGGAGCAGGGAGACGACGCGGCGGTTGCACAGAGCGCGAACAAGCTGTTTTTCAAGCTGCAGGATAATCTTTCCGAATCGATGGCGACGGCGATCGGTTGGAGTTTTGATTACGCAAGCGACGATCCGACCGAGATTGTTCTGACCTGGATGCAAAAGGAAGAGGCGATGGTGTCACCGTTTGCGGACGAGGCTTTTATCAGCTCATATTTTGTTGCGGCGAACGACCTTCTGGCACAGTCGGAATCGGCGATGGCTCAGGGAACCAAGGATAATGAAGACGGCGATGCCTTCGGTCTTGTTACCGTAATCTACGGCGTCGTGCTGTTCTTACTTGGTATTGCGGGAACTTTTAAGAGCAACAAGAATAAGTATGCGGTTATCGCTGTTTCTATTGTCAGTTTCGTGATTGCTACGATCTATATGTTTACGATTCCGCTGCCGACCGGATTTAGTATTACAAGCTTCTTTGGGATGTAATTTTCTTCTATTTTTGGAAAAAGAACGGCCGCGTCGGGTTCGCTTTCGAGCCCGGCGTAAGGTCGTATGTGTAGGACGGTTCTTTAATGGATAACAAGATTTCCGGTTATGAACCGGATACCTCATTTTTCATACGACCGGCGTCGGCCAACAGAAAAATGAGGGCGGCGCAGTCTCTGTCGCAGACGGTGTATCTCTACGGAGTCTCCGGATGCGGCAAGACTGCGTTTCTCTGGGATTTCATGGGGAAGAGGAGCTTCCTCTATTTCTCCGCCGAAAATCTGAAGGAAGAGGATCTCCGGATCTCTTCCGCCCGCAAGCAGACGATTGTCGTGATTGACGATCTTCATCTCCTGCGAAACGACGAGCTGAAGGATTCCCTGAGGAAAAGTATCGAAGATCTTGCCGCAAGGACCGATATCTGGCTCATCCTGTCCGGCAGGTGCCGTTTGCCGGCGTGGCTGACTCCGGTCTATTACCGCAGGGTTTTCGCGGTAATAGACGAGGAGGATTTTCTTCTGTCCAAAGAAGAAATTACGGAATATCTTTCCCTTTGGAATCTGCAGCCGGTCGACGAGGATTTGGACAGAATCGCGCGCCTCTCGTTCGGTATCGGAGTTGTTGTGCGCCTGATCGCCATTGAGATGCAGGCGGGCGTGCCTTTTGACGAGGCCGGTATTGAGAAAATGCGCGGCCGTTACTGGGACTATATGGATCACCACGTCTATAACCAGTGGGATCTGGACATACATGATTTCCTGATGCAAGTCAGCATTGTTGATGAATTTGACCGTCGTCTGGCCGAGATGATCACCGGCAGAAACGATGTGGACAAGATGATCGGGCTGTCTGAGCAGCTTGGCTGTTTTCTCGAAAAGAAGGAAGCCGAGGGAGGAAGAACCGTCTATGAGATCCGCCTTTCCATGCGAAAAGCGATGCGGCGGAGACTCCTTCGCATGTACCCGAAGGAGAGGCGGGAGCGCCTCTATTACAACGCGGGGCTTTACTACGAGCTGATGGATGACACACCCAACGCACTCAAAATGTATGAGACCTGCCACGATATGGAGCGGATCGCGGACCTTCTCATCTCCAATGCCAGAAAAAACCCGGCGAGCGGTCATTACTATGAACTCCGGAAATACTACCTGGCGCTGCCGGAGGAGATGATCCTGGAAAGTGTCGAACTGATGGCCGGCATGAGCATGCTTCAGGCCATACTGATGAATGTCGAGGAAAGTGAGCGCTGGTACGCCGAGCTTCTTCATGCCGGTACGACCTTATCCGGCAGCGCGGCCAAGGCGGCCAAGGGGAAGCTCATATATCTGGATATCGCACTTCCCCAGCGTAAGACCATGACGCTTCCGGAAATACTAAAGAACGCAGCGACCCTCATGACCAATCGGAGCATCAGCCTTCCGGAGTTCTCCATAACGAGCAATCTTCCCTCGCAGCTGAACGGCGGAAAAGATTTCTGCGGATGGAGCCGGAAAGACCGGGAACTCGCGAACCGCCTCGGAAAGGTTCTGGAATTTGTTCTTGGAAAATACGGAAAAGGTCTCATCAATATTGCTCTTGCGGAGAGTTATCTGGAGAAAGGCGGCGACAGTTATGAGATCGCCAATCTCGCCAACAAAGGCATGATGCAGGCACAGGCCGGCGGCAAAGTCGAGCAGTGTTTTGTCGCGGCCGCCATGCTGGTCTGGCTCAATGTCCTGAACGACCACGCCGACGACGCCCGCGAGCTCCTTGCCGGCTTCCGGAAAAAAGTCCTTCACGATGGCGCGGTACGTCTTCTCCCGAATCTCACGGCACTTGAGATCCGCGTCGCCCTCTACCAGGGCAAGACGGCGGAAGCTCTGGAGTGGCTCGAACAGGCCCCGGACGAAGAAGTCGAAATACCCGCTATGGAACGGTTCCGCTTCCTTACGAAAGCTCGAATCTATCTGATGACCGGTCGTTATGAACGGGCCGTCAATCTCCTCCAGCGCCTTCTTTATTATGCCGATGTCATGGACCGGATTTATATTCGGATGGAGGCGGGGCTTCTTTTAGCCATCGCCCGCTACCGGACCGAGGACCCCTTATGGGATGAGATATTCGGGAAGGTTATGACCGAAGCCGAAAGCTATCATTTTGTGCGCCTCATATCCAGAGAAGGAGCCGCGGTAAACCGTATGCTCCGTGAGACTGCATGGGTATCCGGCGATCCGGAGTATCTGCGCGCGGTCACGGCGGAGACAGAGAAAATGGCCAAAACCTATCCCGGATATCTGAAGGCCGTCACCGAAGAAGCGGACTTCAGCGAAAACGCGATCCGGATTCTGAAGCTCCAGGCCGAAGGACTGACAACGGCCGCTCTTGCGGCCGAGCTGGGTCTTACTGTCGAGAACGTCAAATATCACAACAAACAGAATTTCCGAAAGCTTGGCGTGAACAGCAAAACCGCCGCCGTCACAGAGGCGAGAAAAAGAAAACTAATTTAGAAAATCCCCCGTCCCGCTTACTCACAGCTGGGAGTGAGTTCGCGTGAGGGGGATTTTCTCTTCATGGCGGCTTCGCCGCG
>CAZTXQ010000096.1:0-4454 GCA_964617375.1 uncultured Mageeibacillus sp. | reverse complement strand
CGTCAATGATAAGAAACGCCCTTCGCGACACCGTCGGGCCTACTCAAACATGTTCGGATGCTGATTGAGTAGGCTCGCAATGATAAAAAGCAATGCAATAGGGCACCGGCGTACCTACTCAAATACGCTCAGATGCGGATTGAGTAGGCTCGCAATGATAAAAAGCAACGCATCGTGGCACCGGCGTACCTATTCAAATGCACTCAGATACGGATTGAGTAGGTTTATCAATTTCCGCGAGTCCAGATCTCCGCATTAGTCTGGTTATTTGCGATTCGTTATACCAGGTCATGTGAAGTGCGCCTAAACGGAAGACAGAGCGCGGCAACCAAACACAAAGCGCGCAGACTCCGGCTCAGCGCCAGAAACCTGGACATATAGCATCCAGCAATCCAACACAAAGCGCAGCCACCAGACTCATCCATTCTGTGGTATGGACAGGCGAATTCACAGTTGGCCCCCCTGTATCTCATGCTAAACCAAGATTTCACTATGCCATACAATGACCTAAGTATCCCGGCCCATTCCCTTTTACAATCTCAAACTTTCCCGTTCCGGGCTCCCGACGCTTTATTCCGGCGCCGCTCGGATGTATAATTTCTCATGGCTTTCCGACATCGCATGCCGGAACAGATTCTTTACGGGAAAGGTACGCGCGGGACAAGCCCCGGGCGTTTTGGAACTCATGAAACACAGTGAACTTCACCATATCAACGGAGCCGGCCAGTATCGGCAGAAAAAACAGCGCGAGCTGATCGTCGTGCTTTGCCTTGTCATCTGCGTCGTATGCATCGCAGCCCTGGCTCTCCTCATCAAAACAAATCTCGACCGCTCGGGTGCTTCCGCCGTGACGTCCGCCACAGCGGCTCCGGTCGAAGCAACACCGGCTCCGACGGCCGCCGCGTCGATCACTCTCGATGCGTCCGCAACCTCGGCAGCCGCACCAACCGGTGATCCTTCTGCGGCCACAACCGCAGCCGGCTCACAGGCCTCGGGCCAGACGATTTCGGCAGACGCCCGCGCCGCGGCTCTTAATGAGCTTTCCGCGTCGGTCTCGTCGCTTCTTGAAAAGGAATCCGGACGCTACAGCGTCTATTACGTCAATCTGACAACGGGCGAGACGCTCGGGTACCAGGAAACCGCGCCGATGGTTGCGGCCAGCTCGATCAAGATCGCATACAATACGTATCTCTATCAGCAGGCGGCGGCCGGCGCGTTTTCGATGAGCGACGAGATGACCTACAATGCAAAGCCCTACCCCGAAGGCGATCTCGAGACGGGTACGGGTACCGTTCAAACCTCCCCGGACGGCACGAAGTATACGGTCTCCGAGCTCTCCCGCCTCTCGATCACGATCAGCGACAACTGCGCAACGAATATGATTTTACGGGAACTCGGCGGCATTGACGCCGTAAACGACGGCTACATGGTACCGATCAGCGCGGTCGTCAATTACCGCACGCCGGTCTCGTACACGGATTACGCGGGTACCGAACAGAGCGGCAGGCACCGCACTTCGGCCGAGGATCTCGCCCTGTATGCCAAGAACCTATACGTGCTCTATAAGGCGCAGCCCGAAGTATACCAGCCCCTGATAGACGATCTTAAGACCACGGAATATACCTGGGGCATACCGGCCGGCGTACCGGCGAGCACGGAAGTCGCCCACAAGGTCGGATTCAATCCGGCTTACGGCACCAATAATGACGTCGGAATTGTTTTCGCGCAGGAAGATTACGTGATCTGTGTGATGACCGAATCGGGCAGCGCCTCGAACGCGCAAGTCGTGATCGGGAATGTATCCAGGCTGTTTTCCGATTACATAGCGAAATGCTACGCATAAGTGAAGACACAGCCTTGAATCGATCAATCCTGCGATCTGGGCTGTATTCTTGCGTACCTAATCCCCTTCGCCAAGGCGAAAATACAGCCCCGCACAGCTTGCTGCCTCATCCGGTTTATACATAACCTTCTGGGACAGCGCCTCACGGACATTTCCGCGTATCAGAACGTAAAGAATGGATCCCTTGTCGCAACGGATCATTTATCACACCGGATCGGATGAATCTTCATCAACAGCAGCGGGAACGGGCAGAGGCTCCGCTCCCGTTTTTGCTTTGCCGAAACTGTTCTCGGACAGATAGAGTCCGGCAAGGATCAGACCGACACCGGCCAGCGCGGCCCATGTGATTTTCTCGTGCAGGATGATACCGGCGAACACAATTCCCACGAAGGGAATCAGGTAGATGTAGACCGAGACCTTAACGGGACCCAAGGCGTGCAGGGCGAAATTCCACGTCGCGTAGCAGATCGCTGAAGCGCCGAGTCCCAGATACAGGATCGGAAAGAGGATCGACGGCTTCATGAGCGCCGTCATATCCGGGCTAAATCCCATACCGATCATGAAGGGAATCATAAAGATGAGGCCGTAGAAAAAGCATTTTCGCGTGAGAACGACGACGGAATAACCGAAGGGCTGAATTTTTTTCTGCAGGATCGAGTAAACAGCCCAGGCAAACGCGGCCGCGACCGCGAGAAGATCGCCGGTCGGGTTGAGCTTCAGGACAAAATTGCCGTTCAGGGACACGAGGATAATACCGGCCATCGCAACGCCGAAGCCGATGAAGAAGCGTTTACCGAGATGCTCCTCCCTGAGGAAAAGGCCGGACAAAATGGCGGCGAAGAGCGGAGATACGGCGACCAGAATGCCGACGTTCGACGCTGTCGAGAAAGTAAGCGCCGTGTTTTCCATGAGGAAATACACGGTGACACCCATAAGGCCCGCGGCGGCGAAATAGATCTCCTGCCGCCAGGCGAATTTCGGTTTTGGGTTCGACTTCTTTTTCGCGGACAGAAGTTCGGGAACCGAAGCCAGGCAGAGCGCCGCATAACCCAGGATGAAGCGCATGAAGAGCACTTCGATCGGCGAAAAGACATCGAGAAGGATTTTGGATGCAACAAAGGTGGTGCCCCAGATCAATATGGTAATTAGGGCCGGGAGATGTCCCGTTACGAGCTTGTTCTTCATTATTCCGTCCTTATAGTCTGTTCTTACCTGACAAATATAGCACGGCTTCGCTGAACCGTCACTTCGGATGGTTCATTTGTATCTTTTAAAGGAATGGGAATCTGAAGCTCGTCCCACTTGAATTCGCCCATTTTGTGGAAGGGCAGGAGCTCGATCTTCTTAATACAGCTGTACTTCTGAAGCCTCGCCGCGCCTCCTGTCAGCATCGGATTTCCCGCGCGAAAAGACGCATCGTCCGCGAACGGATTCCCGTCCGTCCCGTTCTCGAAAACCGTGATTCCGGGCGTCAGCACGTGCCGGATCCAGACCGCTTTGCCGCTCTCCTCACAGTAATCGAGCATCTCCCATGCATTCGCGGTCCCGAGCCCCGTCAGTTCCGAAGCGACGGAATCGTCAAACGCCTTGATGTCCAGGAGGATCAGGTCCGCGCTGTCGACGGCCGCACGGCATTTTTCGAGCGGAACGGCACCGGACGTATCAATCGCCGCGTGCGAAATGCCGCGGCTCTTGCATTCGCGGATCAGGGCTTCGGTGAATTCGGGCTGCAGAAGCGGCTCGCCGCCGGAGATCGTGATGCCGCCGGTTATGTATTTCCGATAGCGCAGAATCTCGTCGGCCTGTTCGCCGGCGGTGATCCGGGTACCGCCCGAACACGCCCATGTATCGGGATTGTGGCAGTACTTGCACCGGAGAAGACAGCCCTGAAGGAACACGATAAAGCGAAGCCCGGGTCCGTCTAAGGCGCCTAAGGTCTCGACCGAATGAACGAATCCTGAGACATCCTTATAATCGGGCATGGATCGTACGCCTCCTGAGACATCCTTATAATCGGGCATGGATCGTACGCCGGATGACTTCGAGCTGCTGCTCTCTGGTCAGCTGGATAAAGTGAACGGCATAGCCGGACACGCGGATCGTCAGCTGCGGGTATTTCTCCGGATGATCCATCGCGTCGAGAAGAACCTTCCTCTGTATGACGTTGACGTTGACATGATGTCCGCCGTCGTAAAAATACGAATCGAGCAGACCCGTCAGATTGTCGATCTCGGTCTCCCTATCCGTACCGAGTGTCGCGGGAAGGATCGAGAACGTATACGAGATACCGTCCTCGCTGTAATCGTAGGGAAGCTGCGCGACGGAACGCATCGAGGCGACGGCGCCCTTCTTGTCGCGGCCGTGCATCGGATTCGCACCGGGAGCGAAGGACTCGCCCGCCTTTCGGCCATCAGGTGTCGAGCCGGTCTTCTTGCCGTACACGACGTTCGAGGTAATCGTAAGAACCGAGAGCGTCGCCTTGCTGTCGCGGTAGGTCTTGTGCTTTGAGAGTTCCGTCTCAAAATTCTTGACGATCTCCGTCGCGATTTTGTCGACACGCGGATCATCGTTCCCGAAAGCGGGGTACTCCCCGTCAATCTCGAAGTCGACC
>CAZTXQ010000095.1:0-4699 GCA_964617375.1 uncultured Mageeibacillus sp. | reverse complement strand
ATACGATGAACGTTTATCTGATTTCGAACACACATTATTACCGATAACTTTTCCGGGTAATCGGGGGAACTTTTGAGAAATGCGCTGCGCTGCATCATAACAGCCGCGCATTTTCTTTTCCCGGAAATGAACGGATTCCTGCTTGCCGCATGTCTTTTGCAAAACATACAATAACACAAATAAATTTGCGGATATTACATGTGTTTTTCTTTTCGCGCCTGATACAATCCGCTAATAAAAAAGGGAGGGTTCCTGAAATGAAGCGAATTCTTGTTGCCGCGATTCTGGGTGCGGCATTCATCCTCGGCGGATGCCGGATGACGGCCGCCAATACCGACGGAACATCGGACGAAGCGGCTGTTGCCGGAACAGAAGTCCGGACAGACAATACGACAGCCGCTGCGGTGACAGAGGCAGCCTTGACCACAGCCGCGGCGACAACGGCGGCAACCGAAGCGACGATGGCTGCAACGACGGCCGAACCCGAAATTACTCTTCCGCTTACGGAGAACACATCCGGGAAGGTCCAGATTCAAACCGTATCCAACAGCACTTTTATACTCTACAATTCGTACATCATAACGTCGGCGGAAGGGGAGACAATTATTGTTGATCCTACGGAGATGCCCGCCAAGGATTTGGTCGACCTGAACCCCGCGGCGATTGTGAACACGCAAAGCGCTCACGATCACAACGACCAGGATTTTTCCGATTCTTATGACTGTCAGAAGCTTCCCTATGTTGCGGGAGAAATCAATACGGACGACTTCCATATCTATACGGTTGCTTCCTCACACATGGGCAACACGATCAGTGAGAAGCCGGACAATTACATCCTTGTGATCGAGGTAGACGGACTTCGCATTGCGCATATGGGCGATGTCGGACAGAAGACACTGACCGAAGAGCAGCTTGAGGCGATCGGGCCGATCGATATCGCGTTTGCGCAGTTCGACAATTCCGCTTCGATGATGAATCTCAAGAATATGAAGGGCTTTAATCTGATCGAGCAGCTGAATCCGAAAATTGTCATCCCTACACACTATGCGGATGCAGATATTCCGGTTTTCGACGAGAGATACGGCGGGATGACAGAGTTCGATAATGTGATGACGGTCTCTGCGGAAGATCTGCCGGGAGATACTCTGAACGTATACCATATAACGAATACCCACTTCTACGGAGAGTAGATCCCTGATCGGAAGAACGTATCCATAGGAGGTCCATTCACCGGGGAATGCGCGGCACTGTCAGGCGGTAGCCGCGCTTTTTCGCGCAATGGATACAATACAAAAGCGGCTTTCCGGTAATTTGCTATACTAATCATTCGTCCGATCCGATATAATGCAATTAATCGTATGGGGGGAATATCATGAATTATTTTACTCTTGGAATGAATTATTATCCCGGATATGTTTTTCCGGCGAAAATGACGGAAGCTTACTCGTCTCTGGAGGATCCGGACGGGCAGGATTTCTACAAGATCCTTTTCTGGGAAAACGGGACGGTTCACATCGAATTTAACGGGAGCGCCTACATCCTTACGGGGGCCAATGCGCTGTGCGTCAACGAGAGGGACCGCGTTCGCATCCTGAACGCCTATAACAATCCGGCCATGATTCTTTTCTTTCAGCCGGCAGTCCTGAACAGCCGTTTCGGGACGGATATTTTCGAGCATATGGACGGACTTTCGGGTTCGGATTATCAGGATCTTTTCTACCTGTCAGAGTTCTCGCATACTTCTCCCCTGAGCTCGAAACTGATCGCCTTAAGCTCGGCGGAGGCGGCGGGTCTCAAGAAAAAGATGCAGAAGGTCGGCCATCTCCTGAGCTCGCAGGACGATCCGAACTGGCCATGCAGGTGCCGGTCGTATCTTCTGGAGACACTGTTCTCCCTTTCGCGGCCCGAGGAGGACCAGGAATCCGTTCTTCCCGAGCGGATCAATTCCGGTTACTCGAATCTGACCATCGATATCATTCACTATCTGCAGACCAGCTACAACAAGAAGGTGACCGTCGATATGCTGTCCAGAATGTTCCACACGAACCGGACGACGATCCTTCAGGATTTTAAAAAGAGCACAGGGCAGTCGATCAACCGCTATCTGACACAGCTCAGAATGACGATGGCCGCGGCGTTCCTGCGCGATACGGAGCTAAGCGTCAACGAGATATGCGAGCGAACCGGCTTCAGCGACATCAGCTATTTCAGCCGGTCGTTCAAGAAGGAGATCCGCTATACACCCTCGGAGTACAGGCGATCCTGCCTGACCGGGAAGGCGGGCTGATGTTCTTCACCAGCTTCCCTTGCGAGATGAATTGACTCATATGTTATATCTTTTGTCGAGTAATTCTGAGGGTTTATATGGATAAGAGGATGACGGCGCTCTTGCTGGTTGTGTATGTTTTTTACGGTGTAATCACGCTGGGAACTTTGGAATTTGATGATTTTGTAGTTTGGAATCAGGTTGTTGTCCCGGGCATTTTCTTGCTTGAAAGCTTCGGCGTACCATTCATTGTTTTACTTGGCGTGGTATGGATCGTTCTGGCTGTCAGCGGCTCGTTATCTAGGCCGAAGACTGTTGACGGGAGATGCTTTACCCGGTGTCTCTTTTACCGCATTGCTTCCGGAGCATTCGCACTTCTTTTTTCGGTATTCCAACTTGCATATGCCATGGATTTTCCGCTCATCGCACGAGATCCTGACCAAATGTGTTCCGTTGCAAATGTAAAGATGCGAATTTTCAGTTTCCCGGCGGGATTCTTTCTGTTGCTGATTCTGAACGCGATGGTAACCACATATGTGATTCTGGGTATAACGAGTGCTCGTGAGAAGAAGATCGTATCGCCTTCCGGGACGGTCGTACATATCATTTTACAGTTTATCATGGGACTCGATTTCATCAGTGCTCTGTATCTGATGATCAAGGAGTCAAAATCTGCCCGAACGAGCGAACTTACTGCGCAAAACATGTGATTGGGCGATGACCGTTTCCTATACAGGGAATTTCTGGACTGATTATGGTAGGCACCGTATGGATCCTCTCGCGGCCGCGTATGATGGCGACACTAGGTTTGTGGCAAATAACGGAGTCAGCCCATCGTATAGATCCTCGCGCGCGTATCATGGCTCTCCCGCGGAAGACGTGCTACAATTAAGGGTAGGACACAAAGTTTTCCCATTAACGGGGGAGATGCCTGATATGACGCTAAAAAGAGACACGGACGATTCGGAATATATGAGCTTCATCAGGGATTTGCTGGACTCCGATCCGGTCAAAACGATGGGAGCCTATATTCAGCACGGCGGCACAACGACCTACACGCATTGCCGCGCGGTGGCCTATTACAGCTACCGGACCTGCCGTGTTCTTCATCTCAATGCGGACCTGAGAAGCCTTTCGCGCGGAGCGATGCTCCACGATCTGTTCCTTTATGACTGGCATGTGCCGGACCAATCCCATCGCCTTCACGGATTCTGCCATCCGCGTTTCGCGCTCGAAAATGCGAGGCGTTTTTTCGCGATCAACCGGACCGAAGAGAATATCATCGGCTCGCACATGTGGCCTCTTACTGTAACCCGCATACCTCGCTGCCGCGAGGCATGGGTCGTCTGTATGACCGACAAGGCCTGCTCTCTGATTGAGATGTGCCGCAGACGTTCTTCCGTCACATTCCGCCGGATCTGCGAAGACTGATACGGATTGCCGCTTCCAAATATAACTGAATTGCAGCTTAACGAATCCCCTTTCGCGAAGGGATGCTTTCAAAATGAATGGCCAGGGAGTTTATATGGGACAAATAGAAACGGAACGACTGATCGTAAGAAGGTTCGAGCAGCAGGATTGGCAGCAGCTGTACGAATATTTATCGGATAGGGAAGTCATTGAATTTGAACCGTACGACGTTTTTACCGAAGAACAGGCGAAAGACGAGGCAATCCGAAGGTCGTCTGATCCTTCTTTCTATGCGGTTTGCCTGAAAGATAGTTCCAGGCTGATCGGTAACCTTTATCTCGGCAAAGGCGACTTTGATACGTGGGAATTGGGGTACGTGTTTAACGGGATGTATCAGGGGCAAGGCTATGCCGCGGAGAGTGCGAAGGCGCTTATGGACTACGCCTTTACGCATATGGGGGCAAGGCGCATTGTTGCCATGTGCAGTCCGAAGAACGTCCGTTCCCGGAAGCTGCTCGAGCGCCTTGATATGCGGCTCGAAGGCCTTCTTTTGCAGAACGTCTATTTTAAGACCGGCAGCGACGGTGAGCCTATATGGCTTGATACCTGCGAGTACGCCATGCTGAAAACAGAGTGGTGTGTACGGCGCGGTGTGACTACCAGTTAGGTGAGAAATGCATCCCAATTTAGTTGCTCTATGATTTGGGGATACACTTTACCGTTCTTAACCCTTCCGCCAAGGATCGGTATGCGTAGTGGTATTGGCGCCGTCGCACGGCGCCCGCATGCGGTATGCGTAGTGGTATTGCCGCCGTAAACGGCGCCCGCATGCGGTATGCGTAGTGGTATTGCCGCCGTAAACGGCGCCCGCATGCGGTATGCGTACTAAATAGCACCGCATGACCCGTTTAGTACGCAAATTTTGTCTTCAAGGCCGCCCGGCAAGGTCCGGTATGCGTACTAAAAAGGGTCAAGTCCAAATTTGTGTGTAAATTCAAAAACCTACATAATGTCAGTCTTGAC
>CAZTXQ010000094.1:0-4887 GCA_964617375.1 uncultured Mageeibacillus sp. | reverse complement strand
CAGATCTTCGATTCATCTATTTCCGTTGTCAAGGTGCATGAAGCTTACCGCTTACGAAACATTCATTCTATGAAAGAACGAAGAAAGCGGTCATGGCCCGAAGCCCCTGAATCATTTCGGAGGGCTCGCGGGTGATGACCGCTTTCTAATTGCTTAAACCTGACCCTTACTCGCGATTGTCCTTCAGGCTCTCGACCATGTCGACGCGGTGGGCTTTCCGTTTCAGGAGTGTCAGCGAGAAATAGTAGCCGGCGATTTGTATGGTGCCGATGATGCATATGCTTATCACGGACACGGATGGCTCGATATACAGGTTAAATACATCGACAAAGGACCGGAAGATGACGGCGGTCAGGCCAAGGCAGGTGATGATACCGGCCGCAAGGCAGATCGGCACGAGGATATGATTCGTGTTGAGGAGCATCCGATTGATCTCTTTTGTCTTATAACCGAGGACCTTCAGCATGGAAATGTTGGCGCGGTTCTCTTCAATCAGCATGTTCACCGTCAGATAAACCGTCACGACACAAAGGGTGACTCCCGCCGCAATAATCAGATAGATCATACTCATCAGGAGCTCGACACCGAATTCCAGCTGCTCCTTGATTTCGTCCTTTGTCCGTTCTTCCAGGATCAGGCTCTTATCAAGATCAAGCTCCTGATCGGATAGAAGAAGGTTGTAACTGCCTTCCGGCAGACCTAAGAGATCCGCGGCTTCGTTCAGACTCGTGTAAACGGTGCACTGCGTGTTGTCAAGAATGATGTCATCGATCGTTATGGTATAGGAGTCGGCCGTAATCAGGTTGATGAATGTGAACGAATCTCCCGCCTTTATCCCGAAAAGTTCTGCCGCGTTTGTCGTCATGTAGTACCCGCCATATTCGACGGCATCGCCGGATTTCGTCTTAAGTGTCAAGTATTCGGGATCCTCGACCAATCCTTCCAGCGTGAACAACGAGTTCTTGTCGCCGGCTGCAAACGAAGCGGTCAGTACTTTCTCGCCGTCCGACGCTTCGGTGGAAAGCGTATTCATGTAGTACCGGTATTCGTAGGTGCCGGCCGCATCGAGTCCGTCGGTTATAATGCTTTTCCAGGAATCGGCAAAAACAAATCCGATCGAGCAGAGAAAACTGCTGAAGAAGAGACCGAGGACGACGACAATCGTTCTGGATTTGTGCGACAGCAGGGAACGGATTCTGAATTTCTGCCGAAACGAGATCTTGCTCGCAGAAAGAATTTTGCCTCTCTTTTTCGCTTCTGCAGAGGTACCGGCAAGAAGTACGGTGATGCTCTTCCGGACAAGTCTTCTTACGCCGATTACGGTTGTCACGATGTAAGAAAGTGTCGGCAGAAGAAGACAGAGGATAAGGGACGGCCAGTGCGGCCGCACGATGAAATTCACAGATTCATAGTCCGTTGCGACCAGTGCTATCAGCGGCTTGTTCAGGATTACCGAGACCGCAACACCGGCAACACTTCCGACTATGCCTGGGATCATCGCATACCACATATAATGCCGGGTGATCTCTGATGTACGATATCCGAAGGCGAGAAGCGTACCGATCTGGCGCTGTTCTCTGCGGATCTTTCTGCCGAGAACGACGGCGACGATCAGCGTGTTCATTCCAAAGACAATCGGCAGGAGGGCTGCCAGCATGAGTCCGTATTCTTTGCCGAGATCACGGCAGACGTCAATCCTGTTGTTGGCTTCACCCGGAAGATAGCGAAGGGTCGTATACGTTTTGTTGATGTCTTTGCGGAACTCGACACTGTTGACGCCGTGGAAATCTACGGCGTAAAAACTCTGAACATTTCGAAATTTGAGAAATGCCTCTTTGCTCATCGTGACTTGTCCGAATCCGGAATCATCGACGTAGAAATCCGACGGATTCTTCTGCGCGTAAATGTAATCGGGACGGACGGCGGTGCCGGACACCGTATATCGGGTTCCGTCTACCGTAAACGTGTCGCCCGGTACGACTCCGTGCGCCTTCGCGAAATCCGGATTCAACAGAATCTCATCCGGTGAAGTGATTCCGGATCCGCTCACGATCTGTACGCGATTCAGCTTCTCTGTCACCGGAAAGACGCGCAGGTTATATCCGTCTTCCTCTATGTCGGCATAGCTGATTCTCTCGAGATCGAGATCGTACTCGCTTTCCAGAGCTTTCTGTTCCACATCCGGAATCGGCATCAAGGTCGAAAATTCGGCGTCCTCTACATTCCCGACCGTCATGATTTCGCGAAAAGTCGTATCAATCGCTTCTACGGATGTATACATGGTAATGACAAAAAGTACGGATATCGCAGTAAGGAGCGACGCGCAGATATAGAAGGACAGACTGTGCCGGATATTTCTCCGGTATCGTTTGTTCAGGCTTTTCATAATGCGAGATCCTCCGCGCGAACTTTTGCGACATTTTTTTCATTGCTGACAACCTTGCCGTCGCGGATCTGTATGACACGGTCCGCTATTTTGCTGATGGCCGCATTGTGCGTAATGATGAGGATCGTCATTCCGAGTGTTTCATTTACTTTTTCGATATACTGCAGCACTTCTTTCGAGGCCCTGGAATCAAGCGCCCCGGTCAGTTCGTCACAGAGCAGAAGCTTGGGGTTCTTTATGATCGCGCGTGCGATCGCGGTGCGCTGCTGCTGCCCGCCCGAAAGCTCTGTAGGAAATCGATGGACGAGCGTCCTGAGACCGAGCGAATCGAGCACGCTTAAGATCGGAAGTGGATTCGGCGCGATATCGGAAACGACCTGAATGTTTTCCATGACCGTCAGGTCCTGGATCAGGTTATAAAACTGAAAGACAAAACCGACATCGGTCCGCCTGTATTCGGTTAGCTCCTTTATGGAGAACCCCGATACTTTCCTTCCGTCGACTAAGAGCTCGCCCGAATCCATAGAATCGATGCCGCCGAGCATGTTCAGCAATGTGCTTTTTCCCGAACCTGAAGGTCCGAGGATCACGCAGATTTCACCCTTCTCAATGTCCAGGCGAACCTTGTCCATTGCGTAGACCTGAGCATCCCCCTGTCCGTACTTCTTTACCCCGTCTTGTAATTTGATAAACATAGTCTCCTCCGTTCCTGCCGCTCAAACACTCCGAAGGGACAGCTTAAACACGCTGCTTCGAAGAAATTCGGACAGTTTCTAGTGTGTGGCTTCTGGTCTCTGGCACATAAAGGATGGTGTGAGCATGTTTACAGGTATAAAAAAAACACCTGTGAAACATTTCTGTCCCACAGATGCATCGGATGCATACTGCTGCCGTTTGGTTACGGCCCGGCCCCACGAAGCGGTCAACGCGCTTCATCGCCTGCTCAGATTGGACTGGTAATTGCAGTTCAATTTAAGTTTTTTCAGTTTATCATGAGAAAAAGGTATTCGTCAAGAGAACTAAAATAGTTATTTTGCATCGATCCTTATACTGAACCAGGCGAAAGCGTCAAGCGGTTGGGTGGGTCGACCGCTTGACGAGTTATTGCTGCGGTGGTATAAAGATTACAATTCGATATGTATCGAAGCGTCTTGACCGGAGACCTTTTTCGCGCGAAAAGAGCCTTGCCGGGACAGCAGGAGGAGAAACGAGAATGACAACACGCCAGCTTGCGCGCATATGTGCCGCTCTGTCGAATGATAACCGCCTGGAGATCCTGAAGAGCATCCTTGCCGTCAGCCGGAAGGAGTTCACCTGCGATCCGTTCTGCCTGATGGTCACCATCCGGGATAACTTAAAGATCGGTGCGCCGACGATTTCGCATCATCTGAAAGAGCTAGAGGACGCCGGACTGATCATCACGGAAAAGAACGGGAAGTATCTGACGGCCCGCGGGAATGACGAGGTCCTGAATGAATTGCGGGGCGCTTTCGGGTTCATGTGGGAATGATTTATTATTTCTGAAGATAAGGCCGCTTTTTACCCAAATAATTCGACAGTTATCAAATTATAGAAATGAGGATGAAGAATGAAGGGAATCATTTATTACTTTTGCGGAACCGGCAATAACTATATGCTGGCCAAGGACCTGGCCGTGCTTCTGCCATCCACCGAAACACGCCCTATACGGTTTCTTCCGGAGGACAGGGACAACCTTTCCGCGTATGATCTCATCGGTTTTTGCGTGCCTTCGTACTATTCGCACGTGCCCGCGGCGGTGAAGACATATCTCGAGGGCACCCGTTTCACGCGCGAACAGACAATCTTTACCGTGATCGGCTGCGGAAGCAGCAGAGGGCGTTCGACCGAAGAGCTGCGCGAGCGCATCGAAGCGGGCGGGGGCGTCGTCAAGAATGAGTACCTTGTCGTAAGTCCCGGGAATTTCATCCTGTCCTACGGCGCGCTTCCGAAGATCTATGAGCGTACGGTCCTTCGAAGCTCGAAAAAGAAAATCATAAAGATCGCGCGAGAGGTGACCGACAAAGAGAACACCCGTCACCTTAAAAAAGCGTTGCTCTTCTTCGAAAAGCAGGAGCCTGCCGTGCAGAAAATTCTGGATACTTTTCCGCGAAGAGCGGCGGAATATTCCGTGAGTGACCGATGTGTCGGATGTGGTATATGCGCGGGCGTATGCCCGGCCGGGAATATTCGCATCGCAGAGAATCGGCCGGTCTTCGATACGAACTGCCAGCAATGCATGGCCTGTCTTCAGTGGTGTCCGAACCAGGCGATCGATTACAAAAATATAGCGGCTTCCAGAAAAAGATACCGTCATCCGGAGCTCTCCGTGCAGGAACTGATTGCGAAGCAGAGGATCAATCTGAATCCTTGAAAGGCCGACAGGATTATTCCCGATTCTTGTTACAGACTTTCATAAATGAGGTAAAATATCTTTTATGTAACCCCATTTAAGAAGCCAAGGATTGGGCATGCTGCCCGGG
>CAZTXQ010000093.1:163-4949 GCA_964617375.1 uncultured Mageeibacillus sp. | reverse complement strand
GCCGGCGCACATACGAAACCACGTCTGGAAGCCCATTTCGTATGTGCATTCCCGATGGGACTCTTGCGGGCCGGAAAATGCATATAAATCAGAGTGTTTGCCAAGTATTTATATGCATCGAGAGAGAGCCTTGTTTGACGGTTTTAGGGGCCGAACTTTTTCCTGCTTAGCGCCTCCGTCACGGTCCAGAATACTGCCTGAAATAGCAGCCTGTAATCTTCCAGGCGGTATTCCTCATGTACAGCAGTAGTAGTTTGATTTAGGACAAGTAGGGCGAGGAGTTGGCGGGAAGATTCGAATAGGAACGCAAGAAGAGAAGAAAAAATGTTCATAAGTACGCATAATTTCCACGATAATGCTCGAAAGTACACCAGTGACTTTAAAAATGCAAACGTATAGTAAGCAACGATGCTGCTGTTATAAGCCGAAATTTATACGCGTAAACATATAGCTATAAAATATTATTGACATAACAATTGCTGTAGCCTACGCTGCATTTATCAATCATTCAAAGAAATATATCTTGCTGTTCGATTTACTCCGGTTTGCTGGTAGAAGTATCTCCACATACGTGATGATTCGGTTTTTGGCTGAAGACAATTATGGGGGGCTGGAAAATGCGTAAGAAAGTCTTTGCTTTAATCCTTGCGCTTATAGTCATGTTTTGCTCAGCAGGCTGTTCGACTTCCTCAGCCGCCTTGTTGTCTTCAGGTATATCAACAGATCAGACGAATGTTGATACGACCCAGCTGCCGATATCAACTCCAACTTTATCTCCATTTCCAACACCAACACCAACACCTACTCCGACGCCCACCCTTAATCCGGAAGAGGCTCTTGAGGCATCCCTTGATATGGCTCCGTTAATTACCGGTTTATCAAAAGAAATTAGCGATGACACGGTGACATATATCGTCCAGGCCGGTAATGAATATGGCCTTGAAGAAGCAGAGGTTATTTATACTTCTGATTTGCTAATTACAGATACTGGTTCGGTAGTTTTCACGTACCCTCAGAAGATCTCTTAGAAGCACCTATCGGAAAGCCGGATGGGATGGGATAGATTTTTGTCTTGTGAAAACGTATCGCCTACGATGCCTCTTGACATTCGAGTACGCTCCAAGCTTATGATAAGGGAAAAGAACTTAAAGGAGCGTAAAGGATCATGGAACGAACCATCAAAGAAATGTCGGAAGCGACCGGAATTCCGGCCGATACCCTCCGCTATTACGACAAGCTCGGCATTGTCTCGCCCAAACGGCAGGACAATGGATACCGCACCTATAATGAGACGGACTTCATCTACCTGCAGTATGTGACCGTCATGAAATACGCAAATTTTTCGCTCGGCGAGATCCGCCTGATCATCCGGTCGATGTCGATGAAGCACAGCCCCGAATGCAACCGCATGAACCGCGATCTTGTGCTGGGGAAACGCGAGGAGCTGACGGACGCGATCCGCAATTATCGCAAGATCATCAAGTTCATCGATATGGCTCTCCCGATGATTGAAAGCGACGAGATCCATGTCCAAAGCGAGGAGGAGCTCGACCGTTTCGTGCACTCCGTCTATCTGGACGTCAAGCAGTCCGGAGGTTCATTGTGAAGAATTTTTTCGCGAAAATCGGCTGGCGCAGGATTGTCTTTGTTGTTCTCTATGTTGCGGTCCTGATTGCGTTCACGGCCGGGCTTCTTTATTACCGGTCTTATCTGAACTATCAGCGGGATGTCAACGCCATTAAGATTCGGGGAGTCGATCTGACGACGGTTGAGGACGGTGAGTATTACGGCGAAAGCGATGTCGGATTCGTCTGTGCCAGGGTTAGAGTCGTCGTCAAGGATCACAGGTTGACGGACATCGAACTGATCGAGCACGTAAATGAAAAGGGTGCGGCGGCCGAGGTGCTGCCGGATCGCATGCTCGAGGAGCAGAGGGTCGATGTGGACGCGGTCTCGGGCGCGACCTCTTCGAGCAATGTCATCCGCGATGCGGTGTACAACGCGCTGACCGGCAAGCACTCAACAGAGGCAGAATCATGACGGGGGAAGTCAACAGAGGCGGAATCATGACGGGGGAAGTCCTGTTCATCAACGGATGTCCGCGAAAAGACGGCGTTCTGCTGCGCTCATCCCGCATTTTCCTTGAAATGCTGGCCGAACGCGGATGGCGGGTGGAAGAAGTGGATCTCTATGATACCCGTCTTGCGCCATGCCGCGGGTGTCTCCGGTGCCGCGAGAACGGGATGTGTATCCTTGATGATGACGCATCCGGTATCGCGAAAAAGCTACACAAGGCCGATCTCGTCGTCATGGCGGCGCCGACGTTTTTCGCGAATGTTCCGGGACCGGCGAAAAATTTCATGGATCGAATGTCCGGCGCGGCCTTCGATACGAAGCTGCGGCCGCGCTTCTCGTCTGACACCGGCTATCTGCTCTTAACATCGTGCGGCGTCTCCGGTCTTGTCGACCGGATCAGCGGGCAGAGTGCGGGAGCGATCCGCGCGATGCGGATGTTTTTCGGGATGAGCGGTATGCGATTTCGAGGGAGCCTCGTTGTGACCGGCGCGTATCAGGCTGTCCAGCCGTCGGAGTCGCTTCGCAGGAAAATGATGCGACTTGCGAGAGGCGAATGTAAGTCAGGGTGGATTCTTCATCTCGGCTAATGGGCCATTTTGTAAACTACAGCCTGAACCTATCAATGGGAGATCTGGGACAAAACAGCTGAGAGTGTTTGTATTTGACTTTCATTTCTTGAGGGCTTTAAGTCATCAGTAGTACTTTATCCAGATAAATCAGTACCGCGGAAAATAATAAGCATAGAAGGCGGCCTGAGGCATTGCAAATGCATGTGAATTTTGATACAAAAGAAGAGATAAACATGCAGGATTTTTAGCTAACATGATAATGTTGCATTGATGAATTTTCTGTGCTGTTTTTGTTCGTCACTGCAATGGAGACTCTAGTTGACATTCATCGTTAAAAAATGAAATTGGGGGGGATTTTTTCATGAACAATGGGAACATTGGAATATTTATTACCATGTGCTGTTATATGGCCGTTGTTATCGGTATCGGGCTTTATTTTGCCAAAAGATCCAATGCGAATTCGGAGAATTATTTCCTGGGCGGAAGAACTCTTGGGCCATGGGTTGCGGCGATGAGCGCGGAAGCCTCGGACATGAGCGGATGGCTTCTGATGGGACTGCCCGGTGTTGCCTACTGGTTTGGTTTAAGCGACGCGGTCTGGACGGCCATCGGATTATTGATTGGAACTTATCTGAACTGGCTCTTAGTGGCGAAAAGACTGTATGGCTACTCGATCGTTGCAGGTAACTCCATAACCATCCCCGATTTTTTCAGCAATCGCTATAAAGAAAAGAACAAGATTATCATGACGATCGCCGCCGCTTTTATTCTGATTTTCTTTACCGTGTATGCTTCAAGCTGTTTTGTAACGGTGGGCAAACTGTTCAACTCGCTTTTTGGCATTCCATATCAGTATCTGATGATCGGCGGAGCCGTTTTCGTTGTTATATATACGTTCCTCGGAGGATTTCTTGCGGAGAGCACATCGGACTTCATGCAGGGTATCGTCATGATCGTTGCGCTTGGTCTCGTCCTTGTAACCGGCCTCGTATATGCCGGCGGCCCTGCGGCGGTCCTGTCAAATCTGAATAAAATCCCCGGCTTTCTGGATTTCTTCGGCATCGCTTCCCCTACAGTAACGGACGGCGTGCAGCAGGTTTCCGCGAGCGGAGTGCCTCTTTTCGGGGCGGCCAATAAATACGGATTCCTGACAATACTTTCCACAATGTCCTGGGGACTCGGGTATTTTGGCGTACCCCAGGTACTCCTTCGTTTTATGGCAATCAGAAGAAAATCCGAAATCAAGAAATCCAGACGCATTGCCACCATCTGGTGTGCTATTTCCCTGTTTGCCGCTGTACTGATCGGCTTGATCGGACGTGCTATTTATCCGGCTGAGCTCCTGACAGCAAGCAGTGCGGAGAGCATCTTCATTACCATGTCTTCCCATCTTCTGCCGACGGTCATTGCCGGACTTGCCATGGCCGGCATTCTGGCTGCAACCATCAGTTCGTCGGATTCTTATCTGCTTATTTCTGCTTCCGCCTTTTCGAAAAACATTTTCCAGGGCCTCATCAAGAAGAATGCCACAGACAAACAGGTTATGATGGTATCAAGAATCGTACTGATGACAATCGCTCTTATCGGAATTCTGATTGCGCTTGATGAGAAAAGCGTGATTTTCACGGTAGTATCTTTTGCCTGGGCAGGATTCGGAGCCACTTTCGGACCGATTATGCTGTTCTCTCTTTTCTGGAAAAGAACCACCAGACAAGGTGCTATTGCCGGTATGGCTGCCGGAGGCATAGCGGTCTTCATCTGGAAGCTTCTCATTAAGCCTCTGGGCGGTGTGTTTGGAATCTATGAATTGCTGCCGGCCTTTATTATCTCCTGTATCTTTATCGTTCTTGTTTCCCTGATGACAAAAGAACCTTCCCAGGAGATACAAGACGAGTTTGTGGCAGCTAAAATATATAAAGACTAATTACGGAGGACTCGCTTCGCGAAAAATAACGGCTGTCTCAGAAGACTTGTAACAAAGTCGGATGGGGCAGCCTTTTTTTAGTCATGCGCATTAAAGCGGTTCGCCAATGCATATACGCGCGCCGTGCGACGGCGCCCGCATACGGCATGCGTAGTGGTATTGGCGCCGTGCGACGGCGCCCGCATACGGCATGCGTAGTGGTATTGGCGCCGTGCGA
>CAZTXQ010000092.1:0-5350 GCA_964617375.1 uncultured Mageeibacillus sp. | reverse complement strand
GACACAGGTCTCCGGGCGTTATTCAATTCGTCGGGAGACATCGGCCGCCGGGGCGGCGTGCCATTATTGCCGGGCCGGACCGGGCGATCCCCGTTCCCGCCGCTTTGGGGCTGATTCCGATCATCCATATGCTAAAAAACATCCTTTATATATAATGCCGATGCGCGAAAAAACAGTTACAGATTAAAATACACCACTTGTAATCATAGCAGTAAACGGGCAAGATGGAAAGAGAAACGAGAACCGCGACCCTTTTCGCGCATTGGCCCAAAACCCGAAAACCGCCTCTATAAGGCACATTCGAAAAGCTTCGCGCAAAAATGCCTGAAAATGTTCACATATTACGCGTAAACAAAAGACACGCAGAGAAAGAGGCACAGTATGCCCGAAATACAGGACAACATTCCCGAGACACTCAACGTCACAATCGAAGCCATGACCACCGAAGGCAAAGGCATCGCGCGCATACCCGCGCCCGGCGACGCCGAAACGAGAGGATACACCCTCTTCTGCGACGGCCTCCTGCCCGGCGAAAAAGCCGAAGTTTGCGTCACCGCCCGCAAGAAAAACTACGCCGAGGCCGAGACCATAAAGCTCACATCCGCCTCGCCGTCCCGCATCGAGCCCTTCTGCGCCGTCTTCGACACCTGCGGCGGATGCTGCCTCCAGCACCAGAAATACGAGGATCAGCTGGTCTTAAAAAGGGAACACGTCGTCTCCTGCCTCAGCCGAATCGGCCGTCAGCCGCAGGAACAGATCGAGGCGATCACGCGCCCGACCCTCGGCATGGACCATCCGTACGACTACAGAAACCACATGCAATACCCGGTCTCGGAGACGATGAAGGCGGTCAATGTCGATGTTCCTGTACTCGGTGATGACTCACCGGCCGATAATTCTGCGTCCGCTGCCGTTGCATCTGACGCCGCCTCGACCATCGCCCCGGCCGCTGCCCTTGACACAACCCCGGCCGCTGCCCCCGCCCCCCGCGATCTGACGATCGGCCTCTACGGCAAAAAGAGCCACACCGTCGTCCATCACAACAGCTGCCGCATCGCCCATCCCGCGTGCGAGACCGTCCGCCGCGAGACCTACAAATACATGCTCGAACACAACATCACCGGCTACGATGCGACAACCGGCCTCGGCACCCTTCGCCACCTCATCGTCCGCGTCGGTTACCAGACCGGCGACCTGATGGTCATCTTCGTAACCAACACACCGCCCGCCGAGAAACTCCCGTTCGCCGTCGCTGACTATGTAAAAGAAATCAACTACCGTCTCGAAAAAGACCGCAAAAAACTCACGCGCGCCACGGAACCAGATCCCCACCGCCCGGCCTACGCGCCCGCCGTCACAGACGACCAGACCTGGAAACTCAAAAGCGTCTGGCAGAACCACAACACCACCTCAGAACGCCAGGGCCAGACCTTAAGCTACCGCCCCGAAAACACCCAACTCCTCCACGGTTCCCAGGCCATCACCGACCACATCGGCGACAACAAATACATCATCTCGCCGCTCTCCTTCTTCCAGGTCAATCCCCGCCAGACCGAAAAACTCTACGACACCGTCCTCGAATACGCCCTCGGCAAGCCCGCCTCCGAAACCCCGGAGCCCATCCCCAACCTCGTCGACATCTACTGCGGCGCCGGAACAATCGGCCTCCACTTGTCCCGCTACGCGAAAAAAATCATCGGCATCGAAAGCAGCGAGAGCGCCGTAAAAGACGCCCGGCAGAACGCCGCCCTAAACAATGTCACCCACGCGACCTTCCATATCGCCCACGCCGAAACCCTGACCCCCTCGAACTTTGCGGAAGCTCCTTCCTGCGTCATCCTCGATCCGCCTCGAAAAGGCTGCGTACCGTCTCTTCTTCGTACCGTCCTCGCCCTAAAAGCACCCCGGCTTATCTACGTCTCCTGCGATCCGGCGACACTCGGGAGAGATATAGAGGTACTGGTGGCTGGTGGGTATAAGATTTTGGCGGTGCGGCCGGTCGACATGTTCCCTTGGACGGAACATGTGGAGACGGTGGTGTTGATGTCACGGGAAGAGCTGACCAAAGCCTGAAAAGACATGATATTCGGGCATTGAGGAATCTCGGTCTTCAAACATGTGTTGCTTAAAAACCTGTCCGAAATAGTGTTGACGTTCCATATGTATATAGAGCAAAATAGACGAGTATAAAACAAAGTTATTGCGATATTTGTATTAAAGAACTAATTGGTAACGAAAACGAGCAACACGCAAAATGTAAATATATAGATATAGTTAATAATTAGACAGGATTTAGCTGAATAGACCCTATGAAAAAAGAAAGTGACGAAAAAAATGGTATCAGCAAGCGAACTAATCGATAAATGCAAGTTAAGATGGAATGTCAATAATCAAGATGAGCGGATAAAGACATTTGAAGAGAATTTACCTGCGTTTCTAGAAAATTTTGAGGGAGAATCATTAGAAGTCATTCTATGCCTTCTTGATAAATTTGATTACTATTCGCATAGAGAGATAAACTCACGTCTTATTGATCTTCATCATAAGGTTATCGAGATTGAAGGATTTGATATTGAAAAGACTGTTTTTTGCGTTCTCAAAACAAAAAGCGGGAAAATGAATAGCAGTACAGAATATGTTTGTGAATATGGCAGATTAAATGGAATAAATAAATATAGTATAATTGCAAATATTGACGATATTGAAGAAGCAGCATGGGAGTTCATTGATAGAATTGTGTTCATTGATGACTGTTGTGGTTCGGGTCAAACATTTTCAGATATGCTACTAAGCCACTTACACGTTATAAAAGGGAAAAAAATTGTATACGCAGTAGTTCATATAATGAGCGACGCTATTGAGAGGATAGAGAAATCAATACAAGAAAATCAATTAGGCGTAATATATACATATTGCAGGATAAGTGAAAAGGCCTTTGATAATGAAGAACTATCGTTGAAAAGGACGATTTTTGAAGAAGCGTCGAAGAAAGTCGGTGTAGTTAATCGCGAGAACGATATATACGGGTACAAGAAAACAGAAATGCTTATATCTTATTATAACAATACACCAAATAATACAATAGGCGTATTCAGAAAAGATACTGAATTCAACAAATCAATTTTCCCGCGTAGAAATGATAAGAAACCTGGATGGCTTAAGGAACTACAAGAATCAAAAAAGAAAAGAAAAGAAATGAATTATAGTAGAAAGGTTAAAGACATTCATGGAAGAATATGTTGAGTTAATGATTTTAGCATATTTTAAACAGTATGGACCAAATTATTCGGTTTTCGATTTAAAGAATAAAATAGGCATTTCTCTCGTTCTAATCAATGATATTATTGATAGAATGATAGAGAAAGAAATGTTGCGCTTACACAATAGTCTTATAGAAATTACTCAATACGGAAGAATTTATTTAAGTAGATCAGATCTGGAGTCATATAGCTTTTGGGACGATGATTATAAGATTAATAGTAGTATAAAACAATTACCTACGCAGCAAATATTTCCTGTAAAAGAATTTTCGAAGAAGAAATGGAGAGGAGGTAATAAATAGTCATTATTCTTAAACGCATCTGTTAGAAGGCGAAAGGACAGTGGACTTTCATAGGAAACAGGTTACTTAATATGCAGATAAAGAAAGCCAAGCTTTCTCTATCTGTATACGTTGGCATTGCAACATATACAGAATACATTGCTATCCTCGCAGAAGCGGTTCCGCTCGTCAACAATGTATTCTGCTTAAGATCAAATAAAGATTTAGTAGCAGATGCGTTTAAGAATGAGGACTAATATATTATGGAAAACAATTCATATGTTGAAGGATTAAAAAGAGTATTGACATGTAACGGAGAGAAGCAACAAGATATTATGGCTGCTTGTGAGTATGCTAATAATCTGATCTCATTAAATCTTCCAGTCATTTTTAATAAAAAACATTTTTCTTTACTTGTTAGCAGAGAATATATAGAAATTACAACTATGATGGCGACTCTGGAGTCAAAATATTACCATCTTGCTCACATAAAAAAGAAGAGTGGCGGGGTAAGAACTTTGAATATTCCGGCTGTAAGCTTGAGGATGGTTCAAAGATGGATACTTGATAACATACTCAATAAACTATATATATCAAATTACGCCATGGGCTTCTGCGTAAACAGATCTATAGTTGCTAATGCAGAGTCCCACTTAGGTAAAGCATGTGTGATAAATTTAGATTTGAAAGATTTTTTCCCGAGTATAACTCAAAAACAAGTGTTCAATATCTTTTACTATTATGGATATACAATTGATGTGTCGTATATGCTATCTCGATTGTGTACATATGAGGGAAAGTTACCTCAAGGAGCACCAACAAGTCCTTGTCTTTCCAATATTGTTTGTTTAAAATTGGACAAACGTTTATCAGAGATATCAAAGCGATTTAACGCGAAATATACTAGGTATGCAGATGACATTACTTTTTCATGCGATTCGGATATATCAAGCATCATACAAACTGTAACTAAAATTATTGACGACGAAGGTTTTCAAATAAATGAGAAGAAAACGAGAATTCTATTCAAACATCAACGGCAAGAAGTTACTGGACTTTTAGTCAATGGGGACCACGTACGAGTTGATAAAAAATATATTAAAAAATTCAAGCAAGAGATATAATATTGTAAAAAATATGGCGTAGATGAACATCTTAATCATATAGAATGTAGAAAGCATTTTTATCATGATCACATGTATGGAAAAGCTTATTTTATAAAGATGGTAGATGCAGAATTGGGTATTAAACTACTCAATGAATTAGACACTATCAATTGGGAATAAGTCACATGATGAATTGGAGGCGCAGGAATGAATCTGAATAAGTTGTATCAGATGAAGTATTATGCTGAATCATTAATGAACGGAATTGACCCTACATCTAGGGTGGAATTTAAAGAAGATACAATTTTGAATATGCCTCAAATTAGGAATTTTAACAGTGATGTTTGTCGCCTGATTGATTCTATGATACCTGCAGTATCTTCCGCTGGAGAAAGAAAGAGAAGGAAGACACCTTTTTTTTAATGAGAGAGGATGTTGAAATTTTTCCATACTCTGCTGTTCCAGTTTCTATTAGTGAACTTTGCTATTGTATGAATAAATTCATTCTTCCAGGAATGTCTAAATTGCATGCCGCGGATTTGTGTAAAGGACTACTAAACTTAGGATATTTAATGGAAGTAACAATTGATGACGAAAAGAGTTATAAGGCACCAACTTTAGCAGGCACCTCATTAGGAATACTTAAAGAAGAAAGAACGAATTCATACGGTAATTCATATTCGGTAAATCTGTATAATTTAAA
>CAZTXQ010000091.1:0-5464 GCA_964617375.1 uncultured Mageeibacillus sp. | reverse complement strand
CTAGTAAAAATAGGATCGCGAAAACACATAGAACAGGATATTTTAGAAAATTATAAGCGTAAGCCCGGAGGACCAGAATATGATTACAGATTATAACTCCTTTGTCACGGAACTTTTGAACGCCGGTTTCTCAATGGGCGGCGGCAATTCCGAGGGGATCTTCTCGATCATCCCGTGGAGCTGGGATCAGGAGCCGCCGTATGAGACGCCGGTTCGCTGGCATACCGGCGACCCGGATACGGATCCGTGGGAGTGGAGAATGCGCGTCCTGGACGAGAGAAATGACATCGCGTACGCGAAGGTTTTCTTCCGGAAAAGCGGATACATCACGCGCGATTATTACCCGGATTTTCTGGCCGTACGCAGAAAAGCCGCCTCTTTCGAAGCGGCTTATGCGGATGGTACGATCAGCCACGCGGCGAAGCGCATTTACGAGCAGGTCAGGGAACACGGGACGCTTCCTCTTCACGCGATCAAATTGCTCGCCGGGTTCAAGAAGGAAGATGCTTCGGTGTTTGACCGGGCGCTGACGGAGCTTCAGATGCGCATGTTCCTTACGATGTGCGGCCGTCAGCAGAAGCTTTCGCAGCAGGGCGCGGAGTACGGCTGGTCGTCGACCGTTTTCTGTACGGCCGAGACGTTCTTCGGCGATTCGATTCTTTACGAAGCGCGGCAGATCTCCGAGAAAGAAGCTTCACTTCGGATTGCCGGGCAGATCGAGACGCTAAATCCCGGTGCGGATTCCAAAAAAGTCGCAAAGTTCATCCGCGGATAAGATATGCCGCTCCGGTCGCCCGGCCGTTGTCGCGCGGTTACACGGCCGGTTTCCGGAGACTTAAGTCCGGTATCAGCCGGCCTCCAGGGCAGGATTCGCGACGGCGCCGAGGAACAGAACCGTGTTGTCGGTCTCGTCGTAAATCGCGAAAAGGAACGGGCGGTCAGCGGTAAAGTTCTTGACATCGTCCTGCGGTGCCAGTTCGGTTTCCACCATGATGACCTCGGTAACGGCCGCGGCTTCCGCGCCTTCCTCATCCACCCGGATGTAGCACTTGTGAAGAATATCGGAGATCGCAAGATTGTTGGCCGAGCCGGTCATGTTGTCGAATTCGGCCGCGTCCGTAAAGGCTTTGGTCATGCCGAGATCTTCCATGGTATTCACCATGGATGTATCGAAGGTGAACTCGAATTTCGGAAGTGAGAGATTGACCGTTTCGTTCGTCATAGCTTTGACAGCCGGTGAGAAGCCGTCCTCAGCAATTGTGTTCATCAGTTCATTGATATCGGATCCCTCGGCGGGCAGGATGAACGCCATCGAGTACGGGCTGTCGGATTCGCCTTCGGCACCCTTAAAAGGCATCGAGATCATCTGATAGCCGGCTGTCTCCGAGTAGAGCATGTCGGCCTCTGCTTTATGCATGAACATCGTCTCGACATCGCCGTCTGCCGTCTTGAAATTCTCCTTGTAACTGTCGTTCGCCTCAAACGGATTCTGCCAGTCTCCGAGGAAGTAGAGTGCGTTGACAAGAACGAGCTTCGTATCGGCGGGCAGAGGAGCGGGATTCATTTCGGGGATTTTGCCGTGCGTCTTGTCGGAAGCCCAGCTGTTGATGTCGTCCGTGGCTTTTTTCGCGTCGTTTATAAAGTCAACGGCAAAAGCGTCGCACATGAAGGAGTCGTTCAGGGCGCGGATGTAATCCGCGCTGAAGCCATAGTCCTTCTCCATCCAGATCGAATTCGCGGCTTCCATGCCATTGGTGTTGGCGCGCCACATGAGCTGCTTCGAAGCTTTTAAGATCTCGTCGTCGGACAACCCTGTCATGAAGAGTGCACTCTTCATCTCGTCGGCCGTTTCGCCCACCGCGCCGGCCCGTGTCATCAGAAGCGCGAGTGCAAGGCTGGCCGGTGACAGCGCAAGGTTCTTGCCGGAATAGAGCTTGGCCGCAGATGTCCATCCGTACTGATTGATCCCGCTTACAAATGCGTCCGGGAAGGCGCCGATTTCCTGCGCAGTCAGTGTCGCTTTGTAGGAGAGCACATCTGTCCGGGTTGGTGTCGTCGTCTCTGCGGTGCCGCTTTTCGCGCATGCCGTTCCGGCCGCAAGCATAGCAATCGTGAGCGTGCCGGCAAGGACTTTTCGAATGATCTTTTTCATATGAATAGCCTCCTCAATTAGGTGCGGTGTATACGGAATTCATATTTAATTATATAATGAAATCCTGACAAAGATATCCTCGTTATCCGAATCCTTCTGATTATCAGACGTTTTACGCGGGCGTTTTGTTGCAGCGGACATGCCCATTTCCGTTATAGCGCGAGGTGTTTATGAATATTGATAAAGCCAGAGAACAGGTTATTGAGGCAGGTCTTGAGATCGCCCGTTCGGGATTGATCTCGCGTACCTGGGGCAATGTCAGCTGCCGTGTAAGTGACACGGAATTCGTTATAACGCCGAGCGGCCGGGCCTATGACAAGCTGTCGCCGAAGGATATCGTGAGCGTCCGGATTGCCGACGCCGGGTATGAGGGGAGCGTGCTTCCCTCGTCCGAGAAGAATGTTCACGCGGCCGTTTACAGGATCCGGCCGGACATCGGATTCGTCATTCACACACATCAGGATTATGCGTCGGCCGTAAGTGCGCTCGACGCCGACTTAACCGGTATTCCTCCCGAGTACGAGAGGCTGCTCGGCAAGAGAGTGTTCTGCGCGAAATATGCCGTATCGGGAAGCCGGAAGCTCGTCGATGAGATCAGCTTCGCCCTTTGCGAAAAGAAATCGTACGTCATGCTGATCGCGCATCACGGCGTCCTTTGCATGGGGGAAGACATCCGCCAGGCGTTTGATGCGGCCAACGAAATCGAAGCCTACTGCCGCAGTTATGTGCGGAATATCTGCGGGTATAAGGACGAATCCGACCATGCCGAATCGGACGACGCGCTCTCCGGTACCAGAGACGACATTGCGAATCTCGCGGAACCGTATCGTACGATATGCCAGGAGATCTATGACGCACGTCCGGATATCTCGGCAATCGCCTTCACTTCGGCGCCGTTTGTCCTCCCGTCATCGGAAGGGCGGAAGAAGATTTATCCGCATCTGGATGATTTTGCCCAGATTCTCGGAGTGAACGTACGGGTGATTTCCATCGATCCCGGTGAGCCGGCCGAAGCGGCCGCCCGGACGGTCAAAGCTCTTAAGCACAGAAACGGTGTTATTATTAAGGGGATCGGTGCGCTATGCTGCGGAACGACGCCGGGTGATGCGGTTGCGGCCAGACATCTGCTCGTCAAGAATTGCCGCACACTGGTATTTCTCGAAGCGAAAAGACCGAGCCGGACGCCCCGTGCGATCTCGGCTCTCGCCGCCTTCCGGCTGCGCCGCTTCTATCTCACCAAGTATGCGCCGCGGATCAACGACTAAAGGCATGGATCAACGGATAAAGGCGAGAAGACGCCGCGGATCAACGACTAAGGCTTGGATCAGCGGTTAAGGCGCAATGCGCCGCGGATCAACGATTAAAATATAAATCAAGGGATAGAGGTACCGGGTATGGATAAAAGTGCAGAGATATTATGGGAAATCAAGCTTGGGAAAATCGCCGAAAAACTGAAGCTGAACCAGATGGACGCTTACATCGTCCAGTCCAAAGAAGAACTTCCCGAACTTCTTGACTGCCTCATGAAGAATGGCGCATCGGTGAATGCCGGAGGCTCGATGACTCTCGCCGAGACCGGGATTATCGACTATCTGAATGCGGGCGATTATGTTTTTTACGACAAGACATCGCCGGAGGTCAAGACCAATGAGCAGATCACGGCCGTCAACCGGCAGGCCTTTTCCGCGGATTACTATTTCACGTCGGCCAATGCGATTACCGAGGACGGATGGTTATACAATGTCGACGGACGCGGCAACCGCGTCGCCGCGATGATGTACGGACCCGAGAATGTGATCGTCGTTGTCGGCCGGAACAAATGTGTGAAGACCTTTGACGACGCCATTCAAAGAAACCGCGAGATATCGGGGCCGGCCAACTGCATTCGCCTCGGCAAAAAGACACCCTGCTCCGTGACGGGACAATGCACGGACTGCAGCAGCCCGGACCGGATCTGCAACGAATTTACTCTGATCAAGAGGAGCAATCCGAAGGGCAGAATCAAGGTTATCCTCTTGAATTTCGAAGCGGGGTACTGATTTAGCTGGATCCGTAGGACCCGCCTTAAGCGGTCGCATCAAGCCGCCTTGACATATCGGTTATAAACTTCTATATTCGATCTATCTTAATGCGGAGGTTCCGATATGAACAAGTATAAGATTGCTGTGATTGTTTTATCGATTAGTCTTGCGGCGGTCATCATTGCCGCCATACTCATTTTTGCTCTGACCCGGAATAATCTCCCCTCCGAAACTTCTATCCCTGCGACCGAATCAACCGAAATGACGACAGATGCTTCGGCGACTCTTGCGACCTCCGCCGCAACTCCGACGCCAACCGCGGCTCCGACCGCCACCCCCACCCCAACGCCTAAGCCGACCAAGGTCCCGGCAACTCCGACTCCGACTCCCACGCCGACACCCGAGGGTCAGCTGGCCGACGGCGAATATACGGTCTATGTTACGGCAGTCGACGATACTCCGCCGGATGCCGATACGCAGGGGATTATCACGGTGCGCCGTGCCGAGATCTACTCCGGAGCAGAGGCGATTGCCAAGGCGAAGGAAGAGGGGCATGCGAATTACGTCGAGACCGACGAGAACGGGGTCGAGTATATTCCGAACGATTACTATATCAGCAACACCGACCAGACCTTATATACCATTAAGGTCAGCAACTCCTGCAGCATCCGCGTGTTTTCCGAAGACGGATTCAGCAACGGCGACGACATGTGCGTCGACGGCACGATCTGGTATCTGAAGCAGGAAGTCGACAGCTACGAGAGATTTGCAACCATACAGGTCGACGGCGGTCAGGCGATGCTGATCCGGCAGTTCTATCTGCCTTAAAGATCCTTTTCGGGAATAAGAAGAATGGACGCGGCTGTCTCTCAACTTGCGTTTTGAGGCATCTGCGTTTTTAATTGCCTGGGGTTTCTATCTTTACAATTTAGCCCTGCTGCTTATGCCGCCCCCCCGCGACAGTTCAGATATCGGAGAATAAGAAATGAGTGATGAGTGATGAGTGAGCGGGGCGAGACAGGTCATTTATCAATGATTACCCACCAAATCTGTCATTTCTTAAATTTGGTGGGTAAAAATTGACAAATAATCACATTTCTAATCATTGAAGCACATAAGCGAAAGACAAATTTATCGATACTGCATGTGATGGTGGGTAATCATTGATAAATAAACACATTTTTACTCATTGATTTACACACCAAAAAGCGACCTTGATGACAAAATTTGCGTACGAAACAGGTCATGCGGTGCTTTTTAGTACGCACATACGAAACCACGTCTGGAGATC
>CAZTXQ010000090.1:0-6701 GCA_964617375.1 uncultured Mageeibacillus sp. | reverse complement strand
CTGAAGCCATGAAGCTGGTCAAAGGACGGAAGATCGCGCGCGGTGATGAAGATACTTACCACCGACTCGTTCTCGACCCACGAAAAGAACCCCATGGAGACCATCGCAAGTCCGATCGCGAAAAGAAGATACGGAATGACCCCGAGCAAAGATCTTTTGATCTTATGACGTGTCAGATAATTGTGACGGCGATGATGGTGCCTGTGTTTACGGTCTCCACCCTTCGCTTCACTCTTTTGAACCAGAAGCACGCGCGGCTTATACGGCTTCGCAGCCGTTTCCTCCGCACCGCTGCCGACAGATTCGCAGACAGGCTCCTGCCCGGCACGAAAGAACGGCTCGCGGGCAGTCTCACCTGCAATCCCTCTGGCCTTGAATGGATCGTTTACATGTTCACCGGATTTCTTCATGATGTCACTTCCTGTCAGACGTATTTCCCGGACGAACCTTCACCGGCTCGTCGACCCGTCTGGCATTCGTCTGCGGCACATCGTCGCCATAGTTCCCGTAATTTCCGTAACCATAGCCGTACCCATAACCGTATCCGTACGCACCGCTCTTCGTATTGACGTTATTGAGGACCGCGCCGATCAGATTCGCATTCGCACGCTTTAAGAGCTCGCCCGAAGCCTTGAGCTCGGCCTGCTTCGTCTTGCCGCTGTTGACGACCAGAATCACGCCGTCGACAATCGGAGAGATAATCTGCGCATCCGGCAGGAGAAGAATCGGCGGCGTGTCGATCACGACATAGTCATACTCGCGCTTCACCGTCTCGATAAATTCGCGAAAACGCGGCGACCCGACGAATTTCGTCGAATTCATCGGCTTCCGGCCCGCCGTAATGATCGTCAGGTTCGGAATCGAGGACTTCACCAGACAATCCTTCCAGGGCGTATTCTGGCTGATAATATCGCTTAAGCCCGTCGCATTGACGAGATTAAAGAGAAGATGCACCGTAGCATTCCGCATGTCGGCATCGATAAAGAGCGTCTTCTTGCCCGCAGAGGCCATCGCCGCGGCGGTATTCGCCGCAATCGTCGTCTTCCCCTCATTCGGGAGCGACGACGTCACCATAAGGCACATATTCTTCACGTCGACAAAAGAGAAATCAATATTGGCTTTGAGCTTCCCGAAGATCGCGCTGATCGCCATATCGGACTTGCCGCCGCCCCTGGCCGTGGACTTCTTATCACTGATCATATCGTCCTCACTCCTTTCCGACTCTCGGAATCACACCGAGTACGGGAACACCCAGAATCTCCGTCACCTGTTCCTCCGTCTTGACGGAACGATCCAGATATTCGAGAAGGAAAGCGATGCCGACCGCCGCGACAAGACCCGCCGCTGCGCCGATCACAACATTCTTCACACGGTTCGGTTCCACAGGTGTCCGCGGAAGCGGAGCTTCGTCGATGATCTGAGCATTGTCCATCTTCATGATCACCTTGACCTCGCTCTGGAAAACCCTGGTAAGCGTATTGACAATATTCTGCGCCAGCACGGGATCCTTATCCTTCACCAGAATATGAAAAATCTCCGTCTCACCGGCCGCCTCGACCGAAATCTTCTCGCTCAATTGCGCCGTCGTCATCGGAAGTCCGAGCTGCTCGATCACCTGATCAAGCACCCGGTTCGTCTTGCACAAGACCCGGTACGACTCGACCAGTGAAACATTTAGGTTATAGTCACTGTACGTCAGCTGACTGCTCGCCGTCGCCGTCGAACTTGCCGACTTCTGGTTGCTGACGATAATCGTCGAAGACGCCTGATACACGTCGTCCAGCACCAGCCACGAATACATACCCGTAAGGGCTCCGAAAAGAATCGGGAAAACAATCAGAAGCGCAAGCCTCTTATACAATATGTGAAAAATCTGTTCGATGGAAATCTCTGTAGGCATTCCTTTACTCCCGTCCAATAATGTTCATACCCGTTTATCTTACACAATGAAAATGACAATGGCAAGGTTAAAACCTGCCCTGACCACATTCCGTGCAGGATCGTGCAGAATCTGTCCATAACTGCGAACGATCGGCCCGGAAGCCGCTCGCGACCTGCACACTAGCCGTGTCCGGTCTCCTCCCGCCGCCTTCGCCTTCGCCGCCTCAAGGCCAGAAACCCCGCCACGATCAGCACGCCCGCAAGCGCCGCCGCCGAGTCCAGAAGCACATCCGACACCTGCGCGCTCCGTCCGCCTATAAAACGCTGATGAAATTCATCCGACACCGCATAGAGCGCCGCGATCCCTTCGGCCGCCGCAATCCGCCCCCACGGATTCATCTCAAACGTCCCGAGCGTCGCCGACGCCAGCCCGCCCAATACGAAATACAGAATGGAATGCGCCGACTTCCGCGCCAGATGCTGGTACTCCGCAACGATTCTTTCCTGCACCGTCACGGGCTTCTTCTTAAAGCCCGGATCCACGATCCAGGCTACCGTGCGCACCGTATTCCCGCTCACCCGCGACGAATCCGCCGCCTCCTGTGCCGAGAACGCGAAAATAAGCGCCATCCAGAGGATCGTAAGAAAGATAAGAAACAGCCGGAGCCGTCGGGGTCGAATCTTCTTCAATATGGGAACTCCCTTACCATCTGATCGAATAACATGGATATGTGTCACTATAAATATAGCAATCATAACAAAATTCAGCAAACAAAACCGGCTGCGAACTTGCGTTTTCTTTCGATTTTCGAGCAAGCAAACTCAGTTTCATGCGTTTTGTTGAGTTTGTAAAGAGATTAATTTCACTTTTCGTTGTCATACTGCGTTTTTAGAGGTAAAATGAATCATAATAACGCAAGTTCGAGTAACGGATAGGAGGGCACTATGAAGAACCGTTCCGGTCAGCTGATACAGAATTTATCCGGCGAAGCAGCTTACATGTCATTCAGACCTGCGCCGCTCCCCCCCGTTCCGCCGATCGAACTGGACCTCGAAACTTCGGGGTATCTATTGGAAGCCCATAAGAATCTGGCACTTCTGGACGGTCTTTCCGCCCGTATCCCCAATATCGACCTGTTTGTCTCCATGTACGTGCGAAAGGAAGCTCTCCTCTCCTCTCAGATCGAGGGAACCCAGTGTACGCTCGACGACATTCTTGACCCCAACGTGTTAGAGAACGCGAATCTGGAAGTAGCCGATGTAATCAACTACATCCGTGCCGCCGATTATGCAGTGGATCGTCTCCAAACCCTGCCGCTTTGCGGAAGGCTCTTCCGTGAGACACATGAAATACTCATGCAGGGCGTACGCGGACAGGATAAGAATCCCGGCGAATATCGTATCTCTCAGAACTGGATCGGCGGTCAAGGCAGTACGCTTAAGAACGCGCGGTATATTCCGCCCAATCCGGAAGATATGATCGAAGCCATGTCCGATCTGGAGAAATACCTGAACAGTGATGACACCCTGGATCCGCTTATACAGGCGGCGCTGATCCATTACCAGTTCGAGACAATCCACCCGTTTCTCGATGGCAACGGACGGGTCGGAAGATTGATCCTATTGCTGTTCCTGATGGAAAAACACCTTCTATCCCGGCCCGTCCTCTACATCTCCTATTATCTGAAATCCAATCGCATCGAATACTATGACCGCATGACCGAGATCCGAAAGAGCGGTAACTATGAACAGTGGATCACCTTTTTTCTCCGAGCACTGAAGGAAACCGCATCCGATGCCATTGAAACAATCGACAAGCTGACGGCTCTTCATGCCAGGACCCTGAAAACCCTGCAGCAGGAGACACCTGCCAGGCAGATGTCCAACATGCTTGTTCTCTTTGACTACTTGGAGAGAAATCCGATTATTGACACAAAGAAGACAGCCGATACACTGAAAATCTCCTACAACACAATTGCCAAATATATAGATTTTCTCTGCGAAAAAAGGATTCTCCGCCAAACTTCCAAAGCCGGCAAATCGCGGATCTACTCCTACACGGAATATCTCGACATTCTGAGAAAAGACACGTAATTGCCCAGCTCAACGAGTATCTTTGAGATCCTGCCCGGTTTCCTTCACTTCCGCCATACCATCCGGTTCACGATACCGGTATAGCTCTGAATAATCTTCACGACCTTGGTCGATACATTCTCGTCCAGATAATCCGCAACCGGAATCCCATAATCACCGTTCTCATGCATCGTAACAGCCGTATCCACAGCCTGAAGAAGCGATACTTCATCGATGCCCGCGAGGACAAAGCACGCCTTGTCCAGCGCCTCCGGGCGCTCGGTCGAAGTCCTTATACATACAGCGGGGATCGGCGCATGAACAGACAGGAAGAAGCTCGATTCCTCCGGCAGCGTGCCGCTGTCCGAGACGACGGCAAACGCGTTCATCTGCAGGCAGTTGTAGTCGTGGAATCCTAATGGTTCATGTCGGATCACACGCTTATCCAGCGGAAAGCCCGACTGTTCCAGGCGGTTGCGGCTTCTCGGGTGACATGAATAGAGAATCGGCATATCGTACTTCTCGGCCATTTTGTTGATCGCTGTGAAGAGAGAGAGAAAATTCTTGTCGGTATCGATATTCTCTTCGCGATGTGCGGACAGGAGAATGTATTTCTTCTTCTCCAGCCCGAGGCGTGCGTGGATATCACTCGCCTGAATTTTGTCCAGATTCGCGCGGAGCACTTCAGCCATGGGACTTCCGGTCACATAGGTCCGCTCTTTCGGAAGACCGCAGTCAGCCAGATACCGACGCGCGTGCTCGCTGTAAGCCATGTTCACGTCGGAAATAATGTCTACGATGCGACGGTTCGTCTCCTCCGGCAGGCACTCATCCTTGCAGCGATTCCCGGCTTCCATGTGAAAGATCGGAATGTGCAGGCGTTTGGCGCCTATTACGCTCAGGCAGGAATTGGTATCCCCCAGGACCAGTACGGCCTCCGGCTGCAGCTCCGTCATCAGATCATAGCTCTTCGCGATGATTCCGCCCATCGTCTGCCCCAGCGTATCACCGACCGCATCCAGATACACTTCCGGATCCTCCAGCTCGAGGTCATGAAAGAACACGCCGTTCAGATTGTAGTCGTAGTTCTCTCCCGTATGCGCCAGAATCGTATCGAAATACACACGGCACTTCTTGATGACTTCCGCCAGACGGATAATCTCGGGACGCGTACCGACAATAATCAGGAGCTTGAGTTTCCCGTTGTTCTTGAAATTCGCCATACCTCTTCACCTCGCCAAGGATCTTATGAACCCTCTTCTACCTTTTCGAAAAACGTATCCGGATGCGCCGGATCAAAGGCTTCATTCGCCCACATCACAGTAACCAGATTCTCCGTCTCGCTCAAGTTAATAATGTTGTGCGTATATCCGGGCAGCATATGAACTGCCTCGATCTTATCACCGGACACTTCGAAATTCATCACTTCTTCCGAACCGATCCTTCGCTCCTGAATAAGGCCGTGACCGGCTACGACGATAAAGAACTCCCATTTGCTGTTGTGCCAATGCTGTCCTTTCGTGATCCCCGGCTTCGATATATTGACCGAGAACTGCCCGCAGGAGGCCGTCTTCAGGAGCTCTGTGAAGCTCCCCCTCACATCCGTATTCATTGTAAGCGGGAACGAGACCTTCTCCTTCGGAAGATAGGAAAGATACGTCGAGTATAGCTTCTTTGCAAAAGAACCATTCGGTATCTCCGGCATCAGAAGCGTCTCCGGCTGCTTCTTAAAAGACTCCAACAGGTCGACGATCTCCCCCAGCGTAACATGATGTGTCATCGGCACATAGCAGAAGCGTCCGTCGTCCTGACCAACCGCCGTTACACCGTCGAACCCGCATCGATGCTCATGCCCTTCCAGAGCATCCAGCATTTCGGACACCAGATCGTCGATATAGAGCAATTCCAGCTCCGTACTCCGGTCATTCACCTGAATCGGGAGATCCTGCGCCACATTGTTGCAGAAGGTCGCAACGGCACTGTTATAATTCGGCCTACACCACTTCCCAAAGAGATTCGGAAAACGATAGACCAGCACCTTCGCACCGGTCTCCTCGGAGTATTCGAAGAAGAGTTCCTCTCCCGCGAGCTTGCTCTTACCATAATCACTCTCCGCATAACGTCCGATTAAGGTGGCCTGAATCGACGAGGAAAGCATGACGGGACACTTGTTGCCATGTTTTTTAAGCGTATCGAGAAGTGTCGACGCGAAACCGAAATTTCCCGCCATGAATTCACTCTGTTCCTTCGGTCGATTCACTCCGGCAAGATTGAAAACAAAATCCGACTTTTCACAAAAGCCATCCAGAAGCGCCGCGTCCGTATCGACATCGTATTCGAAGATCTCTCCGATGGAAATATCACGCGTACGATCCTTCCCGTCCCGAAGATTCATCAACTGCTGACAGAGATTCTTCCCGACAAAGCCCCTGGCGCCGGTCACAAGAATATTCATATCACTTACCCTCTCTGGCCAGCTCATCCCGGATATATCGAAGGCTTAAGAGCTTATCCTTAACCTGCTCGACATTCAGAAGATCCGTATTGTTCGAATTGAATTCCGAAAGAACATTTCTTCTGGTGTCGCCCTCCTTAAAATATTTGTCGTAATTAGGGGCTACTGCGTAATCTGAAAAGTATTGAAAACAGGGATTTGGAAGCCTAAGAATGGTAAAATAAGTGGGTAGGAACCGCAGAGAATCTCACAAAACCCTTGCAGACGAGGTTGAAAATGAATCGCAGACGCA
>CAZTXQ010000089.1:1567-6732 GCA_964617375.1 uncultured Mageeibacillus sp. | reverse complement strand
TATGTGCGTACTAAAAAGCACCGCATGACCTGTTTCGTACGCAAATTTTGTCATCCGCTTATCGCTGGTGTTTCATATAAGATTGCAGCGACAGAATACGGCACATACAGCTCGGAACCACCGAGTAAACAGGTGTCAGGGTGCACGGGAAACACGTTTTAATCAATGATTACCTACGAAATCAGGAAAATCAGTCTGTTTATATGTATTAGAGTGCGAGAAAACGGTCGTTTTGCTCAATGATCACCTACGAAATCAGGAAAAGCAGTCTTTTTTATATGTATTAGAGTGCGAGAAAACGGTTATTTTGCTCAATGATTACCTACGAAATCAGGAAAATTGGTCTGTCATATATGTATTAGAGTGCGAGAAAAAGTTATTTTATTCAATAATCACCATATAAACAGCAATAAAATGACCAATTTATATGTATTAGAGTATAAAAACCTTGAAAATCAGCCATTTCTGCTCAATAATTACCTATCAATTAAGTAAATCGGAGTTTCTCGTATGTATAACTATGTGCTGTACCCACTTTTCTGCTCAATGATTATCTTCTAATTCGGCCTGTCTCGAAATTTTTGTATGTGTTATTGCCTTTCGTACGCGTCTTCGTTCTATGAACGCGTCTCCGCCCGGGCCTTCTTTCTCTTCCGAAAACGCCGGATCATAAGAATCGAGACCACCACGACCATCACGAACAAGGCCACTCCGACGATCGGCATCGCGATCGAAATCGCCGACGCAGTCACGGTCCCGACGGACTCCACCCCGGAAACAACCGGATTGGCAAACCCCGCACTGACCGCCGTCGAGAGCTGATGGACACCATTGGACAAGAGCCCCGTCACCGTCGCAGCTCCGCCGCCCGCAATAATCGCGAGCGTCCACTTAAGCATCGGATCCATGTCCGAGATCACCGATGCCGCGACAATGACACCCGCGACCGCCCCCGCCGGGAGCGCGATCGCGTTCAGAATATTATCGATGTGCGGGATAAAATACGCCGCGATCTCAAGAATCGTCGCGACCCCGAAAACCAGCAGCGCCGGCCAGGAAGAAATCCAGGCAAACCCGTCCGCGAACTGAATATAGCCGGCCATGCCCGCGATCCCCATCGCAAGAAACGGCACGAAAATGCGGTACCCGCAAACGGCCGAAAGCGCGATGCCGAGCATCACCTGAATCAGAATCTGTAAAACGTCTGGCATGATTATGAACCTCGTATGAATCGGTTGAACTTATGTCCACTATAATACTATAAATGCGAAAGGTTGTATATTCGCCCTACTTGCCTTATGAATTGATCATTGTGTCTCGCAATACTGGATTTACTCTCTTACATTATCCGCAATTCGGATAATGATTTACATTCCATTTATGTGTTTTCTTCATAAATTCATCGTTAACGTTGAAATATGTATGATCAATTATCCCTATTGTATAAGGCACCGGATTATCAAATGTGACATCTACATGTACAAATTGCTTGTTAATTTTAACGATATTCCACGCGTGCAAACTATTCTGATTTTCAATGTACTGTCCACTTGTTGTTGTGCCTATGACAAAGTGGCACTCAATGTTCGCAAGCATCATGAATATCATAAACGTCTCAGCATATGCCTGACATACTGCAATATGATTGTACAGTATTCCATACGGAGTGTACGACTCAGGAGGTATTATTCCGTTCTTGAAATTTTCATTATCATATCTTGAAGTGGAAATGAGATAATCATGTACTTTTAATTCCTTATCGGCATCGCTCATCTGCGGCAATATAATAGTGTTATAAATCTTGGTAATTTTCTCATAAACCACTTCGTCCTGCCCATTCAATTTCTCGTATAATCTGCTGTCTCTCACGACTAAGAATATTCTGCAACCTTGCGTATACGTTATATTGATATCAATTTTGTAGTTTCGGCCAAACTGTGTGACTTTGCATTTGTATCCGTTCTGAAATGGGAAGATTCGCTTATTGTCAAAAATTGCAATTACTTCATCAGGCGTTATTTCTATGCTTGAATATATTGATATATATTCCTTCATCCCAAAATATTCTTTTACAAAGCGCGCTCGAATTGAATCCATATTATTCTCGATTTCAATTTCCCGCTCATTATTCTCATTGTAAAAAACATTGTTCCATATGTTTTCAGCATTACTGCTTTCGTATTTTCCTCGAATATTTTCATGATTACATTTCTTATTTTCTTTGACATTATTTCTTCTTTTTAATCTCCATTGATAAATGGCAGGGGCGACAACAGGCAACAAAAAAATAATTAATAATATTAGCGGACGTATGTTCGACTCGATTGCAGTTATAACCGATGACATAATTGCCTCTCTCTTTCACTGTGCGACGATTTCAAGGATCTAGAGCATCTTATTTAAGCCACTCCAAATAGTTTATCCAAGAGAAATGTTATTCTTATGCATTTGAGAAGATTATAGCATGTATGAACGAGCAATTGATTGTCCCGCGCAGTTACCAAACGGAATGTGATTTGATATCTGAACAACTTTAGGCTACGGCATAATCCAATCGACAATCTGCACGCAAGGATCAGTCTAAGAATAGAAATCACGTCTTATGCTTTACCGATGAATATACTCGTCTTACACCGAGCAAGCAGCTCCTTCAGAACGCAATAATCACCCTGCGTCCTTTCTCCCTGCCGGCCCCAGTCCGCCCCCCTCCCAACCACCCGTTCCCTTTTCGCGCATCCTTCACCGCGCATCCTTCGCACCGCTCTCTTCTCGCGCAGCCTCCACAGCACCTCCCCCGCCGCGCCTGTTTTCGCGCGTAAAAAATTCTTCATAAATTAACTTGCGCACCAGCCAGATCCGCGTTATTATAACAGTAAGCAGATGCTTACTAGATAAACACAAGTTTAGGAGGTAGTGAATGACAAACCGGGAACAAGAACTCCTGCAGATCCTGCGTCAGAATCCCGCCATCTCGCAGAACGAGCTCGCGGACCTTCTGGGAATCACCCGTTCCTCCGTAGCAGTTCACATCACGAACCTTACGAAGAAGGGCTACATTCTCGGCAAAGGCTACATTCTGAAGCAGGAAGAATACGCGCTGGTGCTTGGCGGCGCGAACGTCGACATCATCGGCCTGCCGAGCAACAAGCTGATCGCCCGGGACTCGAATCCGGGCCGGATTGAGATGACAATGGGCGGCGTCGGGCGCAACATCGCCGAGAATCTCGTACATTTAGGAACGCCGACGAAGCTTCTTACCGCGATCGGCGACGATCTATATGGCAGGAAAATGCTCGAGCACTCCGGCCGGATCGGCCTCGACATGAAGGATTGTCTGGTACTCAACGAGCAGCCGACCTCAACCTACCTCGCGATCCTCGACGAGAATGGCGATATGGTTGCCGCGGTGAACCAGATGGATATCATTGATTCCCTGGGGATCGACTACGTCCAGAGCAAGAAAACGATCCTCGAGAACGCCCGGGTCACGGTCATTGACACGAATGTCCGCGAGGATGTGATCCGCTACGTGCTCGACAACGTGAAGAACACAGACTTCTTCCTCGACACCGTTTCCACGCGAAAAGCGATGAAGATCAAAGACCGGATCGGTGCGTTTCACACAATCAAGCCCAACCGGATCGAAGCCGAGCTCTTGTCCGGCGTGACGATCCGGACCGCGGAAGACATGCGCCGCGTCGCGGAGATTTTTCTCGAAAAGGGCGTCCGCCGCGTTTTCATCACCCTCGGCACAGAGGGCGTCTACTATCATGACGGAACGGCAAGCCGCCACATCCCGAATCCGCCGGTAGAAGTTGTTAACGCGACCGGCGCGGGCGACGCTTTTGTCGCCGGTCTCGTCTACGGACATATGCACGGTTACGACGCGGACAGAAGCGCCCGTTACGCAATGGCGACAGCGATTCTTACGCTCGAAAGCAAAGATACGATAAACCCCAACCTGTCGGAAGACAGCGTACAACAGAAAATGAAGGAGACAGAATTATGCTAGAAAAGTACCTGGACATCAACCCGGAGGTTCGCGCAGCGATCTCGGCGGGCCAGGCGGTCGTCGCCCTGGAATCCACCATCATCTCACACGGAATGCCCTACCCGAAAAACGTTGAGACAGCCCTCACCGTCGAGCGCATCATCCGCGAAAACGGCGCGATCCCCGCGACCATCGCCATCATGAACGGCCGCCTCAAGGTCGGCCTCACTCCCGACGAAATCGAAATCCTCGGCAAGAGCTCTGACGCCGTCAAGACCAGCCGTCGTGATATGCCCTTCATCGTCGCCAAAGGCCTGACCGGCGCGACGACCGTCGCCTCGACCATGATCATCGCAGCCATGGCCGGAATCAAGGTATTCGCAACAGGCGGAATCGGCGGTGTCCACCGCGGCGCCCAGGAGACCTTCGATATCTCCGCCGACCTGCAGGAACTCGGAAAGACCGATGTTGCCGTCGTCTGCGCCGGCGCCAAGTCAATCCTCGACATCGGCCTCACGCTCGAATACTTAGAGACCCAGGGCGTTCCCGTCGTCGGTTACGGAACCGACGAGCTCCCCGCCTTCTACACCTCCAAGAGCGGTTTCCCGGTCGATTATCGCGTCGACACCCCGCGCGAAATGGCCGAAGCCCTGAAAGCCAAGTGGGACTTAGGCCTTAACGGCGGCGTCGTCATCGCAAACCCGATCCCCGCCGAATACGAGATGGATCCGACCGTCATCGACCGCGCCATCGCAGAAGCCGTCCGCGAATCAGAGACACTCGGAATCAAGGGCAAGGCGAGCACCCCGTTCCTTCTGGCGAAAGTCAAGGATCTGACCGACGGCGCGAGCCTTGATTCCAATATCCAGCTGGTCTACAACAACGCCGCACTCGGCGCGAAGGTCGCGGTCGAGCTGAGCAAGCTGTAAGAGATCGTGAGATTTTAGATGTCAGGCCCCGAGTTGTCGTGCGTGATCCGTGACGCACAGCTCGAGAGTCGCGATACGTGATCTGTGACGCGGGCCGCGAAAAGATGAATCACTTTAAAGCACAGAACGCCCCGGGAAAATTGGAACAGAAGCCGGCAGGATATTCCCGCCGGCTTCTGTTTTTTATCAACTACCGCCTAAATCGGCACTACGACTCTTTTAGGCGGCAGTTTGCCTCTTCCTGG
>CAZTXQ010000089.1:0-1467 GCA_964617375.1 uncultured Mageeibacillus sp. | reverse complement strand
CTACCGCCTAAATCGGCACTACGACTCTTTTAGGCGGCAGTTTGCCTCTTCCTGGGCTTCGTTTTTCACGAAACCTACCGCCTAAATCGGCACTACGACTCTTTTAGGCGGCAGCCTCGCGTGTCTAGTCTCTCCCACGCCCCCCGACTGCTATTCCTTCTCTGGCAGCATACCGTCTCTGGCACACCACTCAGGAACGCCCTTCAGCCCGAGTTCATGGAAACATCTCGCTTCCAATGCAACACCGAACAGATCAATTCCATTTTCTTTTCCAAGCGTCAGAATATCCTCGGCAAGCGTTTTCGATTCGAAAAGGGCCTTCTTCAAAGCCTCCATCTTCCTGCTCGCAGTACGGTGCGTGATGAAGACAAAGAAGATCGGAATACACGGCAGAACGAACACCGAGATTCCCGAAAGATTCAGCAGCCAATCCATGTGTCGCACGGCGCCGATAACAATTCCAGTCGCGCCAAGAAGCAGCGATAAAACATAGAGCGGAATCGTAAGTTTAAACCAAATTCGATTTGCGGTTTCCGCTTTCTTATACTCTGTCAGATACTTTGAATCAACGTCCAAATTCCGAAGTTCCTTCCCCTTCTTCATCATTTCACAGACCTCATTCGAAACGCCTTTCCATGTCCGGGATAAACCGTCTCAATTTTCAATTTCTTCAATTTGTCGAGACTGGCATGATAATCAGCCAGGTCATCGATATATTGAAAGCCGGCGAAATTGTAAAACAAATCGCCGCAAAACAATGCGCCGCTCGACGTCAGTATTCCTATGGAACCTTTTGAATGCCCCGGAAGATGAAGCACTTCAGCAGAGATACCGTATTCGGAGAGACTTTGTCCATCCTCAACATAGATGTCCGGTTTAAACGTGTTGAAGCTTCCCGGTTTGTCCGGTCCGCCAAACATCTTCATCATGATTCGGAAGGTTATTGAGATTTTGTCCGGTTTGGATTTTCTGTTCCATGACATGTCTCCGTTTTCGACCATTCCCGAATCGGCCATGTGCATGGCAATTCCTGCGCCATATTTTTCGCGAAGATACACGCAATTTTCAGCATGGTCGGAATCTCCGTGCGTCAGCAGGATAAGCGAAAGATTTCCGGGCACGACACCGGCGCGTTCAAGTTCCTTTTCGAGAAAGGAACGCTTGGAGGAGAATCCCGTGTCGATCAGAATAGAACCGTGACCTTCCTTTAGAAGGTAGCAATTCACTCCGCCCAGGTTGATCGTTCGAATTTCCGGTGTCACCTGTTTCTCCTTTCGTGCATTTTTACGTCATAAAGGCTGATTCTTTCCCGTTATAGATACCGGTGATACAACGAAGGACTTCAGCACAGAAACCGTATTCCTTGAGACTTTGCCCACTCCGATATATAAATCTGATCTCTCCCTCGTGTTTATAAGATGGAACATGTTATAAAGTTTTGCATATAAATCATCATATGGTTTTTTC
>CAZTXQ010000088.1:0-6872 GCA_964617375.1 uncultured Mageeibacillus sp. | reverse complement strand
TAAGTGTCGCACGTATTTTCAAGGTTCGGAAGGTGTGTGCAGTTTACCGCTTACACTCAATCAGCATCTGAGAGCGTTTGAGTATGTTGAACTTCTATTCTTCTTGCGAAGGCGGCCTTCGCTCACCGGACTTGACTCTCACTCTCCGGACTGGTAGCACTCACGTTCCAGACTTGGCTCTCACTCTCCTCAACTGCTGGCTCTCACTCACCAAACTCGGCTCATTTTGTCATGTGTTACTCTCCATTTCGAGTTGCCGATCCGTTCCAAGACATTTTCATCTCAATTCATGTTAAAAATGCACAAATGGCACTTGCTTTGCCGGGAGTTTTTGTTACAATAAAACCAATAAAACTGAAATGGTTTTACGAGTTTTCTGACTGAATTAAACGGAGGGGCATATGGAGTTGATGGATCGTATTTTTTACGGAGCGATCGAAGAGCTCAAGGAGAACGGCTCGAAGTTTACGATGGATTCGCTTGCATCGCGGCTTGGCATCAGCAAACGTACTCTCTATGAGACCGTCCCGTCAAAAACCGCGGTGATCGAGATGGTCATCGACTTGACATTTGCGGATGTCAAAAAGCAGCAGCGGGATATTTTCGAGAACGATGAATTGTCTTTGACGGATAAGCTTAAGAAGCTGCTGACGATAGTGCCGGCCTATGCCGAAATGATTGATTACCGAAGGGTTAATGAGATCAAACGCATATATCCGCACCTTTATCAGAAGATCGACGACAATTTGAACAGTGACTGGGACCGCACGATGGACCTCCTTGAAAAGGGCATGGAAGCAGGTATCATCAAGCGCACAAATCTTGTTGTTCTCAAGCTGCTGCTCGTGCAGGTTTTTGAAAAATTGCTCGACGGTACTTTCCTGATCCAGAACAATATTTCCTATCAGACGGCGATGAAAGAGTCGCTTTCGATTATCTTTGATGGAATCCTGACAGACGAACATAAGGGGAGCTGAGGCGAATCGGTATGATCACATTTGGCAACCAGGTATTCCACGCACAGACCGATCATACGTCTTGCCGGATCCGTGTACATGAATCCGATGGTAATTAGCAGATTGGCAGGGGGACAAGCTATGGACAGGTCAAGAAACATTTTCGGCAACGAGATGAAGGGCGGTACAATTAGAAAAGCGAACCGCTCGAAAAAGAAATTCGCGAAAAAATTCGGCAGCGATGAGACGGTCAATTACCCGATCAAAGTCGAGAAGAACGCGTATATCGGTGATTCCCTCGGCGTTCAAAATATAATCGTTTTACCGGCAGAAGATATAATCGACCCGGGAAAAATCCCGACGGGTGCGAAGAACGCGTTGCCCGGTGAAGAGGCCCCGTCAGTTGCGAAGAACGCGTTGCCCTGGGAAGCGGCCACAACGAGTGCAAAGAACGCGCTGCCCGGAGACAAGGCCCCGTCAGTTGCAAAGAACGCGCTGCCCGGAGACAAGGCCCCGTCAGTTGCAAAGAACGCGTTGCCCGGAGAAGAGGCCCCGACGGGTGCGAAGAACGCGTTGCCCGGGGACAAGGCCCCGACGGGTTTCGACCTGGAAAAAGGCGTTATCGTCGGTAATATCCGGATGGGCTTCGGGCATTACCGGATCTCGATGGCGATTGCATCTGCAGCCAACTCGATGGGTTATACGCCCTACTGGATGGACCTCAATTCTTACCGGGACACAACAGGCGGAAAAGTAATAAACGCACAGAACGAACTGTATTCAATGGGCTCCCGATTATCGGAGAAGAGCCGGTTGTTCAATCGTTTTGTGTGGGAACCGATGAATTATGAAGGCTTCAGGAAGCTCTCCTACAATGCGGCGGATCAGAAGAATGCAGAATTGATGACGCCCGTGTTCAGGAATATCCCCAAAGAAATTCCGCTGATTGCAACGCATGTCTGGCCGGCTCAGGCGGCGATCCATGCCGGTATGAAGCATGTCGTAAATGCGGTCCCCGATAACTGGCCGATGGCGCTTCATTTATCAGAAGGAAGTATTCACACCGTACAGACGCATTCGGCCTATCTGGGATATCGCATTCTAAACGGAATGAATAAGAAGGAAGTCCTCCATCCCATGCCGGCCGCCGATATCCGGTACACCGGTCATTATGTCGACCATGAAATCGTATCCAATATTACGGCGGACTGTGAAGCGAGAATAGGGCGAGCCGAAGAAGGAAAACCGATGCGTTTTCTATTGACGATCGGAGGAGCCGGCGCACAAAAGGACATTTTTGCGGCTGCGATTCGGTTTCTTCTTCCTTTTGTGGACGCGAAAAAAGCCGCGCTCTACATCAATGTGGGCGATTACAGGAATGTCTGGGAGGACTTGAAAAAGGATATTCCGGAGCTCAAAGAAAAAGCGGCGGAACACATGGGGAATTGGGCGGATACGGCTTCCTTTGCGCAGGCCGCCCTGACCGGAGACATCGAAGGCATCCACGCTTTCTGGCACGAGAATATTTTCGAGGCGGTATATGCTACCAATCTTCTCATGAGAAGCGCGGACGTACTGGTCACCAAACCAAGCGAACTTGCCTTCTATCCGGTCCCGAAGCTATTTATCCGGCGCGTCGGGGGGCATGAACAGTGGGGAGCCGTTCATTCGTCCGAAATAGGAGACGGTACACTCGAGTGCAGAGACAATCCTCACACACATCAGATGTTGGAATTATTTCTGACCGACAAGAATTTATTGATAGAAATGTGCAGAAACATTGAGCGGAACAACGATGCCGGCATCTACAGCGGCGCGTATAAAGTAGTTGAATTAGCTATGAATAGGAAGAACGGAAAGTAATAAGGAGGAAGTATTTATGAAGGAACCTGGCGCAAGAAGGAACCGGTACGCATTTGGTCTGGGAACGATCGGAAGAGATATGACATATACGCTCTACAGCATGTATATGACGTATTATTTGACGGAGATTCTCGATCTTCCCAACTCCACATTTGTCGTGGCCAGCATCATCATGCTTGTTATGAGAGTCTATGACGGGTTCAATGACCCATTTATGGGATTTCTTGTTGACAACACCAATACCCGGTTCGGCAAATTCAAACCATGGATTCTGGGAGGCGCGATCGGAACAGCGATTCTGACAGTACTGTTTTTTACGGATATGGGGCTTCGTGGAACAGCCTTCCTGGTCGTTTTCACCATAATCTATGTCCTTTGGGAAATGCTCTACACAGCAAATGATATCGCTTTCTGGTCGATGATGCCTCAGCTCTCGATTGACCAGAAGACAAGAGAGAAGATCGGCGCCTTCGCGAAAATATGTGCGGCAATCGGTCTCGCAGCCGTCGTAGGTACCATTGAACTGGTGCCGGGACTTCTCGGCAAATGGACCGGAAGTGAGAAGACCGGATTTACCCTCTACACAATCATAATTGTTGTTGCCCTCCTGATTGGGACGTGCATTACGCTTCTGTGTGTCAAGGAACAGAAGAATGTATTCAAAGAGGAGGAGAAGGCAACTCTCCGTGATATGTTCCGTGCCATTACAAAGAATGATCAGCTGCTTGTCACAGCCGTTTCAATGGCACTCTTCATGATCGGTTACTGCACCACAACCGCTTTCGGCATCTATTTTTTCAAATACGCGTATAAAGAGGAAGGAACATATACCATCTTTGGCGTAATCCTTATCCTGACTCAAATTGTATCTTTCATCATTTTCCCGCTCTTCAGCAAGAAATTTACGCGCAGACAGCTCTATATGGGTGCGACCATTATGGTTGTAGCCGGATATATTCTGTTCTTCTTCTCCCCGATGAACATGGTATTCATCGGAGCAGCCGGTGCCCTCCTGTTCATCGGACAGGCCTTCATTTCCCTTCTTATGCTGGTCTTTCTTACCGATACCATTGAGTACGGCCAGTGGAAGCTTGGCCGAAGAAATGACAGCGTTACCTTTGCGATACAGCCTTTCATCAACAAAATCGGCAACGCGGTCGGAACCTTCATAGTAAGCATGACTCTCATCGTTTCCGGCATCAACGACGCCAAGACAGTGAATGATGTAACGAGTGAAGGGCTCCTGATCATGAAATGCGCCATGCTTGTTCTTCCAATCTTCTTCATCGTGGCAGGCTACATTGTCTACCTGACGAAATTCAAGATCGATACGAAAATGTATGAGAAAATCGTTGCTGAACTCAAAGCCCGCGGAGACATAGGCGACGGGGTCAAACTTCTCAAACGTCCTGGTAATGCTATCAAAGACAGCGAATCCGGGGATATGGATTCCAAAGAGAACGGGATCTAAAGAACCATATCATGCAACAGACACAAGCGGGGAGCCTGCACGGCGATGAATGATCGGCGTACAGGCTCCTTTTCTATTCCTCGTAGCTCGCCGCCCACACCTCATCATTGAGGACAGCTTGTTCTTCCGGAATATTTACATCAACGACGATTCGATTCGTATGGCAATTGTAAATGCGGAGGTGTACATTCCAGTCGGTTGTGTTGTTGATAAGAATGTTGTTAAACGCGTATCCGCCCGAAGCAGCCCCTATTGCCTTTAAGGCCACTATGGCCGAACATTTCTCATCGTAATAGAAAGTGGCCTCCGTATAATCTTCGCTGCCTGTAAAGGAATACAAGGGATCGGCCTTGAGAAGCGGATCCACCCATTCTGCCATTTTCTCGTTGTTCCATTCAATCAGCTTATCCCGCTGCTTTTCGGTCACTTCAAGTACCAGAGATCCGTCAAGAACGGTGACATCCGTGATATATTCCGGTCCTAATGCCTTAATGACCTCGACGGTTTCTTCCACACTCTCCAAGTACTCGTCGGAATCTTCCGCTTTCCCAGTGCTGAATACCATGTAAGACACGGGCAAGGTAATCTTCCTTGTCTCTTCGGTACTTTTCGCGCTTTGACAAGAACAGAGCACCATGGCACAGCATAACAGGATTGCGGTTAAGAACTTCTTCATTTGCGAGTCTCCCACGGATTTACTGCAGTATCGATGCAATCGTATGGCGTAATTCAATTTATATGATATATTGAATGCATCGAAGTGTCAAAGAATCATGCGTTTTCGAAAAGAAGATTCCGCGGCCGCGCTGCCGCAGCGAACACAGGAGAACGGTGCCCGGCATCTTAGCAAAGGATGGTATACCGATGATGAAACACATACAGCCGCTTGCCGTTGCCAAGAGAGCGGCCTTACTCGCGCTCGCCCTGTCCATCCTGTTCACATCCGGTTGCTTGAGCCTGTTTTTCCGGCGTTCATCGAAAGACAAGGAAGGTCCCGCCCAATACCGGTACAGCACGGAGTACGATACCGACCAGGCGATCGTCGAGGCGATCCTTCTTGCTCTCCAAGAGAAGGACACGACTTCGTTGAAGAGTCTATTTTCGGAGAAATCTCTTGCCGAAATAGAGGACTTGGATGCGAAGCTTGAAGCGTTTTCCCAATATATAGACGAAGAGATCGATAGCTGGGAGTATAATGGCGGAGGATCGAGAGAATCCGCGGATTACGGCTTTGTCGTTCACAACATGGGTAACCATTACGATATCAATACCGCCGAGGGGAAATATCTGGTCGGTTATCGCTATATCATCCGTGACGACGGAGATCGTTCTGTGGAAGGGATAACGGCGATTACGATCACCACGGAAGAGATACGCAAGGAACAGCACGAAATTGAAGGCCCCGTGTGTGATTTGAGTGTGCCGGGGATCTATATTTTCTATGAAGCAGGAGAACCGGCAGAAGATTTCTGAAGAATCCAGCCATGACGATTTTCGCGCGAAAAGCTGCGAACAGCCTCGGTGCACCCACAATAATGACCTTGTCGCCGGTGAATAGATCAATGGAGGTATTGAGATGGACAAGCTGTCACTGATGCACGAACTGCGCGAAAATGCATATCCGGGAAGAGGGATTGTGATCGGCAAGTCGGAGGACGGAAGATCCGCCGTCGCCGTCTATTTTATTATGGGGCGAAGCGCCAACAGCCGGAACCGCGTTTTCGCGCAAGAGGGAGACGGGATTCGCACACAGGCCTTCGATCCGTCGAAGCTGGAGGACCCGAGCCTTATCATATACGCGCCGGTACGCGTCCTCGGGAACAAGACGATCGTCACGAACGGCGACCAGACCGACACGATCTTTGCCGGCATGGACAATCAGCTGACCTTCGAACAATCCCTGCGCTGCCGCGAGTTCGAGCCGGACGCACCCAACTATACGCCCCGAATATCCGGAATCCTCCATGTCGAATCGGGCGCCTTTCACTACGCGATGTCCATCCTCAAAAGCAGCAACGGGAATCCGGCCGCCTGCAATCGGTACACATTTTCCTACAAGAATCCGATCGCCGGCGAGGGACATTTCCTGCACACCTATATGCGCGACGCGGAGCCGCTCCCCAGTTTCGAAGGCGAGCCGAAATGGGTCTCGATTCCGAACGGCATCGATTCATTCACCGACCAGATCTGGGCTGCTCTGAACCGCGAAAACAAGGTGTCCCTGTTCGTCCGCTACATCGATCTTGCGACGGGCATGACGGAGACCAGAATCGTGAACAAGAATGCAGAGCGCGTATAGTGATTATCTGAAAAGACCGGGATTGCTTTATAACGAAGTAGACCAAATGATCGTTAAAGAGACAGCTCTTTTGACGCCAACTCATAACACGCATGCTAAAACCTAAGTAGTTGTATTTCTTACTAAAACTTCTGAATCAACGTTACAAGTTCTAGCTTACCAGCGCAAATCAGATTAGCCAAAATTCGACTTCAGACGGCATTACACACCAAAATGGAAAAACGCTTAATTTGGTGTGTAATTATCGAGCCGGTGTGTGGTACGCAGAGACGGGATTACACAC
>CAZTXQ010000087.1:0-7013 GCA_964617375.1 uncultured Mageeibacillus sp. | reverse complement strand
AACCAGACTAAAGCGGAAATCTGGACTCGTGCGAAATTGACGAGCCTACTCAATCAGCATCTGCGTGCATTTGAGTAGGTTCGACGGTGCCCTATTACGTTGTTTTTTATCATTGCGAGCCTACTCAATTGACATCTGACTGCATTTGAGTAGGTTCCACGGCCTGTCGAAGCGCGTTTTTTATCATTGATAAGCCTACTCAATCAGCATCTGCGTGTATTTGAGTAGGTTCTACGGCCTGTCGAAGCGCGTTTCTTATCATTGACGAGCCTATTCAATCAGCATCTGCGTGCATTTGAGTAGGTTCGACGGTGCCCCGAAGCGCATTTCTTATCATTGACGAGCCTACTCAATCAGCATCTGCGTGCATTTGAGTAGGTTGAACTTCTAATCATTGACGAATGGTCCTGATTCCCATCATAGGAGGACGATACGCAACTCTTACTCTCCATTGCCTAACGGCGGTATTGTAACCGCCGGACTAAAATCGCCAAAATGCAACCATTATTGTCTCACGATTTGAATCACCGGAATGGATGAACTAGATTCCGGTCGCTTCGGAATGGATTACCGATCGACTCTCCGCTCAGGCTTAGACACGTGAGTATCTGACAACTATGGCAGGGCGGTTTGAGTTTGTCTTTGCACCTAAACACGGATCCTGGTTAAACCTTGTTGAATGACGCGACAGATGCTCAGAGAAATCAGAGTGGCTGATAAAGAAGAAGGGATCGAACGAATATACAAGTATTTCGCTGAAATCAACGATTCGCCCATTGTCTACCACTGGAAATACCATATGAGTGAAATCGATCCTGTAGAGGTTATCGGTCTAGCTAACTAAAAATCGCTATGCTAGAAAAATCAACGGACCAGCATATCCAGAATACCCGACCACACGGGCAGCGTGATGACAGAAAAGACCGTCGTCACAAACACGCATTGCGCCGCCCGTGTGGCGTCGCTTTGCGCTTTAACAGCCATGACGGTCGTCGTAGCGGCCGCAGGAAGTGCCAGATAGAGAATCGATACCTTGGCGACGATCGGATCGATCGTGAAAAAGCGGGCGGCCAGAAGGTAGATCCCTACCCCGAGCGCGGGTGCGAGAACGAGCCTTAAACCGGCAAGCAAAAAGACCCGGTGCTCTTTCCTGATTCTCGAGAGAGGAATCGCAGCGATCGAAACGCCGCAGAGGACCATGCCCATCGGGGACGCGACCTGCGCGAGCGAGTGAATTACGGCGTCGATGGGTACCGGCAGCGTTAATCCCGAAAAGTACAGGGCAAGGCCGACCGGAACCGCAAGAACGGGCGGCGACAGGAATGACTTAAGGGCCGCGATGCCGATCTGCCCCGCACTGAGCTTTAAGGATTTATCTTTACCCAGAGTCAGGATCAGCGGTGTCAGTACATAAAAGAGCACACGTACCGGAATGGTATACACGGCAATGTAGAATTTACCGACGTCGCCGTACAGGACGCTCATGACGGGAAAAGCCATGTAGGTGAAATTCGTGAACATCAGGTTTATGAGGAGCATCCTCGCGAGATCGTCGTCTTTTCGCATGATCTTGTTGACCAGAAAGCCGACTCCGAACATCAGGAGAATCGAGAAAACGGAAATGCCGAGAAGAAATCCGGAATTTAAGATCTCACCGGGTTTATAGTCCGTCTGAAGCGCATCGACAACCATGCACGGGAAAACAAAATTGAAGATAAAAGCGGCAAGCGACGTCGTAAAACGTTCGTCGACGATCCACTTTTTTCGCGCGATAAATCCGATAAACATCAGAATTGCCATTTCGATGGCAAGGTAAAGTACAGTCATACAATCGGTTCCTTCTCCGGTTTTCCTGCCTGACGCGGGTATTTGGCCGGCGTAGCGCGCACTTTGCGGATCACGATAATCGACCGGTTCATGTCGGTTCCCGGCAGGGTAAAATGGCGCAGATCCTCAATCGTTCCGCCCAAAGTTACAATCGCCTTGGTCGATTCCTCCGCCTCGCGGTCGGCATTTCCTTTCATCGCCAGGAAAATCCCGCCTACCTTCACGAAGGGAAGGCAGTACTCGCAGAGGATCGGAAGCGGTGCGACGGCACGCGCCGTGGCGACGTCGAATTTCTCGCGGAATTGTTTGGAACGGCCCGCGTCTTCGGCCCTGGAGTGGACCGTCCCGATACCCGAGAGCTCAAGCTCCGTGCAGACGGCGTCGAGGAATCCGACTCTCTTCCTGAGGGAATCCAGAAGTGTGACTTGGAGCCACGGGAGTGCAACTTTAAGCGGTATACCGGGAAAGCCGGCGCCGGTCCCGACGTCGATCAGGGAAAGCGACTTGCGCTTCGATTTCTTCTGCTCTGCTTCGAGGAACGATACGAGCGTCAGCGAATCGACAAAGTGCCGCAGGGCAATTCCCTTGTCGTCCGTGATGTTGGTAAGATTCATCTTCTCATTCCATTCCTTGAGGAGCCGCGCGTATTTCGAAAAGGCGCGTATATTCTCCGCACAGAGCGGCACCGAGATTTCGCCGGCGCCGGATTCGAGAATCGGATCAAGCGTGGAGAGGTCCGTGGAAAGGACTTCTTCGGGGGCCGATACCGGTACGGATACCGGGCTTAAGGCGGGTTCGGATATCGGATTCATGATCGGATTGGTCTTTGGGGATTCGACAGAAGCCTGAGCCGCCGGGGGCTGCGCAGACTTTGCTTTTGCGGTTGCTTTGGACGGCACCTTGACGGGTGTCTTTTTCTTAGGCGAAGAAGCTGTTTTCTTCGATGAGGCCGTTTTTCTCGCAGAATCTGTTTTGGGGGCAGAAGAAGCTTTCTTCGCGGGCGATGCTGCTTTTCGCGACGAAGTTCCGTTGCCCTTCACTTCGAGAGCACGGATCAAAAGAGATTTGCCGGCCGCAGTTTCGGCCGTCCCGGAATGGGCCGTTCCGTCACCCGCCGTTCCGGCATTGGTCGTCCCGGAATGGGCCGTTCCGTCACCCGCCGTTCCGGCATTGGTCGTTCCGGCATTGGCCGTTCCGACATTGGTCGTTCCGACCAAGGGAAGTTTCTTTTTACGGTCGGGGCTGATTCTTTTCTCGTTCATCAGAGACTCCCCTCCCTTCTTCTTTTCGCGTCGAGATAGACAAGAAGCACCGCGATATCTGCGGGAGATACGCCGGAGATTCTCGATGCCTGCCCGAGAGATACCGGCTTCTGTCTCATAAGCTTCTGCCGGGCCTCGATTCGGAGGCCCGTGATTTCGTCATATGGAAGATCCTTGGGAAGGACCTTGTGCTCAAGAGCCTTGAATTTGCGGATACGATCCGCCTCAAGACGGATATAACCCTCGTACTTGATATTGACTTCCACCGCAAAGGTGATGCTCTCGGGCAGCGCGGTTCTTTTCGCGTCGACCGGCGCCAGGTCGGAATAGTGAATCTCCGGACGCCTGAGAAGCTCGGCCAGCGATATGCCGGAAGGCGGAGGCGTGCTTCCCAGGGCCGTAAGTACGGCCGCAAGCTCCCCGGACGGCGCGAGATGGGTACTGCGAAGTCTATTCTCCTCAAACGCGATCGCGGTCCTTTTCGCGAGGAATTCCTGATAGTGGTCGTCGGAAATAAGGCCGATCCGGCGTCCATATTCCGTCAAACGCTCATCGGCGTTGTCCTGGCGGAGGCAAAGCCGGTACTCCGCCCTGGACGTCATCATGCGGTAAGGCTCAGCCGTGCCCTTGGTAACCAGATCGTCGATCAGTACGCCGATGTAGGCTTCCGAACGGTCGAGAATGAGCGGGGCAATTCCTTTGACATAGTGCGCGGCATTGATTCCGGCAATAAGCCCCTGCGCCGCCGCTTCCTCGTACCCCGAGGATCCGTTGATCTGCCCTGCGGTAAAAAGGCCGGCAAGATGCCTGGATTCGAGCGACGGATACATCGATACAGGATCGATGCAGTCATATTCGATCGCATAGGCCGAGCGCTGGATATGGGCATTTTCGAGTCCCGGAATCGAGTGAACCATGCTCACCTGTACGTCTTCCGGCATACTGGTGCTCAAACCCTGCAGATACATTTCGTTTGTCTCGCTGCCCATCGGCTCGACGAAAATCTGATGCCGCGACTTGTCCTTAAACTTCACAAATTTATCTTCGATCGAAGGGCAGTAGCGCGGCCCTGTGCCTTCGATCACGCCGCTGTAAAGCGGAGAGCGATCCATATTGTCAAAGATGACATCGCGCGTTTTAGGGGATGTCCAGACCGTCCAGCAGGGGATCTGCTTCTCGGGGGGCCGCATGCCGTGCATTTCGTGCTCGAAGGAGAACGTCGGGATATCCGTCTCGCCGTCCTGTCTTTCCATTCCGGAATAGTCGACGGTAAGCCCGTTCAAACGGACCGGTGTGCCCGTCTTGAAGCGCTGCAGCGGAATTCCGGCGGCCGCGAGGCTAGCGGAAAGTCCATGCGAAGGGAAAAGCCCGTCCGGACCGCTCTCGTAGATCACTTCGCCCATAATGACGCGCGACTCCATGTAGGTGCCCGAACATATGACAACAGCCGAAGCTTCATATACGGCGCCCGTACGCGTGATTACGCCGCAAACCTCGCGGTTCCTGTCTTCGTCCGCAACGGTGAGAAGCTCCGTGATTTCCGCCTGCCGCAAGAGAAGATTCGGGGTATTCTCAATGATCGACTTCATAAGCGCGCTGTAACGACGTCTGTCGATCTGTGCACGCGGCGAAAAAACGGCCGGTCCTTTGGAGCGGTTCAGCATTCGCATCTGTATAGCCGTAAGATCGGCGCTCTTTGCCATCTGTCCGCCGAGCGCGTCAATTTCGCGCACCAGCTGCCCCTTGGCCGTGCCTCCGATGCTCGGATTGCACGGCATATTGGCAAGCGAATCCAGATGGAGGGTGAAAAGCACCGTGGACAAACCGATCCGGGCCGCTGCGAGGGCGGCTTCGCAGCCCGCATGCCCCGCTCCTACTACAAGTACGTCATAACTGCCGGCGCTGTAGGCGCCCGGCCTGTTTAAAGCTTCGCGAACCGTCGTCATTGATTCCCATCCTTTATATGTGTGTAATGTATGTTTATTTTCCGATACAGAATCTGGAAAAGATCGTCTCGACCAGTTCCTCGTTTACCGAGTCGCCGGTGATCTCGCCCAGAGCGTCCATCGTGCTGCGAAGGATCGAACACGCAAGATCCGCGCCTTCGCCGTTCTTTAAGATACGGATCACTTCGGAAAGCGTCTCCGCCGCGCTTTTAACCTTCTCGTAATGGCGGCTGTTGGTCAGCAGGACTTCGGACATCTGCCCGGAGCCCTTGTCGTCGTACAGACGCCGTATTTCTTCTCCCAGGCGCGGGATGCCTGCGCCCGTCTCGGAGGAAAAGATCTGATAGAACCGGATTTTTTGCGCGAAGCCCCATTCCCTGATACGCTCTTCAATTCCGGCTGCAAACAAATCTGCCTCGGTCCCGGTCATTTGATCCGATTTGCTGGCGAGAATACCGATCTCCCGTCCGGGCTGCATTCCGGAAAGGGATTCATAAAGCTCGCTTCCCTCTTCGAGATCATCGCCGTCCGGAGATATGAGCCACAGGAGAAGATCCGCTTCGAATGCCGCCTCATATGCCCGGGAAACGCCCATCTTCTCGATCTCGTCCTCGGTCTCCCGAATTCCTGCCGTATCGATCAAACGCACCGGAACGCCGTTCACCGACGCGTATACCTCAAGGGTATCCCGGGTTGTTCCCGGCGTCGCCGTGACAATCGCGCGGTTATATCCGGCCAGGCGGTTCAGAAGCGAAGATTTTCCGCTGTTCGGGACGCCGCAAAGGACGACCGTCATGCCCTCGCGGAGAATTCTGCCCTGCGAAAAAGAACCTTCCAGGCTCTTAAGTCCCGCAAGACTCCATTCGAGATCCGCAACCGTCTTCCCCGTGTTTTCGGGGGTGTCTTCATGTTCGGGAAATTCAACGATCATTTCAAGCGCGGCAAAGCTCTTGAAGAGATCGGCCGAAAGACCGCGCACTTTCGTCTTCAGAGACCCGGCCAGCTGGCGTTCCGCCGCGGTAAGGGCGAGTTCGGAATCGGCCGCAATGACATCCATAACGGCTTCCGCCTGGGAAAGATCCATCTTGCCGGCAAGAAAAGCGCGGCGCGTAAATTCTCCCGGTTCCGCGGGACGCGCTCCGTTTTCGGTCAAAACGCGAAGAATCTCCCGGCGGACGGCGAGGCCGCCGTGACAGGAGATTTCCACTAGATCTTCACCCGTATAGGAATGCGGAGCTTTAAAATATGTACATACGACTTCGTCAATTGTCTGTCCGTTCCGGGGATCCCTGATCAGGCCGTATGCCGCCGTATAGCCGCGCATTTCGCGAATCCCGGACACGGGATCGGCGGTACGCAGCACGGTAAAGACACGATCCATAACTTCCGGCGCATCTTCGCCGGCCATACGGATCACAGCCAGGCCGCTGGCTCCCGGAGGCGTCGCAGAGGCACAGTAGGGACGATCAAGAGACACGGATTACACCTCGGATCCCGCACCCTGCACAGGCACAACGATAACCTTGCGATCCGGTTCTTCACCTTCGCTGTGTGTCTTGACGCCGGAAAACGTCTGCAGAGCGGAGTGCACAATACGTCTCTCGGCCGGGTTCATCGCCTCAAGCGCGACGGGACGTCCCGAACGCTTCGCACGCGATGCAGCCTTCTCCGCCATGGAGATCAGCATGGATTCACGGCGCTTCTTGTAGCCGCCGATATCGAGAGATACGCGGATATGTTCTTCACTGAATTTGTTGGCAACAAGTGACGTAAGGTAGGAGATCGCATCCAGAGTCTCACCGTGTCTGCCGATCGCGGTAGCGCAATCCTGCCCGGTAATGTTGATAAAGATGGTCTCGCCTTCTCTGTAGGAATCCAGCTTGCCGTGAATGCCGATACCGGAAAGAATTTCCGCCACAAACGATACCGCCTGATCTTCTGCTTCGCTGACGGCGTCGCCCTCGAAGGTCTCGTCATC
>CAZTXQ010000086.1:0-7219 GCA_964617375.1 uncultured Mageeibacillus sp. | reverse complement strand
TTCGTCTCGTCGGACGTCCAGAGAATCGGATGATCGGGTGCCTGCGTGCGGTATTCGACCTGACGGATCCGCTTGTGCGCGTCCCTCGATGCGGCATAGACCGTCTCGAAAAAGAGCTCCGGCGTCATAAAGTGCGAGCACGAACACGTCGCAAGATAGCCGCCGTCCTTGATAAGCCGCATCGCACGGAGATTGATCTCCTTATAGCCCTTCCTGGCGTTCTTCACCGACTCGCGCGTTTTGGCAAAAGCCGGCGGATCGAGAATCACAACATCGAACTTCTCGCCCTTCCTTTCGAGCTCCGGAAGCAGCGTGAAAACATCCTCGCACTGGAATGTCACCGTATCGGAAAGACCGTTGAGCTCCGCGTTCTTTCTGGCCTGGGCGATCCCTAAGTCGGACGCATCGACGCCGAGAACGCTCTTCGCCCCGGCCTGTCCCGCGTTCAGTGCAAAGGAACCGGTGTGCGTAAAGCAGTCGAGGACCTTCGCGTCTTTCGAGAGGCGCCGGATCGCGGCGCGGTTCAGTTTCTGATCGAGGAAGAATCCCGTCTTCTGCCCATCCTTCACGTCGACGTGGTATTTGACGCCGTTCTCGGTGATGATGAGATCGGTATCGAACGACTCTCCGATAAAGCCCTTGAAGCGTTCCATGCCCTCGCGGTCACGGACGGAAGCGTCGCTACGCTCGTAAACACCGCGGATTGGCATGCCCTCTTCGACCAGAATCTCTTTCAGGAACCCGATTACTTTATTCTTTACGCGGTCGATGCCCATGGCGAGCGACTCGACGACCAGAACGTCCTCGAATTTGTCGACGACAAGCCCCGGAAGATAGTCCGCTTCGCCGAAAATCAGGCGGCAGCTCGACATATCGATCGTCTTCTTTCTATATTCGATTGCGTCTTTTACGCGCTCACGAAGGAAAGCGTCATCCACTTCCCTTGTCGCGGACCTTGTCATCATGCGGACCCGGATCTTCGAATGGGTGTTGATGAACCCCGTGCCGAGGCAGAAATCATTGAAGGCGTGCACCTTGACAAGACCGCCGTTCTCGAAGGTTCCGTCGACCCGTTCAATCTCGTTGTCATATACCCAAAGGCCTCCCGCACGCAGCGTTCTGCCCTCTTCTTTTTTTAAGATTACCTTCGCAAGCTCCATGCATGATGCTCCTTCTATTTCTTATAAAAGGCAGTATACCATCTCAGCCGTGAATCCGTTACACAAAGTCCAGCGCGGCCATCGCCGACACCGAACCATCGGCCGCCGCCGTCGTCAGCTGCCGTATCGTCTTCGTCCGGCAGTCGCCCGCCGCAAAGATCCCTGTACGGTTCGTCGCGCAGTCCTCGCCCGCGACAAAATAGCCGTCGCCGTCGGTAACAAGAAGTTCGCGGAAAAGCTCCGTCTCGGGCTCATGTCCGATCGCGACAAAGACGACATCCGCGGAAATCACCTTTGATTCATCCGTCGTCGTACTTTTCACGCGAACCCCCTCGAGATTCTTTCCGCCGAGAAGTTCCACGGGTACAAATCCCGTCACAAATTCGATGTTGTCCTTCGTTTTCGCGCGTTCGACCAGGGCAAGATCGGCGCGAAAAGCCGCTCTTCTGTGGACAATCGTAACACTTTCGCAGATGGACGCAAGAAAAAGGGCATCGCCGAACGCGGTGTTGCCGCCTCCGATCACGATCGCCCTCTGCCCCTTGTAGAAGGCGCCGTCACACAGCGCGCAGTAGGATACGCCGTGCCCGGTGAGCTCCTCTTCGCGCGGGAGTCCGAGCTTCCTGTATTTCGCACCGGTCGCGAAAATAACCGCCCTGCATTCGTATCGGCCGCCCTCGGAAATGACCGTCTTCACATCTCCGCCATCCTCGACGGCAAGGACACGGTCAATTTCAACCTCGACCCCGAGATCGGTTGCCTGGGTAAAAAGACTGTCAGCAAACGCAAGGCCGCTGACGCCGGGAAGACCCGGATAATTCTCGATCACCGGCGCTGCCGTGATCTGTCCGCCGATATTTTCGGCCTCGAAAAGCAGCACCGATTTCCCGGCCCGAGCCGCATAAAGGGCGGCGGTTAAACCCGCACACCCTCCGCCGACGATGATAATATCTGTCATTTCCTAACCTCTTATGTACTTCTTGATATCCGATACACCTCTGTACTTCTCAAAGCTGCCGCTCGTAAACACCACAAGTGTCGGCGCCTGGTGAACGTCAAACTCTTGACAGAGATCCAGATTCTCCTCCGCGTCGATCAGATCGTATTCGAAGTGACCGGCATCCAGGATGCCTCGGACCACCTTGCAGTTCGGGCACGTTTTTGTCGTAAAAAGCAGCGCCTTCCTGTCGTTCATAACGCTGTCGACCGAGGTCTCGCGGTCAGAAGCGGTTGTGACCGCCGCGCTCTTCGTATCCGCGGATACCGAATCTGCCGGACCCTCATGATCTGCTGACACTGCCGCGGCAGTCTCCGAAGAAGCTTCGTTCTTGTCCTTCTTCAATACCGAACGGTTGACATCGTAAAGCTGTCTGTCCTTGTATTCCTGTGTCTTGCCGTCATTCCAGTTCTGTACCGGACGGTAATAACCGGTAATGCGGCTGTAGGTCTCGGTGTTCTTTCCGCAGACCGGGCAGGTCTTTTGCTCGCCGGGCAGATATCCGTGCTCCGTGCAGACGGAATACGTCGGCGACAGCGTGTAATACGGAAGCTTGTAATTCTCGGCAATCTTGCGGACCAGAGATGCGGCCGCCTGCCAGTCCGGCATCTTTTCGCCGAGGAAAGCGTGGAAAACAGTACCCGACGTGTAGAGCGTCTGCAGCTGATCCTGCACATCCAGCGCATCGAAAATGTCCGCCGTGTAGCCGACCGGCAGATGGGAGCTATTCGTGTAGTAAGGTGCGTTGCCATCTTCGGCCGCCGTTACGATGTCCGGATAATACTTGCGGTCATGCTTGGCCAGACGGTATGTCGTCGACTCGGCCGGCGTAGCCTCAAGGTTATAGAGATCGCCGTACATTTCCTGATAATCCGAGAGACGGTCTCTCATGTGGTTCAAGACCTTTTTCGCGAATTCCTGAGTCTCCTTGTGCGTCAGATCCTCACGGATCCAGTTGGCATTCAGGCCGACTTCGTTCATGCCGATCAGGCCGATCGTCGAAAAGTGATTCTTGAAAGAACCGAGATATCTTCTGGTATACGGATAAAGGCCCTCGTTCAAGAGCTTGGTGATCGTGTCGCGCTTGATCTTAAGAGACCGCGCCGAGATATCCATCATCTTGTTGAGGCGCTTCCAGAAATCCTCTTCGTCCTTGGCGAGATAGGCAATTCTCGGCAGATTGATCGTCACAACGCCTACGGAGCCGGTGCTTTCGCCGCTTCCGAAATAACCGCCGGACTTCTTCCTAAGCTCTCTTAAATCGAGGCGCAGACGGCAGCACATGCTGCGGACGTCGCTCGGAGCCATGTCGCTGTTGATATAATTCGAGAAGTACGGCGTGCCGTATTTCGATGTCATCTCGAAAAGAAGACGGTTGTTCTCGGTATCGGACCAGTCGAAATCCTTCGTGATGGAGTAGGTCGGGATCGGATACTGGAAGCCGCGGCCGTTCGCGTCGCCTTCGATCATGATCCGGATAAAGGCCCGGTTGACCATATCCATTTCCTTCTGGCAATCCTTGTACTTGAAATCCATCTCTTTGCCGCCGACGATACAGTTCATTTCGGCCAGGTCGTTCGGGACAGTCCAGTCCAGAGTGATGTTCGAGAACGGAGCCTGCGTGCCCCAACGGCTCGGCGTATTGACGCCGTAGATGAAGGACTCAATGCACTTCTCCACCTGATCGTAGGGAAGATTGTTCGCCTTTACGAAAGCGGCCAGGTACGTGTCGAAAGACGAGAACGCCTGCGCGCCGGCCCATTCGTTCTGCATAATGCCGAGGAAGTTGACCATCTGGTTGCAGAGCGTCGCAAGGTGCTTCGCCGGGCAGGAGGTGATCTTGCCGGGAATGCCGCCCAAACCGTCCTGAATCAGCTGCTTTAAGGACCAGCCGGCGCAGTAGCCGGTAAGCATCGAGAGATCATGGATATGAATATCCGCGTTCCGGTGCGCCTTCGCAATCTCGTCGTCATAGATCTCTGTCAGCCAGTAGTTAGCCGTAATCGCTCCGGAGTTGTTGAGAATCAGACCGCCGACCGAATAGGTGACGGTGGAATTCTCTTTTACACGCCAGTCGCTGATCTTGACGTAGCTGTCAACGAGATCCTTATAGTCGAGAACCGCCGACTTCATGTAGCGGATCTTTTCGCGCTGTTTACGATACAGAATGTACGCCTTCGCGACATCGGCATACCCGGTATTCTGGAGAACACTCTCGACGCTGTCCTGAATATCCTCGACCGTGACGCGGCCTTCCTGGACCTTCGCCGAATAATCGGACGTCACCTTCAGCGCGAGAAGGTCGATTATATCCGGGTTGTATTCCTTGTCTTGTGCTTCAAACGCCTTGGTGATCGCCGAAGTGATCTTGGCGATGTTGAAATCCGCGGTTTTCCCGTCTCTTTTTACAACCTGATACATAATCAAAGCCTCCCGTTTTGTGAATGATATACGTCATATGAAAATTGATTCTTGAAAAAATCAGGCCCCGCGCAGCTTGGTGGAAGGGACATAGGCAGAGGCGATTCCCCGGAAAACCTCTTCACCCTTGCGGCCCACCGCATGAAGGCCTTCGCCGATCAGGCTGCCGGAGTCTACAAACTCCTGGAGAAAATATTTGTTGGCGCCCTTGATCCAGCGCCCGATCTGTTCCATGTCGCGGTCCGTATGGAACTCGCGCACGACCGTCGTCCGGAATTCATAAGGGACTGCATTCGAAAGAAGGAAGTCAACGCTCTCCTGGATCTTATCCATTGAGAGATTGGGGCACCCGACCGTTTTCGCGTAATTCTCGGGCGAATTCTTGATATCCATCGCGACGTAATCGACAAGACCGGTATTCACAAGATGCTTTAACCGGTCCGGCATCGATCCGTTCGTATCGAGCTTCACGGCAAAACCCATGCTCCGGATTCTTCCTATAAAATTCTCAATATCGGCCTGAAGAAGCGGTTCGCCGCCGGTCACGCAGACGCCGTCCAGCTTGTTCCGGCGCGTCGCGAGGAAATCGAAAAAGGCCTCTTCGTCCGTCTCGTCTTCCTGCATCTCTTCCGGGAGAACAAGAGACGAGTTGTGGCAGAACGGGCAGCGGAAATTGCAGCCGCAGGTAAACACCGTACACGCCACTTTTCCCGGAAAATCAAGAAGAGAAACCTTCTGAACACCTTGAATTCTCATTGCCGACTCCACTCGCACATGCTCTTTCGAGCGCCTATCACTGCTGATAATGCTAACTAAATATAGTGGTGAAGTCAATCAGTTTGTACAAGATGTAGTAATACTGCAACAATCGTTTGAGATTTATCAAATTCGGACGATTCTCGAAAAGCTTCGAAAAAGTTCGAGAGCGCAAATAAAAAACATCCCGTCGCGGGAAAGTGCCTGAAATGCTTCTTCTCGAAAAAAGAGGCGGCCAAAGCGTCTCCGAGCGGTGGACAAGTCCATTTTACGATGTCATTTTATTGGCGGTGATACCGAACAAAATGCGGCGGAATTGTGCTTATAGATACGGCCGGTCGAGGCGGCGACGCAGGTATCCTTCACAGTAGACTTTGCTCTGTAAAATCATTGTGCCCAGCGGGGATTCTGTGGCAGACGGCACCATCTTTCTTTGCTGCTGCTTAAACCCTGTCAAAGAAATAAGGGGCTTTCTCAAAACACCGGCAGGATTGGCTATGCATATAAATGTAGCATTTGGAGCTTATTTATCTGCATTTTTGCTCTCGAAAAGTTCTTGCCAGAGCTGTCCATGCATATAAATGAGACTGTTTTTGGCGTTCTTATATGCATTTTCGCCCTCAATAAGTCCTCGTCAGAGCCGTGTATACATATAAATGAGAGTGTTTCTGGCGTTCTTATATGCATCTCGCCCTTTAGAAGTCCTCGCCGCTAACCTATTCTGTCTACGGAAGATTCAGAAGGGCGATTTCGCCGATGTTTGAAAACATCTGAGGAAGCTGCGTGAACAAGTCTCATTGTGGGGCGCCTTCTGATCCCGTTTTTCATTTTTTGCTAAAAAAATAGTGGCTGTCTCACAACTATCGTTTGAGACAGCCCCTTAAACGAAGGAAAATGTCATATGCGTCATTTTTTTCCTTTAGTCAAAACTGCGACCGAACAAGACATGATAATTACTGCTATGCACACTCTTACAAGTATCACTGCAAGAGTGATCGAAATTGACGAATTACACCACGAGGCATTAAATGACAGAAGGATTGCAACAAAAAATGCCACAACGAGCATCGCGATTGAAGGTAAGAATATCTTGAGCTTCCCGGCATTGCCATTTCTATATATCAACCACAATGCGGATTCATATCCAACCGAAACGATCAAAATAAAAATGTACCTTATTATACGATCTCCTGCAAAAATGGAAACATATAGAGAAAGAGAACTACTATCGGAACGGATTTTGCTTGTTAGGATCGAGTATCCTAAACTTAACAACACAACTGCCAAGGCCGCAAAGATCAACTGTAAAGACGTTCGCACCTTCATATAATATCTACTTCTCCTCCTTTGAATAGACGTGGATTCCTTGGACCAGCCGGTTTGGTTACTGTGTCTGTATTCACAGCTTACTGTCCCTGAAACAAAATCATGTACTAATTCTGTCTGTAAGTATTTGTGACCTCGTAATCATCAACTATCTTAGTGATAAATGTTATTTTATCATATAGACAGACACCTAATCCAGCATCGTTCTTATCCTACTTCCTGTGTTTAAAAGTTGAACGCTCACATTTCAAGCAACACGGACCGAAGCAACCAATCTGTGAATTTTGAATTGACACATAAAGAACGACCTTGTATAATTTGACGTGCGTCAGAAAAGACGCGGATGTAGTTCAATGGCAGAACTCCAGCTTCCCAAGCTGACCACGCGGGTTCGATTCCCGTCATCCGCTCCAAGAACAATCGCCTTTATAGCTCAGTCGGTAGAGCGCATCCATGGTAAGGATGAGGTCACCAGTTCGATTCTGGTTAAAGGCTCCAACACAAAAAGGGGGCTGTTGCAAAATGAACTGTAAGGTTCAGGATGCAGCAGCCTCTATTT
>CAZTXQ010000085.1:0-7337 GCA_964617375.1 uncultured Mageeibacillus sp. | reverse complement strand
TCTAAGAGACTTCTCAACCGCTTGATTAAGAAGTCTTTTAGAGCATACAACACCGATAACATTTAAGACCGATGTCATTTTCAGGTTCGTAATGAACTGGTTTCCCATTTCAGGTATAAGGTTCTTAAATACCTGCGGCAGCACGACGGAAAACATGGTGGTAAAGTGTGACATGCCCATCGCTTTTGCACCTTCGAACTGCCCGTTGTCGATCGCCGAAATACCGCCGCGCACAGATTCCGCCATATAGGCGCCGGTGTTGAGAAGAATGACAAAGACCGCGGCGACAAACGACGAGATGTTCACGCCGTTCTGCCGCAAGCCGTAGTAAATGACCATCGCCTGTACCATCATCGGCGTGCCGCGGAAGATCTTGATATAGCCCGAGCAGAGAATCCGGACGAAACGGCTCCACGTCTTCTTGAGCACACCGTCCTCCGGCGAGATCGGCGTCGAGCGAACGATCCCCATCGAATACCCGACGATAAACCCGAGAACGGTACCGAGTATAGAAGTCTCGAGCGTCACAAGGGTACCCTTCCAGAAGTAGGGGCCGTATTCCTCCAAGAGGATTATGATCCAGTCATAAAGCGTTTTTTCCATACCTGCCTCCTACTATAAAAAACCGGACGCAAAGGATTTTACTTGCGCTCCTTTGCGTCCGGCTGATCAGGTCTGCTTCTCGAAAATGTCTTATGTCAAGTGTTTAAGGATTCTTGCTTTGCAGCCGGATCCGTGAGGCTGCATACATTCACGTGTCAGTTGCTCAGGGGCTGCATATGTATTTAGGAGTCAGTTGCTCAGGGGCTGCAGCGTAACGGCCAGATCCATGAGTTCATTCATCTTGGCCTCGTCCCAGCCGATCGCGTCAAGCGCGCCGTCCAGGGCCGTCTTCAATTCCTTGTCGCCTTCCTTGACTGCGATACAGACATTCAGAGACTGTCCGGCCGGCACGGTGAATCCGTCGGTATCGCCGAACTTGATGTACTTGATGTTGGTGTTTGCGATGGCGGCCGACATTGCCGTCGGTTCATCGAGAACGCCGCAGTCCGCCGTGCCAATCGATACGGCCATAACGACTTCGGATGTGGTCTCATAGAAAGTCTGTGTATTGACCTCCGGGATCTGCGGTACGTACTGCTCCCAGATTGTGCCGATCTGCGTCGTCACGGAGGCTCCCGTAAACTCAGAGAGCTTCGTCGCGTTCGCATAGGCGCCCTTGGAATTCACGATCACAACGTTGTTACGGATGTAGTAGGGATCGGTAAAATCAACGCTCTTTTCGCGCTCGTCGGTATAGCCCATGCCGGCGATGATGACGTCATAATCACCGGAATTCATACCGAGCACGATGCTCGACCAGTCAACCTTGTGAATCTCAAGCGTCCAGCCCAGCTGGTCGGCGAGTTTCTGCGCCAGCATAACGTCATAACCGTATGCATAATCGCTTGTGCCGTAGATCGGTACCGCCTTATCGCCGTTCGATACGTCGGGCGAAGACTGCGTCCAGTTAAACGGCGCATAAGCGCACTCCATACCGACGCGCAAAACCTTCTTCTCGGCGGCCGCCGTGGTCTCGGAATCTGTCGCGGCTTTCGAATCCGATGTTCCTGCCGCCCCCGCGCTGCAGCCAGCCAGCAAAGATACGGCCAATGTCATACATGCAAGGATACTCAAAAATCTCTTCTTCATATCAGGTGTCCTCCTTCAACATTTTGCATAAACTCGCGCCTCATTCTGCAGATAAGGAGCGCCGACAGCTTCCGCGGAAAACAAAAAAGGGCGTTGGTTTTTTCCAACGCCCTTGTTAAGTTGCATTCATTTTCGCCTGTTTGGCTGATAATGTCAATAAACGCAGCGCTCAATATATTGAACATGATTTCCGCGAAAACGCCCAGTCTTTCTATACAAAATGCAAGAACCGTATGACTTTATTGCACGGAGGGTTAATATAGTGAGCGAAAATAGGCAGTGCGTTTCATTAGGCGGCGCCGGCAGGTGGTGCGTGAACCGTACTATAGATATACTGTTTCTAATCGCGGACCCGTTCAGAGCAAAAGGCTCATTTCCGAGCTTCCGCAGGGCAAAGCCCGAGGACCTGCGGAGGAAATGAGAGCTTTTGCGTCCTCATTCTGAGAAACTCGAGAATCCTTTTCCGAATATCGAACTCGAATCCGACACGAGGACAAATGCGCCCGGCACATGATCCCGTATGTACCGGCGCAGCTTTCTCTCCGATTTCGGCTTCAGAACACAGAGCACGATGAACTTTTTACTCTTGCTGTACGCGCCCGTCGCCTCATGATAAGTCGCGTCCTTCTTGATCGTTCCGATGATATATTCGCAGACCGGATCCGGATCGTCACAGATGATACTTACCATGCGCGACCTGTTCAGGCGCGCCACCGACGTGTCGATCAGGAGAGATTTGATGAGAAGTCCGCAGGACGAATACAGAGCGGTCTCGATATCAAAGACAAAAAACGCTCCGATAACAATCGCCGCATCGGAGAATACAAGAGCCCACCCGATCTCCTGACCGGTAAATTTCTTAATAATCATCGCGGGCACATCCGTCCCGCCGCTTGACGCTTCACTATGGAAAAGCATTGCCGATCCGAATGCCGTAAGCAGAAGCGAAATGGCAAATTCAAGCGTTCTCTGATCGGTAAGTGGCCCGTTCATAGGGAAGATTTTTTCGAGCACCGAGAAAGAGACGGTCATCAGAACCGTCGCATAGATCGTCTTGATGCCGAACTTCCGCCCGACAATCAGAAGTCCAAGGACCAGGAAAAGAACGTTGAGAACAAGGTTCGCCGTGCCGGTGCTGACCGGAAGTACATCTGCGAGAATCACGGACAGTCCGGTCACTCCGCCATAAACGAAGCGGTTCGGAAACTTGAAAAAATAGTTGCCGACAATCAGCGCGGCACAGCCGGCCGTAATCGAAAAAAAGTCCCGGATGCCGTCCTTTTGAGAAACCGTAAGCATACGAAGTCCTCTACTTTTCCTTTTCTATAATTGTAAAGGATTGAGGTCGAGAAAGTCAAAACGCAAGAGTATACGTCTTATTTCCGTTCTTCCAGCAATTCAATGTATTGTTTTCGCGTCAATCCGCCGTAACGGATCGCAAATTCGTCATATGCGTTTGCCTCGTCGAGTCCAAGAATTCGTATAACGGTTCTCTTCTGCTCGTCGATGCCGTCTTCTTTTCGAGCAATAAGACCGGGAATTCCGTCTCCATAGCAAATTGATATGCACATCCCCACTCCGTACGTTAGAGATACGCTATGATCCATGCCATTGACGCAAACTCCGATGTTGCTTGCATTCTCGAATGGCGTCTTATCCCAAAATTCCGAATCGAATGTGTGCATGGAAAGTCCCCACACGATCGTTTTCAGTCGGGTATTGATTCCGAATCCAAGATCAATGTCGTCTTCGGCCAGCTTCTTGTGGCAGACAACCGGGTACGTTGCCCAGCGGATTTCGTTGTCCTGGGCCAATTGCATATCAAGAAGCGGGATGTCCTTCAGTTCTTCCGCTGTCATTTGTGGGTTTGGGGTTACCAGTCCATATTGCCGGATCATCAGGGGCTGTGTCATCACAAGCCTCATAGGATGCCCCTTGGGAAGTTCCGGCCATGTCTCCAACTGACGAACCTTGCCCAGAATCAGTCCATAGGTATAGAGGGTCGGTGTCAGTTGGACGCGAAAAATGTCCCCGCCGGACATGTCGATTTTTGTGCGATTCCTTTGGATGAAAGCATCCAACTGGAGCTGATAATCCGGGGGACACGACGCAATGTATTCTTCCGCATATTGGGTGAATTCTTCTTTTGTATGTAAGGATTTGGAAGTAAGGGGCAATTGCTGGTCATTTCTGCTGTTAAAGGAAGAGATGCCGGACCAGCGGCAATTCAAGCTTACCTGGAGCTGCGCATGCATATAGGTCGGTGTTTGCAGGATGGAGGCTGTAAGGTTCTGTGCGCGGCCCCGTGAAGTCAGGGGCAATATCTTCTGCCGCTTGTCTGTCACGACATCCATGTCCGATTCAAGGTAGCGGGTGTAGCCCTTGCCTTCGGCAATCTCTTCATATATTAGTTTCTTGATCCGATCTCCATCGAAAAAAATCTCCGAGCGCTTGTTTGTGGAATGAGTTACGGAATATTTAACGACTCTATCCCAGTCCGGATTCATCGGCGCCAATCCGAAATAATACCGTTGCCTGTCATCGAGATCGATCACATGAACCCCGTCCGTAAAGCTCTGTTCCGCTTTGGATACAAAGGATTTCTTCTCCTCCTGCTCCGCTTCCCCTCGAATGGCCTGATCCTCGGATAATTCCTGCGATATATCATTTCCGAAAAGAGTTTCAATGGCTGAATACAGGATGCCGTGCTTTCCGCGCCAAAAATGCAAAGGATAATAAATATCCATTTCATATAGAAACTCTCGCTCGTCACATCGTATAAATCCGCTCGCATAGCTTATATGTTCGGGCGTATCGAAAACGCCGCAGGAAGCCAGCACGCCCATAACGGAATAGGCATCGATAGCTGAAATCGGTATGGCCTTGTCCGCCGAAACGCGTTTGAGAAGGGCATTTACCTTATTTGCAGGGCTTATTTCTTTGGCCAGGCCAAAGATCCGGTTCAGGATACGAATATCTTCCGCTTTGTATTCCGCCTCCGGCAGCGATATAAATTCATACAAATCATTCAACACATACCCCGCACAGCATATGTCCATGAAATTTTTCCGGGGATTAAGACGTTCCTGTTTGTATTTCTCCATGTCAAAATCCGTATTGCCGCTCTCCGCGGATATCGGCATTTCGCAGACTTTACATGTACTCTTGCCAAGATAGTCTCTTTTGGGCTCATAGGCATGCTCGGGAAGACTTCTTGCCCAGATAAGGCTGGATAACGCGGTGCGATAACGGTGATCCCCGCTTGATATGCTATACAGGAAGCCCTTTACGGATTTATCCATCGGTATCTTATCTGCTAGCTGCTTTATTTGCAGAACGGCCTCATCGTGTGACCTGGGCTCAGATCCAGACCACACACACCGCACATTACATGAAGAGTTTTCTTCTGCGCCGGGCTTCTCTGCCCTTGAATTGGGAATCAAGTCCAGCGACTCAGCATCAATCATCCAATCACCTCCAGCTTTGTGTTATATCATATAATAACACACAAAATCGATTTCGATTCTCATTGGAGGCGCCAGAAGGTGGAGCGCGAATGTTAAAACTCTATTCTCCGGCATGTGAACAAGTCCTCGAAGCCCAAAGGGCTCCTGCGGAGCTTCGGCGGAGAAAAGAGTTCATCATTTATTAGGAAGTGCTGAATGTTGATGCGTGAACCGCACTATAGATCATCTGTAACTACTCGCGGACCCGATAAGAGCAAAAGTCTCGCGGTTCGAAGCTTCCGCAGGGCGAAGCCCGAGGACCTGTTTCGAGAGCGAGAACTTTTGCGATAGTCATTGAATATTTATCGCCTCACAGGTAAAATTATACTAAAAATACGCCCTCGAAAGGATCCATATCCATGGCAACCCTAAAAGAAATCGCCGACCGCGTCGGTGTCTCCCTGACCACCGTTTCGCGTGTCATCAACTACGACGAGACCCTCTCGATCACGCCCGAGAAGAGGAAGATGATTTTCGAGACCGCGGAGGAGCTCAACTACGAGACGCCCCGAAGCAGGAAGCTCTCCCGAAGCGCGAAAAAGTCCGACGCCGCGGCATTCCGGATCGGCCTGATTCATTTCATTTCGGCGGACGAAGAGCTCATGGATCCGTTCTTCCTTTCGATCCGTATCGGCATCGAAAAGAAATGCCAGGAGTTCAATTACGACGTCGTCAAGCTAAGTGACAACGGCTTCGGTTACCCGCTGGATCGCATGCACGAAATGAACGGCCTGATTGCTGTCGGGAAGTTCAAAGTGTCTGATATCAGGCTTTTCGAGGCACAGTGTGCAAACCTTGTCGTCGTCGATTCGTCGCCGCTTGAGGACGAAATCGACAGTGTCGTCGTCGATGTGGACCGCGCCATGGACAAAATTCTGACCTTTGCACTCGAGCAGGGTTTTACGAAAATAGGCTACTGGGGCTGGGTGGAGAGCGAGGCCGATTACGTGACGCGCCTCGGCGAAAAGAGATATACGGCCTTTGTCGATTTTCTTGAGAAAAGGAATCTTTTTAACGCGGATTATGTGTATATGAATACGCCCGATACGAAAATTCAGGGCGGTTATACGCATTTCATGGACGCCTACAAGAAGGGTCTCTTGCCCGAGCTGATCGTCGCGGGCAACGACTCCGAGGCCATCGGCATCATGAAGGCGATCCGCGAGACGGGCCTTCGCATTCCCGACGACATCTCGATCATCGGCATGAACGATATTCCGGTTGCCCAATATACATTCCCCGGGCTGACCACCGTCAAATTCTACTCGCAGTTCATGGGCGAAACGGCGGTCTCTCTCCTCAAGGAAAGATTCGAGCATCGCCGCATCGCGAAAAAAGTCACATTACCGTGCCGGCTTATTGTCCGCGAGAGCTGCCGGATTAAGAAGGCGGAAGCCGAGGGCTGACCGTACTGTTTAAATGTTCTGTGCCATCCGGGCTGCTAAAAGGGGTTGTCTCAAAACGAAAGCCTTGTCGCGAGTTCATTGCTGCGAAGCTGGCTAAAGCTTAACAAGGAAGAAGCCATTCAGAACTTAAAATTCGAGTTGAGAGAAAGATCTTTTGCATTTATCGTTGCATAAGCGCAAAATTCCCAACCAATCGGATATTTTCCCGGGTTTAGTAGGTGATCATTGATAAATTATCGCATTGCAGCACATTGACATGCATACGAAAATGTCGGAACGACTGTTTTCGTATGCATATCATTGATAATTAACCACGATTCTGCTCATTGATACATATGAGAAAACATCGAAATAACGGATTTCATTGGTAGTCATTGACGAACAAACAGAATTCTGCTCATTGATGCACATACGAAATGGCCGGCTTCAGTGGAATACCTCCCAAATCGGCGTTTCAGCGATTTCAGGTGGTAATCATAGGTGAATAATCTCGAGGTCGAGCCTGGAATACCTCCTAAATCGGCGTTTCAGCGATTTCAGACGGTATTCATAGGTGAATAATCTTGGAGGTCGAGCCTGGATTTACACACCAAAAAGTGACCTTGATGACAAAATTTGCGTACGAAACAGGTCATGCGGTGCTTTTTAGTACGCACATACGAAACCACGTCTGGAAGCCCATTTCGTATGTGCATTTCGTTCAAGAGGAGACATAAGGAAGGCCGGCGCACAT
>CAZTXQ010000084.1:0-7633 GCA_964617375.1 uncultured Mageeibacillus sp. | reverse complement strand
ACGATCCAGGGCAAATACAGGATTGCCCAGATGATCAGGATCAGTCCGGCTTCAATGGCATCGATTTTTTCTGAATGACAAGAGAATACATGCAGTCTCCCGACGGGGACCAGCCGAAATTAAGGTCCGTTGCCCCCCCTTTCACACTCATTTGACTGCAATATCTCTTAGTACTACCTGATTCTTAGAACTATAGTAATGTTTCGTTATCTCGATTGTGAGTTTATCGTCCAGTAGAAAAACGGCAATTATAGTGTTGGAATCAAAGGGACATGACGGATATTCATATGGTGCTATAACCCATGACTGGCGATCGTTGCCATACATATCCGGATATGGACTTGTGTCATTCTTACTGACTTGATAAAAATGATCCGACAACTCCTTGGCTTTCTCAATATCAATTCCCAAGCGCAGTGAATCGACAAGAAAAGCCGGAAGGTCTTCCACTCCTTCAATACGCATGATGATTGTATCTTTGGTATAGCTGAAAGCAGTGATATCTGCTTCCGGCGGCAGGCTTATGTCGAATTCATCCTGAAGCAATGTCGACTCGCTCTCACTGATATCATCAGAAATTAGCGGTTTCTGGGATTCGATATAGTTATTGACACGAATCCATACTGTCAACGATAGTACCAGAAGCAGCACAATAATCAGGCCAATAATTGAAAAAGCAATCATTCGTTTTCTTTTATTCATAACAGCTCCTACATTGCAGTCATTTCCGATACCTCCGTCTTTACCTGAAAATGGTGAAAACGCAAATACTGCTATCTGATCAGAACCAAGTGATGGTTATAATTTATTATACGCGCATGAGCCAGGAACAATGAAACTGTTTCTCGAAAAGTCCGGGACAATGAAGTTGATTCCTGTACCGGCTTCTAATCTGGACAGCAGGTGATCTGGGTGTGCCGGGCTGGGACAGCGAAACAGCGTCCGGAGAACCATTTCATATGTGCATTGCGTTCCGGAGGAGGCATAAGGAAGGCCAGCGCACATACGAAATCCCGTCCGGAGAACCATTTCGTATGTGCATTGCGTTCCGGAGGATGCATAAAGAAGGCTAGCGCACATACGAAACCCCGACCGGAGATTCATTTCGTATGTGCATTGCGTTCCGGAGGAGGCGAAGAAAGAGTCAGCGCACATACGAAACCCCGACCGGAGAACCATTTCGTATGTGCATTGCGTTCCGGAGGATGCGAAGAAAGAGCCTGCGCACATACGAAACTACGTCCGGAAAATCATTTCGTATGTGCATTGCGTTCCGGAGGAGGCATAAGGAAGGCCAGCGCACATACGAAATCCCGTCCGGAGAACCATTTCGTATGTGCATTGCGTTCCGGAGGAGGCATAAAGAAGGCCAGCGCACATACGAAACCCCGACCGGAGATTCATTTCGTATGTGTATCTGAGACCGTCGGACCTACTCAAATGCACTCAGATGCGGATTGCGTAGGCTCGTCAATTTCGCATGGGTCCAGATTTCCGCTGCATAACCAAAATCAGTCGCTTTGCGGCAGGCTGTATCAATAACCGATTCGTACAGTACCATATTTAGTCTAATTATTTACAATTCGCTATACTAGATAACCCTGAATTAGGTAAAGTTATCGCCAATTACACATACAATATCCTCATTTTCATCATAGATATCGATTTCGGATATCCCTTCCATTGTAGTATCCTCTTGCAGCAGCCACTTTTTACGTCTTACCATTCCAACTTAGTTTCCTGGCTCGATATCCATTTGCTGTTCTCGGATTTGTAATGGCTTAAGAAAAATTCTTCCCCTCGGCTCACGATCTTACGGTTGACTTGCTGTATCCCATCGGAACCAATGAACGTCTCCTCAACGATCAGGTACTCCGTACTTTTTTCCGGCTCGAGCATTTCCGGCAGGTTGCCCGGCTGATAGATCTGTTGGGACAGGATGGAGGATGCCTTGTCCATCTGAAGGATCGTAATGGAGTCCGGCGGATATGTGCCTTGTAAATTTAACGTTACAGAAGTCTCGGAGAATGTTTCGTTGCCCGAATCTCGAAGTGTGCTCTTGTTGCTGATGGTTTGTGAAGCATCAATACCTAACATAGGAGCCTGTATTCCCATATGTCCCGGGATCGCATAAATTCTGCCGTCAGCGTCTTGATAGATCGGGTGGAAGAAATACGACGCGTCTGAGACGTCGATAGGAAGAACGGCAAGGGTTCCCTCATACTTAATAATTTCTCCCTGATCCGTCTCATTATAAGAACTCCGAGTATCGAATATTCCTCCATCTGCATACAGAGCTGTCACGTTCTCATTAGATCTATAGAAGTAAAAAGCTCCGTCGACACCTTCGAAGGTAACCTTCCGGTCTTGATTGGACGGTTCGTTTTCTCCTGCCGCTTCGTGCTCGGGAAGATTGATCGCATATGCACGCTCCGCTTCGCCATCGCCCGCAATGGATGCATTTTGTGCAGACCACGGGCCTTCCGTAACGAGAAATCCAACCAATTGGTCCGGACTGCTCTCCTTACCGCCGTCTGCCCCCGCCAATCGCAGCCCGCTTGCCGTAGAAAAGATTGCGATCATGACCGCGATGACCAGCACAGGAGTGAGCTTTTTCCATATCTTATTCTTCATCCTCATCATCCTCCAGATTACCGTCGAATTTCAGGATATCTCCGACTTCGCAGCCGAGATAGTAACAGATCTTGTTGACCGTGTTGAATCGAACGCCCTTCGCCTTACCGCTTCGAAGGATCGAAAGGTTCGCCTCCGTAATGCCGACCAGCGAGCAGAGCTCTTTGGACGTCATGCCCCGTTCCTTGAGAACATTTTCCAGATGAATACGAATTGCCATGTTGTCACTCCGTTAAATAAAGAGGCTGTTTAATTCCTGCAGCTTGTGGTTGTCGCGAATGACCTGTGTCACCAGACGAATCGCCATAATAAAGACGATCGGGATGAGCGGAATATCCACATGGATATTGAAGTTCTGAAGCTGCTTCAGAAGGAGAAACTGCAGAAGATTATAGATCATCCCGGCGAGAACCGCGACGGTAAGAAGCGCTCCGCTAAGTTTTGACAGGCGCTGCGCCGCAAGCACCGCAGCTTCGTCATACCGGTTTTTCGCGAACCGTTCCAGAAGATTTAGGATCGCGAAAATGACAATCACGCAGCTGATGTACGGCGTCGCCTGCACAAGAAATCCGACGAAAAGCATAACCGTCGACGCCCCACTGTCTGTGAATCCCATGAAATCACCGATTCCCTTAAGGCTGTCCATAAATTGTCCGAACGCTGTTCCGGCGGCAAGATAAACGAAGATCGCGCCCAAGGTGCCGAGAAGGATTGTCAGATACCTTAGCATGTGCTTCCCATCGGTCGTTTTCGAGTGTCGAAGGAAACGCAGGACAAGATATGCCAGCAGCACGGAATAAATCAATTGCCCCATTATCGCTTTCCCAAAATCAACGTCAAACATAGCCGGCATCCGTTTTTGAATGTCAGCCGGATTGACCATCTCGTATAGAAATGCGAGAAGCATAACGCTCAATAGGACCAGCAGGCAATCCTCCTGTACCGGAGCATGCTTGGCGCTCGTTATCATGCCGAATACCACTGGCGACAGACAGATCAGAACGTAAAGGGTCACGGCGACGACGTTGCCGACCGAGTTTGCCGCGGATAAGAAGCGCAATCCCTGTCCGATCTGCTCGAACGGAAATGCGGCAATCTTGGAATAGGATAAAGCGACATCGATGCCCGTAAGGCCAAGAAGAATACAAACGACAGCTTCCAGTATCAGGAATGAAAGAAATACTTTTCTGCGCATAAGCGGATCCCTCTTCGCATTATCGTTTTACAATAATTCTGCTTTGATCATAACGCGCAAATTATTGTCTGTCAATAATTTCGAGAAGAAGGTCGGGGTAACTTACGTAAATCCTTCCTTTATAGCGACTTACTCTTACCGGCTTGCTTGCTGTTTCCATATGTCACAGGGGATGCGAACCAATTCAAAACAAGGTGTGAGGCAGCAACCGCATCTACAAATCTGACTTTTCATCACGCATGAGCAGACGCTTTCTTTTCCCGTCAGATACGATCCAGGGCAAATACAGGATTGCCCAGATGATCAGGATCAGTCCGGCTTCAAGGAAAATATAGCCGGGATGACCGAGCCAGATTTCAAACACCTGCAGCGTCGTATCCCTGGGCACATAGCTGAGAAACATATAATTGCTGCCCAATAAGAAATTCGAAGCCGCCGCAATACCTGCCAGGAAAAGAAGATAAAGAAAGCATTTCGGGAGGCGCCGGTAATCGGGACGAAAACCGTTTCCCCACACGATAAGCGCGGGAACCAGCACCAGGAGCAAATGATTCGTCAGCGACCGCAGATACTCAAAGCTGATCAGCGGATAAGCCCAGCCGGGAGTCGCGAGCGCGAAAAGTGCCGCCGGCATACTCAGAGCGTACGCAAATTCCTTAAGAAGCGTATTCCGCCTCGAAAACACGGCCGCAAACTCAATGAAGATCGAGATGCTGCACATATGGAGCGGAAGGCAGTTCCGCAGCGAGTAATGGCCGATGAGAATATACCAGATCCAGTCGGCCGCTTCACTTGCCGCCATAAAAAGAACCAGCACACGAAGAATGGTCTCCCTAGACTCTGCCTTCTGCCTCCGGAAGAGATACAGAGCCACAGCCGCCAGCATCAGGGAAAGAAGAACACTGGTGATATGTGTCGGACTGAAATTACGGGTAATATATTCGGCTGGAATATCCGCATCGATCGCCCAGAAGTATCTGATACCTGCTGTCTTTCCATCGGCATTTAGAAACAGAAGCCCCGCTGCGCAAACGATCATAAGATACGTTACAAGTCCTGCCATCGCCGCGAATACGGGAAAAATGCTGCGGCGGGAATCCATTGCAGTCATTTCCGATACCTCCGTCTTTACACGAAAAAAGGTGAAAACGCAAATACTGCTGTCTGAGCAGAACCAAGAGATGGTTATAATTTATTATACGCGCAGGAGCCAGGAACAATGAAACGGGTTTCTGGAATGGCTGGTGAGCTCTTGGACGAATTCTATTCAAAATCGCCGTTGACTCTCGAGCATCCTTATGAATACATAGCGTTTATCTACCAATTATTCCTACATCGTGAACCAACGTCGGAAGAAGATCTGGCGGGATATTATCTCTTACTTGAGGCAAACGGTAAGGGCGCTCTTACAGATCAGCTCCTGCATTCAGAAGAATTTATCAAGCTTTGTGAAAATTCCTAGGTCACCGTTGGGGATGGCCTGACAGAATTCAATTAATTCATGCCTGTACCGGCAGATATTGTCCTGGCAGGACACGTTACGCGGGGTCAGGTAACAGATATTGTTCTGCCAAGATACTCAATTCTCTTAACACTACCGACAAGACACAATACGCGGGCACAAGAAACAACAAGAAGAAAGGCCACAGCAGCCGAAACTGTGTGGTCTCTACAACAACTTATATGTTTTATGTTTTCTTTAGTCTTTCTTTAGCTTCATTTAACAAACCATTTAGCCATTCAACTGGGATAATTATATCTTTATCCGTTGGATACCATTTCATCTCAAGACCATCTTTATCTTGCTTTATAACTGCTACATCTTCTTCATCATACAATATTTCTGCGACGAGATTATAGTCGTCAAAAGGGTCATTTGCAAAATCTGCAGTCCATCCACTCATTTTTTCCACTCCTTATTATGTAGGTGTATATTTCTCTAAATCCTACGTCAAATCGACGTAGGTTTCTTGAATATTTCAGAGACTCTGTCCTCGAAATAACAAAAACTCCCTCTCCAATTCTCCTGTTAAACTTGATACAATGATACGAAAGCCTCGGGATGTCCTGCGCTAACAGGACTACAATACCGGGGCTTTCGCCTTTCTGTTCGAATGTCATTGACAAGTATATCCGGCTAACGATGGACTGGCAACTCCGTCAGCACCAAGACACATTACGCAGGCACAAGCAGCCGGCTTGGGAGTAATTCAATCCCAGTTCGTTGCATCTCCAAAATACTTCGATAAGTGTTGAGCGTCCGCATTTGATACTTCGGCTGATTTGAAGATTGCTTATATTTAGCTCGCGCTTACTCATATTCGGTTCACCTCCTGCAATTTATTCCTCAATTGTAGAAGATGTCGTCGAGAGAGGTGTCCTGATTCAATCGGAACAGGGTGTCTTGATAAAATCGGATTGCCCTGTCTTGATCACCCCGGAATACTCAACAGTGCTCATTGAGCACATTATAGCATAGACGAATTAGCAACATAGTAATCATGCCTTTCTACCAATGGATTTCAACCTCTGGTCCAAATTTCCTTTGCACCAAAATGTCTTCTATAAGTATAATTAAATAAGCAAACAAAAATTCAAAACCCCAGCCCCTAAATACTGATAATAGAGTCATCATAATACTGCATATTATGATGGCTTTGTAAATTCTTGTGCGAACTATATCAATATTTCTATTAGTCATCTGCCGTCCCCCCCTTAATCTATGTTGCGGAACGTATTTTATTAATTTCGAGATTGGGCTTTCACTTCCCCAACTCCGCAAACTTCTCTGCCATCGTCGGGTTATTGCGCGTCAGTTTCTTGATTGTCACGTCCTGTGCTTTATCGTTGGCAAGGCGGAGATTGCGGTCTGTTCCCAGCAGTGCTTCCTTCGTTTTCTGCAGGTGATCGATCGACTTGTCGATTTCGTCAATCGCTGCCTGGAACTTCCTTGAGGCAAGTTCATAGTTCTTGCCAAAGGCATCTTTGAATGTATTTAGCTCGTCCTCAAAATTCGCGATATCAATGTTCTGTGCCTTCATTAGCGCAAGTTCCGTCTTGTATTTCAACGAATTCTGAGCGGCATTACGCAGTAGAGTAATCATCGGTATGAAGAACTGCGGCCGGATGACATACATTTTGGGGTACCGGTAAGAAACATCAACGATACCGCTATTGTAAAGTTCATTTTGTGGTTCTAACAAAGAAATAAGTATTGCGTACTCGCAGCCTTTTTCGTTGCGGTCTTTATCCAGTTCTTTGAAAAAGTCTTCGTTCCTCTTCTTGGTTGCGGTCTCATCGTTTTCATTCTTCATCTCAAACATGATCGAGATGAACTCTGTACCGGCATTATCCGCCTCGCGAAAAATATAGTCGCCCTTGCTGCCCGTCTTCGCGTTGTTATCCTTCTCGAAAAACGCCATCGGAAATGCGGCGCATCGGATTTTCGAAAATTCAATTTCGCAATGCTGCTCAAGTGTTTCGCCGACCATCTTTGTTGACAGCTTTGCTTTCAGATCCTTCAAACGCTCGATCGCGTCATCGCGATCTTTTATCTGAGTCTCGTATTTCTCCTTTAATGAAGATTCCAGTAACTTCTTCTCGGCCTCTTTCGATTCGAGTTTGTGCCTAAGGTCATCGCGCTCTTTCTCAACAGTACCGAGTGCATCTTTAAGCGCCAGCTGATTGGCAAGATCAGCGGTCTTCAATTCTTCCTTTAAGTGAGCTATTACGGCGTCCTTCTTCGCGGCTTCGTCCTTAAATTCTCCCTTAACGTTGGCCTGGACGAGTTCTGCGCTCGACTTC
>CAZTXQ010000083.1:0-7887 GCA_964617375.1 uncultured Mageeibacillus sp. | reverse complement strand
GAGTTGGATACTCCGACTCTCGAAGTTGCCGGAATCCTTCTTATCGGTGCGGTGGGACTGATGATTGCGGTCCTTCGCAGAAAGCGGGAGCAGGAGTCCTAAAATTCCTCTTCTTTCATACCATGAACATCGACGCCCCCGTTTTTGCGGGGGCGTTTTTTTGGTGGTTTTATCCCGTTTCGCAATCATTTTTGAAAATATTTTCGAGATATAGTATATTATTATGAGAATACATAACATAAACAAGACGGATCCGGTCCAAGCCGGCCGGAGCGGGAGGAATATGGAAATCAAGCTGCAAACGATCGGTCTTGTTCATTCACCGGTCACGGAAGGCGTCGATCATGATTGGGGAGAGGCCGTTTCACAGATTCATGTTGATCCGGCATACACGGACGGGCTTCAGGGATTAAGCGACTTTTCGCACTGCATCGTTGTTTTCTATATGGACAGGTCGTCCTTTGATCCGGAAACAGATCTCCGAAGAAGGCCGCAGGGGCGTGCCGATATGCCCGAGGTCGGGATCTTTTCGCAAAGAGCCAAGCATAGACCGAATCCGATCGGAATTACTTCGGTCAGGATTCTTTCCGTAGAGGAGAATATTCTGACGGTTAAGGGACTTGATGCGATCGCCGGTACACCGGTTCTGGACATCAAGCCCTATTTCCCGATATACGACAGCAAGCCGGAGGCCCGGACGCCCGAGTGGGTGGATCTTCTTATGAAGAACTATTTTTAACGCGAAAAGGAGAAATGCATGAATAATGAAGTAGAGTTTGAGTCCGAATTCTGTCATGTTGAATATGTGGAGAAGGACAACGTCATTTTTCTTATCTGGAAAAGGTTCGCCCGTCTCGAAGATTACCGGACGCCGGCATTGTTCGCTCTGGATCTTTTGAGATCGAATCCGGACAGTAATTTTGTCGTCGACGCGAGAAACGGCTTCGAGGACGATCCGGCGGATGTCGACTGGGGCTTCACCGAACTTCTGCCTGGCATGGCGAAGACCGATTGCCGGTTCATTGTTTTCATTATGGAAAAGGTATCGTCGATCGAGGGCGAAATGGACATGTGGACGCTTGAGTTCAGCAAGTATTTCACGGTTCTGAAAGTCGAGAGCTATGAGCAGGCGATTCGGGAGATAAAGGAGCATAGATAATGGACCTTTTTCTGGCAATATTCATAATAGTAGGGGCTGCGATGGTCAGCATGCTTCCTCTCATTATCGGAGTAATTCTGCTTGTTTATTACGGAATAGAGAGCGGACACACCAAGAAAAAGCATATACCGGCCTTGATTATTGGTATTGTCCTGATCCTTGCAGAGCTTCCTATTGCGGCGCTGCAGCCGATCGACAAAATATATCGTCAGACAACAAATAGTATTGGTGATTATCGATATCAAATGGCATATGGTTTCTTTGAGGAATACGTTGAAACCGATGAAATCATTGAACCGGAAATGTATAGAGACCGTTTAGAGGGGTTTGATTTTCATGGCGTGCATTATTCGCTGGTTGAGGGCATGAATGTCTTAAACCACGATAAGAATCGTAAAGAAGCTATTGCCAATTTATCAAGTTGTGACTTCACCGTATTTCGATATGAGAATGAGTCCGGATGTGACCTTTTGTGCATAAACAAGGAAGTCTTTTGCCCGGACGAACAACGAAACGATCTCGATGAATACTATCGGAATCAGAAATTCTCCTATAGTTACAAACACGTCGACAGTGCTGATTATCAAGTCAGGGATTGCAGAATTACGGATGATGTCTATTTTTCTTTGTTTGATTTTGATCCATCCGTCGTCACAGTATATCCGGGCGAATTCGATTATCTTAGCGATGATAGAGGCAGTACAAAATTAATAGATTTCTGTCTTGTTCAGAATTGCGGAAACGGTCAGTTTCAACGGGAAATATGCTTGGATATCGAATCAGATGGAGCTGTATTTGTGTGCAAAAGAAAAACATATGGGCTTGATAGCGTAGCTGGAACGACTTATCAGATCACAGATCCGTCTATTCGCCAGTTTTTTGTAGATCTTGTGGTTGAGAAACAAAAAGACTTACTGGATTATATTTATTAAAAGGGAAATAATCAAACGTATAATTGCAGTGGCAAAGGAGCACAAGCGGTATGGAATTTTATCTTATCCTTATCGGTATACTATTATTTATCGGTGCGGTTCCTTTCGTCTGTGGTATCGTAATGACCAGTGGCGTATTACGTAAGAATGCGCGTCCAAATCCGAATCATAAGGTCGACCTTGTCATTGGTATTTTACTTATTATAGTCGGGGCATCTGTAGCAAATATCCCTTCGGCCTATGACGTCATCAATTTGGCAGGGACGGCTCAAACGATCCTGCGCGATCAGGATCGCCTCGATTTCTATAATGCCTATGTGGAGACCGACGCTAAGGTTGAGGCGTCGGAAGAATCCGCGGCTGAATCCGGGTTTGACTGTAACGGAATGCATTACTCACGGATAAACGACATGAGAGTCTCACTTCACGATCCTTACCGTAAAGAGGCCGCAGCCAATTTGGCGGACGAGAAGAAGACCCTCTTCCGATATGACAATCAATCCGGCTGTGATCTCTTGTGCCTTAAATACTCCGTATATTGCCCGGACGAACAGATGGATGCTCTCGACAAGTTTTTTCGTGACGGAGAATTGATCTACGTTTGCCGCGGAAATAGAAGTTATGCGGAAAGCTTTGAGGCAAGTATTACGGACGGTTATTTCTTCAATATTTATGATTTGGACCCGTCTATCGTAGAAGCGTGTTCAGTTGACAACAATCAAAGCAGGCTCATTTTGGATTATCCGACAGAAGGATATACCATTACGCAAACCAGTAGGGACAATGAATTGGAGCGCTCTTTCTGTGTTGTGAGAGGGGCAGACGGGGAAGTCTATATTCGCGATCTTTCAACGCTTTCTGGCAGCGATACTTCGGAAGCTGTCTATCGAGTGATTGATCCGTCCGTCAGCCGATTTTTTCTTGACCTTAACATGGAAGTCTATACAGATGACTAAGCCTTCTCTAGTAAGCCGCTTCAACGATCGGCAGCTGCTCCGTTCCCGTTGATTCCCCGAGAATCTTATGAATCCGGTCATAGGATGCCTGCATCTCTTCCGTGCTCGTCTCAAAGGCTTCCGGTTCGATGAGTCCCTTCATGACCGGAACGATGTAGTGTGTCAGGAAGTTACCGTCGGGAACGCGGACGACATAGGTCGGGATATATTCGGCGAGCTCGATTCTGACGCCGTCGTCGGTCTTCAGGAGCGTTATTCTCGTGATCACACCATCCTGGGCGTTTCCGGAAGTGCCTAGTGTTCCGAAGTTCATGTTGTGCAGGAAATTGCCGAGTGAGTAGAAGACGAGCGTATTATTCCCGGTGACCGAAGATGTCAGGACCTCGGCTTCTTCGAGGACATGGGGATGGTGGCCGATGATCAGATCGACGCCGCCGTCTGCAAGGTCCTGTGCCACGTCACGCTGCCACTGGACGCTCTTCGTATTGTATTCCTCGCCCCAGTGGACCGACAGACAAATGAATTCCGCGCCGTCGCTCTTAAGCTTATCGACACGCGTGAGAATCGCGGCAAGATCCGTCTCGTATGACGCTTCCCGGTACGGATTGAAGGAACAGACCAGGTCTTCGGCGCCTTTGGGCAGATAGATGCCGTTGATGGTTCGATTGCTCTCCGTTCCAATCGTCTCGAAGGTGTAGTTCAGGAATCCGACCTTTATACCGTTCAGATCTTCAATCGTATCCATCGGACTCGCCGTATCCGGTCGCGTTCCGATTACGATGAAACCCTTTTCGCGAAAAACCGTCGCCGTACGGATCAGGCCGTCGAGTCCTTTGTCGATACAGTGATTATTTGCCGTGCCCATGATGCGAAAACCGGCTTCGTACAGTGCATCCGCGATCTCGTCGGGCGCGGAAAAGGATGGGAAGCCGCTGTAGGGCGGGCCGGCCAGCGTGCCTTCGAAATTCGCGAAAGCCATATCGGACTGTTTGAAAATAGCAGAAACGTATTTGAAGTCCGGTGTAAAATCGTAGACTGGGTCCGCTTCGCCGGGATTGGTAAGACCGTCGTCGATTACGGCTTTATGCATCAGGATGTCGCCGACGGCCGTGATCGTCGCGCGGATTTCCACCGGCTCCGGTGTCGGGGTTATGGTGGGCGTCGGAGTGGGGGCGACGGAAGGCGTCGGGAAGAGTTCCGTCATGGTTTCGGAAGCCGCAGTCTCTGTTTCATCCGCCGCGCTGAATTCCTTCGGCGACATTGCATTTCCGAAAAGAAGTATGGCCGCAAGGAAGGCCAGCGTGCCGAAGATCAGGCGTCGCAGTAGGTGGTGTGAGGCTCTTTTTCCTGAGGCAACGGTCTTGGGACTGCGCGGTTTATCGCCCATTTTAGACACTCCGATTTTAGCGGCAAATGTTCTTCTATAGCTTCATTTGAATTGTATTTTTTAAAAAGGAAATTGTCAATTTAATGCATCATCTCCAGACAGATTTTTTCGCGAAACATCTGTCCCAACGCCAACACGACAGATATATTACCGAAAATCATTAGAGTGATGCGTACCGATCGATTTGCTGATAGAATATCACTTGTGTTGTCATAAGCGGCAAATGGTTTGATGACACTCCGGTTGATGAAGACCGGACATTATATTCTGCAAGAAGCGAGGTGATGCCGTATTTTTTCGCCGACATATCTTTGCATCTGCCTATACTCCATGCTTCAACTGGCATTTCTGATCTATCTGGAAACGACCCGCCTCAATACGCGGCCGGGCCAGAAAAGATATTATCTGTGGCTTCTGCTGATTACGTTTCTTTCCTTCGCGGCGGATATGATGAGCAGTATACAGGCGACTTCCGGTGTGTTTCTTATCATGTCGACGGCCGGCAACTATCTGGAGATCAGCCTCAATACACTTCTGATTCCGGTTTTTTACCGATATCTCTGTGATAGAATCTTTAATCTGAACATGAAGGTCAAACACGCCATGGACTATATTCTCTGGACCCTCACGGTGTTTGTTGTGGGTCTTGTTCTATCAACGGCGGTTACCGGCTGGATATTCTATTATGATGATGCCGGTACGTACCACCGCGGCCCGTTGTTTCCGCTCCTCATGATCACTTTTTTTGTCATGATGGTTCTTGTGGAAGGATTCCTGATCAGTCAGAAGCTCAAAATCGAGTCGCATTATTTCCATTCACTTGTCCTGTTTCTCGCCGCACCGCTGGTCGGCTGGGGACTGCAGTTTCTTATTTTCGGTCTGCCGTTCTCGCTTCTCGGAATTACGTTTGCTACTCTGGTACTCTTCACCAATATTCAGAACCGCAATATTGACAGAGATTATCTGACCGATGTTTTTAACCGGAAGGCGCTCGACGGTTATATCCGGCGTAAGATTGGTTTCTCTTCACAGCATAAGACTTTCGCCGCCATTCTCCTGGATATCGACGATTTCAAGTCGATTAACGACCATTTCGGCCATTCGGAGGGAGATGCGGCACTGATTGATACCGTTCGGATTCTTCGCGAAGCCCTTACTTTTTCCAATTTCATCGCGCGCTACGGCGGCGACGAATTCTGCATCATTCTCGACAGCGACGATCCGCAGGCGGTTGAGGATACGATCAACAGAATCGGGGTTTGCCTTAGTACCTTCAATGACAGGAAGGGAAAGCCGTACACGCTGAATTTCAGCATGGGCTATTCGATCTATGAGCTGACCGACGGCAACGGTTTCGAGGAATTCCTGCGCGAAATCGACCAGAAGATGTACAAGAACAAGCTGGCTCAAAAGTCGTCCTGTATCATAACCGAGTAAAGGACGGGGGAGGGACATATGCCGAAAGCGCGAAAAATGCTGACAGACTGGAATGCGCCGTATCTGGTGCCTCTCGTAAAGGCGATCGAGACGCAGAGCAAGGCAACTCTTGCCGGGTGGGCGATCGGGTATTCCGAGCAGGTCATGCTGCCCATATGGGTAAAACACGATCCGTCTGATACGCGCCCGCAGGATGCTTTACGCGCGGCACGGGAATGGCTGTCCGGATCCGTCAAACTTCCGGAAGTGAAGACGCGGATCCTTGCCTGTCATGCGGCCGCCAGAGATGCGGCTGACAATCCGGCGGCACAGGCTGCCGCAAGAGCGATCGGGCAGAGTGCGTCGACGATACATTCGGCCCGACACTGTGTGGGGCTGCCGCTGTACGGCGCTTTGGCCGCAGCATACGATGCGCTCGGGACAAAGCCATCTCCGGATCAGCTGGAGCATTATGTATCCGATGAGTGCGGGAGAATGCTTTCCGCGCTTCAATCTGTCAGCGTCGAGGGCGAACCGAACCCCGCGAAAATCAATTGGAATTGCTAGAGCGACGGGCGGGAAGTTTTCCGCAATACGGCTCGAAAAGTCGTGAATTCGCCGTAGGATACTTTCATTCGTTTGCGAAAAAAGGTAAAAAATTGCATAATTTTGAAAGGAGCTCTTCATATGGGAAAGTTCATCATCAGAAAAACCAACACCGGATTCATGTTTGATCTGCTCGCCGCGAACAGCCAGGTTATTGCCACATCTCAAGTCTACTCCGCTGAATCCGCCTGCATCAAAGGGGCGGAAAGTGTCGCGGCTATTGCCGAAACCGCTCATCTTGAGGATCAGACGACCGACCCCGTTGTGGAAGCCGTGAATCCCAAGTTCGAAGTCTATCTGGACAAAGCCGGCGAATACCGCTTCCGTCTGAAGGCCAGAAACGGCGAGAACATCGCAGCATCGGAAGGCTACAAAGCAAAAACATCCTGCATGAACGGCGTTGAGAGTGTTCGCAAGAATGCACCCGGCGCACCGATCGAGAAGAATTATTAAGTCAAAGGAGGAAGTTCATGGATATTAAAGCGAAAATTGACGAAATCGTCGACAAAGTGAAGAACGACAAGAATTTTGCTTCCAAATTTCAAAGCGACCCGATCAAGGCAGTCGAGTCCGTCATCGGAATGGATCTGCCGGACGATCAGATCAAAGGTGTAATTGACGGTGTCAAAGCCAAAATCAATGTTGATAAGGCCGGAGATGCTTTAGGATCGATCGGCAAGCTTTTCTAAATCTAACTCTTAATTGAATACCGATTGATATGGCTGAGGGATTTGTCTCTCAGCCATTTTTTCTGGGTTTGTCTCAAAACGAAAACCCTGTCTCGAACTCGCTTCCGCGAAGCTGGCTTAAGCTCAACAAGTAGGGGGCCATTCAGAGTTAATAACTTTACGTTGATTTTCGCTGCATATGCACAAAACGCCCTACCGATCGAACATTTTTCTGAACTTGATGGGTAATCATTGACGAATTATCTCGTTGCAGCACATTGATATACATACGAAAATGGCTGGAATCGATGATTTCGTATGTGCATCATTGATAAATGAACGCAATTCTGCTCATAGATGCACATACGACATGGCTTGATTAGCGGATTTTGTAGATAATCATTGACGAATAAATAGAATTCTGCTCATTGACGCACATACGAAACCCTTGCTGGAGACACATCTCGTATGTGCATTTCGCTTTAGAGGATGAACCGGCTATATATTCTCGAACGCCAGTACATGTAATCACACGCGAAAAGCACCCAACCATATGTACCGGCGGCACCGACAAATGCACGTCTGTTCATTGACTACCCGCCAAACTAGAGAATCTAGATTTGACGGGTATTTTCTCAAACTTATGCGATTCCAGCATAGGAATGCATGCGAGGTGGCAGTATTGGACATGCTACTTCCCATATTGACAAGAGATAAAAAGCGGTCAACGCATTTATCAAGAAAAGCCCGATTTTACAAGGGT
>CAZTXQ010000082.1:0-8533 GCA_964617375.1 uncultured Mageeibacillus sp. | reverse complement strand
GCACATACGAAATCCCGACCGGAGAACCATTTCGTATGTGCATTGCGTTCCGGAGGATGCGAAGGAAGAGCCAGCGCACATACGAAATCGGGGCGCCGTCGGACCTGCTCAAATGAACTCAGACGCCGATTGAGTAGGTTCGCAATGATTATTATTCACGCGGAAGACCGGCGTAAGATACTGGTTGAGTAGGTTCGTCAATTTCGCATGGGTCCAGATTTCCGTTGCATAACCAAAATCAGTCGCTTTGCGGCAGGCTGTATCAATAACCTATGATCTATTTGTAAGGCGCGTGTCCGATACGTATAGGGTTTAAAAAATACATATGATCACGAGCTCCGGTTTTGGCGCTTTGGCTTGACGGACCTTCATAATACAGGTATAATACCGTCGATACGAGACATGGATAGAACCTAAGTTACCGACTTTCTGTCTGGTAATCTTTACGCACGAGGGGAGGGAAGAAAGTGTCAGAAATCAGAATTAAGGAAAATGAGTCCCTTGATAGTGCGTTGCGCCGTTTTAAGCGCTCTTGTGCAAGATCGGGAGTTCTTGCGGAGGTTCGTAAGAGAGAACATTACGAGAAGCCTAGCGTTAAGCGCAAGAAGAAGTCAGAGGCTGCCAGAAAGCGCAAGCGCTGATTTGCAGATGAACACATGAGGACCCGGTGCAACAGCGCCGGGTTTTTTCTATATACACAAATTTTGTTCTGAAGGGTTTCCTTCGGGAAAGGACATCAAGTGATACTTGTCGAGAAAAAGTGGAGGCTGCCGTCCGGGGACGCCCCGGCCGATTCGCTTCCGTTGACACATAAGCTTCTCATATCGCGCGGCATTACCGAGAAAGAGGATATTCGTGCGTTCCTGTCGGAAGACGGGGGGATCTGGCATGATCCGGAGCTTTTCCCCGATATGGATGCGGCCTGTGAGCGGATCCGGCGCGCCGTCGCGGGTCGGGAGCGGATCCTGATCTTCGGCGATTACGACGCGGACGGCATCACGGCTACGGCGATTCTTGTGCTTTTCCTGAGGCGTGCCGGGGCGGACTGCGGATATCTCATTCCCGACCGGCTGTCCGAAGGATACGGCATGTCGGAGAACCTCTTCTCGAAAATTATGGAACAGGACCCGCGGCTTCTGATTACTGTCGACTGCGGTGTCGCCAATATAACCGAGGTCGACGAACTCGTTCGGCGCGGTCTTGATGTGATTATTACCGATCACCATGAGGTGAAACCGGTGCTTCCGAAGGCGGGCGCGGTCTTAAACGCGAAACGTACGGACAGCCGATATCCTTTCTCGCAGCTTTCCGGGGCGGGCGTTGCGCTGAAGCTTGCCGAGGCACTAAGCAAGAGACTCTATCCGATTACGAGTAAAGACGATTGGCGGGATTATACGGATCTGGCCGCGATCGGAACGATTGCGGACGTCGTTCCGATGCTCGACGAGAACCGGACGATGGTCAGAGAAGGCATGAAGCTCTTAAGGCAGACAAAGCGTAAGGGGCTTAAGGCTCTTTTCGCGGCGGCAAAACAGGAAGGACAGAAGCTCTCGACCATCTCAATCAGTTATCTTCTGGTTCCGCGGATCAACGCGTCCGGAAGAATGGGCGACGCTTCGAGGGCGGTCGAGCTGCTGCTGACCGATAACGATGCGGAGGCGGCCGAGCTGGCTGAGACTCTTTCGCGCGAAAACACGGGGCGACAGGAGATTGAGCTGGCGATTTTCCGGGAGGCCGTAGAGCTTCTTGAAGGCGATCCGGAGAAATCGGGCGCTTTTTTCAAGGCGCGCGGACCGATTCTCGTCTGCGGCCGCGACTGGCATCCCGGCGTGATCGGGATTGTCGCTTCCCGGCTTGTGGAGCGTTACCAGAGGTCCGCAATTGTATTCACCGAAGTCTCCGGGCAGGAAGGCCTCTTAAAAGGCTCTGCAAGGGCCTCCAGCGGCGACAACATACTTGAGGCGATCCTTTATGCCAAAGACTGTACGGAACGATTTGGAGGCCATCCGAAGGCTGCGGGCATATCTGTTCGCGCGGACCAATACGATCTTTTCTCCAGGAAGATATCTGAATATGATCAGCAGAACCCAGGGGAGCCGTACGAGGAGACGATTCTTATTGACGGGATTCTCGCTCTGGACGACATGACGACCGCCACGTGCCGGGAAATATCCGGGCTTGCGCCGTTCGGCGAGGGCAATCAGGACCCGCATTTCCTTATACGGAATCTCACGATTGTGAAGACCTCCGCGTGCGGCAAGGGAAAGCACTTGAAGCTTACCTTTGCGCCTAACGGTGAATCTTCGGGGAAGACGTACGAAGGCATCGCCTTCGGTATGGGCGCCTTCGAGGAACTGTACCGCACGGGATCCGTCGTTGACCTCGTGATGAGCCTCTCCGTCTCGGAGTGGAAGGGAAGGGAATCGCTCTCGATGCTCGTGGCCGATATGCATTTTGTCGCCGCGGGCAAGATACCTCTCGACAATCCGGGCATTCTCGAGAAGCTCTATCTCAATCGTCTGGGCTTTGCTGAACTGTCGAAAGTCGCGAAAATGCCGGTTGCGGAGATCCTTCCGACTCGCGATGATTTTAAGAAAGTCTACCAGTTCCTACGAACCAAATGTGCCGAAGGCATGACGATGTGCGACCTGAAACTCCTGGCGCGGTACGTGTCGGCTGCCTATGCGATCTCCCTCAACGGATTCGCGCTCGCGCGGGTTCTCGACGTGTTCGAAGAGGCCGGTCTCCTTCGTTTTTATTCAAAAAAAGAGGGGCGTGTATGCTTCTCCTTGTTATTTGTCGACGGCAAGGTTAAACTTGAAAATACATCAACTTTTCGAAAGCTTTTTTCCGAAGGAGGAGAGTGACCGATGGCACCGGATTCGAAGAAAGACGCAAACAGGGAAACACCCGAAGAGGCGGCCAGGCTGGCTCTTTTCGAGGCGGATTTAAGAGACCCGGTGTTCCCGGAGAATATAGCGCCCGAGATCCTCGAATCGTATGACGAGGTGATCCAGCGCTATAAGTCTTATTCGGAGAAGGATGATTCCGAGATACTCCGGCGCGCGTTCATTTTCGCGTATAAAGCGCACGGAATGCAGTTCCGCAGAACGGGCGAGCCGTATATTATTCACCCCCTCGCGACGACGGAGATCCTGACGGAGCTTGAAGTGGACGTCGAGACGCTCTGCGCGGCGATGCTGCACGACACCGTTGAGGACACGAGCGTGACGGTCGCCCTGATCTCCGAGATTTTCGGAGAGGATATCGCACTTCTCGTCGACGGCGTCACGAAGCTCGAAAAGATTCCCTATTCCTCCAAAGAAGAGATACAGGCGGAGAATATGCGCAAGATGTTCCTGGCGATGGCCAAGGACATCCGGGTCGTCCTGATCAAGCTGGCCGACCGTCTGCACAATATGCGCACGATGAAGCATCTTGTGCCCGAGAAGCAGATCGAAAAGGCCAAGGAGACACGCGATATCTACGCGCCGCTGGCACACCGCCTCGGTATTTATAAGATCAAATGGGAGCTGGAGGACCTGTGCCTTCGCTACCTGGACAAGGACGCTTACTACGAGCTGGTCGGCGCGATTTCGCAGAAACGCTCGGAACGCGAAGAGTTCCTGGCCGAGGTCATCAGTGAGCTTCGGAAACGCATCGCCGACATGGGCATCGACGCGGAAATCGAAGGGCGTCCCAAGCATTTCTACAGCATTTACAGCAAGATGAAGCAGCAGGGCAAGACCCTGGATCAGATCTTCGATCTTTTCGCGTGCCGGATTGTTGTCGGGACCGTATCGGACTGCTACGCGGTCTTAGGACTCGTCCACGACCTCTTCTATCCGATGCCCGGCCGTTTCAAGGACTATATCGCGATGCCCAAGCCGAACATGTACCAGTCACTCCATACGACGGTCATCGGCAAGAAGGGGATCCCGTTCGAAGTACAGATCCGCACCTTCGCGATGCACCGGACGGCCGAATACGGTATCGCCGCGCACTGGAAGTACAAGGAAGGCCTGACCTCGGGCCCGCACAATTCGCCGGACGCCATCGACAACAAGCTGTCCTGGCTCCGTCAGCTTCTGGACCTGCAGGGCGAATCCAAAGACGCGAGTGAATTCCTCGACACCTTAAAGAGCGGTCTCGTGTCCGACGAGGTTTTCGTCTTCACGCCGAAGGGCGACGTGATCTCACTGCCCGCGCATTCCGTCCCGATCGATTTCGCATACAACATCCACAGCGGCGTCGGCAACCGCATGTACGGCGCCAAGGTCAACGGGCGCATCGTGCCCTTAAGCTACGAGCTCCAGAACGGCGACATCGTCGAGGTCCTCGCGTCCGAGAAGGTCCACGGGCCGTCCCGCGACTGGCTCAAGATAGTAAAGAGCCAATCCGCGCGCTCGAAAATCAACCAGTGGTTCAAGAAAGAGATGCGCGACGAGAACATCGTACGCGGCCGCGAAATGATCATCGGGGATATCAAGAAGACCGGATTCACATACCAGCAGCTGACGCGCTCCGATTTTATGGAGACCGCGATCCGCAAGCACTCCTTCTCCTCGCTGGACGACATGTACGCAGCCGTAGGCTACGGCGGTGTTCCGGCCTCGAAGATCGTCGGCCGCTTAAAAGACGAATATATCAAGTCGCTCCCCGAGGGCGACCGATATGAACTCGGTTACCGCGTAACCCCCGCCGGGCAGGTCGTCTATTCACCGCTTCCCGTCGGTATTACGGAAGACAACACCGTTACATCGATCAAGTCGCTCCCCAAGAGCAAGTCTGTCAAGAAGAACCGGCGCGTCAACGACACCGGCATCATTGTTAAGGGAGTCGAGAACTGTCTGGTGCACCTGTCCCGCTGCTGCAGCCCGATCCCCGGTGATCCGATCATCGGATACGTCACGCGCGGCAACGGCGTCGGCGTCCATCGCACCGATTGCTCCAATATACGGAACATCTTAAAGAGCGCGGGCGATACCGCCAAAGAAGCCGAAAAGGCATCGCGCCTCATCGACGTATACTGGGAACAGCGCGAGGACCAGGACAGTTATCAGATCGAGATCAGCATACTCGCACATGACAGAAGACACCTTCTGGCAGACATCTCCAACGCCATCGCTGAGGAGAAAGTGTCGATCATAACGGCACAGCTGCAGGCGATGAAAGACGTCACCGCGAACTTCAACATGACAATCGAGGTCAAGAGCCAGAGCCAGTATGACCGCGTCGTAGGGCGCCTCAAGGCCATCCGCGACGTCATCGAGGTACATAGGGGGCACTAAGCGGATGACATCGATGAATGCAGACAAGGGCCACTATGACTCCACAGAACTGATCGAACCGATACAGTGGTGCCGGTTTATCGTAAATACCGGTTACGCGATGTCGGGACTCATCATTCTGGCACATATCATCTGGTTCTTCGTGGCAAGCAGCATTCTTGCCTGGCCGTTCGATGTCTATATCCGGGAGTATATCCTTCTGCCGACCGTACTGCTATTCACTATTTGCTTTCTGGTAAGCCGCGCAATTCGCATAAACCGTTTATCGCTCCAACTAAAAGAAATCCTTTCTCTCTTCCTGTACGTTTTCTTCTCATTCTATCTGACAATGACACACGACATAGCCATCGTTCTCATGTCCTCCTACATTCTCCCGATCTTTGCGTCGACACTCTTTTCGAGCGTGAAAATAACCCGCGGCACGATGGCTCTCAGCACGGCCGCTCTATTGGCCACAGCCGCGAAAAGATATCTGGCCGGGAAAATGGACGGCGATATGGCGATGCAGATCTTCGCCGCTTTCTTCCTCTTCATCTGTGCCTACCTTCTCGCGAGGCTCCTGATCCGGAACGGACAGAATCATTTCGCCGCGCTCGCACATTCGGATGACGCGCAGAGATATATGCAGGAACAGCTCCTGCTCGATCCGTTCACGGGACTCTACAACCGGAAGACGTTCGACTCCGATCTCGGTCAAATGTGGCTGGAGGGACGAAGCAGCGGCAAGGCGCTTGCCGTCGCCATGGTTGATATTGACGAGTTCAAGATCGTGAACGACCGGTTCGGGCATGCCGCCGGCGACCGCGTGCTCATGAGCTTTTCGAGAGTACTGAAAAAAATACAGGCGGACAATATTCGCGTATACAGGATCGGCGGCGACGAATTTACGATTCTGTTTCGGGACTGCGAGATATCGGAGGCTTTTCAGGTCTGCGAGGAAATACGCAAGCAGATGAAGGGCGCATCTCTTCGGGACTCCGATAATCACAAGGTTACCGTCAGCTGCGGTCTGGCCTCCATGGTCCCTGACGACCGGGCAGCATCGGCGCTTACGACCGCCGCGGATACGGCGCTTTACGCGGCCAAGAGCCAGGGGCGGAACCGGGTTGTCAAGTACGACGCGATCGTGAAAGAATCGAGCCATTCATGCGATGGGTGATGGACGCAGGCGCGTTGGCAAATACGACTGACAGGGGAAACATATAATGAAAATGAAGACACTCGCATTACTGGCCATCCTGATATCTTTGGCGGGCATCGGGGCGATGGTCGTCTGTCTGGTCCTGATTCCGGGAATTGCAGTCGGTCCGTGTGTCGCACTGATGTTTCTCTTCCTGTTCTTCTTCGTAATTGGACTATACGAAATGCGGTGCTCTTCTTCTATCTTGTCCATGCGTTTGCGGGACTTGCGGCTCTGGCTCTTATGGTCGTCGGACTTATGTTGATTAGCCGGCGCGCGGCGCAGCGCAAAATCGAGGCCGCCGAACGTGTCGAGAAGCGCTTCCGGCTGTACGGAGGCACGACGCCGATCGAGTTCGCCTCATATCGCTTCGATGACGAGAGCCTGTCCAGGGCTGCGGAGATCCTGAGCGCCTCGCGAGTATCAGAGTTTCCCGCTTATATATCGTGTTATGATAAAATATATAGACTCGTCCAGGATCGATCCTGCGTGATTTTTTCGCGCGGGACGGGAATTGATGCGATACTTGCAGGGATTCGGGCGGTTATGGCAAGGCGGGAGCTTGAAGCGGCTGGCTGTGCGGGAACGGATATGATGGGAAACCGGGAGCTTGGTGCGCGTGTCATCACGAATGAGGCCGTTTTCGCGCAGGATACGGAGCAGATCAAGAACCGGCGCCGCGACGGGGAAGACACGGACGTCAACGATCTCAACGTGATCGGGCGCCTGTTGGAAGACGCGGGATTCGCGCTTCTGGACCTTCAGTATCATCCCTATGGCGGACATGTGATCACCGTTGTTTCGTTGTCGGAAATGGGGCGCTTGAGGGAGCTGGGGTATGAGGATCTTAAGGAGATGCAGAAGTCCAGTTGAGGGGGCAACAAATACATGAAAAAGATTCCATTCGAATATATTGCTACACTATTTTCTTTGACGGGCATCGGGGTGACGGCCGCCTGTCTAGCCCTGATACCGGGGATGCCCATACCAATGTATGTAATACTCTTTTTACATTTTACAATCATATTGATACCCGCGCTGGTCATGGCATGGTCATATCACAACGACAAAAAAGAGCTTGTGGCACCGCATGTTTTCGGGCCCAGACCGGTCGCTCCTCCTACGAAGGACAAGAAGAAAAGACAAATATTTGGGATACTCTTCCTGGGATTCGGTCCGATCCTGGCGAGCTTTTGTTTTCTGATCCATGTTTTAGCCGGGATGGCGGCTCTTATGGTCTTCATGGCGGCACTCTTCTCGGTCGCCCTTCTAAGCACTAAGGGGAGCAGGAATCAGAAATCAACAGGCGGACAGACTGAAGTCCAGATGTACGGATATTCGGCATCGATCAAGTTCGAATCGTATCGCTTCGACGAAGAGAGCCTGTCCAAAGCTGCGGAATTATTAAGCGCCTCGCGTGTATCGGAGCTTCCCGTCGACATGCCGTATTATGACAAAGTGGACCGGCTAGCCAAAGACGGATCCTGCGTGCTCTTCACGTTCGATGTCGGATTGGAAGCGATGCTCGCGGGTATAGGGGCTGTCATTGCAAGGCGCGAACTTGCCGCTCCTGAAATCACGATGGAGGCCGTTTTCGCGCGGGATACGGAACAGATCCGGAACCGGCGCCGCGACGGGCAAGAAACGCAAACCAGCGATCTCAACGTGATCGCGCGCCTCCTGGAAGACGCGGGATTCATACTCCTGGACCTTCTGTATCATCCGTATGGGCATGTCATCACCGTTGTTTCGACTGCGGAGTTTGCGCTGCTAAGGCGGCTTACGTATAAAGATCTCAAAGAGATGGAGAAGTATAGGGGATGAGGGGCGTTGGCTTTATGCGGGCGCGTACGCGAGCATTTTAACGCGGGCACTTTACGCGATTGCTTTACGCGCAGGCGCGTTGGCTTTATGCGGGCACTTTACGCGATTGCTTTACGCGCAGGCGCGTTGGCTTTATGCGGGCACTTTACGCGATTGCTTTACGCGCAGGCGCGTTGGCTTTATGCGGGCACTTTACGCGATTGCTTTACGCGCAGGCGCGTTGGCTTTATGCGGGCAC
>CAZTXQ010000081.1:3441-9101 GCA_964617375.1 uncultured Mageeibacillus sp. | reverse complement strand
CCATGTTGAACACCTCCATAATCGGCATCCCACAGATGCCAGTTTGCGCATAAAAAAAAGACCCTTTCGGCGATAGCAAACGAAATTTTACCACAGAGACCCCGATCTGTCAAATGCATCCGTCGGCTTTGCGAAAAAAAATCCGTGCCGGGATGCGATGAGAAAACCGGGCCATGCGTTCGATTCTTACCGCCTGTTCTTCAGCTCCTCGTAGACTTCTTCGGGTGTGATGCCTTTTTCGGCCATCAGAACCAGAAGATGATACTGCAGATCGGCGAGTTCGTAAATAATATCCTGCTTTTTGTTGCCGGTCGCCGCGATGACGACTTCGAACGCTTCTTCGCCAACCTTCTTGCAGATCTTGTCGCTGCCTTTCGAAAAAAGGTAGTTGGTATAGGATCCTTCCACCGGATTCTCGCGTCTACCGAGTATTACCTCATACAGTTCACGGACAATGCCGGACGAATCTTCTGTCATATCATTCACCTCACGAAATTCGTTATCTGATTATACTTCCTCTATATCTCTATAAAAGCAGCTGTGTGCACCGGTATGACACGCGGCGCCGTCCTGGTCTACAAAGAATAACAGAGTATCCGCATCGCAGTCAATTTTTGCGGAGATTACATGCTGAAAATGACCGGATGTCTCGCCTTTTTTCCAGAGCGTTCCGCGGCTTCTGGAATGATAGTGCATGATTCCCGTCTCCATCGTAACCGAAAAGGCTTCGCCGTCCATATAGGCGAGCATCAGAACATCCCCTGTGCTGTTTTCCGTGACAATCGCCGGAATCAGTCCCTGCGGATCCTTCTTCAGGCGTTCCCAGCGGGCCTTGGACTCACCGGCACTGACCGGTTGAAACGTGCAGCTGTCCGCGGCTTTGACAGGCTCCTCCGGACAGGCGGCCGGATCTGTTTCCGATGCCGGGCAGGCAGAATCTTCCGCTCCAACACGCGCCCCCCGCCTCACGGCGACGCCTTTCTCCGCGAGATAGTCTTTTAAGTCCTCGATTCGAATCTCCCCGAAATGAAAAAGACTCGCGGCAAGAACCGCATCAGCCCCGCCGGTGACGATTCCGTCGTAGAAATCCTGCATGGAACCGGCTCCTCCGGATGCGATCACCGGAATCGGAAGCGCGTCGGAGATCATGCGGGTGATTCTATTGTCGTAGCCGGACTTCGTGCCGTCCTTATCCATACTGGTAAGGAGGATTTCGCCGGCACCTAAGGATTCGACCTTTTTCGCCCATTCAAGAGCGTCCAAGCCTGCAGGAATCGTACCTCCGGCAACGAATACCTCGTAGCCGCTCGGGAAATCGGAGGATGAATCGCCCTCCGGGCGCTTTTTAACGTCGATCGCGATGACGATGCACTGGGCACCGAAGCGGTCGGAAGCCTCTTTGATCAGAGCGGGATTTGCGACCGCGGCCGAATTCAGGGAGATCTTGTCGGCGCCGGCCGTTAAGATCTCGCGAATGTCTTCAATGCTGCGGATTCCTCCGCCTACGGTAAAGGGAATAAAGACCTGTTCGGCCACGCTTCTTACCATATCGATGACAGTGTCTCGGGCCTCGAGGGTCGCGGTGATGTCGAGGAACACCAGTTCGTCGGCACCGGAAGTGTTGTAACCTTTCGCGATTTCGACGGGGTCTCCCGCATCGCGCGGGGAAACAAAGTTAACGCCCTTGACGACGCGTCCGTTCTTGACGTCCAGACACGGGATTATGCGTTTCGCAAGCATACTGAAAGCCTCACTTTCCCTTCGTAGATCGCTTTGCCGACGATGACACCGGAGCAGCCGGAAGTCCGGATCTCTTCGATATCGGCTTCGGAGCCGATGCCGCCGGAAGCGATGACGTCAAGGCCGGTCTTTAGGACCAGTTCCTTCGTCGAGGCAGTCGCGGGTCCAGTCAGCATGCCGTCGCGGGCGATGTCGGTGTAGATGACCGTTTTCGCGCCGATGCTCTTCATCGTGTTCGCAAAATCGATCACATTGATGCCGGAACCTGAGGTCCATCCATCGACGGCGATCTCGCCGTTCCGGGCGTCGAGGCCGATGGCAATCCGGTCGCCGTAGAGCGCCAGTGCCTTTTCGGTGAACGCGCGGTCGCGGATGGCAGACGTCCCGATGACGCAGCGCGCGACACCGATGTCTTCCAAGAGCGTTTTCAATGTATCAAGATTCCGGATGCCGCCGCCGGTCTGTACTTTAAGTCCGGTCTTGCGGACAATCGCCGCGATCAGCGCCTGATTGGAGGGCACACCCGACTTGGCTGCGTTTAAGTCGACGATATGGATCCATTCGGCGCCGTCCGAAGCAAAGCTCTCGGCCTTGGCGACCGGATCTTCGGAATATACCGTTACTTCATCGTATTTTCCCTGTGAAAGACGGACGCACGATCCGTCGAGAAGATCTATGGCGGGATATATGATCATTTTGTTCTCCTTGCCCAGCGGTCTAATATGGAAAGTCCTGCCTCACCGCTCTTTTCCGGATGGAACTGCGTCGCCAGAATATTCCCTCGCGACACCGCAGAGGCAAATTCGATGCCATACTCCGAGGTCGCCGCGACGTCTTCCGCGCGGTCGGGACGGCAGTAATACGAGTGGACGAAATAGACGTAATCCCTCTGCTTCAAGTCAGGGTGGGAGACCGTTTTCAGGTCGTTCCAGCCGATTGCGGGGACTTTAAGTCCCATGTCCGGAGCGAACTTCAGAACTTTGCCGGGCAGAAGCCCCAAACCTTTTACGGTTCCGCCTTCATCCGACGTCTCGAAAAGCATCTGCATGCCTAAGCATATGCCGAGAAAGGGGCGCCCGGTATCCGTGAATGTACGGATGACTTTATCCAAACCCTTGCCGGTCAGAGCCTCCATTGCACTTCCCATCGCACCGACGCCGGGAAGTATCATGCCGTCGGCCGTCATGGCCTCGCGCGGAGAATCCGTGATCACCGACCGGTAACCCAGATACGTCAAGGCTTTCTCAACGGAACCCAGATTGCCCATCCCGTAATCGATTATCGCAATCATTCAATATCCTTTCCCGTGATCAGGCGATACGCTTCGCGATATTTGGCTGCCGTCTTCTCAATAATATCTTCGGGCAGATGCGGGGCCGGATAGGTCTTGTCCCAGTCGAGTGTCTCGAGCCATTCGCGGAGATACTGCTTGTCAAAGCTCTTCTGCGCGCGGCCGGGCTCATAGTCGGCAAGGTCCCAGAAACGCGAGGAGTCCGGTGTGAACATCTCGTCGGCGATGACGAGCTTGCCGTCGATCTTGCCGAATTCGAACTTCGTGTCGGCAAGGATGATCCCCTTCGACAGCGCATAGGCGGACGCTTTCTCGTAAAGAGCGAGGGCTGCGTCGGCAAGCTGCTTCGCGTCTTCTTTTCCGATCAGATCCTCAAGCTGCGCGAACGTGATATTGATATCGTGGCCGGATTCTTCCTTGGTGGAAGGCGTAACCATCGGAGCGGGAAGCTTGTCGCCCTGCTTCATTCCCTCCGGCATCTTAATGCCGCCTACGGTGCCTTCGGCCTTATATTCCTTCAAGGCGGATCCTTCAAGGTAACCTCTTACGATGCACTCGACGGGAAGCATATTGACTTTCTTGACGAGCATCGAGCGGCCCTTAAGTTCTTCCGCATGGGCGGAAAGACCCATCGGATACTTCGCGGGATCGGTCGTAATGACGTGATTCGGAATAATGTCTTTTGTAAAGTCGAACCAGAAAGCGGAAATGCTGCTCAGGACTTTGCCCTTATCGGGGATCAGCTCATCGAAAACGACGTCAAACGCGGAGATGCGGTCGGTAACAACCATCAGGAAAGAGTCTCCCAAATCGTATACGTTTCGCACCTTGCCGCTGATAAATACCGGAAGCTGGATATAGTCGGTGTCTTTTTGCATGCTCATTGTCAAGTCCCCCATGTGCTCTTATTTATTATTCAAGGACGCCCTTCGTCGAAGGTATCCGGTCCGAGAAATCGGGATCAATCGCCGCGGCCATGCGCAGCGCTCTTGCGAACGCCTTGAACATCGCCTCGATCTTGTGGTGGTCGTTCGTGCCGTATTCGCAGGACAGGTGCAGTGTGATTCCGGCGTTAAAGGCCAGCGCGCGAAAAAATTCTTCCGTCAGCGACGTATCAAAATCTCCGACTCGCTCGCCCGCATAATCGGCTTTCACAACAAGAAACGGACGTCCGGATATGTCCAGCGCGCAGGTCGCAAGCGTCTCGTCCATCGGTATCACGGCATGTCCGTAGCGGTTGATCCCGCGCTTCTCGCCGAGAGCCGCGGCAATCGTCTTGCCGATCACAATTCCGACATCCTCCACCGTGTGGTGGCCGTCGACACGCAAGTCACCGGAGGCGGCAACCGTCAGGTCCAGCCCGCCATGCCTGGCAAGAAGGTCGAGCATGTGGTCGAAAAATCCGATACCGGTGTCAATTTCGCTTGTTCCGAGTCCGTCCACATCCAAATGCACCCGCACCGTGGTCTCGTTGGTCGTGCGGGTAAGCTGCGCGTTTCTCATCGATGAAATGCCTCCTTTTTTCATACGGAAAACCTCATAGTTCTTCACTCTGAATTCTCGTAATGGCCTCTATAAGAATATCCATTTCCTCATCCGTACCGACCGTGATCCGAAGATATCCGGAAATTCGCGGCTTGTTAAAATACCTTACAAGTATACCCGCACTGCGGAGTTTTTTGTAGAGATCCCCGGCGGATATTACGGACGGGCTCGCGAAAAGAAAATTGGCACTTGACTTGAGAACCGTAAAACCAAGCGACTCCAGTCTCGGGATTGTCGCTTCCCTCGTCTTTATGATCCGGCAGGTATTCTCTTCGAAGGTCCGGCGGTCATTGACGGCCAGCGTCGCGAGCTCGAGCGCAAGAGTATCAACCGGATACGAGTTGAAGGAATCCCGGATCCGCATCAGGCCTTCGATGATCTCCTCCGACGCGATTGCATATCCGACCCGAAGGCCCGCAAGCGAGTGCGATTTCGAGAGTGTCCCAATCACGAGAAGGTTCGGGTGGTCGGGAAGAAGCTCGAGGCAGTTCTCCTCTCCGAAGGCGGCGTATGCCTGATCGATCAGCACGAGCCGGTCCGGCTGGCTCTCAAGTATCTTCTTGATATCGGATACCGGCATCGAGAGTGTCGTCGGCGCGTTCGGATTCGAGATCGCAACGCCTCCGGAAGGCTTGCAGAAGGCCTCGACCGGAATCGTGAAATCGTCGTTCAACGGTATTTTGACGATCGGAATGCCGTAAAGATCGGCATAGACCGGATAGAAGCTATAGGTTATATCGGGAAAAAAGAGCGGATCGGCGTCCTTCTCCGTCTCAAAAAAAGCCTGGAAACTGAAGGCCAGAACCTCGTCCGATCCGTTGCCGCAGAAGACCTGCTCCGGTCTGACACCATAAAAATCCGCGATCGCCTCCCGAAGCGAACGGCTCGTCAGTTCGGGATACCGGCGGAGCACGGCCGGATCAAAGCCCAGCATGTGCTCTTTGATACAGGGCGACGGCGGATACGGGTTCTCGTTTGTATTGAGCTTGATGACTTTTTGACCGGGAAGCGGCTGTTCGCCCGCCACATACGGCGTCAGCGAAGCGGTTTTTTTATTCCAGAAACGACTCATACGGATCTCCTT
>CAZTXQ010000081.1:0-3341 GCA_964617375.1 uncultured Mageeibacillus sp. | reverse complement strand
ACCGGACGGCAATTCTCCGTCAGTTCTCGAACCGCACCTTTACCGCGGCGGCGTGGCCGGTCAGGCCCTCCGCTTCGGCAAACCTCACAACGTCCGCGGCCGCCGTCTTCAGGGACTCTTCGGTATACCGGAGGATGCTTGTCTTCTTCAGGAAGTCCCCCGTATTGAGCGGTGAAAAGAAGCGGGCGGTTCCGGACGTCGGCAGCGTGTGGTTCGGTCCTGCGAAATAGTCTCCCAGGGGTTCGGGCGTATAGTTCCCGAGGAAGATCGCGCCGGCGTGTGTAACCTTCTCGGCCCAGCGTTCCGCATCGGCGATGCAGAGCTCCAGATGCTCGGGGGCGAGTTCATTCACAAAGTCGATCGCGGTATCGATGTCTTCAACGAGGACGACCGCGCAGTAATCGGCGACGGACTTCTCCAGAATCTCTCTTCTCTCCAGAAGCTCTGACCTCCGGTCAATCGCCTCTTCAACGGCGTCGGCCATCGCCGCGTCGGTTGTTAGGAGAATCGCGGAGGCGATTTTGTCGTGTTCCGCCTGCGAGAGCATGTCGGCTGCGACAAACTCCGGCTTGGCCGTGCTGTCGGCGACAATCAGGATCTCACTCGGACCGGCGAACATGTCGATATCGACCTGCCCGAAAACGAGCCTCTTCGCGGTATTCACGTAGATATTGCCGGGGCCGCAGATCTTGTCGACACGCGGGATCACAGGTGTCCCGCAGGCCATCGCGGCGATGGCCTGTGCGCCGCCGACCTTGTAGATCTCATCGGCGCCCGCAATCGACGCGGCGGCCAGGATCACGGGGGCGACGCTGCCGTCGGCGCGCGGCGGCGTGCAGAGCACGACGCGCGGGACCCCGGCGGCTTTGGCGGGGATCACGTTCATCAGGACTGTGGAGGGGAGCGGCGCAGTGCCGCCGGGTACGTAGATGCCGGCGACGGACAGCGGGCGGACAAGCATACCGATGCGGGATCCTCCGACGACGTCCATCGAGAAGCCGGTTTCACGCTGCTTCTCGTGGAAGGCAAGGATGTTGGCCGCGGCCCTTCTCATAGTGGCGAGAAGTTCGGGATCGGTCCGGGCGACAGCGTCGGAGATTTCCTCCGGCGTGACGCGCATGGTTTCGGGGGTCAGGTCGGCCTTGTCAAAGCGCTTCGTATAGGAGAGGACAGCGGCGTCCCTGTTCTCTCTGATATCGGCGATAATTCCGTTTACGGTATCAATGATCGGACCGAGCTCCATCTTGCTTCGCAAACCGAGCTCTTCGGAAATAGCGGCAAGGTCTTCCTTGCGGGCGTTGATTCTGCGGCATTTCATAGGGAACTCACCTCCTCTTTCGGTTCATTTCTTTTCGCGAGCTCGGCGCGGATCGCGTCAAGCATCGGCATAATCGTTTGCGCCTTCATCTTCATGGACACGCGGTTGACGACGACACGGGCGGATATGTCCGCGATCACTTCGAGCACGTCGAGGCCGTTCTCGCGCAGGGTCTGGCCGGATTCGACGATATCGACGATCACCTCGGCAAGGCCGATCAGCGGGGCGAGTTCGACGGAGCCGTTGAGCTTGATGATCTCGACGCTCTCGCGCTTCGTCCCCTCAAAATAGGAACGCGTGATGTGCGGGTATTTGGAAGCGACCCGCTTGTTGGGGATCTGGTCGAGCTTGCCCTTGAGCGCGGCCGGTCCGCATACACACATGCGGCAGGCGCCGAAGCCGAGATCAATCACTTCATAGAGCTGACGCCCTTCTTCGAGCAGTGTGTCCTTCCCGACGACGCCGATATCGGCCGCGCCGTATTCGACATAGGTCGGTACGTCGGCGGGTTTGGCCATAATGAAGCGAAGGCCCGCTTTCTCGTCTTCCAGAATCAGGCGGCGGGACTTTTCGCGCGCCGCAGAGCAGTCATATCCGGCAGCCTCGAGCAGGTCGATGGCCTGCTCCGCAAGGCGTCCTTTGGAAAGTGCAATCGTAATCATATCCGTCACTTCTTCTCCTCTTCTTCACAGCCGCAGGAATCCGCATTCAGAAAAATCACCTGTTCGATCTTCCTCTTTTCGGCGAAATCGGAAAGCTCTTCCTCCGTCATTCCTTCACAGTCGACAAGGACCGCAAGACCCTCTTTTCGCATACGGTAAGCCATCTCGAGTGCGAGTCTGCGAAGACCCGGCTCGGCACTGTACCCGATGATCGCGTCGGTTGTAAGAGGTGCCGGTTCTTTTCCCTGCCGGCGAAGAGCCGTCATGCAGAGATTGAGGCTCATCGAGAAGCCGACCGCGGCAAGATCCCGGCCAAAGGCCAGCACCGCTTTGTCGTAACGTCCGCCGGAAATGATCGGGAATCCGATCTCGTACGTAAATCCCTTAAATATCATGCCGGTATAGTAGTCAAGGCTCCGGAGCATGCCCAGATCGATCGAGACATACTTTGTATAGCCGTAATCGTCGAGAATATCGAGAATATCGCGAAGGTTCTTAAGTGCGGCCTTCGCGCGGGGGCTATTGACGCGGTTCTCGAAATCGGACAGTGTGTCATAGGTGCCGAACAGAGCGGGGATCCTTAGAAGTGTCTCCTTCTCCGTCTCGGAAAGGCCGTACCGGGCCGCCGCCTTTTCGAGCGCGACCGTATCCTTCTGGTCAATATGGCGCGAAATGTCCTCGGCGTCATCGGCCGGGATATTCCACTCCTCCATAAGGCCCTTGAAAAATTCCGTCTGCCCGATCGAGATCTGCAGATCGGTCACACCGATCTTGAGGGCCGCCGAAATCGCAAGCGCAATCACTTCGGCATCCGATTCCGCCGACGAGAGGCCGAGAAGCTCGACGCCCGCCTGACAGAACTCGCGCTGCCGGCCGCCGCCGGATTCGCGGAAGCGGTACATGTTCTCGATATAGGACAGTCTCAGGGGCGGCGGTGCATCGCGAAAAAGCGTCGCCGCGAGACGCGCCACAGGAACCGTACCGTCATACCTTAAGGCCAGAATGCGTCCGTCCTGATCGACGAGCTTGTAAAGATTCTCCTGCGCGATAAAGCGGTCGCCCGCGTACACGTCGTAGAACTCGATGCCCGGTGTCTCAATCTCGCGATAACCGTGAGTCGAGAACAGGGTCCGCAGCTTCTGCTCCAACGCGCGCTTGGTCCTGCACTCCTCCGGCAATATGTCGTTGACGCCGTCCGGCGTATGAAAGCGATAATTTCCCATATGATCTCTCCTTCTTGTATGCTTTACTGCTTTACTTAAGTAAAGCAGTAAAGTCACGCCTATTATATAAGATGTTTTTCGAATTTGTCAACAGGAAAAAAATCTTTCATTTATACACCTCCCGGGGCGCCTCAAAAC
>CAZTXQ010000080.1:3148-9940 GCA_964617375.1 uncultured Mageeibacillus sp. | reverse complement strand
CAGCCAATCCGCGCCCCCTTGGAGGAGCCGGCCGCTTTGGGCTTACAAGGTGTATCTCAGCCAACCCGCGCCCCCTTGGAGGCGCCGGCCGCTTGCCATTTAGAGGATTGTTACCGAGATCAGGATCATCGGGCGCCGCCTCGTCTTTTCGAAAAGGAAGCTCTTCACATAATCGCGAAGCTGTCCGGATTCGATGATGGAGGAGACCGAGCGGTTCTGTCCCGCGCACTTATTGACGAATGACGTTATCTTGTCGGAGCATTCGCGGATGACCTGCACGGATTCGCTCTCGTAGAGGAAGCCGACGGCCTGAACACTCGGAGATGTGAGGAACTTGCCCTTTTTGTCGAGTACGAGGGAGATTGCCACGACGCCGTCATCCGAGAGGAGCTTGCGGTCGCGGAGCACGCGGTTGTCGATGTCGCCGATACCGGAACCGTCGATCAGGACCGGTGCGGCATTGATGTAGCCGGATATTCTGGCCATATCTTCCGTGCATTCGAAAATGTCGCCGTTGTTCAGAATGAAGATGCTGTTCCATGACATCCCTAAGTCTCTTGCGAGCTGCGCGTGCTTGAAAAGCATCCGGTATTCACCGTGGACCGGTATGAAGTATTTCGGCTTTACGAGCTCATGAATCAGCATGTGCTCGCCGCGGAATGCGTGGCCGGAGACATGTACGTCGGCTAAGTCTTCGTAGATGACCTTGGCGCCGCGGCGGAAAAGCTCGTTGATGACTTTGTAGATCGGCTTCTCGTTGCCGGGAATCGGGTGGGCGGAGACGATGACCGTATCGCCCTGTGTGATCTCGACAATCTTGTGCGAAGCGAAAGCCATTCGCGTCAGTGCGGACATCGGCTCAGCCTGGCTTCCGGTCGTCAGAATAACGAGCTGCTCGGGCTGATAGCGATCGATGTCGTTGATGTCGATCAGGGTATCCGGCTTCATCTCGATGTATCCGAGCGAGTTGGCGGCGGCAAAGACAGTCAGCATGCTGCGGCCGACCAGCGCGACCTTGCGGCCGTATTTTTCCGCGGCCGTGAAAATCTGCTGCATACGGTGTACGTGCGAAGAGAAGGTGGCGACGATCACGCGGCCGGGTGCGTTCTGGATAATGCGTTGAAAAGACTCGCCGACGGATCTCTCGGAGGGCGACATGCCCGGAATCTCGATGTTCGTGCTCTCGTCCAGCAGAAGGAGAACGCCGTCCTTGCCGTATTGCGAAAAGCGCTGCAGATCGATGGGACCGCCGTCGATCGGCGTGTAGTCGACTTTGAAGTCGCCGGTATGGATGACGACGCCGACCGGCGTCTTAATCGCCAGGGCGAACGCGTCTGCGATACTGTGATTGACATGGATAAACTCGACAGAGAAGGAATTGCCGCCTTTGAAGGTGTCGCCGGGAAGAGCGGCCTGGAGCTGGACGCCGCGGAGACCGGCACCTTTTTCGGCGAGCTTGCCGCGGATCAGTTCGATCGCAAGGCGTCCCGCGTAGATCGGGCACTTCAGATCTTTCATCAGGTAGGGAAGAGCGCCGATATGATCTTCATGTCCGTGGGTGATGAAGATGCCGCGGACGCGGTCTTTGTTCTGAAGGACATACGTATAATCCTGGATAACGGCATCGATGCCCGGCATCGTTTCTTCGGGAAAAGCCATGCCGCAGTCGATGATGATGATGTCGTTGCCGAATTCGAGAAGGGTCATATTCTTGCCGATCTCGCAAAGACCTCCGAGCGGAATGACGCGGAGCGCGCCTTTCTTCTTCTCCTTGTTCTTCGGCTTGACCGAAGCGCGCAGATAGAAGTCCGGGATCTTGTCGTCTTCCTGGCGAGTGACCGCGACCGGCATCATTTCCGGAGCGGGAGTGCGCGGCGTATAATCCTGGGATCTGCCGCCCTGCGGCCTGCCTCCCTGAGGTCTGCCGCCCTGCGGCTTGATCCCCTGAATCTTGTCGCCCTGCGGCTTGATTCCCTGAGACTTAGCGGTACGCTGCTTTTCACCATGAGACTTGCTGCCTTGCGGCTTCTCTTCCTGGGGCTTCGCGGTATGCTGTTTGCTTGATTGAGACTTATCTCCCTGAGGTTTGTTTGACTGAGATTTATCTCCCCTTGGCTTGTTTTCCTGATTTCTGCCGCTGTGAGCGCGGCCATCGGGAGCCTGTTTGGCTTCGGCTGCGGTGCCTGCGGGAGCGGGGGTCTTAGTGTCTGCTTTCATTCTGGAGGGGAGCTTAACGGTGTTCTTGTAGTCGGGTGAGCCTGCGGCCATGTCGGATTTCGGCTTCTCGCCGGGTGTCAGATCTTTCTTTTTTGGAGTCATATATTTGTTTCCTTTCGGTTATTTCAATCCTCATTAAAAATCTTCGCGCGGCAAAAGAGTGCGTGCGAAGATATGACGCCATACGCCACAAGAAGGTGCGACGACGTCAGGTTTTGCCGGAGAGGAGGTTCGGATGGGCACTTTGATCAGGGGGCTACCAGATAAACCCTGACGCCGTTGATTGTGCTTCGAGATTCTCCGTCGTCGGCAAAAATGTCTATGATGTATCCTTGTACAGCTGAACCCGTATCTTCGGCGATATAGTATCCGTCGCCGCCGAGCGGGTCATTTTCAATGTAAATCATCGATCCCATCGGGATCACGGCCGGATCGACCGCGATGGTGCGTTGTTCCTCGGGCCATTCTCCGGAAAAGGTCGGTTTGCCGGTCGGTCCGTAGAACGTTACCTTGAAACTTCCCAGCTCCGTCAAGCTTCCGGGTGCCGGTGTCGGAGTAGGGGTAGGCTTCGGAGTGGGCTTGGGCGTAGGCGTTGCAGGAGGTGTCGATGTGCAGACGTCGGCATTGACATAGGAGCCGACAGCCGTACGATACCAGCCGTTTGATGTTCTTGCGACAACCGTGATTCCGGATCCTGCGGGAAGTGTCTTCGTTACGGGATATTCCGTGCCGGGACCCGATCGTACGTTGATCTCGCCCTTGGCATAGAAGTCGCCTGAATACTCTTCTTCCGGCGGGGTTTTCGAGAGATAGTCATCGATTACATACTGACTCTCGGCCAGCTTCACCCAGCCGTTGCTGGAGATCGCTATGGAATCGACTTCATCGCCCGCGGTTAAGGACTCAACTTTATCATAATTCGTGCCGGGGCCTGTCCTTACGGTAAGGTCCGCGGTGACATAATAATGAACGGATTCGGATGTGAAGGTGACGGCTGTGGTCGGAGTTGCGGCAGGAGTACCGGTAGCGGCAATAGTCGGAGTGTCTGCTGCGGGAGTAGCGTAGGGAGAAGGGGAAAGTGTTGCGGCCGTTACTTCCGCGGCAATCAGCGCATCGTCGGATCGGGAAATCAGAGATTCGGAGGCGGAATCCGGTGCGATGGTGGCCGCTCCCGCAGCCGCAGAATCCGCATCTGTAACAGGCATCGATTCGTCGGTCAGTACAGTCCTCTGACGCGATGCGGTAAAGAGGGATTCGGCTCCCAATATACAGACCAGAATCAAAGAAACAAGAAGCACCGCACCCAGTACGGAACGAATCGTCTCATTCTTCTTCTTCTTAACGGTCTTCGGTATCCCGATAAACTTCATAATGTCCTTCCCAAAAATATACGCGTGAGATATAGATTGTCGGACGGATAGATTCCAACCAAAACCCGCCCTCAGCAATTATAGCATAAGCTAAGACAAAAGAAAAGCAGGGGCGTTTTCGCGCATCCGGAGAGGGCTCCCGCTCCACACAACTTCAAAAATCGAAGCGGAAAAGCGGCCTTTTCACCACTTGAATTACATCTTGTTTTTCATGCGCGACAAGGTGAACCGCTCGCGCAGGGAGAGCTTGTCCTTCCTGTGAAGACGCATGTGAGGGAAGGCGTTCATAATACGGGAAGCTCTGCGAAGGAACAGGGCGAGCGTCTCTTCCTCGCGCTGCTGTAGAACGGCCAGCTCCTGTTCGAGCTTCTCTTTCTGTGCCGTCGTGAAAAGATTGACCGCCTCTGTAAATTCGGCCTTCTTTTGTCCGAGACGCGCGCCGAATTCGGACTCGCGCTTCTCCCGGGGCTCAAGCCGTAAGTTGTCGACGAGCTCTTTCAGTTCCTCACGCTTCTTTTCGACAAGGGAGATAATCTCCGTAACTTTCAGCATGTCGCGGTTGAAGTGGAGCGTATCGCGGACGGACAGGAACATGTCCAGAGAGAAGATAACGGGAAGCGCGATCGCGGCGATATTCGCGAAAAAGGGCGGGATCGCGGCAAAGAGCAGACGGATCGCGGGGTGAATCACGTAGACGAGGGCGACCGAGAGCGCGCCCCAGGCGAGGCTCGTCAGAAGGCTGATGCGGCCGTTGATATTGAACTTCTTTGTGCTGTAATCCCACCAGGATTTCTTGAAAAGCTTTTCGAGAAGGACGCTGACAAGATATTCGAGTGCCGACGTGATGATCAGGCCCAGAAAGAACACGACCAGGGGCTGATTCGAGAACGGCGACAGGATGAGAAGCACCGCAAGGGCGCCGAATCCGTAGATCGGGCACACCGGTCCCATCAGGAATCCGCGGTACACGAATTTGCGCGCCGGTATGGAGCAATATGTCGTTTCAATAAACCAGCCGATAAAGCTGTATGCCGTAAAGTACAGGACCAGAGACGAAAAAGGCATGCGTGAACCCCCGGGTTCTAAAGATTCTGTCAGGAAATAATGCCGCGTTCAATGTCGATTGTCACGGCCCACCCGTCTTTTAAGAGACGCGTGGCATTTTCACAGGAAAGAAGGGCGGGGATTTCAAGGGCGGAGGCGACCGTCGCCGTATGGCTCGTCGGATCGTCGTCCTCGACTACAAGGGCCTTGGCCTTGCGGATAAACGGCATCATGCGGTTGTTGGTGTAAGGCGCGACGAGAATGATGTCATCGGACGGCGTGATCGTGCATTCCGGAAGATGCTCCGGCTCTTTGATGATCATGACGTTGCCCGTGACTTTCACGGGGCCGCTCTCGTTTGCGCGCTGTCCCTTGCCGTGAACGAACGACTGGCCGACGGCCTGAACCTTAATCGTGTTTGTCGTGCCACTCATGCCGACGGGCGTTCCGCCTGTCAGTACGACGATGTCTCCGTCGAACAGGAATCCGCTGTCCTTGGCGGCGCGAAGGCCGACCTCAAACATCTGATCGGTCGTCTCAACTTCCTCGACGAGAACCGGCCAGACACCCCAGCACAGGTTGAGCTGACGCTGAACAATCGGGAAAACGGTCGTTGCAACGATGGGGCAGCCCGGGCGGAAACGGGACACGAGACGGGCCGTACGGCCGGCATGCGTGATCGTGATGATCGCCTTGGCTTTGAGGTCCATCGCGGTTGTGCAGGTTGCGTGGCTGATCGCGTTGGCGACGGATGAGAGCATCGGATATCGGGAGCTCTGGAGATTCTGCCAGAAATCGATGGAGCCTTCTGTCTGACGGGCAATGTCGACCATCATCTGGAGAGCTTCGATCGGATACTTGCCGGCCGCGGTCTCGCCGGACAGCATAACCGCAGAGGTGCCGTCAAAGATGGCGTTTGCGACGTCGCTGACCTCGGCTCTCGTCGGGCGCGGGTTGCGGATCATGGAATCAAGCATCTGGGTCGCTGTGATCGAAATCTTTCCGACGTTCTGGCAGGAACGGATAAAACGCTTCTGCACGATCGGGACTTCCGCGGCGGGAATCTCCACGCCTAAGTCACCGCGTGCGACCATGATGCCGTCGGCGACCTTAAGGATATCGTCAAAATTGGAGACGCCTTCGCTGTTCTCGATTTTCGCGATGATGTTGATGGACTGGGCGTTGTTCTTTTCGAGAATGTGACGGATCTCCTGCACGTCGCGCGGCTTTCTGACGAAGGACGCGGCGATAAAATCGATCTCGTTCTTGATGCCGAAGAGAATGTCTTCGGTGTCCTTCTCCGTAAGGGCGGGGAGATGAAGCTCGACGCCGGGCACATTGATGCTCTTCTTGTCAGAGACCTGGCCGCCGTTCTCGACGCGGCAGACGATATCACGGTCCAGAACTTCGAGAACCAGAAGCTCAATCAGGCCGTCGTCGATGAGAATCCGGGTGCCGGGCTCAACATCGTCCGGCAGTTCCTTGTAGGTTACGGAGAATTCATCGGCGGTGCCGAGGATATCGTCGTGACGGATCGTGACAGTCTTGCCCTCGGTAAGGACCACTTTTCCGCCCTTAAAAGAACCGGTGCGGATCTCGGGACCCTTCGTATCAAGAAGGATTGCGACCGGAAGACCCAATTCCTCGCGGATTCTCTTGAGCCGTTCCATGCGCTGCTTGTGTTCGTCGTAAGATCCATGGGAAAAATTGAAGCGTGCTACGTTCATGCCCTGGAGCATGAGCTTGCGTACGACCTCATCCGAATCGGTCGCCGGACCGAGTGTGCAGATAATCTTTGTTTTTCTCATCTTCATATACACCTCTTTTCAATAGACAAAATAAATCAATTGAATCACGTTCTTATATACGATAGAAAACGCGAGTGACGTTTTCTTCGATCACTACTTCATAAGCGATAGAATAACGCGTGGCGTCTTCTTCGATCACTACTTCTGCTGATCTTACAATATCATGAAATGAATGTGCCGTGAAGATCGAAATGAAAATCATATGGGGGGGAGGGGGAGAGGTGTGAGAGGTGGGGGACGGGGACCGCACGAGGTACTCGAAAAGGTATTGGCGCCGCTGCCCGGCGCCCGCGCACGGGGTGCTCGAAAAGGTATTGGCGCCGCTGCCCGGCGCCCGCGCACGAGGTGCTCGA
>CAZTXQ010000080.1:0-3048 GCA_964617375.1 uncultured Mageeibacillus sp. | reverse complement strand
CCCGCAGCGTGCGAAGATGTATTGGCATTAACACGTTGACGCGTTAATGCCCACCCGCGGATTGCGTAGCGGTATTTGCACAGGCGAAACGCACGCGCGCGGTACGGATTGACAGTTTTTGTAAAAAGGGGCAAAATCCGATAGATAAACAAGCGGAGGATTTCTTATGAATCTTATATCGGTTTTTCTCATAGCGGTCGGCCTTGCGATGGATGCTTTTGCGGTATCCGTTTCGACCGGTATGACTTGCTGTGACTTCCGCTGGACACAGAACTTGAGAATGAGCTCGATGTTCGGTCTTTTTCAGTGCGCAATGCCGGTGATCGGCTTCTATGCGGCGATGCGCTTTCAGTCGTATATTGAGAATTTCGATCACTGGATCGCCTTTGTACTGCTCCTTTTTATCGGCGGGAAAATGCTCTGGGAAGCCTTCACTTCGAAGAACGCCGATGAACTCCTGGAAGGTGCGCCGGCCTGCCCGGTCATTCCGGGAGCCGCTGCAGGAACCATGACGGGAGCCGCTGCAGGAACCATGACAGGAGCCGCTGCAGGAACCATGACGGGAGCCGCTGCAGGAACCATGGCAGGCGCCGTACCGGAAGCCATTCCCGGTGATGCGTCCGGCCAGCGCGCCAATGGCCGCAAGGGCTACTCCGCTGCGGAGACACTGACTTTTAAGCGCCTTATTGTTCTTGCCGTCGCGACGTCGATCGACGCATTGGCCGTCGGCGTCAGTTTTGCTTTTCTTAAGACGGACATCTGGGTCCCGTCGATCATCATCGGAATCGTCGCTTTTGCGTTCTCCTTTGCGGGTGGATTTCTCGGAAGAAAGATCGGTCCCGTGCTCGGGAAAACGGCCGAGATCGCAGGCGGGATTATCCTCTGCGGCATCGGCATCAAGATCCTTCTCGATCATCTTTTCTTCTCCTGATTCATACGCGCATTTTGCGGCTGAACATGGATAAGAGGTTTTTTTCATAGCGCAATACAGTAGAAAAATGACCGATTTCCGCCCTTTTCGGGTGCCGGGATGGGCCGTCTATATCTTGTGCTGAAAACCAAGTGCCCATACCAAATAATTTTTGTAAAACTTGTATGTTGGCGTGTTTCATGATCAAGAGTATTATGAAATCAGAGTTAAGCGGGAGGCAAAGGCGCTCTCGTCTGATATTCCAAAATATCGGACAAAAGTACTTTTACGAACGCCGGCTTTTCATGTTTTTACCATCTTAGTTTTGCTTGCCGGAATACCTGCCCTTAGTCGCAAAGGCGGGTATTTCTGCTTTTCAAGGCGAAAAAATGTGGTATGCTGTTATTAGTAAAGATGTTAATCTTGTAATCATAGCAAACGAGGTGCCGATCATGTTTCATTCCGGAAAATGGTGCGAAGAGATTCACGTTCGTGACTTTATCACCCGAAACTACACACCGTATGACGGCGATGCTTCGTTCTTAAGTCCCCCGACAGACAACACCCGCGCCCTGTGGGCCGAGGTCGAAAAGGCGTATGCCGCAGAGAGAGCCGCGGGCGGCGTTCTCGATATTGATGCAGAAACCATTTCTACGATCAGCTCCCATGCCCCCGGATATATAGATGAGAATTTAGAGAAGATTGTCGGCCTGCAGACCGATGCGCCCCTGAAGCGCGCGATCATGCCGTTCGGCGGCATCCGCATGGTCAAGACCTCGCTCGAAGCTTATGGCCGGACGATGGATCCGGAGGTCGCGCATGTTTTCAAGTATAGAAAAACCCATAACGACGGTGTTTTCGACGCGTATACGCCGGAAATGCAGCGGGCGCGCCACGCCGGCCTGATCACGGGTCTTCCCGATGCCTACGGACGCGGACGCATCATCGGCGATTACCGGCGCGTGGCGCTGTACGGCACGGATTTTCTGATCGCGGCCAAGAGGAAAGCCAAGGATCTGGCGATTCAGGACACGATGGACGCGAGGACGATTCAGCAGCGCGAAGAGATCTCCGAGCAGATCCGCGCCTTGAAGGAGCTGGCCGTCATGGCGAATAGCTACGGCTGCGACATCTCCAAACCGGCGAAGAATTTTGCGGAAGCCGTCCAGTGGCTCTATTTTGCCTATCTCGGATCCGTTAAAGAACAGAACGGCGCGGCGATGTCTTTAGGACGCGTATCGACTTTCCTCGACATCTATGCCGAACGGGATCTCAAGAGCGGCGCACTTACGGAGAGTGAAGTTCAGGAGATTGTCGACCATTTCATCATGAAGCTTCGTATGGTCCGTTTCTTAAGAACACCGGCGTACGATGAGCTCTTCTCGGGCGACCCGACCTGGGTTACCGAATCGATCGGCGGCGTCGGTCTCGACGGCCGTCACATGGTCACAAAAATGTCCTACCGCTTCCTCCATACCCTGACGAACTTAGGGCCCGCGCCCGAGCCGAATCTTACCGTACTCTGGAGCCCGAAGCTTCCGAAGAATTTCAAGGACTATTGCTCCGACATATCGATCGACACTTCGTCGATTCAGTATGAGAACGACGATCTGATGCGCGAAAAGTTTGGCGACGACTATGCGATCGCGTGCTGCGTATCCGCGATGCGTGTCGGCAAGCAGATGCAGTTCTTCGGCGCCCGCGTGAATCTCGCGAAGGCACTCCTGTACTCGATCAACGGCGGCAGGGACGAGAAGACCGGCGAACAGATCGGACCCGTAAGAGAGCCTCTGACAGGTGATCTCCTGGATTATGACCGGGTGCTTTCCCGGTTCTCCGAGACATGCACGTGGCTTAGCAAGCTCTATATCAACACGCTCAACATCATTCACTATATGCACGATAAATACAGTTACGAGAAGCTGGAAATGGCGCTTCATGACGAGAAGATCCTTCGTACCATGGCTTGCGGTATTGCAGGGCTCTCCGTCGTTGCGGACAGCCTGAGCGCGATCCGGTATGCGAGAGTGCGTCCGATCCGAAATGAATCGGGACTTGCGGTCGACTTCGAGATTGACGGGGAGTACCCCGCTTTCGGGAACGATGATCCGCGCGTTGATAAGATCGCGTCGGAGATC
>CAZTXQ010000079.1:0-10101 GCA_964617375.1 uncultured Mageeibacillus sp. | reverse complement strand
GTACGCGGTGATTCTGCGGATCAGATCATAGGGGATTTCTTTATCAATCGGGAACTGTACGGCGCCCTTGTTTGTTTTATAAGGCGCCAATGCCTCGGCAAATATATCGATGGACTCCGGAAGCGGATAGAATCCGATATGCTTCGAGAAGGCGGCAAAGTAGACCAGCGGCCCGTTCTGCTCGAAGGCCGGCATGCCGTAGCCGATTCTTTCCGTCGCTTCGGGGGCCGTTTCCCGGATAACACGCCGGATTTCCCTTAAGACATCGCGGATTTCGGGACGGCAGGAATCAATGTATTCGTCGATATTGGCGGGTGTTTTTTTCATTTCATCCACAAATCCGTCCTCCGTTTCACGCGGTACTCTTCCCGCACTCCTTTTGTATCAGGAGGTTTTTCGAGAGACCGCCGTTTTTTTCAACTCGAGAACCGCATCTTTCACCTGGCCGATCAGCTCATCCGGGCTCTGTCCGTCCGGGAAAATCGGATTGCCGTAGAAGACGTTTACCACGTATTTTTTCATAGACCGGAAGTTAAACAGTCTGGGCATTTTAACGTTATTGGGGAAAATATCGTAAGCGCCTTGTATATACGCGGGTATGATCGGGACGCCGGATTCGATCGCAAGGACCGCAGCACCTTTCTTGAAGACACCGAGCTCGCCGTCCGTGCTTCTCGTGCCTTCCGGATGTATCAGAAGGCCCCATTTCTCGCGAAGCTTATTCTCACAGCACTTCATGGTCTCGGCGCGAAAATTCTCGCGGTCGACCGGAATCATGCCGCAGACCTGTGACAGAATTCTGCTGGCGCCTCCCTTTGCAAAAAGTTCCTTCTTGGCCATACAGCAGAATTTCTCGAATCTCTTGCGATTGAATTTGGCGGTCAGCCATAGATAATCGAAGTTTGAGACATGGTTCGCGCAAAGTATATAGCCGCTGTCCTCGGGCAAGGCCGCTTCGTTCTCAAACCGGATCGAATATACGAGTCTGGCCAGATTGCTTACCTGGCGAAACAAGAAATAGTCACGGTACTTTTTGCTGCGGGGATAGAGCTCCTGCGTCCCGTCATCCGGGACGATCTCCGCCCGGCTCTTAACGAGGGTCACGACATCCGAGACTTTCATCCCTCGCGAAAAGGATGTGTCGGCACGGAATCCATACCGCGCTTCGAGACGGATCGCGAGGTCGATCGACTGCAGCGAATCAATACCCAGATCGGTAAAGAGTCCGGAGTCCGCAGTGATGCGGGATTCCGCCCAGCCGATCGTTTGCGCTATAATGCGGATCAGCTCTTCTTCGACCGTGAGAGATTCGCAGGCGATATCGAGAGCGTCACTTTGCGTTTCCTGAAACATCTCTTCCTCGGCGGTCTTTCTTAACAGATACCGCTTGGGCTTCTGCAAAGAAGTCTTCGGAATATCTGCGACATAGTGAATTGCCGCTATTCTCATATGCGCGGGAAGCGCTGCCCCAATCTCACGGAACCGGTAATCGATCTCTTCGTGCGATGCTCCCGGATCCGAAGGCACGACAAACGCATGGACCTCATCATATTCCTTGCCGGTCGGCGCAACACCCGACACGATGAGTTCTTTAACACCGGGAACCGAGGGATACGCGTTCTCGACTTCTTCGGGCGTCACTTTTTTACCGGAAGCCAGGACGATATTCTCTTTCCTTCGTCCGGTGATCACGTAATGTCCTTTACGGTCGACACGGCAGAGATCTCCGGTCTTGAACCATCCGTCTTCGAACGCCTCGGCCGTCATTTCCGGTTCGCCAAAATAACCCTTCATCATATAATCCGAGCGGATCATAAGTTCACCGGTATCACTGATTCTTACCGATACGTCCGGATAGCGGCGTCCGCAGGAATCAGCGGTGAGTTTATGTCCGTAATTGCCGAGAGTCGGAATATTGGTCTCGGTCGCTCCGTATGTAATCAGCATGTTGAAGCCGGTTCCGAGATAGAACTCGGCGGTCTTCTGATCCATCGGCGCTCCGGCCGAACAGAACACTTCGATTCTTCCGCCGAAACCCTTGTGAATCGCCTTGAATAAAACCTTCCCCAAGTTAATGCCGGTTACTTTACGAAGTTTTAAGCAGATCGGGAAAAAGATCCGGAATAGTTTCGCCGATTTCGGATCGGACGCAATCTTCTTTTCGATCTCCGTCCGGAAGAGCTCGAAAACGCGCGGAACGCAGGGAAAAATGGTCGGTCGGTATTCGGCGAAGGCTTTAAGGATTGCAGCCGGCGTATTCTCTCCGATGAAAAAGACGTCGCCGCGCATCAGCATCGGCCCCAACACGAGGCAGATCAGTCCGTAGATATGGCTGTTCGGGACGACCGACAGGTATTTGCCGGTTTCATTCAGATTGTTGCATTTCGCGCACATGAGTGTCGAGCGGATCAGAGCTTCGTGCGTGTGCATAATGCCGGCGGGCGTCCGGGTCGTCCCGGAGGAATAGATGATCGCCGCGATCGTCTCATCTCCCTTGATCACAGCGTCCCGGATCTTGCCGGCGAATCCGGTATCCGCGAAAAGCTTCGCGCCGGCAGCCAGATCCGCGCAGGGGATGTCTTCCGGAACGAGGCCCGCAAGACGACTCATCAAGTGGGACGATACAAGTATTAGGCGAAGATCCGATTTCTCAATATAGCGCAGAAGATCGGACCCGTTAAGCGATGCGTCTATGAGCACGGCCGTGCAGCGGATCTTCGCGACCGCAAGAAAAGCGATAATCCATTCGGGACTGTTCTCGGAGATCAGCGCAATCCGGTCTCCGGGCCGCATGCCGAGGTCGACCAGCGCCGCCGCCGTAACGTCGATCGCGTCAAACATCCCGGAGTACGTTAAACTCCGGTTCTTGTTATCAAGGCTCTCCGTTGCGAGCGCGATTTTTGTGCCGTTACTTTGGTTGTTCGAAAGGACCTCTTCGTAAATGTTCATCATAGTGATTCCCTCTTCTGCTAACGAAAGCGGCGGCGATATATTTGATGGTCAGATGAAATTTTTATAGTCTTCCCAGTTCTTTTTTAAAAGAACGGGAGTGTTGAGGCTGTAAGGACAATGCGATTTGCAGTGACCGCAGTCGATACAGCCGTCGATTTTTGCCATTTTGGACTGCCATTCCCCGCTTAGATATACCGATACCGGGGCGCGGCGGATCATCAGCGACATTCTCGCACAGGTCGGAATATCAATACCGGCCGGGCAAGGCAGGCAATACCCGCATCCGCGGCAAAAATCGGCGCCGAGCTCTTCCTTGTCACGGTCGATGACGGCTTGTATTCTTGCGTCCCGGACGGGCGGATGATCGATATAGGAAATAAATTCATCGAGCTCTTTTTCGCGCTGAATGCCCCAGATCGGCAGCACGTGATCAAATTCTGCGAGGTACGCGTATGCGGCGGCGGAGTCGGTGATAAGTCCGCCGGAGAGTGCCTTCATCGCGATAAAACCGATGTTCTTTTCGCGGCAAAGAGAGACCAGCGCGATCTCTTTATCCGTAGCAAGGTAGGAAAACGGGAACTGGATCGTCTCGTAAAGACCCGATTCCGCGGCTTCAATCGCAACGGGCAAACGGTGATTCGTGATTCCGATGTGTCGGATCAGACCTTTTTCCTTCGCTTCGAGCATCGCCTCGTAAAGCCCCGAGCCGTCGCCCGGCTTCGGACAGAACGCTGGATTATGAAACTGATAAATGTCGAGATAATTGGTTTTCAGCATATCGAGCGAGGTAAAGAGCTGGTTCCAGAACTCTTCGGGCTTCGTTGACATGGTCTTCGAAGCGATGTAAATCTCTTTTCGCACATCATGAAGCGCGAAGCCAAGCTTAGCCTCGCTGTCCGTATAAAAACGCGCGGTATCGTAAAAACGGATACCGGCACCATAGGCTTTCCGCAAAAGGGTCGCCGTCTCGTCACGGCTGATTCTCTGAATGGGCAGGCAACCGAATCCGTTCCTGGGAACAGTAATCCCGGTAGATCCCAGTGTTACGTTCATTGCTCCGGATCTCATTAACTCATCTCTCCCCTCATGATTCACATACGGGACTTATTGAGATGAGCATATCATATATTTACAACCTTAAAAACGAAAAATTTGTATCACTTTTTTGCGATTCGCATAATAGGTTCCTGACACCGTGTAAGTTAAGCTTAAGGCAATGTGATGTTGGACGGGAAAGTCATACCTGTGGGCATCGTTACATCCGATGACAGGCTCGTGTCGGAAGGCATCGTAATGTCGGAAGGTATTGTTATATCCGAAGGAATCGAATAGTCGCCCGGATCTATGTTGATCGAAGGCATGGTCCAGGCCGATGCCGTCGCTCTGGGCACGATCGTCGGTTCCGGCTGTGTCGCCGCCGTCGTACCGGATGAGGCGCCATTGGATTTCGTTGTCGTTTCGGCCGTCATCGCGTTTACGGCAGCCGTGCGGGCCGGATCTGCCACGCCGCTAAGATCCTCTGTATCTGTAGGGACTGTTGTTTCGGATTCGGTCTCTCTTGTCGCACCGAGAACATCATTGGTACTTTCGGAAATTCCGACGACATTGGCCTCAGATGTCTCTGCGCCCGACTCGGTCGTCAGACTCGATACCTGCCCTCTGCCGTTCATATAGAGTACAAAAAAGGTAATCCCGCAGCATAAAAGAACACCGCCAACCGCGATTAAAACAATTTCGAGTTTCGTTCGTCCACTGCGGCGACCGGATTTAAGGGTATGCCGGCAATCCGCCAGCTTCCCTGTAAAATGCATAATCATTTTGATTCCTCCCTCATGAGACAAACATCAGGCCCAAAATCATTTATGCGTTGACGATCCCTAGACAACTACATAATAGTCTCATGCGGAATGTGTATCAAGATTATTTTATCTTTTGATCAATCTAATATTTTTGAAATATCCGGCAATGGGCGTTTCCGGATGGTCAGGTGTATTCCTTCTCGCGTATATCACCAGTTATTTACCGCGTGTTCCGCAAAGGAAATGATGTTCTCTACCGGAAGGCGCCGCCCGTCGTCGAGAACGGCATAGCCACGGAAAGAGCCGAACATCTGGTGGCAGCAGTTGTCGACCCAGAGCAGCTTGGTCTTCGTCGTCCTGTCATAAACCGGTGTGAAAACAAGATCCAGCCGGCCGTCGTCGTCATATAGATGCCACGGTTCCTTATAATCACTCCCAAGATCAAAGTGCACAATGCCGAGCTTATGCGCCGCCCCTTCGTAGAAAAGGACATTCTCGGTCGCGTATGAAGGATCTCCAAAACCGCAGCCCAGATTGAACCCGAACATTTTCCCATCCAGATATCCGGTGCCGTTGCTCCAGTACCATTCGTTGTGAAAAGGCCAGACACCCCGTCCCCAGTCCAGAACGCCGAAGGAGGCTTCCGGCTCGAAGCGGTATTCGGATGTGCCGTACCGGACAAATCCTTCGGCCGTCATGCAGTTGATTTTATGGTCATAGTAGAAATCCTTCGGCGATTCCTGAAACGGAATATTAATGACGAGGGAATTCGGATTCTGTCGTTTCAGAACAATTTTCGCCTCGAAATCATCCCAGATCGCATGGAGCGTCCGCGTATCGCCCTCCGTCCGGAAGGTAATCGTATTCCCCTTCTTGAAATACGCCAGCGTATTATCCTCTTCGGCATCCTCCGGCATATGAAGAGAACCGAACGGAAGCACGAGAAACGTCCCTTTCTCAGCGAGCTTCACACCCTTTTCGAAATCGAAAAGCATAACGGAGGCCTGCCCCGCATAAGCGGCATGCCCGATCGTAAACTGAAGGCACATGGAAGCGTCGCTTACCTGGTAGAAGTCCCACTCCTTGATGCGGTAAGGCGGTGCCTTGATGTCTTTTCGGTTGTACTTGAGAACGCTTTTCAGGGAATAACCGGGATTCGGGGAGCCGTTCGAATCCAGAACAGGACCCGGCGATGTAAATAGCTTCTGCATGGCGTATTCCTCCCGACCGAAAGTACTTGATAAAGGCAAGCCACACCGTTAACTCGTGCGGCTTTATACTTCCATTCTACTCCAAGTATTCCTCTTCAAGCGATACAAAAAGTCATTATAGAATCCGCGCCGTCAGTTCGTCGAGCGAGCGGATCTCAAAGGTCGGACAGATGTCTGTATCGTTCGTTTTGCCGGCCGGATTGTACCAGCAGGTATCGATGCCGGCGTTCCGGCCGCCGGCGATATCCGCCGTCAGTGAATCGCCCACGATCAGCATGCCGGAACGGTCTTTTTCGGGAATACGCGAAAAGACGATTTCGAAATACTCGCGGTGAGGCTTCTGGTATCCGATCTCCTCGGAGATGAAGATGTCCGCGATCAGGGGCTTTAAGGGCGACGCGTGAAAGCGTTTTGTCTGCGTTGTCCTGACCCCGTTCGTGATTATGTAGGATTTGCGGCCGGAAGCGAATATGCGCGTGCAGAGCTCGAGCGCGCCGTCGAGAAGGAAGCAGCCGTCGCCAAGTCCCGACAGGTACTCACTGTTTACGGCCTCCACATCGCCGTCCAGATCAAGCTCCTCGAAAAGCAGCCGGAACCGAAGAGGCAGCATCACGGCGCGCTCGATCTCGCCCTTCTCGTAACGGCGCCACATCTCCCGGTTGATCATCTGATACCGGGCGAGCGTATCGTCCGAGAACGGCAAGGCGTGCCTTAAGAAGACCTTCCGGAGAGAGGTCTCCTCGGCTTTGTCGAAATCAAAGAGGGTGCCGTCCGCATCGAGTAGATACGTCTCGTAATTCTTCATATACCGTCCTTACGAGAGCCGTAGGCCGGCCGTTTCCGCCGCCCTTGCCCTGTGCTTTTTCCTAACATCTTAGTTAGAAGCCACACATACTGTCAACCGCCCGCACGCTTTTCGCGAATCTTGAAGTAAAATGGAGGAGAAACTTGGAATCGAGGACGGTATATATATGAATTACGAAGACTTGATCGGGGAAGATTTTAGCGGATGCATCTCCGTGATCATAAACGGCACGGCCGTCTTTCAAAAGGCCTATGGTTATGCCGACGATCCGAACCGCATTCCGAACCGGCTCGACACCCGCTTCGCCACCGCATCGGCCGGCAAAGTTTTTGTCGCGTCGGCCATACTCCGGCTGATTGAGGACGGTGCTCTTAAATTGGAAGATACGATCGGAGACCTTCTGCCGATCGACTGGCAGAAGATCGACCGGGGGATCACGGTCCGGAGCCTCCTTAACCACACCTCTGGTATTCCGGACTATTTCGACGAGAGCGTCCAGACGGAGTATGCCGATCTCTGGAAAGACTATCCCAACTACAAAATCCGCCGGAACGCCGATATCCTGCCGCTCTTCATCGACAAGCCGATGATGTATGTCTCAGGTGAGAAGTTCCAGTACAACAACACCGGCTATGTCGTCCTTGCGCTCATACTTGAGGCAATAACCTGTGTGCCGTTCGACGCGTATTTGAAGAAGACTATTTTCGACCCGTGCGGCATGACGGATACCGGGTACTACGAGCTGGACCGCCTGCCCGAGCGCTGTGCTTCCGCCTACATCCGGGACGAGGAAACCGGTGGGTACTATACAAATATCTACAGCGTTGACGTGAAGGGATCCGGTGCGGGCGGCGCATACACGACCGTCGCCGACATCGAGAAATTCTGGTCCTGCCTCATAAGCGGCGCTCTTCTCTCGCAGGCCATGCTCGAAAAGATGCTCGCCCCTCAAAACGGTGATCCGTCCGATCCGTACGGCTACGGCGTCTGGCTGCGTAAAGCGGGCGAAGAGACTTATATTCCCTATATTCAGGGCTGTGATCCGGGCGTCAGCTTCGTATCGTCCTATGACCGCGTATCCCGATCCTCGATAACGATCGTCAGCAATTACGGCTGCAACGTATGGGCGATCCGGCGGACTTTCTCACGTAAATTTGATGGTACATTTCATTGACAACCATTTACATTCAAAGTCCGGGATATTATGCTCAACATATACGAATACGTTGCCAATAAATGTTCGGAAGAATCAAGACGCAAAACCTTGTATTGGTTTGAGGTGACGGCATGAATAAGATCAGTGAATCTGTTATTAAGCTGGACCACGCCGGCAAAACATCCGGCTCTACGTGGTATGTCGCGGACTTTCCCGCGGACGGAATGCTGTTCGGGAAGCTTGTCTACTCGAAAAAACCGCGCGCCCGCCTTATCAATATTAAAATTCCTCCCCTTCCCGAAGGCTATCTGATTGTCGACAAGAACGACGTTCCCGGCAAAAACGAAGTGCATGTCGTATTGGACGACACGCCTGTTTTCGCGGACAAAACGGTCGAATTCATCGGGGACCCGATTCTCATGGTCGTCGGTCCCGTTGAAAAAGAAGTAAAGCGCATCGCATCGGCGGTCGAAATCACCTACGAAGATCTCCCCGCGGTATTCGACATGCGCGAATCCGAAACGGTGTTTTTCGAGTACAAATATAAGAAAGGCGATACTGCAAAGGCGTTCGCCGAAGCCGATATGATTATCGAAGAGACCCTGCGCACCGGCCGGCAGGAGCACGCGTATATCGAGACGCAGGGCATCATCGCCGCCCCGGACGGCAGCGGTGTCATGCTTCACGGCTCCATGCAGTGCCCGTATTACGTGAACCGTGCCGTTGCCAAGGTTCTCGGCGTGCCGGGCGAGAACGTCCGGGTCATACAGGACCCGACGGGCGGTGCGTTCGGCGGCAAAGAGGACTTCCCTTCCATGGTCGCCAGTCAGGCATCGGTCGCCGCCGTGAAAGCCGGTAAACCGGTCCGGCTGATCTTCGACCGTGCCGAAGACATGGAATACACGAGTAAGCGCCACCCCTCCGTCAACACATACAGAGCGGCGGTTAAGGGCGGCCGGATAACAGCGATGGACATCGACGTCCTGTACGACGCCGGTGCCTATACGACGCTCTCCGCCGTCGTTCTTCAGCGCGGCATCATCTGCGCGTCGGGCGTCTACACCATACCGAATCTTGCCGTGCGCGGACGCGCGGTCAAGACAAACACAGTGCCGAACGGCGCACTCCGCGGCTTCGGCGGTCCCCAGACCTTCTTCTGCATCGAGATGATGATGGACCATATAGCGGCAAAACTAAACGTCGATTCTCTCGACCTGAAGCTCGCACATCTGGCACAGGAGGGCGACACGACGTCAACCGGCGGCAAGTATCATTTCCCTGTGCCGCTCAAAGACATGGTCGCCGAAGTAGTCAGGAACTCGGATTACCGTGCGAAACACGCGGAATACACGAAGCCGCAGACCGGGCGATACCGCCGCGGCATCGGCGTGAGCCTCTTCTTCCACGGCGCCGGATTTACGGGAAGCGGCGAGCGTGAACTGATCAAGGCCGTAGCCAGACTCCACAAATTCGCCGACGGCCGGGTCGAGATCCTGGCGACGAGCACCGATATGGGCCAGGGCTTAAAGACGACACTTACGAAGATCGTAGCCAATGAATTAGGACTCCCTCTCGAAAAGGTTCTTTTCGGCGATCCCGATACCTCCCGCATGCCGGACAGCGGCCCTACCGTCGCGTCCCGTTCCGTCATGATTGTCGGCGAGCTCTTACGGCGCGCCGCCGAAACACTTCGCATGGACTGGAAGGACGGCGAGGAACAGGACATAACCGAGCATTACCGCGAACCCGATTTCATCATCCCGTTCCATCTCGACACCTTTACGGGCGACGCATACGTCACCTATTCCTGGGGCGTCAACGCCCTGGAAGTCCTCGTCGACACGCTGACCGGCGTCTCCACCGTCACCGGCTCGTGGGGCTGCTTTGACGTCGGAACCATTATCGACGAGAACATCGTCAAGGGACAGATGGAAGGCGGCGTCATGCAGGGCATCGGCTACGCCTCCATGGAGCAGATCGACTCGGACGCGTCCGGGCGCATCCGGAACAGGACCTTCAGCGACTACATCATACCGACCTCGATGGATGTTACGAACCTCCATGTGTGCAATCACATCGCCGAATACCCCGCCGGCCCTTACGGTGCCAAAGGCGCGGGTGAGCTGCCGCTCGTCGGCATCCCCGCCTCCTACACCGAGGCGATGGAAGTGGCTCTCG
>CAZTXQ010000078.1:7305-10204 GCA_964617375.1 uncultured Mageeibacillus sp. | reverse complement strand
GAACTTAAGGCTCGTTTTTTCTGCTCTTCTATTCAATTTTCAAGGTTCGTTGCGCCCGTTTCCTGAAGCGCTTGATAATGATACCATCTGAATCCGTGTCTGTCAACCTGTATTTTCTTTGACTTTTTCGAAGTTCGTGAACCCTTTGGGGTCCTGGTATCGGGGCAAATCCGGTCGATCTAATGAACCGACCGGGTATAGATTTTATCTCACATCTCAACCTATGTCAACCGTAATTTAGAACCTTTTTTCGCAAGTCTGAAATATTCGAAGAAGGGCCTCTGTTGTCGCCCCCAAACAGCGTTTCCTTTCATAATTCTCAGCAGTGCGTTTTCTGTGCTCATATATATAGATATTTTTTGCGCGATTATATACTTTATTTAACGAAAGGGATGGCAGCCTATAACGGTCTGGGCCCAATCGGCCATTTATGCTCTACAAACAATATAGCAAAATCCTGTAAACAACTCGTTTTCTACCGCAATTCATCCTTTTCCGTCAATTTGTCTAGATTTCCGAAAATTTTTTGTGTAAAAATATTGCCAAGTTGGTGTGATGGGTTTAAAATACGCATTGCTGGTTTTTTGATTCTTTTATCCTTGGTTTAAGGTATAATTAGATTATCATATAGAATTCGGGCATCAGTTTGCATACATCGCTTCTTTCGTACTAACGGAACGCATGCAGACTGACAAAACGTTAGACAGCTGCCGGTGAAGTGACTTAAGGCGGCGAGTATATGAGAGTGGGTGAATATATGAACAAGAGACATGGATCAAAAGTTGCTATTATCGGTGCCGGTGCAGTTGGATCTACAATCGCCTTTTCAATGGCTATCCAGCAGATGTGCACAGAACTCGTTCTGATTGATGTTAACCAGGACAAAGCAAAGGGCGAAGCCCTAGATATCAGCCACGGTCTTCCTTTCCTCGGCCAGATGGAAATCTATGCAGGTACCTATGCCGACGTTAAGGATTGCGATTTGATTATCCTGACCGCAGGTATTCCGCGCAAGCCGGGTGAATCCCGTCTCGACCTTGCCAAGAAGAACGTTCTCCTCGGCAAGTCCATCACGGAGAGCATCATGCAGCACTATACGACAGGAAACATCCTCGTCGTATCGAACCCCTGCGACATCCTTACCTACATGGTAACCATGTGGTCCGGACTTCCCCACAACCGCGTTCTCGGTTCCGGTACGGTTCTCGACAGCGCACGTTTCCGCACACTTCTTTCCGAGAAGCTTAACATCGACGTCCGTAACGTTCATGGTTACATCATCGGTGAGCACGGCGACTCCCAGCTTCCCGCATGGAGTGCCACAAACATCGCCGGTCTTTCGATCGATGATTATGCGAAGACAACAGGTATCTCCTTCACACAGGCTGACCGCATTGAGATCGCCGAGAAGACGAGAAACTCCGGTGCCGAAGTTATCAAGCTCAAGGGCGCTACCTTCAACGGTATCGCAGTTTCCGTTTCCACAATCGCGAAGTCCCTTCTTAAGGGCGAGAACACCATCCGCACAGTCGGAAGCGTTCTTACCGGACAGTACGGCATCCGCGATGTCGCGACGAACGTCCCCACGATCATCGGTTCCGACGGAATCGAGCGCGTTCTCGAACTCGAGCTTGATCCTCAGGAGCTTCGTTTCCTGCAGAACTCCGCCGAGCAGGTCCGTGCTATCCTGAACGACGTCAAGAATCTGTAATTCCATTTTTCGAGAAGTACTTGAGAAGGTCCCGGGGTTATATGCTCCGGGACCTTTTTCGCGCGAAAAAAGGAGCGGCGCATCTTAAAAACTTCGGATACGCCGCTCTTCTTTTCTCTTACAGGAATCGATCAACTCAATGAGAACCGGTATTCGGTATAGGATCTCCAGATCTCGCCGCTTCTTAAGACCGGTTTCTCGAAATGCGGATACTTGAAAGCATTCGGAAAATACTGTGTCTCGAGGCAAAGAGCACTTCTCTTCCCGCCTTCTTTGCCGTTCGGGAAAACGTAATCGACAAGAAAGTTGCCGGAGTAGAACTGAACGCCGGGCATGTCCGTGTAGACTTCCATGCGGATTCCCGAAACCGGCGCGCAGACCAAAGCACACGGCCCGCCGGACGTTTCGCGAAGCACGAAGTTGTGATCGTATCCGTTCTCGACGGGGCTCTCGCCCGCTTCGATCGAAAGGCCGATACGCCGCGCTGCGGTAAAGTCAAACGGAGTCCCCGTAACACTCAGAATCTCGCCGTCCGGAACGCCGCCGGACGTAAGAGGCGTGTAGAAGTCAGCCGCGAGAGTAAGTTCGTGATCCATGATCTTTCCCTCGCCCTCGAGGTTAAAGTAGGAATGATTCGTAAGGTTGCAGACGGTATCGCGGTCGGATACGGCCTGGTATTCGATCAGAAGGCCGTTTTCCGGCGTAATCGAATACGTGACGGCCACATCCATATTTCCCGGAAAACTTTGTTCCATATCCGGACTCGAATACGTGAAACGAAGCTTCCCGCCGACGATAGAACCGGTAAATACGCGATTGTGGAAGCCGTCTTTTCCGCTGTGCAGATTGTTGTCGCCGTCATTTTTCTCAAGATCGTACTTCACTCCTTGAAGAACGACTTCGCCGCCCTCGATCCGGTTGGCGTGGCGTCCGATTACGGCACCGAGAAAATAATTCTGCCTCTCATAGCCTTCGAGCGTACTCATGCCAAGGACGACATTTCTTTCGATACCGTCGGTTCCTTTGACATAAATGGCGCGGACCAGCGCCGCGAGCTCGACCACTTCTACCCTGATATTATCCGATTCCATGGTAAAGAGATTTACGTCGCGTCCGCCTGTCTGTCCGAAGTGTTCTTTCTTAATGATCATCACAATATCCCCCGATATTTCCGAATTTTACGGCAGC
>CAZTXQ010000078.1:0-7205 GCA_964617375.1 uncultured Mageeibacillus sp. | reverse complement strand
ACGAGAATGAGGACAATGGCGACGATCGCGATTATGGCAATCGATATCACCGGATGCACGCGAAAAAAGTCGGCGGGGTTGCGGATCGTATCGTCTTGAACGGCGGCTGCGGGAGTCGGGCTCGCGGTGATAACCGCGGGTACGGGCGCAGCCGGTTCGGTGGGAGCCGCAGTCGGCGCCTCTGTCGGCTTATACCCCGAAGCCCCCTGCCCGGCGGGCGCGTTGACCGGCTTGTTGTCGATCACGTTGCCCTGTACGCGGACGACGGGATCCTTGTCGAAGCAGGCGGCCGCACCGGCATCAACGACGGCGGCGACATAGGTCGTCAGCCGGTTGGCCGTGTCGTACGGGATTCCGCAAACCGCGGTAATCAGCTCGTCTCCGTTCTGATCGACCGTCAGGACGACCATGCCGGTTCCGGCCGCAATCGTGGTGCCGGTCTTTCCGCCGACTACCTGCGCAACTTTCGTGTCGGATCCGAGTATCCATGGATCCGCCAGAAGACAGTTTGTATTCTTCGCGACATACCAGCCGTCGAAATCATGCGACGCGATATTGGTCGCCTTGAACACATGCGTAGGGGAAGATATTACCGCCCGGAATTCGTCGTGTGACAGAGCATAGTCGAATATTTTCGCGAGGTCGGATGCGGTCGTGTAGTGATTATCGTCATGCAGTCCGTTCGCGTTGGAAAAATGCGTGTGTGTCAGCCCGAGTTCCTGAACCTTCTGATTCATGATGTCCGCGAACAGGTCAAGCTTCGACCGGTCCGGATTCGAAGGATCCGAATACCCGGCAGCCGTGACGACCGCTTCGGCCAGCACGTTGGCCGCATCGTTTCCCGACGGCAGCATCAGTCCGTACAGAATCTCGCTTACCGAAATCTCTTCGCCGACCTTAAGTCCCATCAACGTGGAATTCGGCGTAGTCGCGCCGATCGCGGCCGAACTTGTCGTCAGGATCTGATCGGGCGTCAGGTAATCGAGTGCCAGGGCGGCAGTCATGACTTTGGTCATACTGGCCGGATAAATCATCCTGTCCGGATTCGAAGAAATCACTTCTTCGCCTTTTGTCCGGTCATAAACGAAGTAGGATTGGCATTTCACGTCCGCAAGCTGCGGAAGCTCAATCTCCTGCTGTCCGACATCCGCCAGTACAGGGGACGCGAAAAGAAGGACGGCGGACAGTATTACGGTCATGACACGGGCCGTTCGCCGGCCGGTATTGCGTGCTGCAAAAAGAAAGTTCATGCGGTCTCCTTAATTATCGGTATTATCTTCTTCGGAACGATAGGCTGAATCGTCTTTCTCCGTATCGGCACCATCCGAAGCTCCCGGCTGTTCCTCCGATTCATTGGAGAGACTGTCGTCCGTTAAGCCGACGTTCTCCTCTGAGTCCAAAGATCCGTCATCCTCTTCCTCTTCTTCCTCGTGTTCGATTACGGCAAGGTCTACCACTTTACCGTCCTTCGAACGCATGAGCGTAACACCCTGCGTCACGCGGGACAGAACCGGAATTTCGGCTGCGGCCAGACGAATGACAATACCGACGTCGTTAATGAGAAGAACATCCTTCGTATCGTCGATCAGCGCGATGCCGACCAGCGGCCCTGTTTTTTCGGCGACACGGTATGTAATCAGGCCGGAGCCGCCGCGGGTCTGAGTGCGGTACTCTTCAAGCTCCGTACGCTTGCCGAAACCGCGCTCGGATACGACGAGAAGGTTCTCGCCTTCGGCGATCGGCGCCATGCCGATCACGACGTCGTCGTTCTTCAGGCTGATGCCGCGTACACCCATGGTGTTTCGTCCGGTATCACGGACATCCTCTTCGCTGAAGCGGATGGACATGCCCTTCCTCGTTACCAGGACGATTTCCTGACGTCCGTCGGTCAGTCGTACGCCGATCAGTTCATCGTCTTCTCTTAAATTTACGGCGATCAGGCCGCTCTTGTTGACGCGCGAATAATCGCCGAGCTCCGTCTTCTTGACGACGCCGTTTCTCGTCGCCATCATCAGATATCCGCCGTCCTCAAAGGAACCGATCGGAATAACCGTCTTGATCGTCTCATCGGCTTCCAGCTGAAGAAGGTTCACGATTGCCGTGCCCTTTGCCTGGCGGCTGGCCTCCGGAACCTGATATCCCTTGAGACGGAATACACGTCCGCGGTTCGTGAAGCAAAGAAGCGTCGCATGTGTGGAGGTCGTAATGATAGTCTCCACAAAATCCTCTTCGCGTGTGGCAAGGCCGGAAATGCCTCGTCCGCCTCTGTGCTGGCTCTTATACGTATCGACGGGAAGGCGCTTCACGTAACCGAAGTGGGTGAGCGTAATGATTACGTCCTCTTCCTGTATCAGTGTCTCATCATCGATGTCCTCGTCCTCACCGGCCTCAATAGCCGTCCGGCGGTCTTCGCCGTACTTGGCCTTGACGGCAAGGATCTCGGTCTTGATGACATCGTGGAGAAGCTTCGGATCCGAAAGGATACTTCTAAAATAATCGATCTTGATCTCAAGGTCCTTGAACTCGGATTCCAGCTTTTCGCGCTCAAGACCGGTAAGACGGCCGAGTCGCATATCGACGATGTGCTGTGCCTGCTTCTCGGAAAATCCGAATCGCGCGCACAGGTTCTGCTTGGCCATCTCCTCGGTTCTCGAGGCACGGATGATCGCGATAACTTCATCAATGTGGTCGATAGCCAGTAAGAGACCTTCGACGATGTGCTTTCTCGCTTCGGCCTTTTCGAGATCAAAGCGCGTACGGCGGCCAATAACGTCTTCCTGATGGCGGATATAATGGACCAGCGCGTCGAGAAGTGTAATGGTCTTCGGCTCGAGACGGCCCTGCTCGTCGGGAATCAGCGCGAGCATGTTCGCGTTGAAGGCTTCCTGAATCGAAGAGTGCTTATAGAGCTGATTCAACACGACGTTCGCGTTGGCGTCCTTCTTAAGCTCGACTACGATACGAACGGCAGCGGTACGATCCGACTCGTCGCGGATGTCCGATATGCCCTCGATCTTCTTCTCTTTGACAAGATCGGCAATGCGCTCGATCAGCCTGGCCTTGTTGACCATGTACGGAAGATCATGAACAATAATCCTCTGGCGGTTATTCTTCATCGATTCGATATCCGTATGGGCGCGAACGACAATACGGCCGCGGCCGGTGCGGTAAGCTTCACGGATGCCTCTCTGACCGAGAATCATCGCGCCCGTCGGGAAGTCGGGCCCCTTGATAACGGTCATCAGATCGTCGGACGAAGCCTCCGGATTGTCCAGAAGCATGACGACGCCGTCAATGACCTCGCTCATGTTATGAGGCGGTATATTGGTCGCCATTCCGACGGCAATACCGACGGAACCGTTGACCAGAAGGTTCGGATAACGGGACGGAAGACAGATCGGCTCCATCTCGTGTTCGTCGAAGTTCGGGCGGAAATCGACCGTGTTCTTGTTGATGTCGTTCATCATTTCAAGAGCGACCTTCGCAAGTCTCGACTCCGTATATCGGTAAGCGGCCGGCGGATCTCCGTCGATGGAACCGAAGTTTCCGTGACCGTCAACCAGCGTGTGCCGCATGGAGAAGTCCTGTGCAAGGCGAACGAGTGCGTCATAAACGGAAGCGTCGCCGTGGGGGTGGAATCGGCCGAGAACGTCGCCTACGGTCGTTGCGCACTTACGGTACGGTTTATCCGGCGTAAAGCCCTGAGTGTACATGGAATAAAGGATTCTTCTGTGAACCGGCTTAAGGCCGTCACGGATGTCCGGAAGAGCACGGTCGGAGATAACACTCATCGCATAATCTATGAAGGACTTCTTCATTTCGTGCTCAAGATCTATCGGTATAATCGTGTTCTGTGCAGAACGGAAGACTTGGTCAACCTGGGCTTCCTGTTGCTTTCTAAGGTCCTTAAAATCACTCTTCGTAAAATCCTTAGGACCTGATGAATCAGCCATTATCTGTTCCTCCTGAAATCTGATGCAAAAACATACATTGTTATTATAGCAGACCTTGCTCGCGCGCGCATGTACGCACGCGAACAATACTTATTTATTATCTTATCCCGGTGTTCTGCCGAGGCTGTTCCGCGCGAAAAGAACCGCACGTCAGCCTGTATTTTTTGTTATATTAAGTCTATGGAAAAATCATTCTTATTTTAGAAAATACAAAAACTGCAACAGACATGCCCCCCTTAATCGTCTCATATACAGAGAGAGGTTCATGATATGCATACAGAAACCGATCCGTTAACCGTTCCGGAGAAAACCGTACCGGATGTCGAAGAGTTGTTCACTCTTTACGCCGACGATGTTCTGCGCGTTTGCAGCGTGTATTTGGGCAAGCGTTCCCTGGCCGAGGATGCTTTCCAGGATGTGTTCTGCAAGGTTTGTACCAAGGCCGATACCTACCGGGGCGACACCCCCGTCAAGTACTGGCTTCTTACCATAGCAAGGAACGTATGCCGCGATTACCTGCGCTCGACCTGGCTCTCCCGCGTCATATCCTACGACGAATGGACCGAGAGAAAGCCTTCGGAAGACTTGAGCAACGGACGGCGCAGAATACGCGACGGGAGCCGCGAAGAAAACGCCGTGATCGCCCGCGCCGACAACGAGACTTCTCCGCTGATGGCCGCCGTACTGAAGCTTCCTCCGCGATATAAGGACGTTATTCTTCTTCGTTACTATTACGATTTGAATAACGACGAAATCGCCCGAAATCTCAACATTGCCGAAAGCTCCGTGCGCTCGAGACTTTTTCGCGCACGAAAAAAGCTGTCCGTTTTCATGGAAGGAGAGTAGATATCCATGTTCAGTGACAAATTCAAAAAGGATCTCGATCCGATCCAAGCCGATCCGCAGCTCATTAACCGTACGCGAAACGCGATCTCGCAGGGGACCGGCACGAAGATGCCTTCCCCGCTCGCGAAAAAGGTTCGCATCGCACACAGAAGATATGCCGGAATTGCCCTTGCGGCAGGCCTTGTCGTTCTTATCATGGGTGGAGCCGTGCTGCTTTCGCAGTCAAATCTCTTCCGCAATCAAGCGGATAAGGACCTGTCTTCGCCCGATACGGCCGCAGCCGCTTTTGCCGACAGCGCAACCGAAATTGCGTCCGAGGAAGTCGCGGCCGCCACAACGCAGGCTGCTGCCGCCGAAACAACAACCGATTCCTCCGACGACAAAACTTCGATTACAAACGACTTTCGCGACCCGGATATTCTGCGGTTCAACAACTACGAATCAATTCTAAACATACTGAAGAAGAGCTGGGCCAACGCCAACAACGGTTACAGCTTTGACGGAAACTATTTGGAGGATGGCATGTGGACAGGCGAAACCACAGTAGCCGCAACCACGGCAGCTGCCGCACCCGACACCGCAACCGGAAACTACGCGGGCGACGAGAAATCCTATTCGACCACGAATGTTCAAGTCGAAGGTGTCGACGAAGCCGATATTCTTAAGAACGACGGTGAGTATATCTACTATCTCATGAATTCCACTTTGTACATAGTGGACGTAAGAGACCCGTCGGACATGAAGCTCGTCGCTTCCTTAAACGGTGTGTCCGCTGATTTTACTGAGTATTTCATGGACATCTTCTATGCATCGGACACGAAAACGCTGTCCGTCATCAGTACCGGTTACTATAACGGAACACCGGTCTACTATGAAGAAGAATCCGGTACCGGAACCTACGGAACAACATCGGCCACGGATCCGGTCAGCGCGTTCATAGATTTCATTATGCCGGAACAGGATACCTCGGCGAAACCGGGATCCGATCCGTACAATTACTACACGCCGACGATTTCCTACACGAAGCTCGAAACGTACGATGTCTCGAATCCCGAAAATCCTGCTAAAATCCGCTCTTTCTCACAGGAAGGAAGTTACCTCTCCTCCCGAAGAGTCGGCGATACTGTCTACCTGATTACCACCGAATATCTCTATACGTATTACGGTTACGGAACAGACATGGAGGAAGTGATTCCGAAGACCATGACGGGCGACGGGACCTGGGATTATGTTGCACCGGAAGACATTTATATCGTGAATCCGGATTATGCAGATTCATTCATCGTGGTTTCGGCCATCGACACCCGTGATGCGGAACATGCGGCTGAAACGGAAGCCGTTCTGGGTTCCGGCGGAACCGTTTACGCGAGCGAGGATACTCTCTATATCGCGGGAACGGTTTGGGATGATTATATCTACAGCACGTATGATGATCTGTACCAGACCAACGGAAAGGACACTTCAGAGGACGACGTTTACAAGACAAAGATCCTTTCCTTCTCGATCACCGACGGGACACTGAAGGCCAAGGCATCCGGCAAAGTCAACGGATCCCTTCTGAATCAGTACTCAATGGACGAATACGACGGGTATTTCCGGATTGCTACAACCTCCGGCGGATGGTGGTCCTCGGATACATCCAACAACGTGTTCGTGCTCAACGACGCACTGGAACCGGTATCGAAACTCACGGATCTGGCCCCGGGCGAAAGCATCTACTCCGTCCGCTTTTCGGGCGACAGGATCTATATGGTCACCTTCGAACAGGTCGATCCTCTTTTCGTGATCGACGCTTCGAATCCGGAAAAACTTGAAGTGCTCGGCACCTTAAAGATCCCCGGATACAGCAACTACATGCAGATGCTCGGCGACAATCTGATCCTTGCGGTCGGAAATGCGACACGCACAGAGGGCGAGTCCGTGATTCCGACAGGACTCAAGATCGCGATCTTTGATGTCACCGATCCTTCGAAACCCGTACAGAAATCCTATCTGATCTACGGCGCGAGCTACGGGTATTCCGAGGTGCAGTACAATCCGAAAGCCCTTCTGCTCGACATAAGCAGAGGCCTGATCGGACTTCCGGTAAGCTTCGATATGCCGTCCGGAGACTTCGGAAGCGAGTATATAGACGGATTCCTGCTCCTGTCTGTTAACGAAGAAGGAAAACTCTCGCACAAGAATATTTTCAAGAATTACGAAGCGTATCAGGGTTATGGATCCAGCCGCGGTGTACTGATCGACGACACGATCTTCCTTCTGGCAACCGAAGGAATCACATCGTTCAGCCTTACGGATTACAGCGAATTGGGCTCACTTAGTTTCACGAACTAGAAAAAGGAATCGCAAATAACCAGACTAAAGCGGAAATCTGGACTCGTGCGAAATTGACGAGCCTACTCAATC
>CAZTXQ010000077.1:4546-10485 GCA_964617375.1 uncultured Mageeibacillus sp. | reverse complement strand
CGCCCCTCCGAAGCGGCTTCGGTAGAGGAACTTGGGCGTACCGCCCCTCCGAAGCTGGATTATGGAAAAGGATCGGAACGGGTGTTATAATTAAGTTTACCCTTGGGGGTTGATTTGGAGGGGCTTGGCTTCATGCGACTGGAAGAGAAAAAGAATCTTCTTCTTTCCGATACGATGATCCCGGATCTGTTTATTACGGAATATATGGTCGGATTATCGGCATCGGCGATCCGGTGTTATCTTTATCTTGTCATGGCTTTCAGGAATCAGAAAAGCGCTTCCGAGAAGGACCTTTCCGCCCGTCTTTGCTTACAGCCGGACGAAATCAAGGGCGCATTGACCGAGCTTGTACTTGCGGGCCTGATCGAATGGAGCGACAAGGGTTCCGCGGTCCTTCTGGATTTGAAACAGAAGGAAATCGACGGCTACATTCGAAGCCGCGCCGGAGAACCGGAGATATGCGGCCCTACTGCCATATCGCCGGAGAACAAGGAACGCGACAGTCTCGCGAAATCAATCGAGAAGACTTTTTTTCACGGCTCTATGGCGTTCAAGTGGTATCGCGAGCTGGATATTTTAATGGACGATTTTCATTTCGAACCGCAGGTCGTATATAAACTCTTTCAGGTCTTAAGCGACAAGAAGAAGCTCGGAACCATTAATCAGATGAACGAGATGGCGGTTTTCTGGGAAAGCAGAGGGATCCGGACGCTTGAACAGCTGAGCGAGTTCCTGGCACATGAGGATGAAATTCAGACGGCTTTACGAAAACTCGGACGCCGTCTGCATAGGAAGATGATCGAGGATGACGAGGCGTGTGTCCGAATATGGATCGAGAGACTCGGATATGGCTACGATATCATCGATTTTGCCGTCCGGAAGGTCTGGGAATACCAGGAACCGTCCGTTAATAAAGCCGATGCATACTTAAAATCCTGGTATGCGGCCGGTGTCAGGACATTAGCCGAAGCTCAAGTCTATGAGCAGGAACAGGCGAAAAAGAACCGGCAGGCGTATCAGCGCGACAAGGCGCCGCGACCGTCCGGTGCGGCGATGCCCAAGCAGAATTTTACCGGCGTCGAATACGACGAGGAATTCTTGAAAACGCTTGAAGACGATCCGGAAGAATATGCGAAAATGCTTGAGAAAAAGAACGAAGAAAAACTCTGAGGAGAGATACGAAATGGATAGCATACAAATTGCCGCACAGAATATACTCTCCGACCGGCGCGGGAAGAGCGAACTCGAAAGAGACCGCCGCGTAGAGGAGTTCCATAGAAAGTATCCGCGCCTTGCGGAACTCGATCGGGAGATCAAGGTCTGCCGGGCTGAAATGCTTCTGGAAATGGCTGTGAACCGGGGCGCTCCGCCGGACCGTTCCGGACTCGACGCGATGGAGAAGGAGAAGAGGGAATACTTGGCCCAAAGCGGCATCACGCCCGATTATGCCCGTGTCATTCCGTTCTGTGGGAAGTGCGGTGATACCGGATTTAAGGACGGAAAGCCTTGCATATGTTATCGGGAACTGATACTTCCGGGTCTTGTTAAGGAATCCGGTCTGGACCGTTATCCGAACGCCCGCTTTTCGGTGTATAAGGACGACTATTATTCGATACCGGAGAAAATCCGTATGATTCGTACGGCGGTTGAAGCCTATGTGAGAGTGTTTCCGGCTCAAAGTGATAATTTGCTTTTCTGGGGAGATCCCGGCACAGGTAAGACTTTTATGGCCGCATGTCTGGCCCGCGAAGTGGTAAACCGCTATGTTCCGGTTCTTATGCTGACGGTCTCGAGTCTTCTGGATATAATGAATTCCTACCGGACTCTGACACTGTCCTTCTCTCCGGATGAGGAAAGACTTGCCATGGTCCGCGCGCAAAGAGAACTGATCTTTCACGGCGGTCTTCTGGTGATCGACGAGCTCGGGGTCGAAGCGCCGGGACCGAACACGGTTCCCGATCTTCTGCAGATTCTCGGAACGCGGCACCAGATGAATCTTCCGACTGTGATCACAACAAACCTTTCACTTCCCGATCTACAGAAGAAATACGATAACCGCCTCTACTCGAGACTGTTCGGAGATTTTAAGAAGTTTCATTTTGAGGGAAAAGATATCCGTTTCAGCGCGAAATACCGCAAACTATCCAGATAGGGGGAGATGTACTTGAGAATTACCTGTGGAATCGACACGATCCGTATTTCCAGAATCGGCGATCTTTTGAAGCGAAAAGGTGATTTGTTTCTGAACCGCGTTTATACGCCCGAGGAACAGGCTTTATGCCTCGGAAAGGGAAAGAGACAGGTTGAGTCTCTTGCTGCGCGTTTTGCGGCCAAGGAGGCGGTTTCCAAGGCCCTCGGGACGGGTATCGGCGCTGCCGGTGTCCGATTCAACGACATCGAGATTTATTCGGACGAGGGTGGCAAGCCCATTCTCTATCTGCACGGCAAAGCCGAAGAGTATTTCGTTCATACCGGCGGTATCAGCGCCGAGATCAGCATGTCACACGATGCCGACCAGGCCGTAGCGATGTGCGTCATGCAGTTTCACGACGGAAACGACACAAACGATTTGAGGGCATTTGATGGAATTACAGTCGGTCTTTAAGAAAATTCAAAAGAAGATATCCGGACTCGGAGCTAAGGCCGGTAAACCGATTCGGGGCGCGGACAAGAATTTCGGCGAGATGCAGAATGTGCGCGAAAAATGGGACCTTTCCGAAAAGGACGCATACGTTAAGCAGCACGGAAGGCGAAAAGTCCCCACGTTTGTCATACCTGCGATCATTTTTCTCATAATTGCCGTCCTGCTGTTTTGGGCATTGCCGGGACTCGTTTCGCGTTTTGCGCAAAATACGGGAGCAGCACCCGATCAGGTCACGGAACCCGCGCGCGTTTACTCGTCTGATACGCGTGTCGTCGGGGTATATGCCGCCAATCTTTTCAAAGAGGCCGACATCAAATCACCATATGTCACGCAGGTTCTTTTCAACGAGCCGGTAACGGTTCTCGATTCGGGCGCGCCGGAGGGTTTTCTTCATGTTTCCACGAGAGACGGTCTTGAGGGCTATATCCGGAGCGGGGACTTGAGCGATCAGCTCGATTCCGTCGAACCCAACCTTCATAAATACAAGCTTGTTGTTTCCGATATCTCCAAAAACGTCATGTCGCACGCGAGCAACGGCACGCTTCTTATTCAGGTCATGATGAATACGGTGCTCTATTCGGACATAAAGAGCGACGGTGTTTATCAGGTAGCCTTGCCGGATGGAGGCACAGGCTGGATCGGCAGCAGCGGAGTCATCGAGCTCGGAATCAATGACCCGGTCGAGAAGGTCGGAGTCAGGTACTTCGTGAGCTCGGTTCTGTGTTTCGTCAATGCGACGCAGATCAACCACGGCATTACCATGCGCGGCCTTTCCGTTGACGGACTTGCCTATGTGGCCGCTGCGGTAAACGGCGTAACGCTGCCGCGTAACATGGAAGAGCAGGCCGCCATGGGAGACAGAGTCGATCTGACGTATGACGCGGTAACGGGAAGTCTTAATGTATCGGGGATTTCTCCCGGGGATCTGGTGTTTTTCCGGGATCCAAACGACCCGAACTCGGCCGCACCGTATGAGATGGCGATCTGTACCGATACGGGATCCCTTTTGATGACATCTGCGAGCCGCACTTCCCTGAAGCTTGTGACGCTTACGGATGATACGGAGCTTCAGGCAAGAATCATCGCAGTCCGCAAAATATTCGACTGAAACTCGTAAACGATTCTTATTACAAGCGAAAAAGACCGCCGCACCTCGCCGAAAAAGATCGGCCGGAGGTACGGCGGTTCATTTCTGAACACAGAAAAAGCCTGTCGGATTCTCGCATTCGGAAACCGGCAGGCGAATTCATCTTCAACAAAAAATCAGGCTCTCTTCACTTCTCCGGAACGAAGGCACCGGGTGCAGACGTGCATGGTCTTCGGTGTGCCGTCCACAATAACCTTAACGTTGCGAACGTTGGGCTGCTGTGTTGTAAGGGCACGACGGGAAACCTGTGAACGGGTTATGCTGATCTTTCTGCCAAAAAATGTATCCTTCTGACAGACTTCGCACTTTGCCATGAAAAACACCTCCTGTGTATGTTCAAATAACGCGCAGGTGAAATAGTAACACATTTCCGAATTCTGCGCAAGCCAATATGAGAATGAAACAGAAATTTTAGGAACCGGCTTTCCGGCTCCGGGGCCGTATAAGCTACGGAGCGTTTTTACGGGGATCAGAGAGGGGAAATCGCGTTCGTCGGACAGACATCTATGCAAGCCCCGCAGCGGGTGCAAAGATTCTGATCGACGACGGCAAGCGCCCCGGTCATCGAGATCGCCCCGGACGGACATACCTTCATACATTTCCGGCAGCCGATGCAGCCGGCCGAACAGTTCTGTCTTGTCTGGGCTCCGGGCCAGGTGTTCCGGCAAAGTACCGCGACTTTTGCGGACACCGGAAGCAGCTCGAGAACATTTTTCGGACAGATCTTAACGCACTGCCCGCAGGCCGTGCATTCGTCCGGATCGATCTGGACGATCCCGTTCTTTTTGGAAATAGCGTGGAATGCACAGACCGTGATGCAGTCGCCGAACCCGAGACACCCGTAGGTACAGGATCCGGGACCGCCCAGGAGCCCCTGTGCGGCGATGCAGGTCTGGGTGCCGAGATATTCGTAGCGTGCACTCGTATGCCCGCTTGTGCCGCGGCAGAGAAGCTGTGCGGTCATCCGCTCCGCAATCTTTGCTTCGACTCCGAGAATGGAGGCGAGCTCAATGGAACAGGCGGCACCGCCGACGGCACAGAGGCTTGTATCCGTTCCGCCGTCCGCGAGAAACTGTGAATATCCGTCACAGCCGGCAAAGCCGCAGCCTCCGCAGTTGGCCCCCGGAAGAGCGGCTGAAAGGGCCTCCTTCTTTTCGTTTATGGGCATCCGGAAGAAATGCGACACGACGACGATCAGAACGCCCAGGAGGACGGAAATCCCGAGGACGACGGCACCGGGAACCAGAATGTTGGCAAGGGACTCGGGTATCTGAAGAAAGACTTTAAGCATGATAAACTCCTTATCGATACAAGATTCCGGGGAGGTTTTTTATCGGAACAGATTTTCGACCAGACCTTTGAAGCCGAAAAAGGATACGGCGACCAGAGACGCAGCGATGAGTGTGATCGGGAGCCCTTTAAGAGCTTCGGGTACATCGGCCTTGTCGACCTTTCTGCGTACGCCCGAGAAGAGAAAGAGCGAGAGAGTATATCCCAAACCGCCGCCCAAAGCATTAACCATCGAATCCGTGAAGGTATACGACTTGGTGATGTTCAGGATGGCGACTCCGAGGACGGCGCAGTTGGTCGTGATCAGAGGAAGGAAGATGCCGAGCGCGTTATAGAGCGGGGGCATCGTCTTCTTCATGACCATTTCGATCATCTGCACGAGCGCGGCGATAACGAGTATGAACACGAGGGTCTGCAGATAACCGAGTCCCAAAGGATCGAGAAGCCAGATCTGTATCGGCCAGGTCAGTGCCGTGGATGCCAGCATGACAAGGATAACGGCTCCGCTCATACCCATGGCGGTCTTCAGATTCTTGGATACGCCGAGAAAAGAGCAGATACCGAGGAATTTTGATAAAACGAAGTTGTCAACCAGGATGGCTGAGAAAAGGATAATCATAAGTTCTTTCATACAGTGCCTCCCTGGCTGCCGCCACATCCGGAACAGCCGCCACAGGCCTCACATCCGCCGATTTCCGGCTTTTCGGGAGCTTTTTTCCCGAGAAAGCGGTTCAGTCGCTTCATGAAGATCTGCGTCAGGCAAATCCAAATTCCGTAAACAAAGAATCCGCCGGGCGGAAGAATAAAGAACATCATCGGCTCGATCACCGTCCCGAAAAGCGGAAGCCCCATACCGAA
>CAZTXQ010000077.1:0-4446 GCA_964617375.1 uncultured Mageeibacillus sp. | reverse complement strand
TGTCGTAATCGCGAGAAGCGGGCAGGTTCCTAAGACCAGTACGAGAGCGGGATTTTCAAACAGAATTCCGCTGAGAAGAACATGAAGGGGAGCATTCTTTTTTTTCTGTTCCGCGAGCCGTTCGTCCGGATTCAGGTATGTCTTGTCGGATACGTCTTCCTTCATCAGATCACCCCCTGTTCAGTAAGATAGGTATAAGCGCCAAACGCTTTGTTGACGGCGAGAGACGCGCCCTTTGAAGAAATTGTGGCGCCCGATATTGCGTCGATCTTGCTCGTTTCCCCGTCTCCGTTCACGTTGGTCTCTTTATTTGTGTCAAGTCCGGTAAACTGACCGGTAAAGGATTTCTCCTCCACACGTTTGCCGAGACCGGGCGTATCGTCGGCGGCCGCCGCGCTTACCATAATCACTTTGCTGTCGCTGCCGATACCGACTGTCGTCACTATATTTCCGGCATATCCACGCGAAGCCGTCACAATTACATATCCGAGGTTTTTACCTTCGGAATCCACGGCGCGGCTCAATTCAAGAATGGAAATATCTTTATCGGTCATCTGTGATACCTGATCCTTGGTGAGTTCAATCTCCTCAAACGATGCCGCCTCCGGGAAAATTGCCAGCTTGTTCTCGTATGAGGCCTCTGCCGCCTGTTCCGCGATCGGACTCTTGGTCAGTTCGTTTGTTGCGGCCAGGAGAAGCGTGACCGTGAGGCACAGTACCGCAAGGAGAAGGGCCGGCTGAAACATCTTAAGATTTTTCATGCTTTTTCACCTCCCCGAAAGGCTTAGGAACCGTGAAACGGTCGATGTGGGGGACGAGAATGTTCATGAGCAGGATCGAGTAGGATACTCCCTCGGCCATGTTTCCGAAAAGCCGGATCAACGAAGTGATGATTCCGCAGCTGATCCCGAAAATAATCCGACCCTTTCTTGTGACGGGAGACGTGACATAATCAGTCGCCATAAAGAATGCACCGAGGAACAGTCCGCCTGCCAGAAGCTCATAGAGCGGGTCTTTTCCTGCCAGCCCTGTCAGAAGAAGGACGGTACCTATATAGGTAAGAGGTATCCAAAGAGTAATGACTTTACGGGCGACGAGATAAATTGCCCCGATCAGGAGAGCAAGAATACAGACTTCGCCGATCGTTCCCGTTTTGTCTCCGAGAAAGAGTGAGAGGTAGGAGGGAAGATCGGGAGCACCGGCCGAACCCTGCGCCTTGAGAATCGCGAGAGGCGTTGCCGAGGACACCGCATCCGCGGCTTTACTCGTGGCCGATATGAGATTCGCGCCGCTAATAGACTTCACGAAGTCAAATGACCCGCTCGAAAAAACCCAATTCGTCATGGCTTTCGGGAATGCGATCGAAAGAATAATTCGGGCCGTAAGCGCCGGGTTGACGAAATTGTTGCCGAGACCGCCGAACATCTGCTTCACGACGACAATCGCAAAAAAGGCGCCGATGACAACCATATAATACGGAATCGTCGGCGGAAGATTGAAGGCGAGCAAAATGCCTGTGATGACGGCTGTCCAGTCGGAGAGAGTGTTGTCTCTTTTCATGATGCGGCGGGAAAGATATTCAAAGCCCATGCATGACAGCACGGATACCAGAATAACCACGATCGACCGCAAGCCGAAAAGAATTCCGGAGGCAATGACGGCGGGAACAAGTGCGAGAGCCACATCCCGCATCAAAGCAGAACTGGTCGCCGTGTCCCTTATGTGAGGTGAACTTGAAACCTGTAAATTCATGAATCGACACGTATCAGAAGATTCGTTTTCGCGAGTAATCTTCCTTTACGCGTGTGCCCCCTTTCCGGTCTGGTCTTTTATTTCCGTTTCGCGAAGCTTTTTTTCGTCGGCGACGCGTTTGCGTTCGGCCCGGACGAGTGTTTTTCCGTTTCGAATGCTCTGCGTCAGATATCTCTTAGCGGGGCATGCATAGGTGCAGCAGCCGCATTCGATACAGTCGAGAACATGGTAGAATTCGAGATCTTCCGTTTCCTGACGGCGGGCCGCCCGGTCGATTCCCTCCGGAATCAGCTTCATAGGGCAGACGGAAACACAGCGTCCGCAATGTATGCAGGGCGATTCCGCCGGAACGGCGGCTTCCCGGCTTCCGAAAACAAGGATCGCATTGTTCATTTTGATGATTCCGCAGTCTTTGCGGTCGAGGGCGACTCCCATCATTGCGCCGCCCATGATGATTTTGGAGGGTTCCTCCTTTGTACCGCCGGACGCAGCGATGACATCGGGTATCTTTGCTCCGATCGGAACATTGACATTTCCCGGGTTCACGAGCGCACTGCCGTCGAGGGTCAGACGGCGCCTGACAAGCGGAATTCCGTTCTTTAAGTATTTGCCGATGACTCTGAGGCTGCTGACATTCATAACAACCGCAGCGACATCCTGCGGCAGCATGCCGGGCGGGACTTTTCTTCCGGTCAGAGAATAGATCAGCATTTTTTCGGCGCCCTGCGGGTAGATGGTCTTGAGAGCGCGGACTTCGATGGGGAGCTTCACATCCTGGGCAAGTTCGCGCCTTTCGATCTCGTGTTTCAGGATTTCAACAGCCAGAGGCTTGTTGTTCTCGACGCCGATCACAGCCCGCGGAATATCGATCCATTTAAGGACGGACAGAATTCCGTCGAGAATCTCGTCCGGGTGTTCGCAGATCTGCCGGTAATCCGAAGTGATATACGGCTCGCATTCCGCCGCATTGACGACGAGGACATCCGCTTCCTTGCCCTTCGGCGGATTCAGCTTGATATGCGCGGGAAAACCCGCGCCTCCCAGACCGACAAGCCCCGAATCCCGGATCATCTTCAGGAAATCATCTTTACTCTGAATCACCGGCGGCTTCAGGGACGGGTCGACCGTATATTTTCCGTCCGATTGAATGAGCACGGCTTCGATCGGGGCACCGGTCGCCGAAATGACAAACTTGACGTCGGTAATCTCACCCGAAACGCTCGAATGGATCGGAACCGTCATCGGGTGATCGGCTCTTCCGATCATCTGGCCTACAAGTACGTGGTCGCCCTTTTTGACGACGCACACACAGGGGGGGCCGATATGCTGCTGTAATAGGATTTCCACACTCGAAAAATCATCCAGACGTACGCATGGGAAATCCATTGTGAACTTATTTCCGTGCGGATGGACTCCGCCGGAAAAGACATGGACCAAAGGCAAAAGGATCGCCTCCATTCGATGAGCTTAATTTTCTTATTATAGTGTTTTTACGAAGAAAGATAAACAAAAAAACCAAATGATTTTCATTTAAGGGGCCACAATATACATCCGGAAAACGGTCGCATACTGATTTAGAGCGCGCTGACGATATAATGCACAGATCATATCCCAAAAACGGAATTCCGGCGTGAAAAAGCAAACAAAAAACCGGGGCTTTCCTTGGAGTGCCCCGGCTTCATAATTTTGCTTTACGGTTATGAATATCGATCGAAAAGGAGGTTTCCGGATTCCCGGAAGTCATCACGCCCCGTCGTACGCTCCCTCGGGGTATTTCGCCGCCGGATTCCAGAGAATCCATTCCGAATAGCCGGCGTCCTGGACAGCTTTGATCTGCGCGTTGATCTGATCATATCCATAGGTCATATAATTGCCTTCGCCGATATAGCTGGCCGTAAATGCCTGGAGATACGGCCTTACGACGGAATATCCTTCGACAGATGCCGCTTCTTTGCCCATGATCAATGAATTGTACATGACGTCATAGGGACTTAAGTCGGGCTTGGGGAAGTTCTTCCCGTTCAGCACGGTATTCAGCGCGTAATGCGACGGATAAAGCATCGGACACAGTGCGTCGACACCGGTAAGTCCGACCGTTGCCCAGACCTGGCCGAGTGACTTGCCGTCGCTCTCGCTCGAGAGAATGATGCCGAAGACATCCGCGTTTACCGGCACGCCGTATTCGTCCTGAATACGGATTCTGGCGGTCTGCAGGAATCGGTTGATGACCTCGGACTTGGTCGGAGTCGCGCCTTCTTCTCCAAAATAGGGCTTCTCGCCGGAGGTAGTGCCGCCCGTTGGGAAACGGACGTAATCGAACTGAATTTCGTCGATACCCGCCTGTACGGCTTCTATGGCAAGATCAATGTTGTAATCCCATACCCGTGTGTCATACGGGTTGGCAAAAGCATTTTTGCCTTCATTCTTGAAGAAGAGCTGGTTCCCGGAGGCATCGAGGATACTGTAATCCGGCATCTGAGAGGCAAGGTCGGGATCTTTAAAGGTTACGATACGTCCGATCACAAGAATGTCGTTGTCGTGACATTTCTTTATTACGTCGGCAAGGTTGTAGTAGCTTTTGACAACGCCGATCTGTATGGCAAGTTCATTCGTGCTGTTGAACATGACGCCGTTTGATTCCTTCAAGTCGATGACAAACGCATTGATCGATGAATTCTTCGCCAGTGCGATACT
>CAZTXQ010000076.1:0-10802 GCA_964617375.1 uncultured Mageeibacillus sp. | reverse complement strand
GAGCAGTTGACAGCGATAAAGGCAGCATAGTCAAGACTGACATTATGTAGGTTTTGAATTTACACACAAATTTGGACTTGACCGCAGAAATTACACACCAAATCGAGCATTTTCTTATTTTGGTGTGTAATCCGGTCCATACGTGCCGTGGCAAGTAAAAACGGACACGGAGAGATAGAAATTTGTAGTTTAGACAGATGGAATTTATTGTTGGACATCACGATCACGGGTCAACGAACAGGAAAGTAACAACGAAGTACACAGTAAAGGAAAGATTGGACATCGGACGTCGTGTTCAAAAAGAAGATCTTGTCCGCAGAGAAGCTTCCAAGGAATACAAGATCAGATTGCTAATATATTCTGGAAATACAGGAAAGGAGTACGAAATAAATACTGAATATAAATCATCAGTGCCTGAGCATTCACTCACCGTAAGTCATAAAAACCCGGCGCATAACTCTACCGGGTTTCATGCTTGCTTTGTAAGGAATGCACAATCTTTTACTTCTGAAGAACGTATTCCTGTTTAGCTATAAAGATACTGTTTCCCTTCTGGGAAAAAGTGTAATTCGGTATAATCGTATTTCCGAGATCGTTGTACACATCGTTGCCAAATTCAAATTCAAGGTGAATTTCGCCGTCGGATATCGTATAGGTTAATTCTATTTTGTTATGCGTATCAATCACATACCCTGTACCGTCGCTGTTGAAGGTAAAACTGTCGTATGCATTGGTGGAATCCTTAGCGACATAGGTTCCGGATAGTGTGGTGTTATTGCTTCCGCAGCCCGTCAAAAAGACCAGGACAACAATCGTGAAGCAGATCAGTACTCTGCGAATGTGACGCATATGGAATTCTCCTCGTAAATGAAAGCCGCCGAGATCAGAAGATTCGCGAAAGAAATGTCCGACCTTATGCTTTCTGCAATGTTCCGCTGCCGCAGCGCGAAACGTTTTTATCAACTATTTTTTATATTAATGACTCCAGTTGTTTTGTCAATAATATACTCTTATTTTCCGGTGCATTATCTCGAAATTAATTGCCGAAATGTGTGTCGTGACAGGTTATCTCCCTTGATATCACCGAAAAAAATAACCCCGAAAGCTTTATACTTTCGGGGTTATCCGTTGGCGCGCCCGGCAGAGGTCGAATCCACAACCTTCTGATCCGTAGTCAGACGCTCTATCCAGTTGAGCTACGGGCGCATGTGCTCTATGAAGTCTGGCTTCAACAGCGAGTTACATTTTAGCCCACATGCGGTACCTTGTCAATGACTTCCGGCGTCTTTTCGAAAAAAGTCGGGAATATTTGCAGGATCGGACAGATTGCTTAATCAGGGGCCCTTCCCGTCTTGACGGAATGTTCATGTTCTGTCTTTCTATGTCAACGGATTATGTGGTATCGTTAAGTCAGATACCGAAGGAGAGATACGATTCATGTTAACCGAGCGCACATCCAACCGTCTTGTTCTTAAGAATCTTCACAACGCCCGCGATCTCGGCGGTCTTCGATCGGCGATCGGAGGCTGTACCGCTTACCATAAATTCATACGTTCCGACGATCCTTCTTATTTGAATGACTTTGATTTGGACGAGCTGATTCACTATCCGGTCGGCACCGTGATTGATCTGCGTACGGCGGAGGAAATCGAGAGACATGCCACACCGTTTCTGAATCTTCCTTCGATTCTCTACCGCAACATTCCGCTTTTCGAGTCGGATCCCGATCAGGCGGATGACGCGACGGTTCAGATCGCCATCGATGGCTGTCTGGGTACTCTCTATATTCATCTTCTGGAGACGCGGCAGATCCAGTTTTCACAGATTTTTCGCGAAATGCTCACGGCCCCGGACGGTGCCATTCTTTTCCATTGTACGCACGGAAAAGACCGAACCGGCATCATTGCGGCGCTTCTCCTCCTTCTGGTCAGGGTAAGCCGCAGCGATATTGTCGAGAATTATTCCGTCACTTATGACTATATTAAGCCGCTTGTCGACCCGAGAATCACGGCGCTCCCCTCTCACATGCGGCATATATTGAAGTCGGACGCGGAGAATATGGAGCTTCTTCTGGATTATCTGGACAACAGCTATGAAGGCAAGGCCGAGTATTATCTTGAAGAGATCGGGCTTTCCGAATATGAAATTCATAATCTGAAGAGGCGTATCTTAGGACTTGACTGATCCAAACCGGCTGTCCTCCCGAGTTCCTTTCAGCCTGTCATTTCGAGCTTAACGCCGGTAATTGTCCTGGCCGCGTCGTCTGCAAATGTGAAGGTCATCTCGTACCGCTGCTCATCGATCGTAGTTTCCAGAACATAATCGGTCTGATCGGCAAAAGGATACAGCATTAGCAGATCGTCTCTTGTCATTCCTGCCAGTATCGACGTGCCGAGCGTATAATCCTGATCGGTCGTGCGAAGACGGATTCTTACGATTCGTCCGTCCCATGTGTCATCGTCATAAAGACTCCCGAGTACCGTAACCGTCGCCGACGAATAATAGATGGAGATCTCCTTGTCGGCTGTCGGGTTCAGGGTCGTGTCCGCTGCGGGCAGACGCGCGATCATGATCGGGTCGCCGAACAATTCGCCGAACTGTTTTGAGTCGGCGCGGTCACCGATCTTGATCGTCTTTTTTCCCAAATGATAAAGATACAGGCACTGTGACTCAAGGTCCTTGTTGACGCTGTCCCTGATCGATACCCCGCCTGTGCCGCTTCTGACAAATCGGACCGAACGTGTCTGATATTCCTGCGAGCCGGCATCGAGTACTTTCGGCTGCAGGAAAATGAACTGCCCCAGATTGAAGACCAGTATCCGATAATCTGTATAGTCGGACTGTACCTTAATGCGGTAGTACTCCGTCAGTTCTTTGGTCTTGTAATCGATGACCTGCGAGGACAGTACCCCGTCTTCGGGAACCTGACCGTCTCGCAGAAGTTCCTCTACGGCCTGTGTTTTCTGTTCCTGGAGCGCCTGAAAATAGAGCGCTGCGACGTCGTATATCTGCATGCAGCCGCTTACCCATTGACTCGAAAGATATGGCGTACCGCCCGCGTCTTCCTGGATATAGAGGTAAATCGGCTGATCGGTATCCATCTCATCCTTATAGATCAGTTCGACCGGATAAGTATCTTGAAGAAGCGTGTCGAATTCACCCGCGTAGGTGCGGATGCTGTCGATTTTGTCCGTTCTCTCGCTGTCCGAAAGAAAGCGGAAGGAGATTACCTCGAAGTCCGACGGTATCATTCGCGAGAGTGCGCGTATGTATGCGTCAAATGTCGAAAAGGACATACCGTCGAGCTGACCCGTGGGAATCAGATTATAGACATACTCGATCTTGTCGTTATCGGTCACGCAGGATACAAGTTCGCGCGTCAAGGACTGACGGTCGAGATTCTTGTCGGTGACCTGAATGGAATACGAAGCCGAGGATGCCGCGGAAGATTCAGTGGCCCACGGCAAATCACAGGCGCCAAGAAATATGGTTGACGCCAGAAGAATCGCCGGTATCGCTTTTCGGTTCAGACAATTCATGTCCACTCCTTCTATCTGCACGCTTTGGATTACGATCTTAAGCGCTTCGCCGTGAAAACGACGATTCCCGCCGCGACTGCCGCATTCAGGCTGTTTACATGACCCGACATCGGGATCGAAAGCAGGAAATCACACTTTTCGCGAATGTTCTTGGCCATGCCCTCGCCTTCGCTTCCGATTACGATCAGAAGCGGACCTTTGTAATCCGCCTTGTCATACGGAACGGTGCCTTCGGCATCGGTTCCCGCCACCCAGAAGCTCTGCTCCTTAAGCGACGTGATCGTCTGGGAAAGGTTGGTCACACGGGCGACCGGAACGTATTCGATCGCACCGGCAGACGCCTTTGCGACCATCGAGTCGAGCCCGATGGAACGATGCTTCGGAATAATAACGCCGTGAACACCTGCCGCGTCGGCGATTCGCAGGATCGAGCCCAGATTATAGGCATCCTTCAGCTCATCGAGCATCAGCAGGAACGGTGCTTCGCCCTTTTCTTCTGCGACACGGATGATCTCTTCAATCTCCATATAGTCATGGCTCGCCGTCTGCGCAATCACACCCTGATGGTTGTGTGTTTCCGACATCTGATCGAGCGTAATTCTCGGCACCTCGGTATAATAAACGCCTTTATCTCGGGCCATTGCGACAATACGGGCCATCGTCGGATCGATTCTTCCGCCTTCCGGTTTGACGACCCATAGTTTATTGATGGTTCTTCCGGCCCGAAGCGCTTCCAGAACGGGGTTTCGGCCTTCGAGACGGTCGTCTGAAGGAATACGCTCTTTCTCGACCGTTTGTTCTGATGCAGGCTCGCGGCCGGCCTTGTCTTCTTCGCGGGAAGGTGCGGGCGCTTCGCGGCGGGGTCTTACCTGATCAGCGCGGCTCACTTGGCGTGTGACTTCTTTTCTCTCTTGTGAGAAGCCGCGCGAATCGCGTCGCGGTTTATCCTCTCCAGCGCGGCTCGCCGGGCGTGTGTCTTTCCTGTTCTCTCCGGGACCGCCGGCCTTGAAATATTTCTTATTCTTTGGATCCGTATACATCTATGTCCCCTTTTTCGATGCCGGTTTCGGTCATCAGAATTTTCTGCAGCATAAACTCCAGCCGGTCTTTCTGATCGGTCAGATATAAATATCCGATGACCGCTTCGAGACCCGTTGCATACTTATAATCGGCAGGGCTGGCGTTCTTGGCCATGCTGCCGGGGTTGCTGTTCTTGGCTCTTCGAAAAATAGAAGCTTCGTCCTCTGTCAGCTCGGTCGACAAATATCGTATGGCATCGGCCTGCGCTTTCGCCTTTACGAACGTGATGACCTGCTTGTGAAGTGCTCCCGATTTGGCGCTGACTCTTGCGGCAACATGAAGCCTTACATAAAGCTCAAAGACCGCGTCTCCGATATAGGCCAGGACGGAAGGCGATACCTCCCGTATATCTCCGTTCAGAACCGGTATGATCATACGCGGGTGACCTGCGGTCCCTGCGCCGTGTCCTTCACCTGGAACCCGAGCTCCGTGATCTGATTTCGGATCTGATCGGCCAGGGCGAAATCCTTCGCCTTCTTGGCTTCGGCTCTCTTCGCGACAAGGTCCGTAACTTCCTTCGGAATTCTCTCTTCCTTGCCCTCGACACGGACGCCGAGAACTCCGGAAAGCTCCAGAATCAGATCGGCTGCCTTGAGAAGGATATCGGAAGGCACGGCCTCGGTGCATGCCGTGTTGGCCGCGCGCACAAGCTCGAAAATAGCCGTGATCGCATCCGCAGTATTCAGGTCGTCATCCATCGCGGAAACGAAGTCTGTACGTGCGTCGGTAAGCGCCTTTTCGAGCGTCGAGACGGCCTGTTCGTCGACGGTGCCGATGACGCGGTCCTTGCTCTCTCCTACAAACCGGATGTTTGTGACAGCGTTCGTAATGCGCTCGAGTCCGTTCGCAGCAGCCTGCAGGAGGTCGGCCGAGAAGTTGATCGGCATACGGTAATGTCCCGTCAGGATGAAGAAACGGATGACGTCATAGCTGTAATCCTTCACGATATCCCGTACGGTGAAGAAGTTGCCGACGGATTTGCTCATCTTCTCGTTGTCGACATTGATGAATCCGTTGTGCATCCAATAGTGAACGAACGGAACGCCGTTCGCGGCCTCGCTCTGTGCGATCTCGTTCTCGTGATGCGGGAAAATCAGATCCTGCCCGCCGCCGTGGATATCGATCGTCTCGCCGAGATATTTCTTGATCATCGCGGAGCACTCGATATGCCAGCCCGGACGGCCTTCGCCCCACGGAGAATCCCACGCGGGCTCGCCCGGCTTCTTCTTTTTCCAGAGGACAAAATCGATCGAGTTCTGCTTCACATCGCTCTGCATCACGCGGTCGCTTGCGCCTTCCCGCAGCTCGTCAATATTGTAGTGAGAAAGGCAGCCGTAATTCCCGAACTTCGCGACGTCATAATAGACGCCGTCTTCGAGCTCGTAGGCATAGCCCTTATCGACAAGAATCTTGATCATATCAATGATCGCGTCGATGGTTTCCGTGGCACGAGGCTGATAGGTCGGGCGAAGTACATTCAGCTTGTCTGCGTCGACGTAATACTCGGCGATATACCGGTCGGCCAGTTCACGAACCGTAATGCCTTCCTTGTTCGCACTGTCGATCATCCTGTCGTCTATGTCGGTAAAATTCTGGCAGAACTCCACCTGATATCCTCTGTATTCGAGATAGCGGCGCATGGTGTCAAACGTGATAAAAGGACGCGCATTCCCGAGGTGAAAATAGTTGTACACGGTCGGACCGCATGCGTACATCTTGACCTTTCCGGGCTCAATCGGAACAAATTCTTCCTTATACTTTGTCATAGTGTTGTATATTTTCATATTGCCTCCCAGCAAAATCCTTAAGCTCTGCGGCTTAAAGAGATTATTTCTTTGTTGAATCACTGCTGCAGGACGTTGTCTCGACCTTTTCGCAGTGTACAAACCGGTGCTTGTCATCCGGTACGACATCCAGCTTTTTTTCGAGAGCTAAAACTCGATGCAAGAGTCGACAAAGCTCCTGCTCGACCGGATCTGCGGTAGACGCATGGTCGAGATCTTCGGCATGGCTTACGGGCTTGCCCTCGATTCGTACGATCTTGGCGGGAATGCCTACGACCGTAGCCCCCTTCGGAACTTCGGAAAGTACGACCGCATTGGCGCCGACCATCACGTTGTCACCGACCTTGAAAGGCCCCAGGAGCTTGGCGCCGGCTCCGATCAGCACATTGCTGCCGACCGTCGGATGACGCTTATGGCCCTTGCTGTGGCCGGTTCCGCCGAGCGTCACGCCGTGGTAGATCGTACAATTATCACCGATTTCGGCAGTCTCTCCGATTACGATGCCCATACCGTGATCGATAAAAAGACCCGAACCAATCCTGGCTCCGGGATGAATCTCGATTCCGGTCCAGAACCTCGCGCATTGTGAATTCCATCGCGCCAGAGAATAGAGTTTGTGAGCATAAAAAAAATGGCTGACTTTATGAAAAATCAACGCATGAAAACCGGGATACAGCAATATAACGCCGAGAACACCCCGTGCAGCCGGATCGCGTCTGGCTATCTGCTTCGCATCGTGTATAAGCCCCATGTACCCGCCTATCCTTACTTTCAATAAGACAAAAACCTGAGATGCCGATTCCCACTTTTTGACACCCAGCGATCGCCAGGTGGGTACCCTGCGGCAGTCTAGGATCTTCCTAATCATCGCTCCGAAGAGTCAACTAAGGCTTGATCCGCTCTGCTCCGACGCGGATTCCCTTTTCAGTCATGAAGGTTCAAAAACGTGAGTCTCGGGCATACCAGGCAACTACATTATACCAATACGTCTTCGTTCTCTCAACCAAAATCAAAAAAGAAAGCGGCAGTTTGAAGGAAACCGTCTGAAACGGCCGTTTGCGGCTTGATCGGAAGTCTCATAGCCGCCGGATCTACACGGCGCGCTTCATCCGTTCATCGGTACGGCCCGATGCGGCCGCAATACCCGCGACATGGCGCGCCCCGTTCCTGTAAAGCGTCAGCGCCGCTTCGTGCAGAGTACTTCCCGTCGTCGTCACGTCGTCCAGGAGAAGAATCGACAGCCCCTCGACATCGACGGACTCCGGCACCATGAAGGCATCCCGCACATTCTCGCATCGAAGATTCGGATCTCTATAGCTGCTCTGCTGTCCTGTGTTTCTCGTCCGCACAAGAAAATCGTTCGGACAAGGAAGATTCATCGCGCGGGCCAGCGGCTCCGCCAGAAGTGCAGCCTGATTGTAACCGCGCTTCCTGAAACGCTCCGAAGAGAGCGGTATCGGTATCACGGCGTCGAATTCGCCGCATTCTTCACGGATGGCCTCCGTCATGAAAAACGACAGCGTTCTTGCGAGGTACGGCGCATCGTGAAACTTGATGGCCCTTAGCGCCGTGACGATCGGCTCCTCGTAGCGAAAAGGCACGACAACTTGAAATCCGGGAATCGGATCGGAAGAATATGGATTCGAGAGGCACGGATGCCTACGGTCGGAAGGCGGTCTTAAGGGAAGTGCGGCCAGACACCGTCTGCATACATGCAATTCCTCCGCGAAAAAGGCCGCGGATTCGTCGGTCTCTTTCGGAAGTATTCTGCCGCAGAATACGCAGACCGGCGGAAAAAGCGCATCCTCCAGGATTCGAATACACGATTGCACAGGGCGTATGGGGGATCGCGGAAAGTTTGGCCATGTGTTTCGATCCATCACTTTGCCTCCTCTTTCCCCGTATAGATCTTAAGGAAATCACAAAGAGACGTCAGCCTTTCGCCCTGCGAATTGCTGTGAATCATTCTTTCCAGAATACTTTTGGAGGATACGATAAAGAGACGGTTCTTAGCCCGAGTGATCGCTGTGTACAGGAGGTTCCGGTTATTAAGCATGGGCGATGCCGGCGGTACGGCCAGAATGACGACCGGGTATTCGCTTCCCTGGCTCTTGTGAACCGTCACCGCAAAGGCAAGATCCAGATCGTCCATATGGACGCGCTCATACTTGACCGTACGCCCGTCGTCCGTCTCGACCGTCATCGTATCCGCTTCCCGGTCGATTCTCCTTATTAACCCAAGCTCCCCGTTAAAAACGCCGGTTCCCTTGGTGCCGTCCGGATTCACATATTCGAGTTCGTAATTGTTCCTGGTCTGCATTACCTTATCCATCAGGCGGAAAGTGACGCCGTGCGCCGCGATATGCGCCTCGCCCGTGTGACCGACGGCGGCCTGAAGCTGTTCATTGAGAGCTGTGATCCCGGCCGGTCCTTTTCGCGAAGGACAAAGCACGGCCACGTCCCGCATCACGTCGATTCCGTACACATTGGGCAGGACCTGCGAGACAAGGCGCACGACGGCGTTCGCGATATCCGCGCCGGAACTCATCGAAATGAGCATGCAATCGCTGTCGAGCTCCTGATTGAACAGAATCGGGTGTCCCAGAAGAACCCGGTGCGCACTCTGCACGATCCGGCTCAACGCGGCCTGCCGGTAAATCTGCGTCAGCTTCTCGGCGTGAACGGTCCCCGAGCGGATCAGATCGAAAAGGACATTGCCCATTCCGACCGACGGCAGCTGATCACTGTCGCCTACGAGTATAAGCTGCGTGTCCGGGCCGATCGCCCGTATCAGGCACAGGAATAGAAACGAATCGAGCATACTGGTCTCGTCGACTATTACGGCGTCCGCCTCGATGGGATTCTCTTCATTCCTCTTGAAAATCAGAACGGAATTGTCTGCGGTGCCTCTCTCAATTTCGAGCAGCCGGTGTATCGTCCGCGCGGGAATGCCCGACGCCTCCGACATTCTCTTGGCCGCACGTCCCGTCGGTGCACAGAGAACGGCCTTCCGGTTCTCGGATTTAAAATAATCGGTAAGCACGCGGATGATGGTCGTTTTGCCGGTGCCGGGGCCTCCCGTAATGATGGAGACGTAAGCATTTGACGCGTACAAAACAGCTTTTCTCTGCTCGGGTGCAAGCTCGATCCCCATCTCGGCTTCGGAGTTGGCAATTTTTTCTTCGACCGCGCGAAAATCGGCATTCACGGGGGCTTTCCCCGCCATTCCGGCAATAATTTTGGCGGCGGCGATCTCGGTTTCGAGGGATTTGGGAAAAGCGATGCGAACGTCATCGGTCAGCTCTTCGGGACCGGCCAGCGAGAAATTGCCCGCTTCGTCGACGCGGTATGCCATGATTTTCTGTTCCGTGATCAGACGGACCAGCCCCTCGGTCGGAAAGGAACGCGAGGCATCAGGCGGTGTTGGGATACCGTTCGGCAGTCCATCGGAGGAACGCTGCGGTGTTGGGATGCCGTTCGGTAGTCCATCGGAGGAACGCTGCGGTGAGGTATTCTTATCGGCGCGAACGGCAAGGTCTTCCGGTTCGTCCGGTTCGCCTTGCAATGAGATATCGTCCGTTGATCCTAAGATCTCTTTTGTTCTTGCCATAAGTTCCGGCAGCCGGATATACGTATTGCCGTCACCCTCCGACTCGGATATACAGTGGAGAACCGCACTGCCGATTCGAAAAGGTGAATTCGGATCGCACCCGAATTGCGCGGCAAGACGGTCCGCTGTCCGAAATCCGATGCCGGAAACTTCTTCTGCCAGCCGGTACGGATTGTTCTTTACAATATAAAGAGAGGATGAACCGTAGCGTTTGTAGATGCTGAGGATACGTCCCGTCCCGATGCCGAAAGGATTCAGAAGAAGGGACAATTCCTGGAAGTCCCCTTTTTCGATCATCTGCGCGGAGATTTCGCGGGCCCGGTCCTTGGTGATGCCGCGAATCTTGGAGAGTCTCTCCGGCTTTTCGCGCATGACGGCAAGCGTATCGGCTCCGAAAGCGGATACGATCCTTTCCGCAAGCTTCGGGCCGATTCCGTGAATGACCCCCGAAGAAAGATATTTAAGAATCGTCTGCGGGGTGTGCAAGGTCACCTGCGTGCTGCTCTGCACCTGAAATTGCCGGCCGTACGAACTGTGCGTCGCCCATTTTCCCGTGAGTAAAAGAAAATCACCGACCTCAAGAAACGGCATGCTGCCGACGCCGGTGAAGCTCTCGGAAGGCTTCTTCACGCCGGATACGGGCGCTTCCTTTTCGGTCTCTTCCGCATCCGGATCCAGCCTCGAAAACACGGCAACCGTGTAGCCGTTCTCTTCGTTTCGAAAAATGATATTCTCGCATATGGCCTGAAAAGAAGCGGACGGCTCCGCCAGATTCATCGGAATCTGCTG
>CAZTXQ010000075.1:0-10952 GCA_964617375.1 uncultured Mageeibacillus sp. | reverse complement strand
AATTAGAGAAACAGGTATTCATCGCATCGGTTCTATTGATTCCGGTCCCATGAAAAGCTCCACGATAAGGTGTCCTTGCCCCGTCCAGCGGACAGAAAGGAACTCCTGTGAAGATTGGTTACGCTTGCCTTGCTCTCGCCGTACCCGGGAGCGATATGAAGAGTTGTACGCTAAAGAACGCAGCAGAGAATCGTCTGCTGTCTTTGACGGAATACAATCTGGACGCCCTCGGGCATCTGATCGATTACAATATCCGGAACGGCATTCTGCTTTTTCGAATCTCCTCGGACCTGATTCCCTTCGGTTCCGCCACGGCGAAAGACCTGCCCTGGGAGCGTTTTTTCGCATCGAAGCTTACCGCGATCGGGCAGAAAATTCAAAACTCTGGCATGCGGGTCTCGATGCATCCCGGACAATACACCGTTCTCAATTCGCCGGACGAATCGGTTGCACGGCGTTCCGTCGAAGATCTTCTCTATCACGACAAGGTTCTCTCCTCCCTGGGTCTTGGCCGCGAGCACAAAATCGTCCTGCATCTCGGCGGCGCTTACGGCGACAAGACCCAAGCCAAGGCACGTTTTATATCCAGATACCGCGAACTCAATCCCTCTGTCCGAAGCCGCCTTGTGCTCGAAAATGACGACCGTCTTTTCCACATCGGTGACATTCTGGAGACGGCCGGGGCAGAAGGTATTCCGGTCATTTTCGATACTCTTCACAATTCTGCGAATCCATGTGACACGTCCGTGTCTGACGCGGACTGGATCCGCCGCTGTTCCTACACATGGCTTGAAGAAGACGGTCCGCAAAAGATTCATTACTCGCAGCAGCATCCGGACAGGAAGCCCGGCGCCCATTCCGAATCCATCGCCATTGATGCGTTTCTCAAGTTGTACCATCAGCTCGCGGGGATGGATCTTGATATTATGCTGGAAGTGAAGGACAAGAACCTTTCCGCGCTCAAATGCTTGAACTCAGTCTCGAACCGGGGGATCACCGCGCTCGAAACCGAATGGGGCCGGTACAAGTACAGCGTGCTCGAACACTCGCCGGCGCTCTATCAGGGCATCCGGACGCTTCTTAAGGATAAGGACCAATATCCGGCTCTCGAAATGTACCATATGATCGAGGCGGCTATGGGGAGTCCTGTTCTGCCCGGTACCGCCGTCAATGCGGCACAGCACGTATGGGGCTACTTTAGAAACAGCGCGTCAGAATCCGAACAGGCCCGTTTCACAAGCGTCCTTAACAAGTTCGCTGCGGGTGAATCAGACCTTCAGCCGGTGAAGAATCTTCTCAACCGGCTCGCGGCAAAGTATAATGAGAATTATCTCCTGAACGCATATTACTTTTCGATATAAGGGGGATTTATGGAGTACGATGTCATTGTGATCGGCGGCGGACTCTCCGGACTTACGGCGGCCAGTCTTCTCGCCAAACGGCAGCTCAAGGTCGCCGTGATCGAAAAAAGCTACAATCCGGGCGGTTCGTGCGGCATATTCCGCCGCGGCCATGTGACCTTTGACCAGGGAGCCGCCATGCTGTACGGTTTCGGGGAATACGGATTCAACGCTCACAGGTTCGTATTCAACTGCCTCGAAGAGCCGATCGATGTGATCCGGCATGACCTTCTGTACTGCGTCCATTTCAAGGGGAAAGAGATTCGATTCTGGCCGGATGTGGACCGGTTTGCCGATGAATTGTCCCAAGTATTCCCCTCGGAGAAAGAAAATATTCACCTTTTCTACCGCGATATGCTGACCATGTACCGGCATATCATGGTCGATACGCCGACATACACGACCGCCGACGAGACGGACCGCAACGGAGCTCTCGCGAGCATGCGCCGGCACCCCCTCTCCTATGCGCGGTTCCTCGGTCTCCTGAACAAAAGCGCAAGAAGCCTTCTCCGGAAATATTTCAAAGACCCCGAGATCTTCAAATTTTTCGATAAGCTGACCTCGACTTATTGCTATGCGACGGTGGAGGAAGCTCCGGCGGTTCTTGCGGCCGTCATGTTTGTTGACAATCATGTCGGCGGAAGCTATTACCCAGCGGGCTCAACCCTGTTCCTTCCCGGAAAGCTCGAAAAAGTGATCGAGGAGAACGGTGGAGATATGCTGTTGGAACGCGAAGCCGTCAAGCTTCTTTTCGAGAATGGAAAGCCGGCCGGAGTGCGGCTGGACGACGGATCCGAGCTTAAGGCGCCGTACATCATCTACTCGGGCACGGTATGGAATCTGTATGGGAAGCTGATCGATCCGGAATATTCAACGTTGAAGCGGCGGAACTGGGCCAATAATCTGGTGCCGACATACCCGAGCGTCGTTCTGTATACCGTTGTCGACCGCAGCGTCATTCCCGAAGGTACGGCACCCATCGAGCTGCTCGCCAACAATCCCGACAGGATCGATGACAGCGAAGTAACCCTGTACATACTAAGTATCGACGACCAGACGCTTTGCGGGCCCGACGAGCATACCGTCACGGCCATCGGCCCGACCTTCGAGAAATGGCACAATGAGTCCGGCGCCTCGTATGAATCGTCGAAGAAGCGCGAGCAGGATCGCCTGATCGGTGTTCTCGAAAAGAGGTTCCCGGGCTTTACAGCGGGCCTCCGTTACGCCGAACTGGCGACACCCCGCACGATCGAGCGGTATACGCTTAAGAATGGCGGCGCCGTCGCCGGCCCGAAGCAGATGCTCGGACAGCACATGTTCCGAAGACTCCATACCAGGACGGAGTGGGACAATCTCCTTTGCTGCGGCGAATCGACCGTGATGGGGACGGGAACACCAACCGTCACGACCTCCGGCCTTACTGCGGCGAATGTACTCTTGAAGAAACTCGGCAAGGATCCTTTCGTCTATCGGGAAGGAATGACCAATTACGTTCGGACGGTCGGGAAACCATTCACCTCTTCCATGCTTTTCGATAATGTGGACGCGGCTGAGCGCGCGATCATGCTGCAGGCTATGCGATGCCGGCTGTGCGAACATCCGTCCTGTACGGGAAGCGATCCGGCGGACATCCGGGGCATTCTGCGGAGAGTCTCGGCTGGTAATTTTGCCGGCGCCAGAAAATGCCTTGTTAAGAATCCCATTCAGAATGACGCGCTCGAACACTATGAGAAGAACTGCATCCGCAGTATTCAGGAGGGCGATCCAGTTCGGATCCAGGAAGTAGTCGAATATCTTATCAAGTAACCACATAACGTATGAAACAACCGCATATCTTGTGAAGTGACCCCATATCTTACGAGGTGAGCGTATGACGAGTGAGTATGAAGCGATTGTAGTCGGTGCAGGTGCGGCGGGGCTTACGGCTGCGGCCTATCTGTGCCGTGCCGGTATCGGCACTCTCCTTCTCGAAAAGAGCGATCACACCGGCGGCCTTGCCCGAACATTCCCGTACCGGGACTTCACCTTCGACGCGGGGATTCGGGCATTCGAGAATTCAGGCATCCTTCACCCTATGCTGAAAAGCCTCGGAATCGATATCGAATTTACGGCAAACCCGGTGCGCATAGGTATCGGGAATCGCTGGGTCAGTCTGGGGGCACGGGAAAGTCTTAACGAATATACAGCGATGCTGACGGAACTCTTTCCTTCCGAAAGTGGTGCCATTCAGAAAATCGGACAAGACATCGTCCGCGTCATGCGCTATATGGACGTGCTGTACGGTATCGATAACCCACTCTTTCTCGATGACATGACGGACCTCAAATATGTGACAAAGACCCTTCTGCCGTGGCTCTTTAAGTATCAGATCAACATCCGGAAGGCCGAGCGTCTGCATGACCCGGTCCGCACATACCTTAAGCGCTATACCCTTGACGAAGCGCTCATCGATATGATCACGCAGCATTTTTTCGCGAATACGCCGGCCTTCTTCGCCCTGAGTTATTTCGGACTGTATCCGGATTACATGTATCCTTTGGGAGGAACCGGCGTTCTGGCAGGCAAGCTGACCGAATATATACGAAACAGACGCGGCGAAATCCGGACCGGGACCGAAGCTCAGAAAATTGACCTTCAAAAGAAAGAAATCCGCCTGTCCGACGGTCAGACCTTGACGTATAAGAAACTGGTCTGGGCCGCGGATCAGAAGACCCTGTACCGGATTGCGGAGGGCTTACATACGTCGAAAATAGAAGAGCAGCGCCGACTGACCATGAACGGCTCGGGCGGTGATTCGATACTCACACTCTTTATCGGCGCCGATCTGGACAGGGAGTATTTCGAGGCACATTCCGGGCCCCACGCTTTCTATACGCCGTCCGCGGAAGGACTGTCTTCCCTTCCCCCACCGCCGGATGCGATTAAGGAAGACGGGAATTTCCCGTTTGACCGCATCGGTCTTTATCTCGAGAAAACGACCTATGAGATCTCCTGTCCCGCCCTTCGTGATGCTTCCCTTGCGCCGGAAGGCAAGACGGGCGTGATTGTAAGTACGCTCATGGATTATGACGTTGTGAGGTTTTTCTCCGAAGCCGGCGATTACGAATTCTTCAAAAAGTACTGCACCGAGAAAATAACGGATGTTCTGGAACGGAGCCTCTATCCGGGGATCAAAGATAAAATTCTGTTCGCCCTTTGCTCCACCCCGCTTACCATCGAGAAGGAGACCGGCAATTCGGGCGGCGCGATTACGGGCTGGGCATTTACAAATGCAGAGATGCCGGCCGGGAATCATTTCCGCAAGATCGCCCGTTCCGTCGAAACACCGATACCCGATGTCGTTCAGTGCGGGCAATGGACCTTCAGCCCGTCCGGTCTTCCGGTATCCGTACTGACCGGCAAGCTTGCGGCAGATGAGGTAATAAAGTCTCTGAAAGGCGGACGAAATGATACAAATCATCATTGAAATCGTAATCGTCATATTCGGGCTCGCGGCAAACCTTGTTCTGTTCTACCGATTTCCTCGCCTGCCGAAAAACGGCAGCGGCGCGGTGAGAAACGGCATCGATGTGCCAAAAGTCGGCATCGGCGAACCGGACCAGCCATCGGCCGCAAACCGCAATCTCCCGAAGGTCTCGGTTATCATCCCGGCCCGCAACGAAGAAAAGAACCTTCCGCTTCTGCTTCAGGATTTGCAGATCCAGTCTTTAGTGCCGTTGGAAATCATCTGCGTCGATGACGATTCGAGCGATGACACAGGCGGGATTGCATCCGGCTTCGGAGTTCGCCTCATCTCTCTCCATGACAAGCCGGCAAACTGGACCGGCAAGACGTGGGCAGCGCAGAACGGTGCGGATAAAGCCTGCGGCGAACTTCTTCTCTTCCTCGACGCAGATGTGCGTCTCGGGAAAGACGCCCTCCTCCGCCTTGTCCTTGCATACACCGAACAGAAACGCACGATCTCCGTTCAGCCCTATCACATGACAAAGCGCTGGCACGAACAATTCTCCCTGCTTTTCAATCTCATACAGATCGCCGCGAACGGTGCCGCACTGCCGAAGCCCGTGAGCATAGGCCTGTACGGACCGGTCATCCTGATCGCAAGATCCGATTACGACAGAATCGGCGGGCATGAGTCTGTCCGAAAAAACATCGTCGAAGATATGGCCCTGGGGCAGCGCCTCAAAAGCGCCGGCCTCCCGTACCGCCTTTATATCGGAGACCCCGAGATCTCCTTCCGGATGTATGCCGACGGTCTTAAGAGCCTGTACCGCGGCTGGGTCAAGAATATCGCGACCGGCGCGGCCAGAACGCCGCCGCCGTTGTTCGCACTGGTATTCGTCTGGATCGCTTCGATGATATCCGTTCCGGTGCACGCGGTCGTCTTTGCCATTACCGGAAACATGCCCTGGCTTCTCCTCTATTCCCTGTTGTACGTCGCCTGGGTATTGGTACTCTTATTGGTTTCGAAAAAAGCCGGACACTTCCGGCTGCTGCCGATTGTCCTCTATCCATTTCTCGCGCTCGCCATGCTGATTGTCTTTGCGGTTTCGCTCTTTAAAAAGATATTTGGCCTCAAAGTCATCTGGAAAGACCGCGAAATCGGACGGGAGGACAAAACATGCGAGTGATCTATTTATCAACCCCCTGGACATTGCTCCTGTGTTTTCTCGTATGGCCGGTGCTGCAGGTCTCGGCGGCGCTGTTCTGCCTTGCGCTTCCGAACCGGTTCTTATCCGTGCGATCCTTCTTTTTCCGGACACATGCTTTCGAAAAGGGCGGGCACATCTACGACCGCATTTTCCGCGTCAGCCGCTGGAAGCACCTGCTGCCCGATGGCGGTACGGTCCTGAATAAGAACGGCTTCCGAAAAAAGCATCTGGACAGCTTCTCCGAAGAGAACCTTACGCGGTTCCTGACCGAATCCGTGCGCGGCGAATTGACCCACTGGCTCGCCATTCTCCCCTTCTGGGTCTTCGGATTTTTCGCGCCGCCGGAAATCATCTGGTACATGCTTGCATATGCGATCTTTGCGAACGTGCCATGCATCATCGCGCAGCGGTACAACCGCCCGCGTGTCGAACGGCTTATCGCGCATTTGCAGAAGCGGCATGCAACCCGGCATAACTGATGCGTTATTCGCCGTCGTAATAATCAACCTGATCGCTGATCTTGTACATCTGGTCAATATTCATGCCCCAGATACCGATTTTTCCCGAATCCGGATAGAAGGCGACGTCAATCTCGTTACAGGTGTCACAGTCGAGATATACGAGCTTCTCCGTCTCGGACGGGTTGGTAAGGATATGGGCGCCCTTCTCGTTCGCCGGAAAATAGATAAAGTCACCGGCCGTGACGGTCCGTTCTCCGTCCGGCGTCCGTAGAAGTCCGGTTCCGGACAGAATATAGAATGACTCTTCATTTTTTGTATGGTAATGGTACGGATAACCGGACTTTTTCGGAGGAATTTCATAGATTGAGATTCTGGATTGCCCCGCTCTCCGTTTGGGTAGAAGCTCGTATTTCAGGTATTCAAAGTCCTTGTGCTCGTTTTCATGAACCGCTTCAAGGTCTGACTTTTTCGCGAAAATGATCTCTTCCATACAATAGCCTCCCGTTGATTGAAAATCCGGATCCGATGAATGCCATTTTTTCTTTGATAGTAGCACAATCGTCCAATCACATATGCCATCCGACGCCGCTTCTTCGAAAAAAACTGAATACGCCGCTGAAGGTGGGTTCGAACCGTGAGACAATAATCGTTGCATTTTGGCGATTTTTAATCCGGCGGTTACAATGCCGCCGTTAGACAATGGAGAGCAACCGTTGCGTATCGTCCTCATGGATGGGAATCAGAACCATTCGTCAAGGAATAGAAGTTCAGCCTACTCAAATACACTCTGATGTCGATTGAGTAGGCTTGTCAATGATAAGAACCACGCTTCGGGGCACCGGCGAACCTGCTCAAATACGCTCAGATGGCGATTGAGTAGGCTTGTCAATGATAAGAAACGCGCTTTGGGAGGCCGTCGAACCTACTCAAATGCACTCAGATGTCGATTGAGTATGCTTGTCAATGATAAGAAACGCGCTTCGGGGCACTGGCGAACCTACTCAAATGCGCTCAGATGTCGATTGAGTAGGCTCGCAATGATAAAATACCGCGCTTCGGGGCACCGGCGTACCTACTCAAATACGCTCAGATGTCGATTGAGTAGGCTCGCAATGATAAAATACCACGCTTCAGGGCACCGGCGTACCTACTCAAATGCACGCAGATGTTGATTATAGAAGGCTAAAATATACGTGCACCATTCGTGCTGAGGCACTGCACCATTTACTGCGGTCACCATGCACCATTCGTGCGATCAATGTGCTCAATTCGCGACGGTAAATTCAAAAAACCTGAATACGCAATATTTCGACAAAATTCATTGACATTTCGACTGTCGAATAGATATATAATAACAATAATTACGGCAATTGCAGAAACAGGGGTTATTTTCATGAGTTATCTGGACAGTATCTTCGCGGAAGCGAAAGAACAGGCGAACCGCCAGTGTACACTAGATTTTGAAAGCTTTGCCGGTTATCGGGAAATAACAGAAGACGACTTGCCAGCGGACAAATTTTTCGATGACGAGTGGAAGCAGCAGCGATCTGTCATGTACAAGAGCTTTTTCGCGCCGGCCGTGCTTCTCCTTGTGAGCGTTATTCTTTTTATCGTGTGGACGACGAATCCGATGGAGATCAGGCTGATTCTTGGTTCTCTTGCCGTTCTCGCAATCGGAATATTTGCATCTTTTCTTGTTTTCAAGAGAACACGGGATATAAAAAGCGCGGGATACTCCTGCAGCCATCTCGGTAGAGGTGTGATCTTGAGCAAAACAACGGTGCGGTCGGCTGCTGCCACAGCGATGACGCGCGGAGCCATACGGGAAATGCGCACCACAAACGGCATGAGAAAAACAGCTGAATTTCACTTCGTATCGGTATTCTTTCCGGATACAAAAACATACGTCCGGAATGTCTTCTGCTCGGATGGCGGTCTCAGAAAAGTATTCGCGATCGGCGATACGGTCGCCGTCTATCGCTATTCGGACAGCGGCGAGGCAGATCTCCTTCCTTCAAAGCACGTTGTTGTGCCGCCGGAGCTGATGGCGAAGGTCCGCGTCGAACAAGTTCGAAAAAATCCTTCGAGAAGAGCTTCATCTCCTGCAAAAAAGAAGGCAATTGTAATCTACTTTGTGGTTATCCTGGTGATCGTCCTGATTTTTCTCTCTCTTATTTATGGACTTCCGCTGCTGGCAAAAAACCTGAATATTCCCATCCACATTAACGGAAACTAACAGCGATTACTATGAAATATATCCACGGGATTTCTTCGGAGGTAATAAAAATGGAGAAGATTACGAGAGGAACTTTTCAGACAGGAGATTCTGTCATCGAATACGAGAAAGTCGGCGAAGGAAAGCCGATTCTGATGCTGCATGGCTGGAGCGTGGACCGTGAACTGATGAAAGGCTGCATGGAGCCTCTTTTCGCGACAATTCCCGGCAAGTATCTTCGCATCTATCCCGATCTTCCGGGTATGGGGGAATCAAAAGCGGGCCCCTCGATTCACAATTCGGATCAGATGCTCGACGCGATTTTTGCTTTTGTCGACCAGATTGTCCCCGGACAGCAAATCCTGCTGGCCGGCGAGTCTTACGGCTGTTTTCTCGTGCGCGGATTTATCCATTCCAGGCCTGGGTCCGTCGATGGTCTTATGCTGATTTGCCCGTCGGTCATCCCGGGCGCCGCACGCGGGGAAGTCGCCGAACTTCGGGCTCTCCTTACGGACGACGCCTTTTTCGCCGGTATCGCCGAAGAAGAAAAGAGCTCTTTTCTGTCGTTTCACGCGGTACGGACACCCGAAGTATACGAGAGGTATAAGAGGGACATTGAGCCCGCTTTCTCCAGATTTGACCATGATTTTCTCGAAAAGAGGCTGGACGGCGCATTCTCGTATCCGCTCGAGAAACTCCCGGTGCCTTTCGACAAGCCTTCGCTCATTCTGGCCGGCCGGCAGGATCCCTGTGTAGGATACAAGGATCCGTTCCGCCTGACAAATGATTACACGCGGGCAACCTTCGCGGCGCTTGATATGGCCGGGCACAATCTGCAGATCGAGCAGAAGGAACTTTTCGAGGCACTCACCGCCGACTGGCTGAAGCGCGTTGAATGCGAAGGCCGATAACGCTGGCTAAAACGATTCTCAGCGCTTCCCGGTCCGGATAAACTCCGAAAGATCTTCAACGTTATCGAAATCGTCGTAATCGCCCGTAATTCCTTCCCGGTGATAGACGACTCCGTTCTTCTCATTCCGATCAAGACAATCGAGCAGAATATCTTCACCGTACTGTTTCGCAAAAAGCGTAAATCCGTACGGCTTGATTTTCCCAAGGAGGCCCTTGCGGCAGTCCTCGCTGCATGCGTAACAATGGCTTATCTCTTTGTCGATCGAGCACTTTCTATTCTCGCACCAGCCCTTATCGGGACACTCGCCGGAATTGCATCCGGAACATGTGACATTCTCCGAACAAAGACAGCATGCAAGACCGCACCGTGCAATACCAAGTTCTCTCTTCATAACAATTCCTCCGTTATTCTGTGGGTTTGATAGGGCCTCAAGTCCGGCTTGGCAGGATCCGGCCTCCGTGGCCGCGTCGCGAAAACAACTTAGCTGTTCTTCATTTCCGGGTGCAGATACTGCCCGTGCCGTTTTGTATTCTCTCCGTATTGGATCGAAAAGGTCGGGCATCTGTGCAGACATCCGAGGCAAGCCAGACATTGGTCCGCAACCCAGACCGGCTTTCCGTTTACGATCTCGATTGCATTCACCGGACATTTTATCGCGCAGAGGCCGCATCCCGTACAGGAATCCTCCACATGAAAATGGTCTGTGGTACGGCTCTTAGCATAATCACGATAAAAAATGCTATAGGCGAACCTTGGAACTTTTCTCTTCATAAAATCCCCGTGCGTACGTGCACGAATCTTGCGAATCATATCGTCAATCTGCGAATCGGCTTTAAGATTGATTCTGTTCATCTTCGCCTTATTGGAAAGGTCAAACATCGGCGTCCACGAATCCGGCATCTTCACACTAAAAACGGCATCCGGTGCAAATCCTTTTGCAATCAGAAAGTTACGAGCCAACGATCCCGTATATCCCGGAGTCGTACCGAACGTCGCTGCGAAATACACATAAGGCTTATTCTCAGCCGAAAATTCTGCCCTTTCCAGAAACTCGTTCACCGTAAGCGGAAAACCGAAATTGTATGTCGGGGAAAGAATTCCGATGGATTCTCCCGGCTTGACCGGAAAACGGTACCGCCCGTTCTTTACGCAATCAATCACCGAAATCATTTCTTCCTTCGTGTCAGACGCAAGTCTCTGCGCGACATATTTGGTGTTGCCCGTTGCCGAAAAATAGAAGATCATCCGCTCTGCCTCCCGGGCAGCATGCCCAATCCTTGGCTTCTTAAATGGGGTTACATAAAAGATATT
>CAZTXQ010000074.1:0-11060 GCA_964617375.1 uncultured Mageeibacillus sp. | reverse complement strand
CGGAAAAGTTATCGGTAATAATGTGTGTTCGAAATCAGATAAACGTTCATCGTATCCTCCGGAAGTGCTTCCGCTGAAATCGTGAGAACGTTCTCTACTTCCGTTGTTCCGCCGTATTTCTCGTCGAAAAGCGGCAGGTCGGCCTTGGCATAATGCGTGGGAATAATGATTTTCGGGTTCAGTTGCTCGATCAGATTGAAGCCCTTCATATTCTTTAAGCTCATCGACGAGAAGGAATTGTCAAACTGCATAAACGCGATGTCGATCGGCCCGATCGCCTCAAGCTGCTCATCGGTCAGAGTCTCCTGTCCGACATCTCCCATATGTGCAATCCGAAGACCGTCCACCTCGAAAACGATGATGAAGTTATCCGGCGGATCAAGAATGGTATCGCTTGAATGCGCGGAGTCAACCGTATAAATGTGGAAGTCCTCCGTATTGATATCGCCTGCGATATAGGGAAGCTTCTGACAGTCATAGGATTCCGAATAGGCCAGGTCATTGTGGTCGCCGTGGGCATGCGTGTTCACGATGGCCGCGGGATTCAAGTCAACAACGTCCTTGCCCGGCATCTCTGTAGGATCGACAATCACCGTCTCGCCCCCGGCCGATGTGATGATGTACGAATTATACTTATAGGTCACACTGCCGGATACGGTTTGGATCTGAACCATTCCGGACGTATTCTCCGCAAGCGGAAGCAACTTTTCGCGGGCAGCCCTGGTTGTCGCCGCGGCTGTGGTCATAGCTGCTTCCGTCGCAGCAGCCGTCGTTTCCGCTGTCACAGTCTGGGTTGCGGCTGCCGTTTCGGCCGATGTGGCGTTCGTATTCGCGGACTGGCATCCGGTAAGAATAAGTGCCGCGGACAGAACTGCGGAAATAAGAATTCGTTTTCCTTTCATTTTAAGAACCCTCCTTGTATAAGCGGATTGTAACAAGCCGGCCAAAAGAAAAACATGCAAAAAGTGCAATCGGATTTGCACTTTCTGCATGCTTTCATATGGAGGGGTATGGAGGGGGGCAATCGGAGCTTACGGCGGCCGGGGAGTTAAGGAGCCAGAAATCAGTCCTTGATCGGGGCCCGGCGAACCATCAGGTAAGTGAGTCCCAGGAAGACCGCCGAGATGAGAAGTCCGGAGCCCATGGCGAAGTATGGGTTGTCGCCGTTCGTTCCGCCGAAGGAGAACAGAATCGCTTTCACAATGGCGTTTGTCAGAGTGCCCTTAAATAAAAGCAGGTCTGCAAATGGGAGAACGAAGATATAGAGACCCGGCACACCGATCGAAACGATGATTTTCGCGATTTTATTCATGCGGTAATAGCCGACTGTGATAAAGTAGCCGATGGCAAGGGCCGCCATGTAGAAGCAGAAGTTCAGAAGAAAACCCTCGAACGCATTCTGGATCATACTGTTTTTCGCGCTGCGGTCTGCACACAAGAGATCATAAAGGCCCTGAAATTCAACGTTATATCTGGATGCAAAGTTGACTCCGACCAGACGTGTCACGGTATCGATCAACGCCATACCGCCACCGACCGTAAGGAACGATAATACCGTACCGCTCCAAATGCTTTTTCTGGATACACCGTTCTGCATCGATACCCGGAACACATTAAGACCACCGACAAACAGAAAGACGACCGATGCGAATTCGAATCCGGAGATATTAAGCCCGGAATTAGTGGATTCCGCGAAGTCCATTTTTATCGTGACAAACGACGTTGTAATACCAAAAAAGATCAAACCAAAGACGCAGGCAATGACCAGGTAGTAGATCAGAATCGATTTCGAAAAATTGTCGAGCTGATATTTGTAGACGGATTTTAAGTTCATATTTCACACCTCTTTTTCATATTCCATGGAAAAATACTCATATATATTCGTTTTCGGATCAAATATCCGGTGAGAGTTTCGTCGCGGTCATTACATGCTCACCTGGCATGCCGCACAACCGAAAGACGTAGGAATCAGTCCTTGATCGGAACTTTGCGAACCATCAGGTAAGTGAGTCCCAGAAAGACAGCTGAGACAAGTAGTCCGGAGCCTATATCGTAATAGTATCGTTCACTTGGGTACGTATCTCCATATAAGCGTGTGATAAGAATCGGGAGAACGATGATGATGAAAGCCGCCACTCCTATCGATACGATGATTTTTGCGATTTTATTCATCCGGTAATACCCGATCGTGATAAAGTACCCGATGGCAAGAGCGGCCGTATATAGGCAAATGTTCAGCAGAAACCCTTCAAGAACATTCTGAGCCATACTGTTCCGTATACTGCGTTCCTCGTACATTAATTCATACAGCCCACCAATTCTTAATCCAAATTGGGGTGTAATGAAATTGACCGCAACAAAGCAAATCACCGTATCGATCAATGCCATACCGCCGCCGACCGTGAGAAACGTCAACACAGTTCCGGTCCAAATTGTTTTTCTTGGAACACCGTTTTGCATGGACAGCCGGAAAGTTTCGCGGAACATAGTAAGGCCGCAGACAAACAGGAAGATGATCGTATTGAATTCAAAACCGGAGATTTGATATTTAGAATCCATGCTAAAGTCCGGTTTAACACTGACAAGCGTCGTTGCGACACTTAAATAGGCCAGAGGTAAGACACAGGCAATGACCAGGTAGAAGACCATAATCGGCTTCTTAATGTCGTTAAGCTGGTACTTATAGACGGATTTCGAGTTCATAATCATACACCCCTTACGCGTTCGTAAGCTGAATAAAGAGTTTTTGCAAGTCCATTCTGGACACGGCGAGGCCCTCCGGTACGCCGGATTCATCCGCCGCGCCTGTGATATACGCCGTCTTAAGGCCGCCCAGACTGTCAGAGCCGAGAACACTTCTGCCCGCGCAGTAGGCGTCTACGGCAGCGGCCACGCCGGAAACCATGTAGCTTCCCGCAAGGAGATTGTCCTTCGACTCGTCCCGGATGATCTCGCCGTTCTTCAGGATCACTACGTGATCGAGCACTCCGGCTGCCTCTTCGATCAGGTGCGTCGAGATAATGATCGTGCAGGGGTTTTCGCTGTACTTTTCGATCAGCGTCCGGTAAAAGAGATCGCGGTGGTTAGCGTCAAGACCGAGGATCGGCTCGTCGAGAAGGATGTATTTCGCGTTGGTCGCAAGCGCCGTGATCAGCTTAAAGATCGACGCATACCCCGTCGAAAGCGACTTAATCTTATTATTCGTATTGAGCTCGAATTTCGCGGAGAGACTGTCGGCATATGCGCGGTCAAAGGCCGGATAGAATTCCTTCGTCCACTTAAAGGCATCCCTGACCTTCATGCCTTCCGGGAAATAGTTCTTTTCGCTCATCATGTAGATATTCTTAAGAGCGCGGTCATTCTCAGCCGACACCTCGCCGTCGATGGTAACGGTTCCCTGCTCCGCGAAAATGCGCCCCGTAATGACGTTCAGGAGAGTCGACTTACCGGCGCCGTTCCGGCCGAGCAAACCGTAGATTTTATTCTCCTCGAAATGGACATTCACATCTTTAAGCGCCGCAAGAGTTCCGAAATTCTTGGACACACCCTTTACTTCAATACCGTTCATTTTGTAAATCCCCTCTCTATCATGTCTTCAACATCCTTCTTCGTTAAGGAGAGCTTCCTTGCTTCCTCCGCCAGACGGAGAATGTAGCGGTCGAAAAACTCCTCTTTCCTCTTCTCTCGAATCACCTCGACGGCACCTTCCGAAACAAACATACCCACTCCTCTTTTCTTATATACGATTCCGCTGTCAACCAGCAGGTTGATGCCTTTCAGCGCGGTAGCCGGATTGATACGATAATTGACGGAAATCTCCGTCGTTGACGGTATCTGTGATTCCTCGGGAAAAGCACCGGACAGGATTCCGTCTTCAATTTGTTCCGCGATCTGTACAAAAATCGGGCGCTCATCTTCGAACTCTATCTTCAATGTACTTCCTTCTTTCCTTGTTTAGTCGTTCGGTTAGCTACTTATGTAACTAACTATATACCCGGATCGACAGGATGTAAAGTCTTTTCGCGAAAAATTTGAAATAACGGTTTCTGCGCAACTGCCCATGAACAGAAAAACACCCGGGAGCCGCCGCGTTCACGGCAACCCCCGGGCATCTCAAGACTTTCTTTTCGAGATTACAGATCCTTTTCTACGGGCACCGGTACCGGTTCGGCATCCTTCAGCGACCGGGAGCCGGGACGTCCTTGCGGTACGTTTTTGCCGTCGCCGAGATCACCGCGCCCCTTCAGTTCCTTTATGATCTTCGCGAACATCTCCGCATCGATCTTAAACTTCGACTTATAGACGATGTAGCCGATGACAATCAGAATCAGCGGCATAACCAGCATCGCGACCTTCATAATGGTAAGCCCCTGAGGCGTGACGTCCTCCGGCTTCGCTGCGGAGTTGATACCGGAAATAACCAGCGTAATACTGACGACAAAGGTGCCGACCGCATTGCCAATCTTATTGATAAAAGGCTGCACCGCGAAGGTAATGCTGTCATTTCTTCTTCCGAGCTTCCACTGACCGTACTCGATCGTATCCGCCAGGAACATCAGCATCAGAATCTGAATAAAAGCTTCTCCCGCGAAAATCAGGACGCCGGCCGCGCCGACCATGATCATATTGACCGGTGCAAAGAAGAACACGATATATCCCGCGATCACCAGGATGGTCGCTCCGAAATAGAGCTGCTTCCTTGTAAATCGCTTGCTGAAAAACGGGAAGAAAGACATTGAGACGATCTGTACGACACCGACAATGATCGAAAAGACCGTAAGAAATCCTTCATCCAGAAACACATATTTGAAATAATAGAATCCGAAGCTCGTCGTGGTGCAGTAGCCGACCATAAACAGCACCATCGATACGGCGGTCACGAGCAGCTGGTCGTTCTTAACAAGCGCACGCCCGAGATCTCTAATCGTCGTCTTCTCTTCTTCCTTAAAAACATTCTTCTGCTCCTTCACTCCGAAAAGCGCGATGCAGGTACTGACAAGCATGATTCCGCCTACGGCGATAGCGATGACCAGGAACGCGTTCTTCTCGCTTCCGAGAGATTGGGTGAGTATATCCTTAACCGGCGTAAATCCTGCAAACATAGCAAACAGTCCGACATCCGCGCAGATACGCGCGATCGAGCCGATCTTTTCGCGCTCCTTCTGGTCGAGGGAAAGCGAAGGCATCATGGACCAGTAAGCAATGTCGTTCATCGTATAGCAGATTTCCCACAGGAAGTAAATAACGCCGAACGCGACGAGGAAGGCCGTGTCGCGGAACCCTAAGTCCGTGAAGAAGAACACCGTAAAGATCACCGTTCCGATGGCACCCGCCGCGATCCATGGCTTGAACTTGCCGAATCTCGTTCTGGTGTTGTCGACAATGAAGCCCATAAATGGATCATTGAACCCGTCATAAATCTTCATCACCAGCATGATGACGCTGGCGCCGATGAAAGTCGAGTCCGGAAGATCCAGAACTTCCGACAGATAAACCACGAGAAACATGCTGTAAAGCGTGTACAGCATATCTCTTCCGACCGTACCCAGGCTGAACGTTAACCGATTTCGCATTCTGTTTGCTTCCTGCACGATTCTGTCCCCCTTGACGTTAATATTCGGGCTGTTCCGAGGTCTTTTCGCCTTTAAACACATATTATCAAACTGGCTGTGAATTTGATATGGACACCGCGTTAAAAAGGCGCGCGGAGAAGGGCTTTTTAGAAACACACTCTCGCACAGCACGTTCTTTCGGCCGAGCGAAGAAGTTCGTATAATCCGTCATGGCATAATGGATTATACGAGGTTTTGTGTTAGAATAGGGACAAAGGCAGGTGGTTTCGGTATGGCATGGATTAATCGATCGATTTCAGATCACATTACCGCAACAATGCAATCCTATCCGGCGGTATTGGTTACCGGACCGCGGCAAGTCGGCAAATCTTCCCTGCTTCAAATCCTCGGAGAGGATTATGAATATATCACGTTTGATAATCCTCTTCTTCTCATGCAAGCCAAAGAAGATCCGTCCCTCTTTTTCCTGAATCACTCGCGAAAAGTATTTCTTGACGAAATTCAATATGCGCCTGAGTTATTCCCATATATGAAAATGCGAATCGATCAGATGCGCATGGCGGCATTAACGAATAACCGCCCGGATGAATGTCTGTTCCTGCTCTCCGGCTCACAGGCATTTCACCTGATGCAAAACGTAAGCGAATCCCTGGCAGGAAGACTCGCCGTAATTCCGCTGCAGGGCATCTCTTTTCGGGAAAGAAAAAATGTTGCCTGTACGCTTCCTTTCTCGCCGGAAGAAGCGTACCTTTCCGCCCGGGCAAAAGAAAATACCGGGACGGACGATCTGTGGCAGATGATACACCGCGGCAGCATGCCCAAACTTGTCGCCTCTGACAATGACTGGGAAACGTTCTATTCAAGTTATACCGCGACCTATATCGAACGTGATGTCAATCAATTGACCGCCATCGCGGATAAAGGTGATTTCATGCGGTTCATGAGTGCTGTTGCCGCTCGCAGCGGGGAGCTTCTGAACTACGAGAGCCTTGCCCGGGATTGCTTCGTATCCGCTGCAACAGTCAAAAGATGGCTTCAGATACTGGAAACCTCCGGATTGGTATTCCTTCTGCAGCCGTTTTACAACAATCATCTGAAGCGCGTCATTAAGACCCCGAAAATCTATTTTATGGACACGGGCCTAATGGCCTGGCTTACAAGATGGATATCTCCGGAAACGATTCTTCACGGCGCCAAGGCGGGGCAGTTTTTCGAGACATGGGTCGTAACCGAAATCGTCAAATCCTTTCTGAATGCGGGAAAATCGGTGCGGGACCTCTACTATTACAGAGACGCGGACCAACGGGAGATCGATCTTGTACTTGAAATCGGGCGTACAATTTATCCGGTAGAAATAAAAATGACCGCCAAACCGCTGAAGAGGATGGCATCCGCTTTCCGCCTGCTGGAGCCGGTTTCAGAAGCCGGCGATATGCAAATCGGCGACGGAGCTGTGATCAATCAGTATCCTGATTTGATGTATCTCGAAGAACACGTCCGCGCAATCCCCGTCGGGTATCTGTAAAGAGAATTTGGATGAGCGAATAGGCGGAAATTTGAGAAGTACTAATTATTATGATAATATTAATATGCATATCATGTACAGTAACAACCTAAAAATGGGCTGTCTCATAACTTTCGTTTGAGCCAACCCATTTCTCGATCGATTCGTATTGTTTATAATTTATTCTGTAAGTGAATAGTCGCCGGCATAGTATGAATATGCAGTGTCCCCGGAAAAAACAAGAAAGTACTTCGCTCCACCGCCATCTTTAATTTTATAACTCACAGGACTATGTGTTGTACCAACACTATAAGCAATCACTTTATCATCAATTTTTGTATCAGACCAAAATCCAGCATGATATAAAGCAACATCATAATTACCAGAACCGGGACATCCAGAAGAAGATGCTTTGTCTGTTGATGTGAATTTCACAGTTCCATTTACGAATTTTCGATAAACGCCATTCGTTTCACCATTTAAAGTGTTACTGCACTTACTGCCACAAGTAAAATCGAATGAACCATTATAGCTATAGGTCGCGGCAGATACGCATGAAAATGAAACAAGAAAGACAACAAGAACCGTAAATGTTAAGATAGTGATTTTCCTTTTGCTTCTCATAAAGCCTCCTCAAGTATTGATTATTTAATCAAAATGTGTTTATATAAGCAATAATATTTTTACTATGTACGATTGTCAATAGGAGATTTTCATTATGCGTAAAATGATAGTTTTGGTTTTTACAATAGTCGTTTCATTACTATTAAGTTCCTGCGCCAAGCCTGCCGTGCATTCCTCTCCTGTCAACGTCTCTCCAAATGCTGTTCAGGACTCCGGCAATTATTATGATGAGATCGATTTATCCGATTCAAAAGATTCTGTTGTTATGAATGAGATACACAGTGTATTTCTCTGGAAGAAGGATGCCGCATTCGTATATACTTCACAGGATCCGGAGACAAAGGTTTGCCGAACACTCTTATCAACTTTTGATTCCTCGGGCAAACTTCTGAATTCCTGGAATCTTTCCTCCCTATATACGAAGCAATATGAGTTCGTATCATCCGTCGCCGCAGATGCCAACGGAATTCTTCACGTCATTTCCTATATTTACAATGACGGATCGAATACTTACTCGCTTGATACCTTGAGCGAGGACCTTACGCAAATAACGGCGCAAATCCCGCTCCGTTTGCCCGAAGGTTTTTTCCCCGAAGATTTTCTATATGCGAAGAATGGAATCGCTTTTGTAAAAAGCGAGGATTCAGTGCTGTCAATATCTCAGGAAGGATCAACCACTTCAATGGATCTGCCCTCGATCCTTTCGCTTTGCTGTATGAATGGAAATGTGTTTGCCGTCACATATCAAGCAACCGATGCGGCCGATTTTCTCTCCGTAGTCCCTCTTGCCGATAACCAACCGGGAACTGCGACCGCGGCCATTTCACTTCCGCACAGCGTAGGAACAGGATTTTGTTTTTCAAATGGCGATCTATATTATTCCGATGATAACGCCATGTATAAAATAGCCATCGACTCTAACACCGGCCTAAATGCCGTCCGGTTGTTTTTGTATACAGATACCAATTTGGTTACAAGCGCAGGAGTATCCTATTGCAGAATCTTCGCTTTCTCTCCTGACTGCATCCTGTACCGAAGCTTACTTAGTCTTTTTACTTCAGCAACGGATTTCACCACCAAATCCCAATATGTTTTGCTTAAGCGCACAGACGAAAAAGTCGTTAAGAATACGCTGACAATAGGCGGCCCCGGCATTTCATATGATTCACTTCTCCTTGCCGCCATACAGGAATACAATCGCACGAATGACTCGTATCAGGTTAAAATCCGCGATTATCCGCTTCCGGATGAGTCCTCTCTCAATGCCGATCCTCTGACTGTGGACATCCTTGCCGGCAACGCGCCGGACATTTTATACAGTGCCGGCCAGTCACTTGATAACTATATCTCCGGTAATCAGGCCGCACCTCTTGAAGACGTCTTCAGCCAGGGCTCTGCGAATGAAAGAAGCCTCTTCTGGCCGAATATCCTATCCTTGTGTGAGCGGAATCAGCAGATGGTTCAAGTCTTTCCCTGGTTCACCATGTCAGGACTTATCGGAGAAAAGTCATTGTTGAACAATGATTCCGGCTTGAGCATTGATAGAGTTGGTGAATTGAAAGCAACTCTTCCCGATGCCTCATCCCTCGTTTTCGCTAATCTGTCTTCACAACAGCTTCTGCTTTATTCCGCATTCTCTGATTTATCGCAATTTGTAAATTACGAAAACAGTACGGCAGACTTTACGAGCGAAGCATTTCAAGATCTCCTCACTTTTGCGAAGGACTACGGTTCTGATATCAGCGTTGACGAAAATGTACTGTTGCATAACCATCAGCTTCTTTTCTGTAATGTACGCCAGTTGGGCGACCCGCTTGCATTTAGTGAACTGTATCGGAATTTCGCCTCTGAGGCTATGATTACCGGCTACCCTTCCATCGCCGGCGGGACCGCGATCTGTATACCGGGATGTGCCCTCTCTGTTCGTTCGGATACGAAGAATGCCGACGGCTGCTATGATTTCCTCGCCTTCCTGCTGTCCGAAAAAGTTCAGGACGATGCTGCCGATGCCGGTCAAATTCCTCTTCGCATTTCTTCGCTCGACAAGCGCCTGAGCACGCTGGAATCTACCCCCGTCTCCGATCCGGAACATCTCCCGGCGGATTCCGCTTCTGCATTCGTATCCAACATTTCTTCGATCACACACGCAAGTCAATTAGATACCAGAATTTTTGCCATCATCATGGAAGAGACAGCACCGTATTTTGCGGGCGACAAAACCGCGGACACCGTTTGCTCGGCTATCCAAAACAGAGTTCAGCTTCTTCTTGAAGAAAATAAAGGAGGTTCGTGAAAGCAGCGCTTTTTGCGAAATAAGCTTTATATTCCAATAACAACCTTCTGTTAAGGAATCCCGACCGTCAAAGGTGTCATATATCAGGTCCTCACAAACCTCGTATAATCTGTCATGTCATGGTGGATTATACGAGGTTCTGTGTTCTCTGCCGTTTGCCCTCTTCTCACATCCGACGCAGCCTCTCTTACCCGATCCTGCTTAATCTTCTCCTCCCCTTCTGCTATAATATAAGAACCGACAGGGCATAGAGAAAGGATGGTTTCCGATGATTCTTCTGATCGCGGCCATGAAGCCCGAAGCGGATCCTCTGATCCGTTTCTACCGGCTCAAGAAGGACATGTCCGTCACGGCCTTCCCGGTTTTCCGGAATGATTCTGTGGCGCTCGTGATAAGCGGCACCGGAAAGCTCCGGGGCGCCGCGGCTTGTGCGATGCTTCTGACCATGTATGATGCGCGAAAAGACGATACCCTCCTTGTGAATATTGGCTTTGCCGGTAGCCGGACGCGTTCCGTTGTCCCCGGACAGCTTTTTGTCATTCACAAAATCACCGATGCCGACACTTGCCGCGATTATTATCCGGATGTATTGCCGGAGACAGGACTTCCGCGCGCGGAGCTGACTACGTTTCCGCGGCCGGTTTTCGAGACGCCGGAAGAGCCCTCTGCGGAAGCATCTTCATCGATCCCCCCGGAGGACCGGTTCGCTCTCTGCGACATGGAGGCCGCCGGTATTATGGAAGCCTCCGCGCGGTTTCTCGAGACGCAACAGGTCCTGATCCTCAAAGTCGTTTCGGATCTTCTTTCGCCGGACGGCCTTACCGCGGACGTGCTTAAAGGTTATATGGATGACCGGGTTTCCGATCTTGCGAAGACCATTCAGACGGTTTATGAGGAGAACCTGCGATACCGGAAGGTACTTTTCGCAGATGAGATGAACATGCTTGCGGAGATTGCGGCAATGCATAAGTTTACGAAGGATATGACGCGGCAGCTCGAACGGATTCTCATGAAGGTGTGCCTTTCCGGGGGCGACGCGATGCCGGTACTCGACGAGGCGCGGACC
>CAZTXQ010000073.1:8466-11196 GCA_964617375.1 uncultured Mageeibacillus sp. | reverse complement strand
CCTTCCTACTACAATCCGCTCCGCGAATCCGGCAAACGAAACGCGATGCGCCGCATGCGTATTGTCCTTGGGAAGATGCACGAGCTCGGCAAAATCACGGACGAACAGTATGAGGAAGCCTTGAATACCGAGCTTGTTTTCAAGGCTAAGAGCACAACGCAGACGCAGACGATCAATTCGTATTTCGTCGAGTATGCGATCTCGGAGGTTATTGCGGATCTTCAGGAGAAGCGCAATATCAGCTATTCGCTGGCCCAGAAACTGGTCTATAACAACGGTTATCAGATTTATACGACTATGGAGCCGACGGTCCAGTCGACTCTGGACACCACATATTCGACGACAGCTCTTTTCCAGCAGGATCCGACGATCGTCGAGAATTTCCCGGAGAAGCCACAGAGCGGATCGGTGATTATCAACGTCGCGACCGGTGCGATTGCCGCGATGCAGGGTGGTGTCGGCGAGAAGACCGTGAATCTCGGGCTCAACCGCGCGACGGGCATCTACCGGCAGCCGGGTTCTTCGATCAAGCCTTTGATCGATTATGCGCCCGCCCTGCAGAGTAAGATTATTGTTCCGGCGACGACGTATATGGATACCGAGGTCTTCCTCGATCCCAACAATCCTACGACTCCCTGGCCGAAGAATTCGGACCGCTCTTTTGCGGGTCAGATTACCATCCGTCAGGCGATTTACGCGTCCAAGAACACTGTGGCCGTACAGGTCTGGAACGACTTGAATGCGAAGCTGCCCGGGCTTCCCCTGCAGTACCTCAAAGATGTCGGGATCGACCGTACCAAAGAAATCTATCCGGCTACGGCGATCGGCGGCTTTAATGTCGGTATGTCGCCGCTCGAGATGGCGGCCGCCTACGCGACCTTCGCGAATAACGGCGTCTACGTGGAACCGTATTCTTATACGCGCGTCCTCGACAATGACGGCAACGTCGTGATCGAAAAGGATATTGTCTCCCGCAATGTCTATTCGCCCGAAACATGTTATCTTCTCACTTCGATGCTCCAAGACGTTATTACGCGCGGTACCGCCGCCGGCCGTGTTCTTCCGATCACGACCGAATCGGGTGAGAACATTGCCGTCGCCGGCAAGACCGGTACGACAGACGACAATGTCGACAAGTGGTTCTGCGGCTTTACGCCTTATTACGCCGCTGCGACCTGGTACGGATATGACAACCGTCTCCGCACGACGGAGATCCCCAAGGCCGACCGTCAGAATGCACAGTACATCTGGAACGACTACATGCAGAAGATCCATACGAGTCTCGCCGGGAAAATATTCGAGATGCCCGCGACCATTTCGATGGTAACCATCTGCAGCACGAGCGGGAATCTTGCGACCGAAGCGTGCGTGGCCGCCGGAACAGCCATACAGGATCTGTTCGTCACGTCGGAAGCTCCGGCGACACCGTGCACTCTGCACGTCTTGCCGACGCCGACGCCGGTTCCCCCGCCGCCCGAGACGGTGCCTTCGGATACGGTGGCGCCAGCGCTGCCTTAAGCAGACGCCGTCCGGATGTAGCGCCCCATGCAACCTTAACAGCCGCCATTCTAATACGGTACCCGTACAACTTAAAAACAGCCGCCGTTCGGAAAATTCCCGGACGACGGCTGTTTCTGTTTGTTTTACTGAATCCCTGTGTCCGGTTTTAGCTTACCACTGCACATCCAGTCCGGTGATTCAGACCGTGAGACAATAATCGTTGCATTTGGACGATTTTAGTCCGGCGGTTACAATACCGCCATTAGACAATGGAGAGCAACAGTTGCGTATCGTCCGCCACTCACAGACCCAATTCCTTATTGGTTCTGGTTCGCACGCTCTCTTTTTTCAATACTCTACTGTCAATGTACGTGTTCCTTTTTTTATTTGCTGCCTAGATTCTTCGATTTTACCTCTTGACTCTTAATAGCTGGTCTCCTTGATGGAAATCAGAACCGTTCGTTAATGAATAGAAGTTCAACCTACTCAAACGCGCTCAGATACTGATTGAGCAGGCTTATCAATGATAAAAAACACGCTTTGGGAGGCCGGCGTACCTACTCAAACGCGCTCAGATGCTGATTGAGTAGGCTTATCAATGATAATAAACACGCTTTGGAAGGCCGGCGCACCTACTCAAATGCACTTAGGTGTTGATTGAGTAGGCTTGTCAATGATAAGAAACACGCTTTGGGAGGCCGGCGTACCTACTCAAACGCGCTTAGATGCTGATTTAGTAGGCTCGTAATGATAAAAAAACCGCGCCGGTAGGTTGGCGTACCTACTCAAACACGCTCGGATGCTGATTGAGTAGGCTCGTAATGATAAAAACCCGCGCCGGGGAGCCGGCGTACCTACTCAAACGCGCTCAGATGTTGATGATAGACGTGCTAAAATTTACGTGCACCATTCGTGCGGTCAATGTGCTCAATTCGCGGCGGTATATTCACTTGACAAGGATATCTACCTCCTAAAAGAGCTCGAAAGCATATTTAGGCGATAGTCTTCGCCTCGACAGGGGGGTGTGCAGCATGGGAGAAACAGCCTGAATAGATTCTTAGCGCCCTTCTTCGCTGCTTCTCCCATAGATCCGATAGATGTGCCTGAAAAAAGACTGCCTGATCTGACTCTGTTACAAGTCCTTTGAGACAGCCCAAATGTTTTTGATTTATTTTTCTCGTGCTTCGAGAGTTCATCAGTTGTGCCCATATCATACAGTGATAGTCTCTC
>CAZTXQ010000073.1:0-8366 GCA_964617375.1 uncultured Mageeibacillus sp. | reverse complement strand
TCTCGTGCTTCGAGAGTTCATCAGTTGTGCCCATATCATACAGTGATAGTCTCTCGGCCGAACCCATCTCGTGCTTCGAGAGTTCATCGGTTGTGCCCATATCATACAGTGATAGTCCCTCGGCCGAACCCATCTCGTGCCGAAAAAATTCCTCCATCCCGAAAAGAACCTAGATCACGCTGATCCGGCAATGCGGTACAAAGTACGTGCCGATGTCTTCGCCGTCGAGGATCGCTTCGAGGATCTGGGACTGCGTGCCTTCGGCGATAATCCCGCCGACACCTGCCGACGTTGCGAGCATCATCGCGGTGATCTTGGACTGCATGCCGCCGGTGCCCCGCGCGCTGCCCGCGCCTCCCGCGGAATCCAGCATCGCCTGATCAATCTCTTCGACGAACCCGATTCTCCGGGCTTCTTCATTTTCGCGCGGATTGCTATCGTAAAGCGAGTCGATATCAGAAAGGATGATGAGAAGATCCGCGTGCAGGATCTTCGCGACATGTGCGGACAGCGTATCGTTGTCGCCGAAGGAACCGTTGTGCGGAATCTCGGTCGTCGATACGGTGTCGTTCTCGTTTACAATCGGCACGATGCCCTTCTCGATCAGCGCTTCAAATGTATTGGTAATATTCTCTCTCGTGATCGGATCGACCAGATCGTCCTTTGTGAGGAGAACCTGTGCGACGACACGGCTGTACTCCGCAAAGCAGCGGCTGTATACGTTCATGAGCTCGCACTGGCCGACAGCGGCAACCGCCTGCTTGTCGCGAAGGGTCGTGGGCTTCTCTTTCAAATCGAGGCAGCCGACGCCTACGCCGATCGCGCCCGACGTTACGAGGATCGCTTCTCTGCCTTCGTTCATAATGCTCGAAATGGCGCGCGCGAGACGTTCGATATTCCGCAGATTCATGCGGCCGTTCTCGTAGGTGAGCGTTGATGTTCCCACCTTGATTACGATCCGGTGCGAATCCTTGATTGATTGTCTGCTGATTAGGGATTCTTCTGACATGTCTATCTCCATCTGCCGCACGCTCAAAAAAGGTGCCGATTCTCTTCGTATTCCGCGACTTTGCGGTCGTATATGCTCTTTTGAGACACTATTTTAAAGAATAATACGCGGGCGTTGAAATTGCAAGAACCGAAACGTTCCGCGCACAGCGGTTTCCCCTTGCTTTTTATGCGGAAATGATTGACACAGGTTATAGATTGTCTATATAATGTGGTCTGTTGGTTTAGTAATAGTAAACTCGCTGTAAAGATCGCCGCCGGGTTTAGCACCGGTAAACTTTCGGCTCCCGAAGCGTCATATACGTAAGGATTTTCCCATCCCGGCCGGACGGCGGAGGTATGTATGGATATCGGTGAAAAGATCCGCTTCTTGCGGCAGCAGAACCAGTTGACCCAGGAAGAGCTCGCCGATCGGTGCGAACTGTCGAAGGGGTTTATATCTCTTCTTGAACGTGATATGACCTCGCCTTCGATTTCCACACTTAAGGACATTTTAGAGGCTCTCGGCACGGATCTCGCTGCGTTTTTCAGCGAGCCGGAAGACCAAAAGGTCGTTTTCTCGACGGAGCATTACGCGATCAAGCGCAACGAAGATGAGAAGAGCGAACTCTGCTGGCTGATTCCGAACGCGCAGAAGAACTCTATGGAGCCCATACTCCTTACGCTCGAACCGGACGGAGAGACTTACCCGGACAACCCGCATGAAGGCGAGGAGATCGGCTACGTTCTCGAAGGCACGATAACGCTCGTGATCGGCAAGAAGAAGTATCCGGTTAAACGCGGCGAGAGCTTCCTCATCCATCCCGATAAACCACACTTTCTGATGAATAAGGGAAAACGTCCGGCAAAGCTCCTGTGGATTACTTCGCCGCCGAGTTTCTGAGAACCGGATCCATAACAGACACAGTCTTATCCGCTGCCGGTAAGAGGCAGCAAATTTAAATTGCCCACACGACCAGACAATGACGGCACACACATAACCCCACCCTGCCAGACAATGACGTCACACACAACCCCACCCCGCCAGACAATGGCAGTACATCATTTCGATAACGGAGGCCGGCCAACATGACGGACATACAGCAAACACATAAAAACACGCAGCTTCTCGCAGATTCGACCGGAAAGGCTCATATCATCGAGATTCAGGGTCTGAACAAGAGTTTCGGCGACATGCAGGTCTTGCATGACATAACTTTCTATATACGAAACAACGAGTTCATGACGCTCTTAGGGCCCTCCGGCTGCGGCAAGTCCACGACGCTCCGAATCCTCGGCGGGTTCGAATCGGCCGATTCCGGCGATGTACGCTTCGAGGGACAGGATCTTCTGAAGATCCCCGCGCACAAGCGTCAGCTGAACACGGTCTTTCAGCGCTATGCGCTTTTCCCGCACCTCAATGTTTTCGACAACGTCGCGTTCGGCCTAAGACTCAAGAAGGTCGGCAAGGTCGAGACCAAGACCCGTGTCGAAGAGGCGCTCGCGACTGTCGGGCTTTCCGGTTATGGCAGCCGCTGGGTTGATCAGCTCTCCGGCGGTCAGATGCAGCGCGTCGCGATTGCCCGCGCGATTATTAACCGCCCGCGTATTCTGCTCTTAGACGAGCCTCTGGGCGCGCTGGACCTTAAGATGCGCAAGGAAATGCAGATTGAATTGAAGGAGATGCAGCGCGAGCTCGGCATCACCTTCGTCTACGTTACACACGATCAGGAAGAAGCCCTCACGATGTCGGACACGATCATCGTCATGAAGGACGGCTTTATCCAGCAGATCGGAACCCCGACCGATATCTACAACGAGCCCAAGAACGCCTACGTCGCGGACTTCATCGGAGAATCCAATATCCTCCCGGGCACGATGAGCCGCGATTTCGAGGTGACGTTCGCCGGCAAACTCTTTAAGTGCGTCGATCCCCGTTTTCCCGAGGCGGAATCCGGCGAGTCGCCTGTTGACGTCGTCATCCGCCCCGAAGATATCTATGTCAAGGAAGAGGCGCCCGGGTACATCAACGGAATCGTCACGTCGCTCGTTTTCAAGGGCGTGCATTACGAGATGATGGTCGACGGCGACGACGGCTTCACATGGATGATCCATGACGTCGATCCCGTTAAGGTCGGCCAGCGCATCGGTATGACCTTTGATCCGGACGATATCCAGATCATGCGCAAATCCGATTTCTCTCCGGACTTGAAGAAGCCCGTGCAGGACGACAACGAACAGGTTCTGAACGAAGATGTCTGAGAAGGGAGATACGAACGTGACTCTATTGCCCGAAAAGAAGCCGTTCCGGTTTGCCGGACTGACGGAGCTCCCGAAGCACCTTCTGCTGTCGGCGCTTTGCTCTGCCCTCCTGATCGCCGGGTTCTTTCTCCCGACGACTGGACTGACTCTTTTTAACGGTGTGCGCCTGACTCTCTCGAATTTTCAGATCCTGACAAACGGCGCCATGCACATCTCTATTCACGACACGCGGTATCTCCTGCCGTTCGGCGGCGCGATCCCGTTCCTCATACTGTCGATCCTTCTACCGGTCATCGCTCTTCTTGCGATCGTGTTCTTCCGTCAAATCGCATCGAAGCTCCCGGTCCGTCTCGCGGAGGGCCTCGTGCTTCTCCCGCTGATCGGATCTCTCGTGTCGCTCGTTCTCATACCGGCGCGGCTGGTCCCGGCCTCTCTTCTCGAAAAGGCTGGCATCACAAGCGCGGATCTCTTTTTCGCGCCGAACTTCCTCGGAAATCTCCTGATCCTCATCGCTATTCTCGGCATCGCGGCGTCTCTTTACGGAACCGTCGGCCTTAAGATCAAGATACGGATGCTCGCGTACCCGTACTATCTGTGGCTGATCATCTTCACGATCCTTCCCTTGTTCCTGATCTTCATCGCCGCGTTTTTCAAGAAGGATGCGGGTGGATTCTATCAGTTCACGACGGACGGATTCACGACGCTTCTGGTCGACCGCATCGTCGAGACGAAGTTCTACGGCATCACGCTGCATCTGCAGGAGTACTTTTCCGTATTCTTAAGAAGCCTCGATTTCGCCGTCTGGACAACGATCGGATGTCTGATCATCGCCTACCCTCTGGCCTACGCACTCGCGTCGAGAACGAGGAGAAAGCACAGCAGCTCGAGCCTTCTCCTGATGTTTTTCGTGCTCCCGATGTGGATCAATACGATGCTCCGGACATATGCATGGCTCGCTGTATTCAGCCAGTCCGGCGTCCTCAACAACCTTCTCGTCGGTCTTCACATCATCAGCGAACCGGTCCTATTCCTGAAGATCGAGTGGCTCTCCGACTTGATCATCAAGTTCGTTCTCGTAAACGACTTCCTGCCCTTCATGCTGCTGCCGATCTATTCGGTCCTCGTGAAACTCGATGAGAACGTCAAGCAGGCGGCGCACGACCTCGGCGCGAACTCGCGTCAGACGTTCCTCAAGGTCGTCTTCCCGCTCTCGGTACCGGGTGTTATCTCGGGAATACAGATGGTCTTTATGCCTTCCCTCACCTTCTTTATGATCCCCGAGATCATCAGCGAGGGAAGTGTCACGACGATCGGCGCGACGGTCCAGACCCTGATTCTGAACCAGAACACGATGTACCAGCAAGCCGGAAACGTACTGTCGCTATTGCTCCTGGTGTTTGTCCTCATAACCATGGGCCTCTTGAGAAATTCAGATAAGGATTCGGGCGGAGGCGGAATGGTGCTATGAGAAAACTGAAGAACTTTTTTCCCAATATCTACATCGCACTGGTATTCGTGTTTCTTTATCTGCCGATCGCGGTGCTGATCGTCTTCTCGTTCAACAACATCCCGAAGTCCTTCATATGGGGCGGTTTCACGCTGGACAACTACGCGAAGCTCTTTGCCGGCAACCAGGGCGACGACCTGCTGGCCGCGCTTCTTACGACGCTCAAAATCGCCGCGATCGCATCCGTCGCTTCGACCTTTCTGGCCGTCGTCTCCTGTCTGGGACTCTCCTACTTCTCGAAAAAAATCCAGGCCTTTGTCTTAAATATCACCTATATACCGAACATCATGCCCGAGCTCGTCACCGGTATCTCGTTCATGTTTCTTTTCGCGTTCCTCGGCGTACAGAAAGGCCAGGTCACACTGATCCTCGCGCACATCGCGTTCTGCGTGCCGTTTGCCGTTCTCTCCATAAACCCGAAGCTCCGGCAGCTCGACAAGAATCTGGCCGAAGCCGCGCAGGATCTGGGTGCCACGCAGATGCAGGCAATCCTGAAGGTCATCCTCCCCGAGATCATGCCCGGCATCGTCTCGTCGATCCTCCTCACCTTCACACTCTCTGTCGACGATTATCTGGTCAGTATCTTCAACGTCGATAGCACCGTACAGACCCTGCCCATGGTCATCTACTCGATGGCCAAGCACGGCGTCAATTCCAAGATGAACGCCCTTACCGCGATCATGTTCCTGGTCATATTCCTGCTGCTCCTTGCCGCCAATATACGTCAACTTGCGGAAAGCCGCGAAAAGAAAAAGAAATTCAGGGAGGTCAATCGTAAATGAAGAAACTCAGCATCAACCCCATCAAGAATGGCACCGGAAAAAGAACCGTCCGGACCACCGCCGCCGTCCTCGCCATGACCGTTTTCGCGACGGCCGGACTTCTCACATCCTGCGGCAGCAACCTGGAAGTCTCCGACGAGAGCATGGGTCAGACCGAAATCGTCGTTTACAACTGGGGCGACTACATCGCGGAAGACACCGTCGCCAAATTCGAAGAAGCCTATCCACAGTACAAGGTCACCTACCGCAACTTCGAGACAAACGAGACCATGTATCCGAATCTTACGAATTCCTACGATGTCATCATCCCGTCCGACTACATGGTCTGCCGTCTGATCCGCGAGGAGAAAATCCAGAAGCTCAACATGGACCTTCTTCCCGACGTGAAAAAGAACATGGATCCTCTCTTCAGCACCGTTTCCTACGATCAGGACAAGGCCGTCTCGGATTCCGTCACGGAATACGCGGTCCCTTATATGTACTGCACGGTAGGTCTCGTCTATGACGCGAACAAAATCCAGCTCGATCCCGCCGTGTCCGATCCCAAAACAATCTGGGGCGTGCTGTTCGACGCACAGAACAAAGACCGGATCGGCATGTACGACAGTATGCGTGAGTCGATCGGCGTCGCTCTGAACTACTCCGGCTACAGCCTCAACACCATGGACGCAGCCGAACTCAAGACGGCACAGGATCTCCTTCTGAACCAGAAAGAAACCTGTTCTCCGACGTACGGCGTCGACAACTTAAAAGACAAGCTCGCAAGCGGCGAACTCATAGCTGCGGAAGCCTGGTCGGGCGACTATCAGGTCATCCTCGGCCGAATCGAGGAACTTAAGAACGAGGACAAAATCGACCTTCAGTACGCCCTTCCCGAAGGCTCCAACTGGTCGGTCGATATGATGTGCATCCCTTCCAACGCGAAAAATGTCGAAGGCGCACACGCGTTCATCAACTACATGTACAACGCCGAAATCGCACTCGCAAACTGCGAATACGTCGGTTACTCCACACCGAACACCGCCGCGAAAGATATGCTTCCCGACGAAGTCAAGAACAACACAAGCTACTATCCCACGGCCGATCTATTCGCAACCCTCGAGATCTATTATTCCAACTCCGAAATCGAAAAGACCTACACCGAGCTTTGGAATACCGTAAAAGCATCCTCCTGACGGAAGGCTCCGCTATGCGATTCGAACCGCCCGAATTTGATACACCCGACAAGGGTCAAGAAGAGATACCGCTGTTCCGGATCACGGTTTCGCACCGCCCGGGCATGCTGTATCTTTTTTTCGTGACCGTATTCTATTGCGCATTCCTGATCGCAAAAGCCAAGATCGCCGGCTCGGATCCCTATGCGCCGATCCTTACGGTTTTCCTTGCGGGATGGCTCCTCTTCCTCGCCCTGTTCCTTATATCCGGTCTCATGTTTCTATACACCCGCCTTGAAGTCACCTCCCGAATGATTCGGGGCCGGAAGCTCACCTGGCCCATGCATCACATCGAGATCCCGCTCAGGGATATAACCGCCGTAAAAGTCTCTCAATATTTCTTCGCCGGTCCTCTTCACTACGGACGCATCACGCTTCGCACCGGCCGGAAAAGATACTATTTCTTCTGGGTGCGGGAGGCAGTCGAAGTAAAAGCGTCGCTCGATCGTGCCGTAGAGAAGGCGAAAAAAGAAGCCTGACAAGAGCCGCAAGGTACCGTAGCGGGGAAGTTCTGAGACGGGGAACTGGTGAACCGCGCTGCGTTTTGTGCGGCGGGAGAGACGGCGACCCACGAATACCGGGTGAAAGGTGGTCGTTTGTGAATGAACACCTACTAAATCAGTAATTACACACCATATTGGTAAAACACCTGATTTGGTGTACATTTTTCGCACATTGATATGCGTTTCATTGAGAATAAATATGTATTTTGGTCAATGATAATCTGTAAATCTGTTGATTTCGGCCATAACGTATGTGCATCATTGATCATTTATCCGTTCATTACCCATTTTTTACACACCATTTTAACAGAACGCCTGATTGGGTGTGTAATTCTCGCAAGAATGAAGCCGAATTTGGAGCCGGATTCGAGGCGCGAGGTTTGGGGCTTCTGATCTCGTCGGATAGACACGCGGAAGTCGCTTCTAGTCAGCACCGGATCTTGAACAAACGGAAAGTCTGCCGTGATCTGCAAAGTAGATGGAATAATGGATCCTCTGCCGCGGACCCGCATGATCCATATAAATCCGGAGATCCGCCGGTGAGAACGAACCGGCAAAAAATGAGTAACGAAACACTAATGCAGGAGTAGCACCCAGCCAAGTTACGTACCAACACAAAGGGGCTGTCTCTCAACTTGCGTTTTAAGACAGCCCCTTATTAGTGAGATTAAGTTATCATCCGGTCAAGCCGGAAGACAATTACTCAATGATGGTGGAAACAGTACCGGATCCAACCGTACGTCCGCCTTCACGAATAGCGAACTTGAGACCGGGTTCCATAGCGATGGTTGTGATAAGCTCAACAGTCATCGTGATGTGGTCGCCGGGCATGCACATCTCAATTCCTTCCGGAAGATGAGCGATACCGGTAACGTCGGTCGTACGGAAATAGAACTGCGGACGATATCCGTTGAAGAAAGGCTTGTGACGGCCGCCTTCTTCGTGTGTCAGAACGTAAACCTGACCTGTGAACTTCGTGTGAGGTGTGATGCTGCCCGGCTTGGCAATAACCTGGCCGCGCTCAACCTGCTTACGGTCGATACCACGAAGGAGAACACCGATGTTGTCACCGGCCTGTGCCTGATCAAGAAGCTTTCTGAACATTTCAACA
>CAZTXQ010000072.1:0-11797 GCA_964617375.1 uncultured Mageeibacillus sp. | reverse complement strand
TTTCACGTTGTATGTGATATAATTATTTTGCTGTTTTTATACCGCAATATGTCACTGTCTTAATCTCTATGCAGCAAGAATATTTAAGCAGAACGAAATAACGCATATCAATCTTCTGGAGAGATGTATGAAGAATAGAAACAATGATGATTTCCCTTTTAACGATGTAGCCGGTCACAAGCACACCGAGGGAAATCTGCCTTCCGGGCAGGGCGGGTATCCGTCCAAAGATCCGGGCGAGGCCTTATACGGAAGAGAGCACACCGGTTATCCGCCGAAACCGCAAATGAGCAGCGCCCAGAGTTCCTCCGACATGTCGGGGCAGAAGAGATCCGGCGGCGATTATCCGCAGGCAGATTCGTATCTTAAGAAACCGGATCTGTCGATTCCTCAATACCAGCCTCAATACAGGTCGGAACAGAGCGGCTCAAGACAGCCTTCGGGACGGGTTCAGGATCCGGCCGGACGTCCGAATGCGGCCGGACGCTCTTACAATCCGGGCAAACCCGACGCTTACGGCGGATATTCCGATCAGGGCAGGGTTCCGGCGAATGCCCCCCAAAGAGCCGGCGGCAATCCGTACGGCCAGGCCGCGGCTCCGCGTCCGAGAACACTGAACCGTCAGATTCAGATCCTTTCGATGATTGCGCTCGTATTGTTTATTGTCATGTGTATTCTCTTAACCATGATCGTTGCCGGCGGCAAAAAGAAAACAGCTGCCACGGATACGTCCAAGGCAGCGGCATCCGGAGTCGCCGTTCTTACCTTAACACCGGCAGCCGGCATTTCGACACTGCCGGCCGGCTCGGATGCATCCGTCACGCCAAATGCTTCATCTGCGGCATCGGATACCGCGGCACCCGATACCGATCCGAATTCGCTCGCGAACCTTCCGCCGTCCGCTGAGCATCCGGTAATCGCGCTTACGTTTGATGACGGTCCGTCACCAACATATACGGCGCAGCTTCTGGACACACTCGAAGCCAAGGGCGTTCACGCGACCTTCTTTGTTCTCGGACAGATGGTTCTGGACGCTGACCCGGCACTTTTGCAGAGAATGGCGGCCGGCGGCAACGAGATCGGCAATCATTCCTACGATCATTCGATCTATACGGATCTGACAGAAGATCAGATCCGTGCGGAGCTTACCAAGACGAACGACGCTATTTTCGCGGCCTGCGGCGTAACGCCGACGGTCATGCGTCCTCCGACGGGCGGAAGCAACGACACGGTTCTTGCGCTCTCCAAGGAATACAATATGGCGGTTGTGAACTGGTCGTATGAGAGCTGTCCCGAGGACTGGCTCAAGGATCACCAGACGGCGGAATTCATATCGAATTATGTCGTCGAGAATGCCGCGAACGGGCACATCGTTCTGCTTCATGATATACGGCAGTGTACAGTCGATTCCATAGCCGCTATGATTGACGGCCTGAGCGCGAAAGGATACCGTTTTGCTACGGTTTCGGAGCTCTTAGCGACCCTTCCCGAGGGAAAGCAGACCGGAGTTCTCTACTGTTACGGCGCATAAAACAAATCCATTTCATAAGATAGAGATGATGAATACGGCTGTCAGGAATCTTCTTCCGACAGCCGTATGTATTCTTCGTAAATAACGGAAAGCCGTTCGGTATTTGCCGCATATTCGGCATACTCTTCGGGCCTGGTATCCTTCGAGAACCCGGATTCCATTTCTTTTTGCGTATTCTCCAGATCCTCGATTTCTTTCTCGAGTGTACGGATCCGCTCTTTCCGGAGCGCGGTTTCGCGGCGCTCCTGAGCCCGGTTGATTCCCTTCTGAGGGAGAATGTCGGCCGCGTCGCGATGCGTGGTGCTTTTGACATCCGGCTTGGCGGATGCGGCAGGCGGCGTCTTGGATGCGGACGCTGCTTTCTCGGCCTCGCGGAATTCTTTGTAATTCGCGTAGGGAAGTACCCTGCGATCCGCGAAACCCAGGATCCCGCGCGAACATTTCTCGATGAAATAACGGTCGTGGCTGACGGCCAGGATTGCGCCGGTATATTCGGACAGAGCATTCTCGAGAATCTCTCTCGACTGGATGTCGAGATGGTTGGTGGGCTCGTCAAGGAACAGGATGTCCGGACTCTCCTGAAGAAGACAGCAAAGATAGAGTCTCGATCTCTCACCGCCGGACAGGACGTTTAATTTCTTGAACACGTCGATGTCGCGGAACCCGAAGCGCGCGAGCATATTGCGGGCCGCGGTCTCCGTCAAATCGGACCGCGAAAAGAGTTCGTCGATCACTTCGCGTTCTTCGTCTTCAAACGGTATAAACTGGCCCATGTAACCGCATTCCGCGGATGAGGAGATCAGGACGTCGCCGTCGAATTCGGATACGCGTCCGAGAAGAATCGAGAGCAGGGTGGTCTTGCCGCAGCCGTTGGGACCTACGAGAACAAATTTGTCCGAGGCTTTAAGCTGAAACGAAACGTTCTCGAAAAGCGGCTCGCATCCCGGATATGTTTTGCCGACGCGCCTTGTTTCGAGAAGGATCTTATCGGGTGCGCCGTCCCTTTTTTCGGGCACAAAAGTGAAACTCATCTTCATCGGGCCGCCGGCAAGACGCGCTTTTTCTTCAACAAGACGGTCCGAGAGCTTGGCGACCACCTTTTCGCGAGCATGATAGGAGGACATTTTACGGTGGGATAGCATGGTCTGCGTGACGCCGGCCTGCCGCTCGATTTCTTTTTCGAGCTGGGCGACAACCTGACGCTGATCATTCATGAACTGTTCCTTCTGCATTAAGTATGCCGAGTAATTGCCCTTGTAGGATTTGATCTGACCGTTCTCGAGCTCGATCACATCGGATGCGACCCGGTCGATGAAGTAACGGTCATGTGAGATCAGGAAGACGGCGCCGCTGTACTTCTGCAGGTATTCTTCCAGCCATTCCATCGCCTGCGTATCGAGATGATTGGTGGGCTCGTCGAGAAGCAGGAGATCCGGCTTCTGTACGATCAGGCGGGCAAGTGAAATACGCATGCGCTCGCCGCCGGAAAGCTGCGAGACGGGACGTGTCAGATCTTCGGCGGTGAGGCCGAGCCCGTTAAGGACCTCGAGCATGCGCTGTTCGAAGCCGTAACCGCCCAGAGCTTCGTATTTTGCCGTTATCTGCGCGTAACGGGCGAGAAGAGGGGTCACGTCCTTCTGTGCGGAACCGGACAGCTGTATCTCAATGTCGGCCATCTCCCGCTCGAGATCGATGATCTCACGGCTCTTCAGGGTGTTTCCGCCCGTATCCTGTTCTTCCATATTCTGGGAAAGATAGCCGATGATAACATGGCTGTGGCGGATAATACTGCCTTCGTCGGGCAATACTTTACCCTCGATCATCCGGAACAAAGTTGTTTTCCCGGTGCCGTTGCTTCCGATCAAGGCCAGGCGGTCGCCGGCGTCCACCGAAAAAGAGATCCGGTCAAGAAGCTTTCGGCTGTGATATGTTTTTGAGATTTGCCGAATACTGATGAGCGGCATAGTGTTCCTCCGTTTTTGATTTCGCATGTTATTATAGCAGAAAACATTAAGAAAATAGTAAGTCCATGACCTTGTGCCTTTGTTCGCTTACAAGTATTCTGAAGATACAATTCGCATACCTTAAAAACCGAATGATGATCATTCGTATTACGGACCGCCAATGAAAGGAAGGACCCATGAACGGCAATTCTTTATCCAGACCGGCTTTTGTCGACATTCTTGATACGACACTGCGGGACGGCGCACAGGCGGAGGGGATTTCCTTCTCCGTTAATGATAAACTGGCTGTTTTCAAGGCGCTTTCCGATATCGGCATCAAGTATGTGGAAGCGGGCAATCCCGGAAGCAATCCGAAGGACAGAGAGTTTTTCTCTACCTTCAGCAAGGGCGACAGCAAGACCCGGCTCTGCGCCTTCGGAAGCACCAAACGCAAGGACAAGACATGTGACGAAGACCCTCAGATACAGTCTCTCATCGAGGCCGGTACGGCTGCGGTGGTTATTTTCGGGAAGGTCTGGGCCAAAGAGGCCTTAGAGATACTGAGAGCCACAAAGGAAGAGAATATCGGGATGATCCGCGATACGGTTTCTTATTTTTCGGGAAAAGGAATCGAAGTGATCTTCGACGCGGAGCATTACTTTGAAGCGTCCGAGGACGACGGCGAATATGCCATGGAATGCCTCAAGGCCGCAAAAGAAGCGGGAGCGTCCTGCCTTTGCCTGTGCGATACCAACGGAGCCTCCATGCCGGAAACCGTCCGCGAACAGGTGATGAGAGCCGTGGAACTCCTGGATTCTGACACTTGCAGCATCGGTATACACTGCCATAACGACTCGGGAGTTGCCGTCGCCAATACGCTGACCGCCGTAATGGCAGGTGCCAGACATGTACAGGGAACCTTCAACGGAATCGGCGAACGCTGCGGAAACGCCAACTTGTCGACGATCATTCCGAATCTGCAGCTGAAATATAAGATCAATTGTATTCCCGAGGACAGAATACACATGCTGACGCCGGTCGCAAGAAAGCTGGCGGATATTGAGAATGTAACACTGGCGGCCGGCGCGCCGTATGTGGGCGTATCGGCATTTGCACATAAAGCGGGCATGCATGTCGATGCAATTAAGAAGAATACGCACACCTTCGAGCATGTCGATCCGGAGACCGTCGGTAATGCAAGACGTCTTCTGGTATCGGAAATCGCCGGGAAAGCCGCCGTTCTTGAACTGATCAAGAGGATCCGTCCCGACTTTGACAAAGCCTCGCCCGAGGTCGATCAGGTACTCTCCCGGATCAAGAAGCTCGAGCATGACGGATACAGCTTTGAAGCCGCCGAGGCATCACAGGAGCTTCTCGTGTGCCGCGAACTCGGAATCTACAAGCCCTTTTTCGAGCTTGAGCGCATAACGGTCAATTCCGAGTATCCGCATATCGGAGAACTCTCCGCTTCGTCCTTTATCAAGATTCACGTCGACGGCAAAGCCGAGGTGACCGCGGAAGAAGGCGACGGACCTATAAACGCCATCGATATGGCTCTGCGAAAAGCGATGGAAGTATTTTATCCGGAGCTTAGGAAGACCCGGCTGTCCGACTATAAAGTCCGTGTTCTGAACCGGCATGCAACGGCGTCGTCCGTACGTGTTCTGATCGAAACAACGGACGGCGAACACACATGGCGCACGGTCGGTGTTTCGACCGACATTATTACCGCATCCTATCAGGCTCTGGCGGATTCGCTGGAATATCCGTTGATGATCGCACGCTTAAACCATCTGTAAGAAGACCTAACCATTTTCCCCTGCGATACTTATTTTCCATGAGGAGGAATGACTATGGGAATGACGATGACACAGAAAATACTGGCCCGGCATGCCGGACTTCCGAGTGTTGAACCGGGAGAACTGATCGAAGCGAAGCTGGATCTTGTACTCGGAAACGACGTTACGACGCCGCCGGCAATCGATGTATTCGAGAAAACATGTGCCTTACAAGTTTTCGACCGCAACAAGGTTGCGCTGGTTCCGGATCACTTTACGCCGAACAAGGACATTAAGTCGGCTGACAACAGCAAGAAGATCCGTGAATTCGCGAAGAATTTCGGTGTCGAAAACTATTACGAAATCGGCGATCCGAAAATGGGTGTCGAGCATGTCATTCTGCCCGAGAACGGTCTTGTTGCGCCGGGCGATGCAATCATCGGCGCCGATTCCCACACATGCACATACGGCGCACTCGGCGCTTTTGCGACGGGCGTCGGTTCGACGGACCTCGCATGTGCGATGGCGACCGGGCAGACCTGGTTTAGAGTTCCGGAAGCGATTCGCTTTCATTTGACGGGACACCTGAATACGAACATAACCAGCAAGGATCTGATCCTTTATATCATCGGAATGATCGGCGTTGACGGAGCGCTTTACAAGTCCATGGAATTTACAGGACCCGGCGTAGAGACGCTGGAGATGTCCGACCGGCTTACCATCTGCAACATGGCGATCGAGGCCGGCGGAAAGAATGGAATTTTCCCGTTCGACCAGAAAACACTGGATTATATGAAGAAATATGCGCCCGAACGTCTCGCGGCCGGCAGCTATGAAGTCTTTGCCGCCGATGAGGATGCCGTATATGAGAGGACAATCGAGATTAATCTTTCCGACGTTCCCATGACGGTCGCTTTTCCTCATCTGCCCGAAAATACAAGAACCGTCGGGTCTTTCGAAGAAATCAGGATCGATCAGGTCGTGATCGGCTCCTGCACCAACGGAAGACTGGAAGATCTTCGCACGGCCGCCCTTTGGCTTAAGGGCCGTAAGGTAATGAAGGGCGTTCGCTGCATCATCCTGCCCGGCTCGAACCGCGTATGGAAGGAAGCGCTGAAGGAAGGCCTTTTGGAGATTTTTGCCGATGCGAACTGTGTCGTATCCGCGTCAACCTGCGGACCGTGTCTCGGCGGACACATGGGCATTCTTGCCAAGGGCGAGAGATGTGTCTCGACGACGAACCGCAATTTTGTCGGACGGATGGGACACCCCGAATCCGAAGTATATCTGGCGAGCGTACCTGTAGCCGCCGCCTCGGCCGTTCTCGGACGCATCGCGGGTCCCGACGAACTTGATCAAATGTTAAGTGAGGATAATTTATGAGCATAAAAGGTAAAGTCTTCAAATACGGCGCCAACGTCGATACGGATGTCATTATTCCGGCAAGATACTTGAATACGGCGGATCCAAAGGAACTCGCGAAGCACTGCATGGAAGATATCGATATCCATTTTACCGAGCGTGTGAAGCCGGGTGACATCATAGTCGGAGGCCCGAATTTCGGATGCGGTTCCTCCCGCGAACATGCGCCGATCGCGATCAAGGCAAGCGGGATCTCCTGCGTAATCGCCCCTTCGTTTGCGCGTATCTTTTACCGCAATGCGATCAATATGGGTCTTGCCATCATGGAATCCGCGGAGGCTTCGGAAGCGATTAAAGACGGAGACGAAGTCGAGGTGAACTTCGAAACCGGCGAAATCAGAGATCTTACAAGCGGGGAGTCCTTTGTCGCCAAGCCTTTTCCGGAATTCATCCGGAAAATTATCGAGGCGGACGGACTTGTCGGTTACATAGCGAAATAATCCGGGTATGATGAACAATTTGCCGGTGTTGTTAACAGATTATCGAATGATACGGAGGAACAAATCATGGGTTTATACAATATAGCGGTGATTCCCGGCGACGGGATCGGTCCGGAAGTCGTAAACGGAACGCGTTCCGTACTTGAAGCGGTTGCCTCAAAATACGGACACACCTTCCGCTTTGACGAACTTCTCGCCGGCGGCAGTGCCATCGACGCCACGGGCGAACCGCTGCCCGCATCGACTATGTTTGCCTGTCAGAACAGCGACGCCGTTCTGCTCGGAGCGGTCGGCGGCCCGAAATGGGACGATCTTCCCGGTAAGCAGCGCCCGGAACAGGCCCTTCTCGGACTTCGTGCCGGACTCAAGCTGTATGCGAATTTAAGACCTGCCGTTCTTCATAAAGAGCTCGCCGAAGCCTGTCCTCTTAAAGATCATCTGGTAAAAGACGGTATCGACATTATGATCGTTCGGGAGCTGACCGGCGGCATCTATTTCGGAGACCGCGGCAGAAGAGACGGCGCAAAACTACCCGACGGAACGCCGGCCGGTATCGAAGCATATGATACAGAAAGCTACAGCGAAGCCGAAATCGAGCGTATCGCACGTGTCGGGTTTGAACTCGCATCCGGAAGAAAAAAGAAGCTCCTGTGCGTGGACAAAGCCAATATCCTTGAGACGAGCCGTCTTTGGAGAGAAGTCGTAGGCCGTGTGTCGGTCGAATATCCGGAGATCAGCGTCGAATATATGTACGTCGACAATGCGTCGATGCAGCTCGTAAAACGCCCTTCGGATTTCGATGTCATCGTAACTTCCAATATGTTCGGCGACATTATTTCGGATGAAGCCGGCATGATTACCGGATCCATAGGAATGCTTCCTTCGGCATCTCTCGGTGCGCCCGGTATGCCCGGCATGTATGAGCCTGTCCACGGCAGTGCACCGGATATCGCCGGTATGAACAAGGCAAATCCCCTGGCGACGATTCTGTCGGCTGCGATGATGCTAAGGTGGTCTTTCGGACTCCTGCGGGAGGCCGACGCGATCGAAAATGCCGTCGCCAAGGTCCTTTCGGATGGTTATCGTACTGTCGATATTGCATATACTGATAATTTTGTTATTCTTGGAACAAGAGAAATGACCGGGAAAGTAATCGAATCCATACAATAGCGACCCGACAAGGTGAAGCCGGAAACTTTTACGGGAGTGAAGGGGTGAACCGTTCACTCTTTTTATAAAAGGCTCATCCCCGAATATGGGAAGTAAAGAAAGCAGGTACGGTATGAATCGCGAACGAAGCGGACAAATGACCAAAGACCCGAGCCGGGCGGCGCACCGTTCTCTTTTTTATGCGCTTGGACTGACTCCCGAAGAATTAAAGCGCCCTCTGATCGGTGTCGTCAACTCTTTTTCCGAACTGATTCCGGGACATATGCATCTTAGGGATCTAACGCAGTGTGTCAAAGACGGAATACGCCTGGCCGGCGGTGTTCCTCTTGAATTTCCGGCGATCGCCGTCTGCGACGGTACGGCCATGAACCATATCGGCATGAAGTATTCGCTTGTCAGTCGTGATGTAATCGCTGATTCGTGTGAACTGGTCCTGATGGCACAGCCTTTGGATGCCGTCGTATTTATACCGAGCTGCGATAAAGTTGTACCGGGCATGCTGATGGCGGCCGCCAGACTCAATATTCCCTCGATCTTCCTGTCGGGAGGACCGATGCTTCCGGGCAACTTTCACGGTAAAAGGATCGGGCTCTCCGATATGTTCGAAGCGTCCGGCAGTTATGCCGCGGGAAAAATAACCGCCGAGGATCTGCATGATATGGAAATCGCCTGCTGTCCGACCTGCGGGAGCTGCTCCGGTATGTATACGGCCAACACGATGAACTGCATCACCGAGGCACTCGGTATTGCTCTCCCGGGCAACGGTACGATACCGGCCGTGTTCTCGGCCCGGCGCCGTCTTGCCAAAGAAACCGGCATGAAGATCATGGATCTGCTGGCCGAAGACATGAAAGCACGGGATATCATGACGAAAGATGCCATACAAAACGCACTTCGGATCGATATGGCACTCGGAGGATCGACAAACAGTGTTCTGCATCTTCTGGCCATATCGCGGGAGGCCGGCTATACGCTGACGATGGATGAGATTTCGAGAATTGCGGATGAAACTCCGCAGCTATGCAAACTGAATCCCGCCAGCTCTGTATTTATTACCGATTTGAACGAGGCGGGCGGTATCACGGCCGTTTTCGCGGAACTGGCCAAGACCGGTCTTCTAGCTCTTGAAAATTCGTCCGTTGACGGTACGATAGCCGCAAGAATCTTCGGAAAGCACGGTGCGGACGGTACGGTGATTGCCAAACACACGAACCCGGTCGCCAAAGACGGCGGACTCGCTGTGCTGAAGGGCAACCTTGCTCCGGAGTCTGCGATTGTCAAGAAAGGTGCCGTTCTTCCCGAGATGATGGTTCATACGGGTCCGGCACGCGTATACGACTCGGAAGAGGCTGCAACCAAGGCGATCTTCGCCGGTGATATCCGTCCGGGCGACGTAATCGTCATCCGTTTCGAAGGACCTAAAGGCGGACCCGGCATGCGCGAAATGCTCACGCCGACATCGGCTGTAGCCGGCATGGGACTCGACAAGACGGTAGCGCTGATTACAGACGGAAGATTTTCGGGCGCCACCAGAGGCTCTTCGGTCGGACATGTATGTCCTGAGGCCGCGGCAGGCGGGTTGATCGCATTTGTCCGGGAAGGTGATATGATTACAATTGACATTCCAGCACGGTCCATCACATTGAACGTAGATGATAAAACATTGTCAGAGCGTACGGCCGCCGAGCCGCCTGAATTCCGGATTTCCGGAGTTCTGGCAAGATACAGGGAGCTCGCGGGACCGGCAGCCACCGGCGCCAGCATGAATCATATTTATTCATAAATACGAATCCCGCTTCTGAGTGCAAAGAGGCATTCGGCTCGGGATACTGAAAACAAGAAGGAGAAATTGCGTATGAACGGAGCGGAAACCATCGTGGCCTTCCTCAAACGGAAAGGCGTGAATCCGGCATTCGGGTACCCGGGCGGGCCGATACTTGTGCTGTATGATGCCATTTATAAGGCGGATTTTCCTCATGTTCTGACCCGGCACGAGCAGGGTGCGGTACACGCTGCCGAAGGGTTTGCCAAGGTGACGGGAAGACCCGGCGTCGTAATCGCGACATCCGGCCCCGGCGCTACCAATCTTGTGACCGGAATCGCCGACGCGTTTCTGGACTCCGTGCCGCTTCTGGCCATTACGGGAGCGGTAGCGAGAAACTGTACCGGTAAAGACGCTTTTCAGGAGGCCGACATAACCGGTATTACCCAACCCGTTACGAAATACAATTATCTCGTCATGGATCCGGCCGACCTTCTGCCGACGCTTGAGGAAGCCTGGAATCTTACGACGGCCGGTCGCCCCGGACCGGTACTTGTAAACGTACCAAAGGATATTCTTGCGCTTCCGACGCCGGAAAGCGAGACCGAAGGATACGGCGTGATTCGCCATCGTCCGCCGAGAAAGCGAACCGAGACGCAGATCGACGCGGTTTGTAACGCGCTTCGCCGCGCGAAACGCCCGCTTCTCTTAGCAGGAGGCGGTGCGATCATATCCGAGGGCGCGAGCAGCCTTATGAGCGAATTCGTGAAAAGAACCGGGATTCCGGTCGCCACAACCATGATGGCAAAAGGAATCATTCCGGACGACGATATCCATTATCTGGGTATGGTGGGAATGCACGGCACGCCGCAGGCGAATTCTGCCATCGGCAACTGCGATCTCCTGCTGGCGGTGGGCTGCCGCTTCTCCGACCGAATCATCGGCGACCCCGACAAATACAACCGGAATACGGCACGTGAGATCATCCATGTCGATATCGATCCGGCTGAAATCGGCAAAAACATACGGCCGACCGTCGAAATTGAGGACGATGCCGCGAGCTTTTTCGCGTATATTCTCGAAAACCTGCCCGCGGACGATTATTCGTCCCAATGGTCTGAATGGATCCTTACTATGCAGACGAAAGCGGACCGGTACCGCGAACTGACAAGAGAATTGGAGAGACTCGACGACAAACTCCTTCCGGAAGCTGTCGTACACGAGATATCCGAAGCATACAAGGGGAAGAACCCGATCCTTGTAACCGACGTCGGGCAGCATCAGATATTTGCCGCACAGCATTTTTCCGTCGAGACATCAAGGTCATTCCTGACTTCCGGCGGACTCGGCACGATGGGATTCGGCCTCCCGGCCGCGATCGGAGCCGCAATTGCCGCGCCGGATCGTCCGATCGTTCTATTCGTCGGTGACGGCGGCATTCAGATGACGATTCAGGAGTTCGGACCGCTCAATATCTTAGATCTTAATGTGAAGGTTATTATTATGGATAATCAGCAGCTCGGTATGGTTCGTCAGTGGCAGGAGCTGTTTTTCGGGAAGAGATACAGCCAGTCCATTCTCGAAAACAATCCGAATTTCATCCAGATCGCCGACGCGTATGGTATCAAGGGCGGACGTGCGACCAATGAGGCCGAATTCCGGGTGAACCTTACGCGGATGCTGTCGGACGACAAGCCGTATGTGCTCCACGTAATGCTCGATTCTCAGGAACTCGTCTATCCGATGATCCC
>CAZTXQ010000071.1:0-13050 GCA_964617375.1 uncultured Mageeibacillus sp. | reverse complement strand
GAGGACAAAATCAAGCGTCTGCTCCGTGAGGAAGTCCGCAAAATGTGACTTCTTTGTGAATTTGATGAAAAAGTCCTTGACTTTTCGTCTCTGGAATTGCGGAGCTGTATTTCGTCACGAAAACGGCCGCAAATACCTACTACCGGTATTTTGAAGCGTTCCTGATCACCGGCGTCATTTATCTCATTCTCTGCGAGATCTCAGGAAGGCTCCTTTCCGTTCTCGAAAAGAAGATGCAGGGCAAGAAAGATTACGAACTGGCACCCGAATATTTTGAAGACTAGGAGGCGATTCTCATGCCGGTAATATAAGTGGAACACTTAAGCAAATCCTTCGGAACGCATGAAGTCCTTAAGGATATCGATTTCAGTCTCGAAAAGAGCGAGGTCATCTGTATCATCGGATCCTCGGGCTCCGGAAAATCGACACTCCTGCGCTGCATGAATCTTCTGGAAACTCCGTCCAGCGGCACCGTCTATTTTGAGGATGAGAAAATCGGCGGATCCCAGAAGAAGATCAACGAACTAAGAGCGCGTGTCGGAATGGTTTTCCAGTCCTTCAATCTGTTCAACAATATGACGGTTCTCGAGAATTGCATGTCGGGCAGCGTAAAGGTTCTCCGGAAAAGCAAGTCAGAGGCTAAGGCGACCGCGATCAGGAATCTCAGGAAGGTCGGTATGGCCCCGTATATCAACGCTCTTCCGAGCCAGCTGTCCGGCGGGCAGAAGCAGCGCGTCGCGATTGCGCGGGCTCTCTCGATGAATCCGGAGGTTCTTCTTTTCGACGAGCCGACGAGCGCGCTCGATCCGGAAATCGTAGGCGAAGTGCTGACGGTTATCAGGCAGCTCGCAAAGGACGGACTCACGATGGTGATCGTCACGCACGAGATGGCTTTTGCCCGCGACGTATCGACGCGAACGATCTTCATGGACCAGGGCGTCATCGCCGAAAGCGCCGCGCCGGAGATTCTTTTCACGAGGCCGGAGAATCCCAGAACGAAGGAATTCCTTTCCCGCTTTATGGCAGGCTGATCACTCGAAAGGAAGGCGCCGCGTATGAATTACATCAACAAGAACATCGCCGTCAATTTAAGGAAGATCCGGTCCGGGAAGAACATGAGCCTCGACCAGGCGGCCGAACAGACCGGCGTCAGCAAGAGTATGCTCGCGCAGATCGAACGGGGCGATGCCAATCCGTCGATTGAATGCCTCGGGAAAATCATCAGCGGGCTTCGCGTGGATTTGAGCGAAATCCTGGAGACGCCGCACAGCGAGACCTGCCACATTCCGAAGGCGGATCTGACCCCGACGAAGGAGATGCCCGGCCAATACCGTATTTTCACGTATTTTCCATACGACAACGCACGGCCGTTCGAGATTTACGGGATCGAAATTTCTCCCGGCTGCACGTATTACAGCGGCGCACACGGCGAAAAAACCGTCGAGTATCTGACGGTGTCCGAAGGTACGCTCACCCTGGTTCTATCCGGCCGCGAGCATGTGATCAGCGAAGGCGACGCCTTCCGCTTTGACTCGGACCGGGAGCACCTGTATATGAACCGCGGGGACAAGCCGCTGAGGCTGACTAGCGTATTCACATTCTAATAAATAAATATAGGAAAGCAGGAATAGGAAAATGAGAGTAAAGGATACCGGATTCACCGGCGAAGAAATCAAAGCGAAGGCTGAGAAATATATGATCGAGACATACGAGCGATTCGATTTTATCGCGGAGACAGCGAAGGACATGTACATATATGACGAGATGGGAACCGCCTATCTGGACTTCTACGCGGGTATCGCCGTCAACAGCGCCGGTAACTGCAACGAAAAGGTTGTTGCCGCGATTCGGGATCAGGCCGCCGACATCATGCACGTATTCAACTATCCCTATACGGTGCCTCAGGCGCTTCTGGCCGAGAAGATCTGTACCTTGATCGGGATGGACAAGATCTTTTTCCAGAACTCCGGAACAGAATCCAACGAGGCCATGATTAAGATGGCGAGAAAATACGGCGTCGAAACCTACGGCCCCGGCCGGTTCGGAATTATCAGCGCGAAAATGTCCTTTCACGGACGTACCTTCGGATCGATGAGCGCGACGGGACAGCCGGACAACGGCTGCCAGATCGGCTTCGGCGGCATGACCCCCGGCTTCAAATACGCCGACTTCAACGACTTAAAATCCTTCGAGGACGCGATCGACGAGTCTACGATTGCGATCATGCTTGAGCCGGTACAGGGCGAAGGCGGCGTACATCCGGCAACACAGGAATTCATGAAGGGGATCCGCGAGCTTTGCGATGACAGAGGTCTTCTTTTACTTCTCGACGAAGTACAGACCGGCTGGTGCCGGACGGGTGCCGTCATGTCCTTTATGAACTACGGGATCAAGCCGGACATCGTCTCCATGGCCAAGGCAATGGGCGGCGGTATGCCGATCGGCGCGATCTGCGCCCGCGCGGAAGTCGCGAAAGCCTTTTCGCGCGGTTCACACGGGACCACCTACGGCGGAAATCCCGTCGCATGCGCCGCCTCACTCGCACAGATCGACGAACTTCTGTACCGCGATCTGGCCGGAAACGCCGCCCGCGTCGGCGCCTATCTTACGGGGCTTCTTAAAACTCTGCCGCACGTAAAAGAGGTCCGCGGACAGGGACTCCTGGTCGGCGCTGAATTCGATTCGGCCCTCGATGCCGTCGATATCAAGCACGCCTGCGTCGAAAGAAAACTACTGACAACGGCAATCGGAAACCGCGTGATCCGCCTCATCCCGCCGCTCATTGCGACGGAAGAAGACTGTGACAAGGCCGTAAAGATTCTCAGGGAAGCAATCGAAAGCCTGCTGTAAAGGAAGAAGGAGGGACATTCTATGGACAATTATGTGATCACGGTCGCCCGCGGCTTCGGAAGCGGCGGTAAGGAAATCGCGTCGAAGCTCGCCAAGGAACTCGGCATCCACTGCTACGAGAACCGGATCCTGACCTTAGCGTCCCAGCTCAGCGGACTCGACGAAGAAGTTTTTCGCGAAGTCAACGAAAAAGTACGCGGCAATGTCTTCTCCAATCTGATGAAAGGCCTTCCGCGGACCACGCGTTTCAAGCCCGTCGACGGCGAATTCGTCTCTGATGACCGCCTCTTCGAATTCCAGAGAACGATCATCGAGAATCTCGCACAGACCGAGTCCTGTGTGATTGTCGGGAAGTGCGCCGACTGGATTCTAAAAAGCTATCCGAACGTCGTCAGCATATATATCGAGGCACCGCGCGCCTTCTGCGTCGCCAATGTCATGGAGAAGATGGGCGTCAACGAAGAGACCGCCAACATGTCCATAACGACCGCAGACAAATACCGCGCCGCCTACTATGCGTACTACACCAAAGGAAATTACTGGACCAACCCGGTCAATTACGACCTGACGCTCAACAGCGAGCGGATTGGAATCGACAACTGCGTGACCGTCATCAAAGAATACCTTGCGATTAAGTTCCCGGAAATGGAGCAAAAGTTCTCACTCTGATCATTTGCAGCGCAGTCCAGCGTATTCTATTCGTGTTTTCCCATTTATGATACTGAATTACTATGTCCGGACAATCCAGGCGGTAGTTTGTGCACAGAACGGAGGAATAGTTTTTATCTTTACCAATTCGCTTAATCAACGAGCCAGTTGGCAATATCTATGATCTGTATACCTTCATATTGATATGCTTTGTGCCTTGTTCTGGCAACAAATATTTGATGGCAACGAAGTCGAATTCTTTCTTGTATAAGATGCCGGCAAACAATTCATATAATTAACCAGTATCTCATTTTTTGCATTCTATTTCCCAAAATCAATAATTTTACAATATTGGGAAATAGAGCGAAGAAGGTGTCGCAAAAGATCTCGCTCTCGAAACAGGTCCTCGGCTAAAGCCTGCGGAAGTTTCGAACCGCGAGACTTTTGCTCTGAACGAATCCGCGATTAGGTAGAAAAGATCTATAGTATGGTTCACGCACCACCAGCCGGTGCCGCCCTATGAAATGGAAAAACTCTTTTCTCCGCCGAAGTTCCGCAGGAGCCCGAAGGGCTCCGAGGACTTGTTCGCACGCCGGAGGAAAGAGTTTTGACATTCACGCCGGAGGAAAGAGTTTTGACATTCACGCCGGAGGAATGGATTTTTTATTTTTCATCCTTTTTTGCCTGAAGAAGTTTAAGAAGAGCATCAACATTGTCGCCCGCGGCTTCACCGGGATGATTCCCGTTGAAATCAATCAGTATCGCCATATTATCCTTTTCTTCTGTTCGCAATTGCCGATACAGATCTTCAAGGCTTCTGCTCGCAAGAATGTCCTCAAGTATGCTGACGGAATCCCGGGGAATTCGGTCAAAGCTGCCATACAGATTTGTACACGCAAGCCGTATTTGTTCCAGTGTGATCGGATTCCCGCGCTTTTCGTGTTCAAGCAAAATACCGGCAATGTCGGAGATATCGTTCTTGTACTTCCGGCCGGACATCAGCTTCATGGCAATCAGATACTCCGCGGAGATCGTCCTTACGGTAAGAACATTGGAAAATCTCTTGTAGTATTTTGAGAATTCGACCAATTTCGGCGAGAACGAGCTGGTTCTTTCGAAATCGGTATTCATCCAGCCGTTCGGCAAATGGAATATATCACCCACCTGATTGATGGCCTCTTTCATCACGGAAGACGCCATAATGACCGCATCAACATCATATGTCATGTCCCGGAAACCATAGTTGGCGAGTACAGACGCCCCTCCGATCAGAATAATCTCGGCCGGCATTTCTTTCCCGTTCAGACGCCTGAATACCTTCGCCAATTCCTTGAGATATAGATCGAGATTGTCCTTGGTAAAAGGCTCGTTAGCAGACATTTCGAACCTCTCCCTCAACAATGTTATACCGAAGAAATTCCGGAATCGAATCGGCCATTGCGTCCTCTCGGAACCGGTTGCTTTTCGAGGCCAAAGATGCCACGATCACGCTCGCCGGATAGACGGTCCTTCTAAGCTTTGCACTTCGTAGATCCTCATAGCGCGAACACAGCGGTATATCATTTTCGCGCGACAAATAATCAACCATCGCAAGCAGATACAGGGCTTCCGGATACCATTTCTTCTCGAAAAGCGTTCGGATCTCATCCGATTTCAACGTGTCCATAAGAAACCCCAGATCGCCCTTGTCCTTAACCGAATGACACACGTTGCTTTTATAGGATTCAAAGTCGATGCGGTATTCGGGATTATCATGATCCTTCATGGCAGGCTCAATCAGATCTTCCATTGTGACGCCCAGAACCTTCGATATTTTATATAGCGTTTCAGCCGAACACTTCTCGATCCGGGCTTTACCGCTGCAAATATCATTGATCGTGGTCTGCGGAACCCCACTCTGTTTACTTAGCTTATATCGGGTCAGGTTCTTCTTATTCATCAGCTGTAAAATGGTCATATACACCACCTCTATGAAATCTATTATAGCGGTTAACCGTCATATTGTCGATCGCAAATCGATTGAGAATGACGTTCGTTCGGATCCCGCATCAACTTCGTGCGGCACCGAGGAATTTGTAAGCCTGAGCGGAGAGTTGATCGGTAATCCATTCCGAAGCGACCGGAATCGGGAGCTAGTTCATCCATTCCGGTGATTCAAACCGTGAGACAATACTCGTTGCATATTGGCGATTTTAGCCCGGCAGTTACAATACAGCCGCTAGAAAATGGAGAGCAACCGTTGTGTATCGTCCATCTTGATTGGAATCAGAATCATTCGCCAATGAATAGAAGTTCAACCTACTCAACTGCACTCAGATGCTGATTGAGTAGGTATATCATTGATAAGAAACGCGTTTCGGGAGGCCGGCATACCTACTCAAACATGATCAGATGTCGATTGAGTAGGCTTATCAATGATAAAAAACGCGCTTTGGGAGGCCGGCATACCTACTCAAATGTACTTAAATGCGGATTGAGTAGGCTCGCAATGATAAAAAACAACGAATCGGGGCACCGGTGTACCTACTCAAACGTAAGCAGATGCGGATTGAGTAGGCTCGCAATGATAAAAAACAACGAATCGGGGCACCGGTGTACCTACTCAAACGTAAGCAGATGCGGATTGGGTAGGCTCGCAATGATAAAAAACAACGAATCGGGGCACCGGCGTACCTACTCAAATGCACGCAGATGCGGATTGAGTAGGTACGCAATGATTATTATTCATGCGGGGAGGTCGGCGTAAGATGTCGTTTGAGTAGGCTCGTCAATTTCGCACGAGTCCAGATTTCCGCGGCATGACCCAAAATGCACGCGCCATGAGAGATTTCAACTAGAGTTTTGGATCTACGTACCACCTGCCGGTTTCACTATATGAAAATGAAATTTTTATACTATTTCTCCTATAGCCTCTGCCGCGGCCGCATCTTCGCGTGCGGCATCCCGGATGAGGGCGACCGCCTGCTCGCGAACGCTTTTGTCGAAAAGGAGAAGCATGCCCGTCTCGTCGTTCTTTCCCTGGCTCAAGGCGCCGATCTTCTGGCTGATTTCGAACTCTTTCATGAAGTGCGCGGCGGCTTTTTTCGCGAGGGAGGCTTTCACCGAATCACCTGATTTCTCGAATTCTTCGGCAGCGTACTTCAAGTAATAGCCCGCGTAGGCGCGTCCCTCGCTGGTCATGGTCAGCGCGTCATTGTGGCACATAAGGCGGTCGAAGCGCTCGGGCATCGGCATCTGTTCGGAGAATTCCCGGTCGTCGGATAATTTCTGCGCCCAGAGCTTGTAGGCTTCCTGGCCGCCGGCGTGGTTGCCGACGGACGGCGATGTTAAGATGCGAAGAGCGTTCTTGAGAATCTCAGCGGTGTCGCCCCATGGTGCTTCCGTCTCGCCGACAGACATCAGTAGCGTTGTCGAAGGGTTCTCCCACCAGAAGTCCGTCACGAAATAGCCGGACTCGTCGATCGTGTGACCGCCGCCGAATTCGCCCATCTCCTGGAAGAAATTCCATCCGAGGAGCGTGCGCCCGTCGTTCCGATAGCCGGTAATGACCGATGCTTCCGGCGGCCCGATGATGCCGAGTGCGATGACGGGGCGGCCTTCGTCGATCTCCTTGCGGATGAAGTCCATGAAGCCCTGCTTGTCCGATTTCTCGCGGCGGAGAAAGGCGAAGCTTCGGCCGGCCGCTCGAAAAGCCCGCACATAGGCCTCTTCGGGATTCTCATAGATTACGCTGACGTCGACGTTGCCGCCGTCCCAGCAGTTCGGGTTCCAGCGAAGGCGGAACGCGGCGCCGGTCGCGGCCATCAGATAACAGTAGTCGATCTCCTGCCCGAGATAATTCAGGACCGTGCGCAGACACGCCGGAAACGGCGTCGCCTCCTCATAGCAATAATTCACTTTTCGGACGCCGTAGAGAATACAGGAGCCCGAATCTTTCTTGATTTCCTTTTCCATCTTTAATTCCTCCTTTTGGTTGGAGCCGTCCGTAAGCCGTTCTTTAAGAATCGAAGGCCCGTAGATACCCGCCGCAATACGTTTGCGGCCGACCCGGTGGCCCGACGCGCGGAACTCCGAGGGCTTCATTCCCGTTATGCGCGAAAAGGACCGTGTAAAGGTATCGGGATTCCCGAATCCCATCGAGACGGCGATGTCGAGCGCCGTCCGTTTCGTGTGCGCCAGCTCGTAGGCCGCGTTCGCGATCCGCCTCGACAGGACATAGCGCCCGATCGGCTGACGAACCGAGTGCTGAAAAACCTCGCGAAGGTGCGGGTACGAGATGCACATGCACTGCTCAAGATCCGCGGGACGGATATTCTCGTTCAGATGCGCTTCGATGTAAGACAGAACGGCGTGAATCAGACTGTAATAATCCTGCATACGGTTTCGGCTTCTTTCTATAGTATTTGTTGTTCGTCATCCGGATGATGTATTCATTGTAGCGAAAAGAATCGCCCTTGACTCGACGATTTTGAGGATGTGAGGGGGGGGAGGCAGCACATGAAGCAGATAACGACAACGGCAATGATTAGTCTGGATGACGATCTTGGCCTTACATACTACATATCGAAAATAGAATACGTGTTGCGTGAAGATGATTCCTTCTCCTACATTTTCACGCCGAATTACAGCGTCATTGACTTGTTGACGAGTGAATGGTTTCAGGGCATTCCAGGATTGAAGCTGGAGCTCAGGAAGCCTCAGTATATTCGCGAGAACAGGACTCCGGTATTTATCAGCGAACGTACACCCGGCGAGAATCGGGAGAATCTCCAGGAACTGCTCGAAGAATGCCATATGGATTATCTGAATCGTCTGGAATGGCTGATTCGCACAAGCACCCGATACGGGGGGGATTACCTATACGCCAGGCGATGGGAATCCGAGAAGAAGACAGTCGATTTCGCGAAAATAGATGCAGATGAATCAAGGTCGGCCGCGGCAATTCGGCAGCTTCTGCGGGAAATCTGTGCCGGCAATGATATCCATGCCACTGATTTTGTGATCGATGACAGTAACCGCAAGGCATACTATACCTTATTGACGTCCCTTTACAGAAAGGAAAAGACCTTTCTCGACAAGCAGCGCTCGGAGGGTATCAGGAGATCTGCCGCTCATCACAAGTACCGGGGAAGACCCGCGGTAAAGATTGACGATACAAAGTTTTATGAAGTCTCCGAAAAGTATGCCAGCGGAGCGCTCTTGGCTCAGGAAGCCGCTTCTAATCTTGGTATAAGCAGAAGCGCCTTTTTCAGGAGAATCAAGAAGAAGCGCGACATGTGATCCTCAGACAGGATAATCGCCCATTCCTATATATGTGAGAAACAGTTCTTATTAGGAATGTTATTCGCGTATTTGAGAACAAGCGTTCCTAATAATACACGAAACAGTGGTAATAAGGAATGTTTTGTGAGATAATAGGAATGGAGGTGACGCGATGAAATACTTGGATAAATTTATGGAATTAGGTTGCTTTTCACGCAAAGATGTTGTTGCACTGACTGGCAATGAACACGCCGCGCATTCCCTGCTTTACGATTACACCAAAGCGGGGTACATTGACCGTGTTCGGAGAGATCTTTACACAACAATCAGCCTTGAAACAAGGCAGCCTGTTGCAAATCGATTTATGATTGCATCGCAGATTGCAGGGGATGCTTATATCTCATACCACAGCGCATTTGAATATTACGGTTATGCCAATCAGGATTTTCATGAAGTATATGTATCGACGGCTAGTAGATTCTCGGATTTTACTTATGATGGGATTACCTATGCCCGGATTTCCCCTGAAATTCATTCCGGAGTAATCACAACAAATACAGGGATAAGGGTCACAGATCTTGAAAGAACAGTCATTGACAGCATCCATTCCTTTGAAAGAATTGGCGGCTTGGAAGAGCTGCTTCGCTGTCTCATGTTGGTTCCTGCATTACGTGCTGACAAGTTGATAATCTATTTGGATGATTATGGACTGGCAAATTTGTATCAGAAAACTGGTTATATACTGACAGAATTCTCAGAACAGTTGGGCCTTTCAAAAGCATTCTTTGATTACTGTAGAAGTAGGATTCCAAAATCAAAGAAATATCTTTATGCGCCCATAGAGTCCAGTACAAAACACTTGATCTTCCATGAAGATTGGATGATCTATGCCCCCCGAGATTTGAAATCAATAATCAGCAAGGGGGTTGATCTCAATGCCTGAGTGGAACAAATTACTTTTGGGAAAACAAGCTAGGGAACTTGGTTTCGTCCGCGATACTTATGAAAAGGTTTGCAGATTGACTGAAATATTGAAGTTTCTCAGTAGTGATGATTTGCTTGGAAAATTTCTGGCGCTTAAGGGTGGAACAGCCATTAATCTTACAATTTTCAATTTAACAAGGTTGTCGGTTGATATTGATCTCGACTTTTCGGAGAATGTCACAAGAGACGATATGTTCGCCGCAAGATCTATTATCAACGATCGAATCAAAAAATACATGACTGCAAACGGTTATTCTATGAGCCCGAAATCAAAGCAATATCATGCACTGGATTCTGCCGTTTTTGAATATTTCAATTCGGCGGGGATGAGGGATAACATAAAAGTCGAGATCAATTACATGCTTCGCTGCCATGTTCTAAAAATTGAGCAAAGGCATTTTATATCAGCATGGGAACCCACAGGTATTTCTGTTCTTAGTGTGGCTCCTGTCGAAATATTCGCGAGCAAAGTCGTTGCGTTACTTAATCGAACGGCACCTCGGGATCTTTTCGATATACACAATCTTGTAATATCCGGGTTGCTTAACGAATCAGACAAGGTACTTCTAAGAAAATGTGTCGTTTTCTATAGCGCCATAGGGTCAGAATCCCCGCCGCTCGCATTTGATTTAGACATACTAAATCAAATCACTCAGAATCGCATTAAGACAGATCTTAATCCGGTTTTGCGAAGCAAGGACAAATTTGATCTGCAAACTGCCCGGCTGCAAGTCAGCGATTGGTTGGAAGACGTGTTGAAGTTAAAGGATAACGAACGAGAATTCCTATATGCTTTTAGAGATAAACAATACCGCCCGGAACTTCTTTTCGAAACGTCTGAGATATTGGATCGCATCCATGATCACCCTATGGCACTCTGGAAGTGCTCTCAGAAGTAAATAATGCACACACTTAGGCAGACTTCATGAAATACTTAAAACGCTAAACGCTATAAGTGATGATGTCTTTTTCAGACAAATCCGTTTGTAACGTTTGCAGACGTCAAAAATATTTTGATCCGATGTTTGATACGGAAGAAAAGTAAAATAAGATAGAAATTGTATCGCGAATCACATTTACAGCCGACTGGACAGAACACACCATTTCAGATTCTCCGAATGGCTCGCCGGTCGACATGTTATAATGACAATGTCAAATTGCCCGAAAAGCGGTACTCGCCGGAAAGGAATTCCAGAATGGATTACTTATCGTTGCTCCAGATGAAAGACCGGCTGATAAAGAACTGGGAAAAACTGCCACAAGCAGCTTTGCAAAGCTTTCTGAGAAGCTTCGATATTGAATATGCGCACAACTCAACGGCGATTGAAGGCAATACACTTACTCTGATTGAAACCAAAACGGTTCTCGAAGATAACATCACGATCGGCGGAAAGAACCTTCGGGAGATTTATGAAATAATCAATCATAACAAAGCATTTTCCTATGTGAAAGCATGCGTTACAAGACAAGAACCTCTTACCGAAAGTACTGTTAAAAACATTCATTCGATACTGATGGAGAATATCCTTACCGGAGGCATTTATCGGAACTGTGAAGTCCGGATCACCGGCGCCGGGCATAAGCCGCCGGCCCGCAATGAAATGTACATGCAGATCAAGGAATTCTTTACGCGCCTGCCCAATCATCCTGAACGGAATCCGATCGAACTTGCCGCCTATACGCATGCTGAATTTGTTCGTATCCATCCCTTCGAGGATGGGAATGGCAGAACGGCGCGCTTGATTATGAACGATCAATTGATGATTAATGGATTTTTGCCTATATCTATACGAAAAGAAGATCGCCTCCAGTATTTTGAATCGCTAGAGAAATACGCGGTCGAAAAGGATCTCCGGCCATTTGCCGAAATGATTGCAGACTTGGAAGAAAAGCAAATTCGCGAATACCTGACCCTGCTTCCCGGAGAAGGGGAGCTGGATTCATAAGGGTCGCAGAGGATATTCGAACCGCGCGAAAAGAAACATCCAACGGTATTGTTTCAATGTCGGCCCAAACGGCAGCGAGATACCGTTCCCTAATCGAGGGAATAAGAGGGGTAGAAATAAGCGACAATCGGATATTATCGATTCTTCTCGAGGAGGAGGGTAATACAGGATGAACAAGAAGAATTTATCTATGGCCAATGAAAAAGCGGATGAAGAACCACATATTCACAACAATCAGCATTTGAATAAAGACAAAACGCGTTGGATTAAGTGGGGAATAGCCGCGGTCTGTGTTCTCTTACTTTCATCGGCTGTAATCATTGCGTATGCAAATCATCGGGAGCGAACAAATACGGATAAATCAAGCAGTGTTCCAGGCATCATCGTAGATGGCGTAACGTACTTGAAATCGGGCTGGGAAACGGATGCTGAACAATGCCCGGATGGATTTGAGTACGGAGGAATTGTCGATCAAGTGAATCAAAATGGCACATACTTATTAAACAGTAAATATTACGTCAGTTCAAAAATCAGTGAATGGGTGTATGTATATTGTCGGGTATCGGAAGACCCTGCTGAAACCGGCGAAGAAAATTCATCTATGGCTTATGTTCGTTTTGTACGGGCAGTTGAGCGCTATAAAACGTTTCTTTTCTATGATGGCCAGCTCTATCAAAGTCTGTGGGATTATTGTGCTGTCGCGAAGGATGAGAAGACTGCTTATAACAATTCTCGCGAACTGGAGAAACGCTATGGGCTTCGGATTGAAGTGCTTCCCGAGAGTTGTGTACTTGCAGGAAGTGCTCATTTTGAGGAGCTGGATCGGATTCCGCAGACGGAAATGGGAGTCAACGATACAGAATATGACGAAGCGGATGTCTATGCCGATCCCAGTGACGAACAAGTTCTCTATATGGGCATTTCCTGGCATACAGGAACAGATGAAGGAAATGGCGAAACGCTGCACAACGGATACGATGTATTTGTTCTGTATAATCCGAATGATTATCAGAGCTGAAAAAATTAACGGAAGGCCAATCGCAAAAGATCTCGCTCTCGAAAAGGGTCTTCTTTCATTTGGCGCTTCGGACAGGTATCGAACCTTCAAGAATACCGCCCGGCACCCTGCAAAACCACCTGAAACCCGGAGGGGGTCAGGCGATTCTTCAGCGCAGAAGCTGAATGGCAAACTCCCGCGCGTTCTTTAGATCCGTGCTATCCGGTTTTCCTTTGTTCATGCCTCCGAAATACTGCAAGAAGCTGTTGGTATTATAGCCTTTGCAGCTAAATTCACCGATGATCGTGAATCCCTTTGACTGCAGCTTTTCTCTCATGACGCTATGATCCTTGGCGACCTTGG
>CAZTXQ010000070.1:0-13105 GCA_964617375.1 uncultured Mageeibacillus sp. | reverse complement strand
CCGCCGTGGCACTTGCGATGCTGGGAAGATTCAGCGTGATGCAGGTGCTGACCGCTTTGGACTGATCGGAGGAAGATATGGATATGCTGGAAGTCAGGGATGTCGGATATGTCTATCAGAGCAAATACCAGTCGATTGAGGCGCTCAAAAGAGTGAACTGCCAATTCGCGGCGGGACAATTCTACGCGGTAACGGGGCCTTCCGGCAGCGGCAAGAGCACGCTCCTGTCCCTTCTGGCCGGACTGGACCTGCCTACCTCCGGAGAGATACTCGTCGAGGGCCGCAGCATGACGGCGATGGACCGTGATAAGTACAGAAGAGAGACTGCCTCCGTCGTCTACCAGTCCTTCAATCTTTTCCCGCTCTTAACGGCGCTCGAAAACGTGATGTACCCGATGGAACTGCTGCACCTCAAAAAACCGGAAGCGGCTGAGACAGCGAAACGGCTGATCGGCGAGGTCGGACTCGGGGAAAAAATCTATCGGCAGTTCCCCGTCATGATGAGCGGAGGGGAGCAGCAGAGAGTGTCGATTGCGAGGGCACTTGCGGCCGGCGGGAAAGTAATCCTGGCGGACGAGCCGACGGGGAACCTGGATTCGGCGAATGAAGAGAATGTCGTTAAGATCTTAAAGAACCTGGCGCATGAGAAGGGGTATCTTGTGATCGTCATCACCCATAACCCCAATGTCTGCCTGGAAGCGGATACCGTTTACCGGATGCGGGACGGGGAATTGCGAACGTAGAGGAGAGGAATAGCAATGGGCGAATTTGGAAACAGTATCCGTCAGATCCTTCGCACGCCGCTTAAGTCGTGCTTGTTTCTGGCCCTGATCAGCCTGTCCTCGGCGCTCTTAACTCTGGGCGTCGTTCTCTATCAGATTGACGAGCAGAACATGCAGCGCCTGGAAAAAGTCTTCGTGACCATCGGGCTCGTATCGCAGAAGCCGGACAGGTTCGAGACAGAAAAGCTCTGGGATGCCGAGGAGCAGGAATACAGCAGCTATTCGACGGTGGCTTACGATAGCTTCCTTTCTCCCGACGTGCTGCTTTTCGAGGGGGCGGACTATATCAATCCGCCTGCGCACCGGCCGTATTACGGCGCATATGACCCGAGCTTCACGTACCCGGACAACTCCTATATACGCCTGATTGCGCAGACGCGGCAGCAGCTTCCGATTGTCGAGGTTACGCCGCTCGAGGATTGCGTTCCCGATCATACGGTGCGGCTGAAACTCGTAAGCGAGCTCTACGGGCTGAACGGAGCGGAGGGACGCGAGATTCAAGAGTGGGAGACCGTCCTCTTCTGCGACCACTACAACGACAACCCGCAAACCCTGTATGCGGGCAAGACCTATGTGATGGCGCTGTCATGGAAGCAATCTCATCAGGAGTGGTTGGACACGCACACCGGAACCGACCTTTATGCCGGTGAATATTACCCGCGATCCATCGGTTCCAACTATGTGATTTCGACCCAGTACACTCCGGACGGGGAGCTGATTCCGGACAGTATGCCGATGGCCTCTGTGTATTATGAAGAGGTGACGGAAGGATTCTACGATACGCCGCGGGGGAACCGCTGGCTGGAGCTCGCAAAGTCAATGGACATGGCGGAGCATACGATCCCCGTGATTCCCACGGCCAGCACGCAGCTTATAATGTCCTTCTACAACGGGAATTCCACGATTGTGGAGGGGCGCGATATCTCGCCGGAGGAATATGCGGAGGGGCAGGCCGTCTGCCTGATCAGTAAGGAATTCGCGAAAATGCACGGGTATGTGATCGGCGATACCATGCCCCTGCCGCTCTATTACGCCGACTACTGGGACTCGGCCAGCCGCGACTTCTCGCCGGACGGACTGCAGATAGGAAACCCCAACCATCTTCTGAACGCCGAGGGCAAGTGTTATGAAATTTTCCAGGACATTGACTATACGGTGGTCGGGATTTATAACGAGATCAACAAGGTGTCAAACTCCAGAGGATACGATATGGCGGGGTACGGCGTTGTGATTCCGGAGCTCTCCGTGAAAAACAGCGACGCGAACAATATTTTGGATTACGGCCCGATGAAGGGGTTCAACACGGTATTCCAGATTCCGAACGGCAGCGTCGAAAAGTATTTGAAGCTGTGGGAAAAAGCCTCTGCGAACGGCCCTGCCGCCGGGAAATTGACAATAACCATTCATGACAAAGGGTATACCCAGATCAAAGAGGGCCTGGTGCAAATCAAGCAAGTTGCGTTCGCCCTTTTCATCGCCGGCCTTCTTGTCACCATACTGATTCTGCTCTTCTTCTGCAGTCTGTTCATCGGCAAACAAAAGAAACGGACGGCGATCGAACGCTCCCTGGGGATGGGCAAACGATCCTGCACCGTCTCCCTGCTGTCCGGCGTCCTGACGATCGTCTGCCTCGGCAGCGCACTCGGCAGTGCGGCGGGATATGCGCTGTCCGGTCTATCCATGAAGCTCCTGGCAAACTTCTCCCAGTGGGGCTCCTTCAGCACCGAATTCAGCAACTGGGCAAATTCTGTCACGGCCACAGCGGACATGCAGCTCACCGCCGATACGGCCGAACCGCTTGTCGCGGTTCTCTGCGGATTGTTTATCGCGCTCCTGGCCCTGACGATCTCTCTTGTTCAGATACGCGGCAACTTGCGTGCAGAGCCGCTGAAGCTCTTAAGTACGAGAGATTCGTGAAGGGGTGTTTGGGACCGGAATGCTTACCCCAATAAGTGACAGCTTGATTGGCTCCCGGGCGATTCGCTCGAAGCGATCGGACCTTTTGGCATCTTGTACCATGAAAATGGCAACGGATGCCTTTTTTATTTGAATCGGCGAATAAGTCGTGGTACTTTCATATCGCGAGGGGGGGAAGAGATCTTGAGAATTTCAATTCATACGGATGACCGCGCGGGTGACACGGAGATTGTCATTACCTGCCGACAGCTGACGCCGGAGATCGAGAGAGTGCTTGCGACACTTCGCATACTGAACCAGCAGCTGATGGTCAGCAAAGGCGAGGAGAGCATTATCCTGGATGTTTCCGCGATCCTGTATATCGAGTCGGTCGATCGCAAAACGTTCGTATATACGAAGGATTCAGTCTACGAGTCGAAGCTGAAGCTCTACGAGATCGAGGCGCGGCTGTGCGAGAGCGGCTTCATCCGCGCGAACAAGTCCTGCCTGATACAGATCCGGCAGATCAAATCCCTGCGATCGGATCTCGACCGGCGGATCCGCGTGACCTTCGAGAGCGGTGAACAGATCCTGGTATCAAGACAATATGCCGATGAACTTAAGAAGCGGCTGGGGGTGTAAGGGATGGAGACGGACAAAACCTTATTTGATTACATAAGACAAGTCTTTGTCATTTTTGGAGGAACGATCGGAATCATGAACATCTTCTGCCTCCTGTTCGGCGAGGGCGCGAAAATGTATTCCTCTATGTTCTCGCTCGGAAACAAAGGACTGGGGATAATAACGGCGGCGCAGTTTTTCCTGATTTCCATCATCATCGCCGCGCTTCGGTATCTCTTCTTTTCGGACAAGATCATCAGGAAGCTCTCGCTGGGCCTCCGAATTGTACTGACGTACCTTACCGTCTTTCTGGCCATTGTCGTTTTCGTTATTCTGTTCGACTGGTTTCCGATCGGGCAGTGGCAGCCCTGGGTCGGATTCCTGCTCTGCTTCGGCACCAGCGTCGCTGTCAGTACAGTCGTTGCGATGAAGCGCGAAAAGTCGGAAAACGCCCGTATGGAGAGAGCCTTGAAGCGCTACAAAGAGGAGAAGAACGACCATGAATAAAACCGTCGAAGCAAGAAATATCGGGCATTCGTTTGGGGCCAAACGCGTCCTCGAGGATGTGAATATCACGCTCGAAAAGGGCCAGATCTTCGGCCTTTTGGGCCCTTCCGGCGCCGGAAAAACGACACTCATCAAGATTCTGACCGGCCAGCTCATGCCGTCATCCGGTGACTCATCGATCCTCGGCATCCGATCCATTGGGCTCCGTGGCGCGGATTACAAACAAGTCGGAATCATGATGGAGCAATTCGGACTTTACGAGAGACTAAACTGCTATGACAATCTCTCGCTTTTTGCCAGAATATACGGAATCCCTAAGGGAAAAATCCTCCCCGCACTCGACAAGGTCGGCCTAACCGACGCGAGAAAAACCGCCGCCGCGAATTTGTCGAAAGGGATGCGGAGCCGCCTCCTACTGGCGCGCGTACTCATGATCGCGCCGATGCTGCTTTTCCTCGACGAGCCGACCGGCGGGCTGGACCCGTCGACCTCCGATGAGATCCACAAATTGATACTCGAAGAGAAAGCGCGCGGCGTCACGGTCTTCCTGACGACGCACAACATGGCAGAGGCGGAGAAACTCTGCGACCATGTCGCGCTGCTGAACGAAGGGGAAATCATTGCATACGGTGCGCCCAAGGTCCTTTGCCGCCAATACAATCGCGAAAAAAGATTGAAGGTCCACTTGTACAGCGGAGAAGACCGCGATCTGTCGCACGATGCTTCAGCGGCCGGGGAGATCTGTAAGCTCCTCGAAAGCGGCGATCTGGAGACGATTCATTCGACGGAACCGAATCTTGAGAATGTATTCATGGAACTAACGGGAAGGAGTCTGGCCGTATGACAGGACATATCAGAGCCATTTTCTGGAAACAAATGAAAGAGACCTTCAAGAACAAAGCCATCTTCATCCAGTTCGTGATGTTTCCGGTTATGACGATCATCATGGAGAATTCGGTCAAGATCGAAGGCATGCAGCCGCACTTTTTCGCGAATCTCTTTGCCGTCATGTATGTCGGGATGGCCCCGCTCACGAGTATGGCCTCCATCCTCGCCGAGGAAAAAGAGAAGAATACGCTGCGCGTCCTTCTGATGGCGAATGTCCGGCCGGTCGAGTACCTGATCGGCATCGGAAGCTACATCTGGGCCATCTGCATGCTCGGCGCGGCCGTCATCGGCGTCGCCGGCGGCTATACCGGAACCGTATACGGACTCTACCTCCTGGTCATGGGATTCGGTATACTGGTCTCGATGGTGATCGGCGCTGCGATCGGAAGCTTCAGCAAAAACCAGATGATGGCGACATCCGTCACGGTCCCTGTGATGATGATATTTTCCTTCCTGCCGATGATCTCGATGTTCAACAAAACAATCGCGAATGTCGCCCGGTTCACGTACTCCGAACAGCTCCGCCTCCTGATCAGCGATCTCGGGCATCTCAAAGTGTCCCCGGAAATGCCGATCGTGCTGGCGGTCAATGCTTTAGTGGCACTCGGGTTATTTGTAGTTGCATATAGGAGGAGCGGGTTGGAACAATGATTCTAAGTGTAAGCCGCAGAACCGATATCCCGGCCCTCTACTCCGACTGGTTTCTTGAGAGAATCCGGGCGGGGTATGTCTATGTGCCGAATCCGATGAACGCGCATCAGATCAGCAAGGAGCCGCTGTCGCCGGACGTCGTCGACTGCATTGTTTTCTGGAGCAAGAATCCGGCGCCGCTGCTGCCGCGCCTCGCAGAACTCGAGAAGTATCACTATTATTTTCAGTTCACGCTCAACGCGTATGGACAGGATCTTGAGCGGAATCTGCCCTCGATTGAAGAGAGAATCGATACTTTCCTCAAGCTTTCGGAGAGGATCGGGCCGGATCGAGTGATCTGGCGCTATGATCCGATTATCATAAGCGAAAAGTACCCGGTCGATTTTCATGAAGAGGCATTCCTGCGAATCGCGGAGAAGATAGGGTCGCATACCGGGGGCTGCGTGATCAGCTTTGTCGATTCCTACGGGAAGCTGGACCGCGCGTTTAAGGAGCATGGCATTGCCGAAGCGGCGGAGAATGTCATGTACAGGCTGGCTTCCGGCTTTTCGCGAATCTGCGCAAGACATGAGATCTCCCTCGAGACTTGTGCGGAGAAGATCGATCTGGCGCAGTTCGGAATCGCACATTCGCATTGCATCGATCGGGATCGGATCGAGAAGATTATCGGGAAACCGATCGAATCCGGGAAGGACAAGAACCAGCGTGAGGAATGCGGCTGCATCGCGAGCGTGGACGTGGGGATGTACAACACGTGCACGAACGGGTGCGCCTACTGCTACGCGAATTATAATCGGGACCTGACCAAGAGGAACCATGCGTCACACGATACGAACTCTCCGATGCTGATCGGCGCGCCGACTGCAGAAGACAGGGTAGTGGAGCGGAACGTTAAGAGCCAAGTTATTGGGGGAGAGCAGACGACACTTTTCGAGATGTAAAGATTCGGGTAGGCAGCCATTGATTTTCAAGATGAGTACATCGTGGCAAATCTCCTGTTTACTCTTGGATATAGCGTTCTCCAACAGCGAATTTTTCCTGCTTATACTATGGAATCGTCGTGTCCAATTTCTTACCTATGTATCCAGTATTTCTTGCCGCCTTGTGCGCAGTTTTTGCTTTCCTGTGTCCAGGATCTCTACCCCATTGTGTCCAAATTGGACACAGGAGTGCCATCGAGAGCCCCGATGCATATAAATACGCGAAAAGCACTCTGAATTATATGCATTTTTCGGTCCGCAGGAGTGCCATCGAGAGCCCCGATGCATATAAATGCGCGAAAAGCACTCTGAGTTATATGCATTTTTCGGTCGTCAGGAGTGCCATCGAGGGTCCCGATGCATATAAATACTTGGTAAACAATTCGATTTATATGTAAACGGACTAATCAGCTTAAAACAACAGTGTCGGCCTACATTCCAGATAGAGAATTGCCTCATGCACACGTACAAGATAGTGACAATAGCAGCAGAACCTAAGTTGCCATACACTTGGGTTTACTTTATTTGAAACCACTAAGTCGCCAAGAGTCCCAGACAAATAAAAAAGCGGCCTTTCGACCGCTTCGTTGTTCAAGCCAAATCCTTTAATCAATCATACTCTCTTTAACAATACCGCCATTTGCCGTCTCGATCCCCATAATGGCCGCCGCATTACCGGCGAGGTACTGGACGTACCATCTGCCTTCGTACCGGATCAGTTGCGGGCAGAAATACCAGGATTCGCCGTCTGCATCAAACGTGATGACGACATTGGAGACATCTTTCAGATCATCCACGCCAAACGCTTTGTTCTGAACAATCAAATTCTCCTGATTCTTTTCGACGCTATAGATATCATTTGTTATGTCATCCGGCGACATGGTGCCGGTAATCTCCAAGTCTTCAAAAATGTAGTTATCCGTATCGTTTTCTATTTCCGATACAAGCTCAGGATTATCCATAAGCGTCATGGTCATTCCCGGCTCCACGGAAGGAACATTGTATATCAAATACTGATTTGCGATTTGATTGATGATGAATGCTTGTCTGGTTTTAAAATTCAAGTCGGCATTATACTCGTTGCTGTTCGGAAATTTCATTTCGAAGTTAGGCGCATAACACTGCAGTCTATTGCACCAAGCTTCCAGATCGTAGTTCTCTACATAGCTTTCTACCGCAAAAGTCGCTACCATCGCATCTACATCCTGATCCCGCAAGGCAGTGAGATAAGCCTCGGCGGCTTCTTCCGGCGTATCATATCCGGGACCCTCGATTCTCGCGACGGCCGGTTCATTGCTTTTCGCGCCGAAAGAAATTATTCCGGTAAAGAAGAACACAGCGGCCAGTATAACGGCGCCCAGAACCACACCGATCAGCCCGAAAAGCAGGGGGCGCCCCGTCTTTTTGGCGGGCTTGGTGCTCGTGGCTGCGGAAGCCGGAGCTTCGACAGCCGGAGCCGGAGCTTCGACAGCCTGATCCGGTGCTGCCTGTGACGGACGCGGTGCCCCGACAGGCTGAACCGGTGCTTCCGGACTCTTCGCATCGTGTGACAAAGACGATTCCTTGCCGCAATACGAGCAGAATTTTACATCTTGATCCAGACTTTTACCGCAGAAACTACAAAACATGTAATGCCTCCCATACGTGCCGATATTCTTTTTTCCTTGCTTCGGATATTACTTCTTGATTTGAACCTGAACTTTCTGAAAATATATCCCTGCCCCTATTATACAGAAGGCGAACAAACAATATCGATCAAACAAGTAATTGACAATATAAAACATCGGGATGCCCGATGAGACAGGTATTCTTACCCTGAATCATCGACATCCCTCCAAACGAATTTCCGGCAGGTGAATCTTGTACAACGAATAACTCGAATTATTGTACTTCGATTGTCCCTTCCATATAAGGATGCGGTCCGCATATGTACGTGAATGTGCCCGCGGTGTCGAAGGTATGCGTGAAGCTGTCCTCTTTCTTCATTAAATCGCTTTCGAAATCCGCGAATATTACATTATGGGATGCACTGTCCTTGTTTGTCCATGTCACAGAATCTCCCACTTTTATCGTAAGGCTGGCAGGGTTGAAAGAATGATTTTCAATCAGTACCACATTGGCCGCTTGCGTTGTCGTTACGACTGTCGAGTTATCCACAGAGACAGTCGCTGCAGTCGTATTCATATTGGTCGAGGCTGCGGTACTTTCGGTTTGGGCGAGCGTGGTGGAAGGACATCCGGATACGGCTATCATCATTAAGGCGGCGGCAAACAAAACGAATCTTTTCATCTTCATTGGAAACACCTTCTTCGGATGTGTTCGCGATTTTCGTAAAGCACAAATTTGGTTTTGCCATAGAGGCCGCAATTTGAAACTTATCCGAGCGTGAACCAGCCGAACCAGAGCCCCATGCCAAGAACGGCATGAACGAGTCCAAATGCGAGAATGACTACCGCTATAATCTTGTGAGCTTTCAGGGGAACCTTGATGACTCTCATTCCGTTCAGTATCTGAAAAACAATCAGAAGAAAAAGTACAATTCCGCCCCAGATCGGTGCCGACAGACCCAGAATAATAGGGATTTCCATTTCTCTACCTCCTATGGCTTTGACGTTCTTGCGTTCTCAAAGTACAGCTCAAGTAAGATGACGTATATAAGCACATCATACATCAATTATATTTTAGAAAAAAGACCGGGATCAAAGCGATCGGGTATCATTCTATTTTCAGGACGCAGAGAAATATTGTAAACAAGGCGGTAGTTTTCGCGAAAACAGAGTCGCATCAAATTCTTCGCCCTTTATCCCCATCTTTCGATATGATTTGTTCATTCCGACTCTCATTATACTGATTTTATATCATCGTGGTGGTATAATTCAGTCAATATTATTGCGCGGTCAAGATTTAGTTATATTGGGAGGACGCCAGTATGTATTGTACAGAATGCGGCAAGCAAGTTCCGGATCAGGATTCCTTTTGCATGCACTGCGGGAAACCGCTGCGAAAGATGTCGGGGACTCCCGTCGCGCCAGCCGCACCCGGCATATCAGGAGCGCCCGTAACGCCCGTCGCGCCCGTAACGCCCGTCGCACCCGTCGTGCCCGTAACGCCCGTCGCGCCCGTCGCACCCGTCGTGCCCGTAACGCCCGTAACGCCCGTCGCGCCAGGCGTACCCGGAACATCAGGAGCACCCGGCCCACGGACCGGCCATAAGAGCCGAACGGGCCTTACAATCGCATTGGTTGCAGGCAGTCTCTTTCTTGTTGCAGCCGTGTTTTTCTTTTTTATATGCCTTCTTCCGTGGTTAAATAGTAACAGTTCAAACCGCGAACGGCCGACAACTATACAAACAACAGATGCAGAGGATGCCTCCGTCGTCGGTATTTGGGCCAATGAAGATTTACCGGGCGTTGTGAAATTCAAGAGTAACGGTAATGTTTATCTTTATAGCGATGATTCAAGTGACTCGAGCACCTATGAGTATGATGAAGAAAAGGAAGAAGGTACTATTTTCCTGGATACCGGAGATCTTGTGTTTTCGGTGTCCGGAGAGACGCTCGACATTCGTGGTATTGGCGAATTTGAAAGGGTAGAGGACAAGGATTTTGATATTCAGAATTTTATGGAGGATAACAGCACTCTTGATGTGACTGCACCCGACATGACAACGGAGTCGACAACCACCAAAACGGATACTTCCGGAGGAAAAGTCACGATCGGCGTTGCGATGCCTACCGACGAGTATCAGCGCTGGTATTCGGACGGCATCAATCTGAAGACAGAGCTTGAGGCTGCGGGCTTTGCCGTTGACCTTCAATATGCAGGCAGCGATCCGGAAACGCAGGTTTCCCAGATCGAGACCATGATCGATAACGGCGCTTCGGTTCTTGTTGTTGCCGCCGTCGATGGCAGCTCACTTAGTACCGTGCTTGCAGAAGCAAAAGAGAAGAATATCCAGGTGATCGCTTTCGACCGTCTGATCTATTACACGGACGCCGTCTCCTACTATGTAACATTTGACAACTACAAGCTCGGAACCATGCAGGGCCAATACGTGATCGACGCATTGGAGCTCGATACAGCCGAAGGCCCCTTCAACATAGAGTTTTTCGCAGGCGCACCGGATGACTACAACGCAGATGACTACTTTAATGGCCAGTACGACATACTCGAGCCGTACATCGAGTCCGGCAAGCTCGTTGTAGTTTCAGGTCAATCCGATTTCGAATCCGTCGCCACAGCCGCATGGAAGGCCGAGAATGCCGCGGCCCGCATGGAAAGCCTGCTTGCTTCCTATTATTCCGACGGAACAAAGCTGGATGCTGTTCTTTGCTCAAACGACACGACCGCTCTGGGTGTGGAGTATTCTCTTGAAGCCGCCGGATACGAAGCCGGCGCCAACTGGCCGGTCATCACAGGACAGGATTGCGATCTTGACAACATCCGGAACATGATTGCCGGGAAGCAATCCATGTCTGCCTTCAAGGACACGCGTACGTTGTGTACCAAGACCGTCGAGATGGTTGCGGCGATTGTCAGCGGGACCGAAGTTCCGGTCAACAACACGTCGCTCTATGACAACGGAGAAGGAATTGTACCGGCGTTCCTTTGCGACGCCATATATGCAGACAAAGACAACTACAGGGAAGTACTGATTGACAGCGGCTACTATTTGGAATCGGAGCTCGGCTGAGTTAAGAATCTACCTGCTATTAGCTAATAAATGACCGAAAAGAACGAAGCTTTCCTTTTTCGAACATATGAGGTATTCGGATGATATGCAGTAAGTGCGGATTTAAAATGAGTGCCGGAGTGACGTGTCCTTCGTGCGGATACAATGAAACAGATCAGGATCCTGAACAGGCAGCTCGCAGAAAGCTCAATGTATATATGCCAAGTCCTGTTAAGAAGGCAGCAAAAAGCTCTACGAATCATGCAAAGTCGAGTCCTCGATGCAATGCATGCGGCTTCCATTTGACTGCCGGGAATACCTGCCCTTCCTGCGGTCATACAAATTCGACATCCGATCCGGAATATATTGCCCGAAAAAACGCGAAAGAGTACACCTATGGCAAGCCTAAGACATGGGTCGTTGTGCTCTCGGTATTCGGGATTATCGTGAATGCCCTGCTGGGGATTATCTATTTTGCGTCGCTCCTGGACTTGGATATAGAGAGAAAAGGCGGTTTGCTACTCGCCCTGATCGTCATTCTCCAAGTAGCGATCAACATCCTCATGATCGTTTCGTTCGCCAATCTCATCCGTATGCGAAGATGGGCACTCTGGGTGATTCGAATTTCGTATGTAATCAGCACAATCCTGATCGCAGTCAACGGGAGTCTTTTGTCGGTACAATTTGCACTCGGTGCCCTCTTAACCCTTGTGTTCTGGTTCGGCGACTGGAAAGATTATACCTGACGCTTAGGCGCGTTTACCCCTCAAGCCCCGCCTCCACATACTTCTTGATAAACTCGATCCGGTCCTTCGCCGTCGGCTTGAAAAGCGATGCGATCGCCACGACCAGATTCTTCGAGGGATTCACGTAGATCGCATTCCCGCCGTCGCCGAGCGCCGCGAAGCTTCGCGCCTCCTCGTCGATAATCCACCAGAGATACCCGTATTGCAGCGTGTTCCAGTGACTGTGCACCGCCGTGCTCTCGGCCATCCATTCGGATGACACAATCTGCCGGCCGTCCCATACGCCGCGGTTCAAGTACAGTTGACCGATTTTTGCCATTTCGCCGGGCCTTAGAAAAAGTCCCCACCCGGCTGTGTTGATGCCCTGCGGGTCGGCGACCCAGCCACTCCCGTGATGATCCTTCATAATCGAGAGTTGTTCCTCCTTGCTCTCGAAAACAATCTTTTCCGACACCGCGATCCCGAGCGGTATGAAGAGATTCTCTTGCGCGAAATCGAGCACCGGCTGCCCCGTCACGCGTGTCAAAATACCCGACAGGATATCCGGCCCGATCAGTGGCGTATATCGGAAATCGCCGATCTCGCCTTTGCCGCCCAGCAGATCCAATGCGCTCTTGACCCAGCTCTCGCTCGAAAAATACTTCGTATACGGCGCCGACTTGTACTTATAGGGCGCGGTCATCGTCATCATATCGCGCAGCGTCACGAGCTGCGCCGTCTTTTCGCCGCGCTTCGGCGTATACTCCGGGAAAAAATCCAGCACCTTCTGATCGAGGCTCTCAATCAATCCCTTGTCGATCGCGATGCCGATCAGTATGGAAAGAACGCTCTTGGTTACCGAAAAAACATGGAAGGCCGTGTCGGCCGTATAACCGTTAAAGGAGTTCTTGTATATGATTGTGCCGTTTTGCTGCACGACAATGCCGGCGATATTCGAATAGTCGCGCAGAATCGCGCTCTCGAGCGCAGTCGTATTCAATTGATTCATTTCACTTATTCCTCCGTCAATAATTTGTAGAGGATATCCTTCAAAGAGAGCATAAGCGGATTAAAAATTCTTTTCAAGAGGTATTTTAAAAGAATATTGGAGTATAGAAGAGTCTTGACTGTATTCCCCGCGTTTCCGGTGGAGTAGGTGCGCTGGTGCCCCCAGCGTGAGTTATTTATCATTGATAGCCTACTCAATCAGCATCTTAGCGAGTTTGAGTAGGTACGCCGAGCCTCCCGAAGCGCGTTTCTTATCATTGACGACCTACTCAATCAGCATCTGAGCGTATTTGAGTAGGTACGCCGGTGCCCCAAAGGGTGTTTCTTATCATTGACGAGCCTACTCAATCAGCATCTGAGCCCGTTTGAGTAGGT
>CAZTXQ010000069.1:6001-13256 GCA_964617375.1 uncultured Mageeibacillus sp. | reverse complement strand
GCACATACGAAATGGATCTCCAGACGTGGTTTCGTATGTGCGCCGGCCCTCCTTAAGCCTCCTCTGGAACGAAATGCACATACGAAATGGGCTTCCAGACGTGGTTTCGTATGTGCGTACTAAAAAGCACCGCATGACCTGTTTCGTACGCAAATTTTGTCATCAAGGTCGCTTTTTGGTGTGTAAATCAATGAGTAAAAATGTGTTTATTTATCAATGATTACCCACCATTTTGGTCAAGTGCTCGATTTGGTGGGTAATCACCACACATTGGCATGCAAACCAATGAACAAAAATCCACTTATTCGTCAATGATTACCTGCGAAAACCACAATTTCTGCCATTTCGTATGTATAACAATGTGCTGCTATGCGATAATTTGTCATTGATCACCTTCCGAATCCGGAAAAAAATGACCTATTGGTTGGCATACTGCGCTTATGCAGCAAAAAGGGCTGTCTCACAAACGGCTTATTGTGTACAGCCGGATGAGACAGCCCTTTATTCATTCTCGAAAAGAATACTAAATCAGATTGAACGCTTCTTTCGGATTACCAGAACACCTGCAAGCAGCGCGCCGGCCATAAGAACGATCGCACCCGCCGCCATAAGGCCGCCGGTCTCGCCGGTTCTCGAAACGACAGCTTCGGCAGCCGATGAGACAGGAGTCGCAGTCGGAGTAGGAGTCGCAGTCGGAGTAGGAGTCGCAGTCGGAGTAGGAGTCGCAGTCGGAGTAGGAGTCGCAGTAGGAGCCGCCATCGTCGTGATCAAAGAGGACGACGCCGTTGAAGCGGCAAGGACCGCGGTCGCCTTGTATCTCATGTAAACGGTGTAGCTCGTAGCGGGGTTAAGGCCGGAGAACACGTTCGAATCCTGCCACACCGTGCCGTTCAGACTGTACTCGCAGCCGGCAACTACCTGGGCGGTAACCGAATTCGCAGTAGAGGCAAGAACCGGAGCGGCAGGTGTTGCGAACAAAGTCGTCACACTTGACGACGAAGAGGAAGAAGCGGGAAGAACGGCCGTCGCCTTAACGCGCATATAGACGGTATAAGGCGTCGCGGGAGCAAGGCCGGAGAATACGTTCGAGTCCTGCCAGACGGTGCCGTCCAGACTGTACTCGCAACCGGCAACTGCCTGCGCGGTAACCGAGTTCGCAGTAGAGGAAAGAACCGGGGCGGACGGCGTCGCGAACAAAGTCATCACATCCGCGGAAGAAGAGGGAGAGGCGGGAATAGCGGCCGTCGCCTTATATCGCATATGCACGGTATAAGGTGTCGCGGCGGTAAGGCCGGAGAATACATTCGAGTCCTGCCATACTGTGCCGTCGAGACTGTACTCGCAGCCGGCAACCGCCTGCGCGGTAACCGAGTTCGCAGTAGAGGAAAGAACCGGAGCGGCGGGAGTTGCAAACAGAGTCGACGTTGCAGAGGAAGAGGCGGGAGAAGCGGGAAGAGTGGCTGTTGCCTTGAAGCGCGCATAGACGGTATAGGGCGTCGCCGGGGTAAGACCGGAGAAAACGTTGCTGTCCTGCCAGACGGTCCCGTCCAGGCTGTACTCAGCGCCGAAAATAGACTCTGCCGTAATCGTATCGGTTGTCGGAGTAAGTACCGGAGCGGCAGGGGCTGTCAGATTGTCCTGAATAACGCGAAGCCCCTTCGGGAAAACACGCGCATCCGAACCGTCGATGGTGACGGTGATGTCATAGGATCCGGCTGCGGGATACACCGCAGTCTCGCCTGTAGGCGTTGCTACCGAATAGGTAAGGCGGCTCTTATCCACGCTGAGAATACTTGCAAAAGCATCCAGAATCTTCGTGTCCTTCGCTGCGGCGGAATCGGCAAAAGAAAGGATCTCGCCATAACTCAGATAAAGCTCGCCGAAGGCAAATCCGTTCGGACAGTTTGGGCAGCTGATCGAGATGGTAGTAAGATAGTCCGTATCGGAAAGGAACGCGACGCCGGAGGCTCCTCCGTTAGTTGTTACATTCGGAAGGAGAAGGGGATCGGCAATGCCGTTCGCAGTAAATGTAAAATCATTCGAACTGTAAATATTCGATTCGACATACATAATCGCACCGAGGCAATGTTCGGGAAGCGTAAGTGTGTTGGTCAGGACACCTATTCCCGACCAATACAAATGTCCGGTAAAGCCGTGACTCCAGATGGAAGACCAGCCCTGATTAATGGATAACGCGGTGACGGGAGTCTGAAGACCGATCGAAGAATACGTCATCGGAATCGAACTCACCTGAGCCGAATTTGCGAGTCCGTTATTCTCGTTACTCAGGAAACCATACTCGGCAATCAGTTCTGCGGGCGGCGCCGATGTTCCGAGATTGGTGGCCGTTGCCGTATCCCCCGCGGCAAAAACACCGGCAGTTGAAAAGCAAAGTATCAAAGCGGCGGATAGTAAAGTAATGAGTGGCTTCATGCGTTTCATCATACAAAAATCTCCTTTAAGACTCCCGATATGCCCTTGGTTGAATGAGAAATAAGAAACTGTTTACCTATATAAACCAACGAAATTATTCACGTCGTAATGATACCGCGTTTTCTATTCGATTAAAAGATATAAATATCCGAATACACGAAAAAAAAGACAGATACCGTGATTCCTCATGGTATCTGCCCTAATAGTAATTCTCGAAAAGGAGACGAAATCAGATCGAACGCTTCTTTCTGATCACCAGAACACCCGTAAGCAGCGCGCCGGCCATAAGAACGATTGCACCCGCCGCCATAAGGCCGCCGGTCTCGCCGGTCTTCGGAATGGAAGCCGCGGCAACTGCAGCGGTGGGCGCAGGAGTCGCAGTAGGAGTCGCAGTAGGAGCCGCAGTAGGAGTTGCCGTAGGGGCCGCCGCGGTCGCTATGACAGCAGAGGAAGCCGCCGATGCGGCAATTGTCGCGGTAGCCTTAACTCTCATGTAAACGGTGTAGTTTGTGACGGGATTAAGGCCGGAGAACACATTCGAATCCTGCCAGACGGTCCCGTCCAGACTGTACTCGCATCCGGCGACCGGCTGCGCGGTGACCGTGTTCGCAGTAGAGGATAGAACAGGAGCGGCAGGGGTTGCGAACAGAGTCGTCGCAGTCGAGGAAGAAGAGGGTGAAGCGGGCAGAGTCGCTGTCGCCTTGAAGCGCGCATAGACGGTATAAGGTGTCGCAGGGGTAAGACCGGAGAACACGTTGCTGTCCTGCCAGACGGTTCCGTCAAGGCTGAACTCAGCACCGGTAATAGGAGCTGCTGTGATCGAATCGATTGCCGGAGTCAGTGCCGGCGCGGGAGGTGCGATCAGGTTGTCCTGAATCACGCGAAGGCCCTTCGGGAAAACACGTGCGTCCGTACCGTCGATCGTTACGGTGATGTCATAGGATCCGGCTTCGGGATATACGGCGGTCTCGCCGGCCGGTGTCGCTACCGAATAGGTGAGACGGCTCTTATCCACGCCGAGAATACTTGCGAAAGCATCCAGAATCTTGGTATTCTTAACATCGGCCGTATCGGCGAAGGAGAGGATCTCGCCGTAGCTCAGATAAAGTTCGCCGAAAGAGAATCCGTTTGCGCCGGTCTCGGCATCAATCTTAATGGTATTGAGATAGCCGGTATCGGAAAGAAAAGCAACACCGGCTGCACCACTGTCGCCGACCACATCCGTAAGCGTAACAGGTGTTGCGATGCCGTCCGCTGTGTATGTAAAGTCAAACTTGCTGAAGGAATTTGACTCGACATATACAATCGCGCCGAGACAATGCTCGGGAAGCGTAAGTGTGTTTGTCAAGGCACTCCCGTCCGTAAAATAAACATGGCCGGTAAAGCCGTGACTCCAGCTGCCCCAGCTGCTGCCGATCGTTCTCACATTGGCCGAAGTCGCAACTCCGATCGAGGAATACGTCATCGGAATCGACGTCACCGAAGTGAAATCCACAAGACCGTTGGCTTCGTTGCTGAGGAATCCGTATTCGGCAATCAGTTCGGCAGGTGGCGCATCCGTTCCAAGACTGGTCGCTGTAGCCGTGTCCCCCGCGGCAAATACACTTGAAGCTACAAAAAGACCAAGAACAAGCGCTGCGGATAATAGTGTGATCAAAGATTTCTTTCGTTTCAACATACAACATCTCCCCTGCAGACAAAAGCTTCTATATCCATTAATATGAAAATACACTCTAATAATACATCATGGAAACCAAAATGCCTAGTATGAATCGCTCGAAAATTTGACAAATTCTCGAAAATCAGAGCTTTTCGAGCACGTACAAAAAAGGACAGATACCGAAAAGACATCCGGTATCTGCCCTGATAGTAATTTTCGCAAAGGAGACCTGATCAGATCGAACGCTTCCTTCTGATCACGAGGACACCCGCAAGAAGCGCGCCTGAAGCGAGAACAATCGCACCCGCCGCCATAAGGCCGCCGGTCTCGCCGGTCTTCGGAATGGAAGCCGCGGCAACCGCAGAGGCAGCAGGCGTGGCGGTCGGAGCGGGCGTAGCCGTCGGGACCGGAGTCGCTGTCGGAACCGCCAGAGTCGCGATCAAAGCAGAGGAAGGCGTGGATGCGGCCAGAACCGCGGTCGCCTTATATCTCATGTAGACAGTGTAATTCGTAACGGGATTAAGGCCGGAGAATACGTTCGAATCCTGCCAGACCGTGCCGTCCAGACTATACTCACAGCCGGCGATCGCCGAAGCGGTAACCGAAGTCGCAGTAGAGGCAAGAACCGGCGCGGCGGGAGTCGCAAACAGAGTCGTAACAGTCGAGGAAGAAGAGGGAGAAGCGGGAATAGAGGCCGTCGCCTTGTAGCGCGCATAGACGGTATAAGGTGTCGCCGGGGTAAGGCCGGAGAACACGTTGCTGTCCAGCCAGACGTTCCCGTCCAGGCTGTATTCGGCACCGAAAATAGACTCGGCCGTGATCGTATCGAAGGCCGGAGTAAGAACCGGAGCTTGAGGGGCAGTCAGATTGTCCTGAATCACGCGAAGCCCTTTCGGGAACGATCGCGCATCCGAACCGTCAATGGTAACGGTTATGTCATAAGCACCGCCTGCGGGATACACCGCAGTCTCGCCGGCCGGCGTTGATACCGAATAGGTGAGACGGCTCTTATCTACGCCGAGAATACTTGCGAAAGCATCCAGAATCTTCGTGTCCTTCGCTGCGGCGGAATCGGTAAAAGATAGAATCTCGCCATAACACAGATAAAGCTCACCGAAGGCAAAACCGCCGCTGCTGGAATCTGCGTTGATCGTGATGGTCTTCATATAATCCGTATCGGAAAGGAATGCGACGCCGGACGCGCCTCCATCCGTTACTACGTCCTCAAGGATCATGGGAGCAGCAATACCATTCGCGGTAAATGAAAAATCAAACGGCGTAAAGTAATAATTCGATTCAACATAAAGAATCGCACCGAGACAATGATCGGGAAGCGTAAGCGTGTTGGTCACGCCACCATCTGCCGTATAATACACATGTCCGGTATAGCCGTGACTCCAGACAGAACTCCAACTCGTCATAATGTTAAGCATCATAGCGGGAGTCTGGAGCCCGATCGAAGAATACGCCATCGGAATCGAAGTAACCGAAGCCAAATCAGCAAGTCCGTTATCATCGTGGCTCAGGAAACCGTATTCGGCAATCAGTTCTGCGGGTGGCGCATCCGTTCCAAGACTGGTCGCTGTAGCCGTATCCCCCGCGGCAAAGACACTCGCACTTGCCGTTAAGCAAAGCACCAGACAAGCGGATAGGATCGTGATCAGAGGCTTCATGCGTTTCATCATATAAATCTCCTTACAATAAAAAAACTTCGCGTAACAGGCAAAATATGAATATATAGCAACCAAAATAAAATAGCTATAAATAATAATACTGCATTCGCAAACCGATTGATAGATAGAAACATCCGTAAAACGCGAAAAAAAGTCCCCGCACAAGGGACTTTTGAGGAATATACAGGACATATTGTGTATTCGTTTAGTCCGATTCGCGAAAAGAAGGCGTCGCGAAAATGAAACGGAAACGAAAAGACGCGTTGCCGAAAGAAAGCGCCTTGATTTTATCAATATAATGCAATAGCATTGCATTAAGCGATGACAATATGATAAAAACGACGACAATACTAAAGCAAGAGCTGAAGGAATACGTGAGGAGGAAGTTCAAAGAGACAGATCATTGAACAGCAGATACCTTTTTCTGATAGAATATAGAGTAATTGAACGATGATTAAATTTCTCGGAGGACCGCTTTGAGAGTTTTTGAAGTACTGCCGGACGGTTTCTTTTCTGTTTTAACAGGAAGAAACAGAGAGATATATGTGGATTTACTTCTTGTCATTCGAGAGGAATACAAGAGGACTTTGCATCTTGATCGAAGCTCGATTATATCCCTTATAGCAAATCGACTTTCGGATCTTGCCTGTTTGCCGGATTTGTCCGAAGATGCCGCGGCTGAGTATAAGGATACAAGTGACAGATACATGCAGGCATCCTATACAGATATTTCGCATGATGCCGCTTATCCGCTCGAAGTATTGGAGAATGCAGGCGCGGGGGATTCGGAAAATACGGGGAAGTTAACGCTGTCGGGTATGGCGCATATGATACTCCGAAGACTTCTTTCTGCAGGCTGGGTTGAGCAGGAGCAGAAGCAGGGTTCCTTTGAATTTCTGATAACCGTACCTGAATATTCCATTGGAATGATGGACTTCCTGTTTCAAATAACACAGGAGGACACCAGAGCTTACAAGAACTATGCTTTTGCGGCGTACACATCGCTGCGTTCACTCTATGACGATACGTCCAAAGAGTATTGGTATACCGCACTTATCAACGCCCGTGAGAGCAGCCGTCAACTGATGGATGCTCTCAAAATGCTTCTGAACAATATACGAAGATATCACCGCAAACTCAGTGATTATGGAACGGCAAATACGATATTGAAGGGCCACTTCGATGAGTATCAGCAACTTGTGAACGAGAGAATCTTTCACCCTCTTGTCACAAGAGATGCGGTACAGCGATTCCGTCAGCCGGTCTTTCAAATGATCGCCGAGATACAGGAGGATGAAGCCAAGATGGTTATTTTGCGGGAACAGGGTATCCGGGAAGCGCATTTTGCCACGGAGGAGGAAGCGTCGGAGAACATCCGATTGATTCTGTTTGAGATATACGACATTTTTGATTCTGTGGGCAGCCTTATGAGTGATATTCAGAACAAGAACAATGCGTATACCAAAGCCTCCGTCGACAAACTCATATA
>CAZTXQ010000069.1:3904-5901 GCA_964617375.1 uncultured Mageeibacillus sp. | reverse complement strand
AATATCCGAAGATTCGGTACAGCCGAAAGAAGGAGATCAAATGAACGAGTTCTGGGTTGAAACATACGAGAAAATGGATTCGGCGGATCGCACGAGGCTGACCCGCTGTATTCATATGCTTCTGGGACACACCTTCCTTCTTTCGGATGTTTATGACGAGGAGGAAAAGACCATGAAGGGTAACTCCGACTATCGTCTTGTCGAACGGTATCTTGATTGGGTTCGGACTTATCTTGAGATGGCGGGGTGGACGGTTCTTCAGAACCGGAATCTCGGAGTCATTTATATAGAGAGCCAATATGGCAGTGACCGGGTACGGCTGAATCAGATTACAACAGTCTTTCTTCTCGCGATCCGGCTTCTGTATGACGAAGAAAGAGAGAAGCTCGCGATTCGGAAGGAAATCACGCTGACAACAGAGGACGTAGTAGGAAGACTCCTGTCATTCGGAACCTTCCAGAAGAAACCATCGGACACGGACATGACAGAGGCCTTTCGAGTGCTTTCGCGATATAACCTTATTCACAGGATCGAGGGGGATTGGAAAGAGGCGGAATGCCGCTTCCTGGTTCTCCCCAGTGTCGCACTTGCCTTGGACGGCGAGGTGATCAAGAGAATTTTTGACAGCCTTTCGGCGACGGAGGACGGCGAAACAGCGCCGCTTACAGAAGACGCGGAAGACGGGGAACCGGAGGAAGAGAATTCATGAAGCTTCTGACACGATTGCTGCTGATCAATTGGCACTTCTATTCGAAAGAGATTATTTCCTTCGACAAAATCAATTTTCTTACCGGGAAAACGGGCGCGTGAAAGTCAACGGTTATTGACGCTCTTCAGATTGTTCTTCTGGGCGATACACAGGGCAATCGTTTCTTTAATAAAGCAGCCAGCGACCGATCCAGAAGAAGTCTTAAAGGATACTTGCGCGGAGAATACGGAGACAACGGAGACACCGGCTTCCTTTACCTTCGAAACAGTCCCTTTTCGAGTTACATAGTCTGCGAAGTATATGATACGGAGAAGCGCAAATCGATTTCTTTCGGGATCGTGTTTGACTGTAATTATACGGCGACGGACGAATCGGTCTTCTTTATCCTGAAGGATAGAATACCGGAGGATACGTTCGTTAAGGACGATCTGCCTATGGAAATCAAGGACTTGAAGTTCTTCCTCAAGAAGAACTACGACCGTTCGCAGTGGGATGTTCTGACGACTGCGAATGAGTATCAGGAGAAACTGCTCAGTCATCTGGGAGGACTCAACAGAAGATATTTTCGATTGCTGAAGCAGGCGGTTTCGTTTACACCGATTACCGATATTGAGAAGTTCATAACCGATAATATCTGCGAAAAGGCAAAGAAAATCGATCTCTCTTCCATGCAGGAGAATCTGCGGCAGTACAGAAGGCTCGAAAGGGAAGCGGAAGAGATTCAGAAACGCATTCAGATGCTGGAAGAAATCCATAATGTCTTTTCCGAAATGAAGGAGGAAGAGAACAAATACACGCTTTATGACTTCCTGATCACCCGCTCCTACAAAGAAAATGCGGTTCTTGCTTTTCAGAAAGCGGAGAAAGAACTGCTGGATACGGAAGCGGCGCTGAAGATCCGGGAGGCGGAGATCGAAAGAATTGCCGGCGAAAAAGAAGTTCTGGACACGAGTCTTGAACGGCTGCGCAATGAAAGGGCGGCAAATGATCTATATCAGAGAAAAGAGCAGCTGATTGGCGAAAAGGCTTCGCTGGAAGCCGAGATCGCTCGCCTGTCTCAGGAATTGAGAAAGCAGATCACACGATTAACCGAGTACGGAATTGAGTGGCGGGATCGGGCAAATCGCGCCGCCTCGCTCTCTGTCGCACTCCGGGAAGCCGAAGACTTTTTGGGCCCTGAACTGCAGTCCGAAGATTTTTTCGCCGCCGGCAAAGCACTTCTTGATACATCGAACGGGTTGCTGGCAATTCGGGAAGAAACGATTGATACATGGACACAGGACAAGGC
>CAZTXQ010000069.1:0-3804 GCA_964617375.1 uncultured Mageeibacillus sp. | reverse complement strand
TAAGAAAACAGAAGCAATATATTCTGGTTCCTCCCGAATATTATCCGGACGCGATCGCGATCTATGACGAACAGCGGCGGGAGAAGAGACTCTTCGATATCAGCCTGATTGATGGCGAGAAGGTTCTGGCCAAAGGATACCCCGCACGTCCCGGAAGTCTCGCGGAAGAAATTGAGACCGGAAATCCGTATGCGAAGGCATATATCAATTTCCTCATCGGGGATCTTATGAAGTGCGACCGGATTTCCGATCTTCGCAAAAATGAGAAATCCGTAACCGATCGCGGGCTCTTGTATCAGTCGTATGTAACCGGATCCATCAATCCCGGATCCTGGGAAACGCACCTGATCGGCAGGAAATCGATCCGTCAGCAGCTTGATAAAATGCTGCTTCTGGAACCAGAACTTGCCGGGAAGGCCAAGTACATGGAAGACTTGCGCCGGAAGACCGGGACAATATCACCCGTTGAAGCGATGAACCGAAACGAGGCACAAGATTTCTTTAACCACATGGACGAGACCCGGATCATGCCGTCTCTGCGCGAGCAGGTGATTAGGGTAGAGAAAGAGCTGAACACTCTCGACCTGACCTGGGTTCTTCAATTGGACCGGCAAATCAGGGATCTCGAAGAGAAAAAGAGAAAGGGCGAAGCAGCCGCCTCAGGACTTACGCAGGAGATAGGCGGACTAAAGCAGAAACGGCAGGATCTTGCCGAAGACAGAATTCCGGAAGCCGCCGAAGCCGTAGACGAGATGACAAAGCGCTGCCTGAAATTCGCAGAAAGTATACGGAACGGGGAGGGAGAGGCCAGGTTCCAAAGCGAACTCTCTGCCAGAAAAGACCCGCTGAAGATTATTTCCGCCTTCGCTTCGCAGCTGAGTTTAAAAAAGAATAGCATCGATGCGGCGAAAGCGAATCTGCATAACCGGAGATCTGATTATAACAAGAGCTTTAATTACAGCTTCAACGTTGCGGACAGCCAGAATACCCGATACGATCAGCATCTCGCGACCCTGAAAGAACAGGAACTTCCGAAATATGCAGACCGGATCATCAGAGCCAAAGATTTGGCATACGCTCAGTTTGGTGATCAATTCCTGGCGCAGATGAAACAGAATATCGAGGAAGTAAGGAACAGGATCAGCGAACTGAACGCCGCACTTCGGAACTACTCATGGGGAAACGAGAAATTCAGTTTCCAGGTTCGCGAGAATCCGGAATACAAGCGTTTCTATGATATGATTACGGATCCGATGCTCCTTATGGAAGGCTACACTCTGACGACGCAGGCCTTTCAGGATAAACACAAGGACGCAATCGATGAGCTGTTTAAGAAAATAGCAGATTCGGGAACGGATATGGATGCGAGGGATCGGGAGACCCTTGAGAAGAACATCGCCTTGTACACCGACTACAAAACATATCTGCGCTTCGACATGATTTCGACCGATGAGAATAACCGTCATCAGCGCCTGTCCCGGACGCTCGAAAAGAAGTCCGGCGGCGAGACACAGACACCGTTCTATATCGCCATTCTGGCTTCCTTTGCACAGCTCTATCGCATACAGGATATAAAGAGCAATACCTTCCGGCTGATTCTCTTCGATGAAGCGTTCAGCAAGATGGACGGCGAGAGAATACGTGAAAGTATACAGCTGCTTAAGAAGATCGGATTCCAGTGTATTATCTCGGCACCCCCGGATAAGATCGCGGACATTGCCACCCTTGTCGATCACAATATTGTGGCAATCCGGAACGGTCAGTCCGTCACAACACATGCCTTCAACATTCATGACGAAGAGATCGAAGAGCTTCTTGAGGAGGAAGACGATCATGAATGAAGAATCGGTTCTATTATCAGAACTCCTTGGCAAATATGAGAAAAGCGCTCATTACCGGGAGACTTCGCAAAGCGGCCGGCGGGTACTTCTGAAGTTGGGGCCTAAATCCAAAGATCTTCCCGCTTATGACGTCGAGAACAGCGATGCTCGCGAGAAAATCCATCAGGCCGTATATGCCTTGAAGAAGGGCGGATGGATCGACTACAAATGGGAGAAATTCGAAGAAGGAAACATACTTTCTGAGATCTGGCTGATACTTGACCGGGTCGACGACGCGTATCGTCTTGCCGGGCGGACTCCAAAGAAAGAACAAGTGATGCGAACGGCGGACCGGATTCATCAGCTCTTTTCTTCCTCCGAAGAGAATTCCGCTGTTAAGAACTGGATCGCCGAAGGACTCCTGCGGGCAGAAGAAAAAATCCGAAGTACCTATGAACTTCCCTCGTATCTTTCGGAAGATATGAGTATTACGGAAGGCTTTCTGACGTGTATGAAGTCGCTGGCAAATCCGGAAGCACAACCGGCTTCCCTTCGAATCGTAAGCCTTACACTCTTTCGGGATTCCAAGCGGCTTGAGAGAGATTTGCTCTCCAGGATAAAAACATTTGCCAGGAAAAATCATCCGGACTTCACCGATCTGCCTGCCGAAGAAAATATCTCCGAGGAGGAACTGCTTGGAGCTCTTAATTTGTATCGCAATCCGGAGATATATGAATTCTGCGGACCGGTCAGAATCCATTTCTCGAACCCCGTCAGTGGTACAACTGTTGACTTCGCGGCCTTTACAAAAGGCGCCGCACTACATGCTTCCAACGTTCCTGACATCATAAGTGTGAACGGCGAAGCCGTGACATCCGTCCTGTTCATTGAGAATCGGACAAATTATGAAGAGTACATAACTAATACCCGAAGCGAGAGCGAACTAGTGATATACCACGGCGGGTTCCACAATCCATCCAAAGGGGATTTCTTTCTGAAGTTGATAGCAGGGATTGCGCCGGATGTCAGGATCTATCACTGGGGAGATATAGATCTGGGCGGAATGCGCATCTTTCTTCAGATTCAAAAAGACATTGCCCCCAAACTAATCCCCAGACATATGGATCTGGGAACGCTCCTTTCCATGCATACATATGCCGTCCCTTTTGGATCCGAGTACGAGAAGCTGCTTCTCTCTGCTCGAAAAGACGAGGCATTCAAAATCTTCTACGATCTGATCGACGGTATGCTCGAGAATAAGATCCGATTGGAGCAGGAAGCATTTCTGGCCTAACCCGCCTTCCGCACCACCACATTGAGCCATTTCTCCTCGGCTCTCCCGGGCCTCACATCGCCGGTAACCCGCGTCTCGACGATCCCGAATTCCGGAAAGCCCGCGACCAGCTTCGCGAACCCCGCCTCATCCAGATCGGTAAAATACCGCCCGTTCCTCTCGCCCTCGAAAACGCCGTATTTGAAAGACGCGTAAAAGAATCCGCCAACTTTAAGCGCACGCGAAATCCTCGCGATCACGCCGGGAAGGCGCTCCGACGGCACATGAAGGATCGAGGCACACGCCCAGACACCGTCAAATTCTTCCTCGAAATCCAGCTCCTCGAACGTCCGGCACAGAACCTCCTGCCCGATCAGCGCAGAGGCAATCTTACAGAACTCCTTCGAACCGTCGACGGCGACCACCGAATAGCCCTTATCGCGAAAAAGCCTGCTGTCGCGGCCGGAACCGCATCCGAGATCCAGAATCCGCGCACCCGCCGGCAGATGCGCGAGAAAGAGCGCGTGCAGCTCGCCGACATCCGCATCTCGGGTATCCGCGGCAAATTCTTCGGCGATCCGGTCATAGTAATCCAGGGTCTTATCCATACTAAGAGTCTCCTTAAAATGTGTTGGGCGGGGGATGCCCCGACGCCGGAAGAGAAGAACATCAGAACTCCTCCGTCTCCCAGTGAAAGATCAGATGATCCAC
>CAZTXQ010000068.1:0-13770 GCA_964617375.1 uncultured Mageeibacillus sp. | reverse complement strand
CGGTGCTGTGGGAGGTCGCCCGGTCAAATAATGACCGGGCTCCTACCCGATTTCAAAATTATTCGTGCCGAATTTCTTTTCGCGCGTGAAGTGGCGCGAGCCGATTCGGAACGGTTTCTTATGCGCGCGGCTTTTCGAGCTCGGCGATATAGGGGAGGCTGCGGCCCTGCTCGTGTACGTCCATTCCGTAGCCGACCAGCCAGGTGTCGGTGATCTCGTATCCGTAGTATTCGATGGGCACGTTGATGAGCATCTGGTCGGGATTGAAGAGCAGCGTGCACACCTTGATGCTTGCGGGTTTTCGAACGTCTAAGTTCTGGACAAGATAGGCCGTGGTCAGTCCGGTGCGGATGATGTCTTCGATGACGAGTACGTGTTTGCCGGTGATGTCGAGATCCAGGTCTTTGGTGATGCGGACGATGCCGGTCTGGCTCGTCGTGTTCTGGATATTGCCGATCGCGATCACGTCGGTGCCGATCGGAATGTCGATCGCTCTTGTGAGGTCCGCGAAAAAGTACAGCGAGCCTTTGAGAACGCCGACGACGATCAGATCTTTTCCGGCATAATCCTGGCTGATCTTGCGGCCGATTTCCTTGACCTTTTCGGCCAGGTCCTCTGCCGAATACAGGATTCTGCGCTGCTTAAGCTCGGCCATCCGGATACCTCCTACGATTCATTGCCCATGTGAAAACGCTCGATCAGGGACACGAAGTCTTTTTTGTATACGATTTTGACGTTGGTGCCGGGATAGAGCTCGCGGACTTTTTTCATTTTGCGGTTCTTTTCGGTGACGTATTTCTGGTTCATCGTGGTCAGTTCGAGGTACGTGTCGAACTTGGTCAGGTAGAAGTCGGGGCTGAAGGCGAGCGTGACGTTGCCCTCGGCGTCCCATTCCACGGGGAATGTTTTGGGTTCGTATTTCCAGTCGATCTGGTACATGTCGAGTATTTTCGCGAATTCGGCTTCGGCGGGATTCTTGAAGTTGGGGAGATCGGACTGGTGGTCGATGGACTCGCCTTCCGCGCTCTCCTTCTCGATCTTGAGGCGCAGCTCGTGTTCTTTGAGAAGGGCGAGGACGGCGGCGGTACATTCGTCGACGGAGAGCTTCTCCGTATTCAGAATCAGATGGTATAGATTGGGGTCCGCCAGGTCGGTGCCGAAGATCGTCTGGACGAATCGCTTGTGCTTCTTGTCGGCGGTGTCGAGGATGCTCACGGCTTCGGTCTCGGACACGCGGTACTGTTTTCGCACGCGCGCGACGCGCGTCTTCTCGGGTGCGACGATCCGGATATGGATCGCGTCTTTGTAATCGGCGAAAAGAATCTGTGAACCGTAGCCGACGAGGACGGCGGACTGTTTTCCGGCGAGCTCGAAAAGCGATCGCTCGAGATGGTCGAGATAGGTGCCGCCCGCACGTGATTCGGTCAGGAAAAAGCGCGCGCTCTCATTGAGGAGGTGCTGCTCGCGAGGATCGGTTGTATTCGCGAAAAATCGTGTGATCAGCTGGCTTCGGTAGATCAGATCCCAGCCGAGCTTTCTCGAGAGGGCTTCGGCGACTTCGTCTCCGAGACTTCCCATTTGTCTGGATATTGTAAGGATCGGCATATCGGCGCCTCCTTCACAGCGGGATGGCGTTTGGCGTGAGTCGCCGGATAAGGAGAAGGCCGTTATGGTGCTTTCTGCGCGACTCAATCTATACCTGAATTATAGCATAATGGCCGCCACGGAATCGGTATCCGGATTGTTTCAAATAGAAAAACAAATGTTCGTTATTTTTGCAAAACCTCTTTTCAAGTGACTTCCGATGTTGTATGATACACATAACGAACAAATGTTCTTGCGGAGGTTTTCTATGAAGATTCTTGGATTGATGTTGGTTCTGGGTATTGGCGTCTTCCTGATCTGGTTCTTCGAAGAGATTTTTAAGGATTCTTCGGAAGAGGATTATGAGGATTATGTTTATGAGATGCCTCGCAAGGCAGCGTCCGGAAGGCCGGTGCGCCGCACACCGGGAGCGGCCGGGATTTCGGCGGCAGAAGGCTGCCCTGTTGCGGCACGCCGCCCTGTTGCAGCAAGCTGCAACGAGAGGACGGGACAATCCTACAGGAAGACTGCTTAAGCCGGAACATAAGCTGCCCGACGCCCGGATGCCGCTTCCATATCTTGTGTTTTCGCTTCTTTTACGAGTTTCGTTCGATTGAAACAAATGTTTTGTATGTCTCATTAAAGTCCCGATAAAGGGACAATGAATTTTGTATGATGAGTACATCAAAACACAGCAAACGATTCTTACAAGACAGATGATTGAAGAATATGGAACCGGACGGAGTTCGGAACAGGTTAGGGAGGCGACAAATATGACGGCAATTACTCTTCTTTTAGGCTTAGGAATTTGTGTATTTCTTCTCTGGTTTTTCGAGAGCCTTTTCAAGGAGTCCTATGTGGAGGATGAGTATGAACCGGAATATGTGAGGTATGAGCCGGTTTATGGAGAACAGAGCCGGCCTCGCAGATAATAAGAATTTTCGACCTGCTCTTTGTATCAGCCGGGAATAGAACAAACATCATTGCCGGTGGCGGTGTCCGGATACAAGGAATCAGATCATTCGATATCGATTTTGTATAAAAAGCACAGTGCACATTTTTCGGAGCTCGAGTCCGAAAGATATGCACTGTGCTTTTTTATGTGTTTACCAATTTGATTACTGGGGCGGCCGGGATCCATAGTCGATTTCTTTGTGACTTTCAGGTCGCGGACTCGCAGATTAATTGAATCCGCTGCCGTCACAGATCGAACATACACCGGTTCCGTCGCATGCGGAACATTCGGAAGACTGACCGTAATTCCTGTAGGTTCCCGTTCCGTCGCAGACCGGGCACATACCGGAACCATGACAGGAGACGCAGAGGGAGCGCTCGGTATCGGGAGTGACGTAATCATCATCGTAGTCATACAGATCAAGATCCTGAAAAGTGCAGATTTTTGAGACTCTTTTTGAGTGAATATTTGATTAAATAGGTTGAAAAATGATGCTACTCTATTCAGGCACATAGGAAATATCTTCTGGAAGAACAATTTCCTGGTCTTGCGGAAATGTGATCTGCCAAGAAACCTCGAAACCGGTTGAATTCCCGATGATATCATGCGGTCACTTGCGGAGACTTTAACCTCTTCCGGTATTTCGAACGCAGTATTTCGTGTTAATATAGGAACGGATAAAGAATCTTTAGAATTCGTGTTTTGGCAGGTGTGTATTCTTTTCTATTTTTCCGGTCGAATACGAATAGGATATCTTATTTCCGTATCAGTTCTTTTCGTAACGCAGTCTGTGATTGCATCAAATCATGGGATGCGTGATGACCCTCGGCTGTACAGAATCACAAGAGCCGTTGAGACATGGAGGAACAGCAGATCTGGGGTTGTGCGGAATAGAGGCGCAGCAGATCACAAGAGGCAATATATACCCGGAAGTGCTGAAATAGAACCCAATCGCATGAAAACTGCATTTTACAGGAGGATAATTATGGAAAACAACGGAAATCGCAAGGAAATTGCCAGCCGCATTCGTGAATTGCGGGAATCGTCCGACACGACCGCGGAACAAGCCGCGATTCTACTCGGGATTGATCTTCCGGAGTACTTAAGTTATGAATCCGGTGATACGGATGTACCGATCAGTGTCCTTTATAGTATTGCCGGTAAATTCGGCGTCGATATGACGGACCTGATGACGGGTAAATCGCCGAATCTGCAGCAGTACTGTGTTGTCCGCGACGGCAAGGGTCCGGAGATCGAGAGATTCCCGGGATATCGTTTTCAGAGTCTTGCATTCGATTACAAGAACCGGCTTTTCGAGCCCTTGATGGTTACTCTTGATCCGGAAAAGAACCAGAGTATCAGCCTCGTGACGCACGGCGGTCAGGAATTCAATCTCGTTCTGTCGGGCAGGGTCCGGGTCGTACTCGGAGGCAAAGCGGTTGACTTAGGAACCGGAGACAGTATTTATTTCGATCCCTCCATCCCGCACGGACAGCTTGCGCTTGACGAATCTCCCGCCATGTTCCTTACCGTCATCATGCAGAACCGTTGATCGAATCATTGTATAAGAAGGAGTACATATGCTGAACCGTTTTTTACCCCGCGAATCTTTTTCCTCGTACGAGGACTTCATATGCAATTATCAGGTGAATGTTCCCTCGGATTTCAATTTTGCGGTCGACATTGTCGATGCCTGGGCGGCGGAGGATCCCGGGAAACGCGCTCTTGTATGGTGTAACGACGAGGGAGACGAGAGGATTTTCCGCTTCAGCGATATTTCGCTCGAGAGCGCGCGTGCCGCCGTCGCCTTTTCGCGCCTCGGACTTAAGAAGGGCGATACCGTTATTCTGCTCTTGAAAAGACGCTGGCAGTTCTGGGTGTATGCGCCGGCCTTTATGCGTCTGGGAATCATCTATATTCCGGCGACGATTCAGCTCACGAAAAAGGATATTATCTATCGGATCAATGCTTCTTCTGCGAAGGCGGTTATCAGCATAACCGAACCGGATATTTCCGGATTCGTCGCCGAAGCGCTGCCCGAGTGCGCCGAACCTTGCATGCCGCTGTTTGTCCGTTCTGATCCCAAAGCGGAGGCGGCCGAGCCGGCCTTTGAAACGCCGCTTGGATGGATTGATTTGAATGAGCGGATTGCCGCCGTTACCGATGAGGAGGCGCGTGATTTTCTGAAGATTACGCCGCCTGTTTCCGGTGACGATCCTCTCATGCTCTATTTCACGTCCGGTACGACGGGGATGCCCAAGATGGTTATGCACAGCCATAAGCATCCGCTCGGCCATATCGTGACCGCCCATTACTGGCAGCAGCTGACACCGGACGACCTGCATATCAGTGTCGCCGATACCGGCTGGGCCAAGTGCGGCTGGGGCAAGATTTATGGCCAGTGGATTGTGGGAGCAACGAATTTTGTATATGACATGGATCGTTTTCACGCGGCGACGCTTCTCGACAAACTCGCAAAATATCAGGTCACCACATTCTGTGCGCCGCCGACGATTTACCGGTATCTGATTCAGGAGGATCTGACGAAGTTCGATCTGTCGCATATCCGGATGTCGCTGACGGCCGGCGAGCCTTTGCAGCCGGAGGTCATGTTCCGTTGGAAGGAAGCGACGGGGCAAACGATTATGGAAGGCTTCGGTCAGACGGAAGGATCGGTTCTGTGCGCGAATTTCGTCTGGGATACGCCGCGCCCGGGCTCTATGGGAAGACCGTGTCCTTTGTATAATCTTGACATTATCGACGATAACGATCAATCCTGTCCTGCCGGTACCGAAGGCCGAGTCGTAGTAACCGGCATTGACAAGGGACTCCCTGTCGGACTTTTTTACGGATATTACCGCGACGATGCCGCGACCCAAAAAGTTATGCACGACGGCTATTATGAGACCGGTGATTTGGCGTGGCGCGATGAGGACGGCTATTACTGGTTCGTCGGAAGAAGCGATGACGTGATCAAGTGTTCCGGTTACCGCATCGGACCGTTCGAAGTCGAGAGCGCTCTGCAGTCTCATAAAGCGGTTCTTGAATGTGCGATTACGTCCGCACCGGATCCGATCCGCGGTCAGGTCGTCAAGGCTACGGTCGTTCTGGCCAAAGGATACACTCCGTCCGACGATCTTATAAAGGAGCTTCAAAATCACGTGAAGCACGCGACCGCCCCTTATAAGTATCCGAGAATCATTGAATTCGTAAACGAACTTCCGAAGACGGCGAGCGGAAAGATCCGCCGCGTCGAGATTCGGGGCAATGACGAGAAGAAGCTGGGAACCGGCAAGGACAACAGCTGATTTCTAAGGGCGGCAGAGAAGAGGCGCGAACGCTTTGCCGGAGGACAACATAGCCGGATAACGCCGCGCTAAAGCTGGCGCTTATGCATGAAGCCCGCCGGCAGCACACTTATGGAGGAAGACGATATGGAATACAAAGCCGCACAGGACAGATACGACAAGATGGAATACCGGCGCTCCGGCGAGAGCGGGATCAAGCTTCCCGCGATATCGCTCGGTATGTGGCATAATTTCGGCGACACGAATGTGTATTCGAACAGTCGCGATATGATGCTCCGCGCTTTTGACCTGGGCATCACGCACTTCGATCTTGCGAACAATTACGGTCCGGTTGCCGGATCGGCCGAGGAGACGTTCGGCAGAGTGATCACGGGAGAGCTTAAAGCGTACCGCGACGAGCTTCTGATTTCGACGAAAGCCGGCTACCATATGTGGCCCGGTCCGTACGGCGAATGGGGCTCGAAAAAAAGTCTGACCGCATCCCTTGATCAGAGTCTCCGCAGAATGAAGCTCGATTATGTCGACATTTTCTATCATCATCGCCCGGACCCGGAGACCCCGATGGAGGAGACGGCCGAAGCACTTTCTCAGATTGTTAAACAAGGTAAAGCCCTCTATATCGGTATCTCGAATTATTCTCCGGAACAGACGGAAAAGATGGTGGGGCTACTTAAGGGCATGGGCGTGCACCTTCTTCTGCACCAGCTGTCGCACAGCATGTTCGAGCGCAGAAATGAGCCGATTTACGATTTGTCCGCGAAGGCCGGCTTCGGAACGGTCGCCTTCTCGCCGCTCGCACAGGGGCTATTAACCGACCGGTATCTGAACGGCATCCCGGAGGATTCGCGCGCACACGGCAAGAGCATTTTCCTGACGGAATCGAGTGTGACCGAGGAGAAGATGCACAAAGTGGTTCTCCTGAATAATTTGGCTTATGATCGGGGACAGACGCTGTCCGAGATGGCATTGGCCTGGGTTCTCCTCAGGGCGACGTCCGTGATTATCGGCGCGAGCCGCATTTCGCAGATTGAAGACAATGTGAAGTCGATCGAAAATCTCAAATTCAGTGAGGAAGAGCTCGCGAAAATCGAAGAGATTCTCGCATAAGAGGCACTATTGTTCACAGATGCGTACAAGACTTTTTCGCGAAAATCTCCTACAATATATTTCGTTGTCTTTTCGCAACGATATTTGGAATGACATAACGGAGATTTGAAATGGATATTAAGCTGGTCGCCTTTGATTTGGATGGGACATTGTTAAGCGGTGACGGAAGTCTCAAGAAGCCCGCAATTGCTGCGCTCGAGCGTGCCGTAGACGCGGGTTTTGTGGTGGTGCCGGCAACGGGCCGCTCTCTTGCGGAAATTCCCGATGAACTGATGGAGCTTGAGGGAATCCGGTATGTGATTACCGCTAACGGCGCGAGCATCATGGATATGGAGGAGGATCGCGAGATTTATGCCGATCTGATACCGCCGGCGGCCGGATCGAAGATTTTCGACGCGCTCCTCGAGAGAGATATTCCTTTTCAGGCGTACAGCGAAGGCGTCACATTCTGTGACGAACGATTTATGCAGACGATGATCCGGTTTTACGGGAATCTCGGCGTGCACTATAACCAGATCACCGAACGGATGCGCTTCGTGGGAAGTCTTCCGTCTTATTTTAAGAAATCGGACCGGTCGATCGAGAAGATTTACATTCATAACCTTCAGGGGCAGAAACGCGAGGAGATTTTTTGCGTCGTCGATGAACTCGACGGTGTTGAGAAGCTGACCTCAAACCCGATCAATCTTGAGATCAATTCCGCGACGGCCGATAAGGGCGCGGGGCTCGCGCAGCTTTGCGCGGGTCTCGGAATTCTGCGCGAAAATGTTATGGCTTTGGGCGACGGCGAAAATGACGTCGGCATGATCCGGTTCGCAGGCTTTTCGGTTGCTATGGGAAATGCAGTGCCGGCGTTGAAGAGCGCCGCGTCCTACGTCACCGTCTCCAATGACGACGGCGGCCTGGAGGTCGCTTTCCGCAAGTTCCTGCGCATCTGACCGTTCTGCCATCGTGCAGCAATGCCCTGCGCAGGTTCTTCGGAAACCTCCGCAGGGCGTTTCTGTCAGAGTACAATCTCGACGGATTGGCGGTTGAAATCAATCATCGTGCCCCAGTCGGATTCTTCGGGTACGCCCGCGGAAGCACTTGTCACGCCGTAAACATTGGCAAGCAGAAGGCGGATGACGCCGGTCAGACCTTCTGTCCTTACGTTGATCCGGCCGTTCTCCAGCCGCGCCGAAACCGAAGCCGTTTTCGAGCCGCCAACGGAATAGATGTCGGCGACAGCCTCTGTATTTTCGAGAAGATCATAGACGGTGACGGTCACGGAGTCGAGGTAATCGTACTCCGGCGTACCGTCGGTCTTTCCGGTTACAAGGATGGAATTCTCGCGCGCGAGAAGGGGAAGCGTGAAGTAATCGTGCTTCTCGGTACGCCATGCGGGTCCCATTATGTGCTCGCGCGTAAGAATATTCGTCCAGCTTCCGGCCGGGACATAGTAATGGACGGTACCCGTCTCATTAAAAATCGGAGAGCATAATAATGACGGCCCCAGCATATATTGCCGATCCAGCATACGGCACGTCTCGTCTTCCGGGAATTCGAGAACCATCGGCCGCATCATCGGAATGCCCGCGGCGGACGCCTCAATCGCGGCCGCATACAGATACGGCATGAAGCGGAGCTTGAGCCTTGTGAAAAGCCTCGTTACCTCGACGGCCTCTTCGCCGTAAAGCCACGGCACCTTGTACTCCTGATTCCCGTGATACCGGCTGTGTGACGACAGAAGTCCGAACTGTGTCCAGCGTTTGTAAAGGTCCGGTGTGCAGCCGGCCTCAAATCCGCCGATATCGTGGCTCCAGAATCCGAAGCCCGACAGACCAAGCGACAGGCCGCCGCGCAGCGATTCGGCCATCGAAGGATAGGACGAGAGCGAATCGCCGCCCCAGTGTACAGGGAATTTCTGCGAGCCGACCGTCGCCGACCGCGCGAAAACGCAGGCCTGGTTCTTGCCGAGCCTCTTTTCGAGAATCTCGAAAACCGTCGCGTTATAAAGATACGTATAGTAATTATGCATGCTCTCGGGCGAGACGCCGGTAAAGTATGATATGCCCTCTTCGGCCGCTTTTGCGCCGTAGAAGGGATCGGCGACGGGAATCCTCTCGCCGAAATCGGTCTTGAAGGAATCGACGCCCATCTTGATCAGGTCGTCCAGAAATTTCTGGTACCAGCCGCGGGCGAGACCGTTCGTGAAATCGACCAGCGCCATGCCCGGCTGCCAGCGATCCCATTGCCAGACATCGCCGGAGCCCGTGTTGACGAAATAATTGTTGTCGAGTCCTTCTTTGAAGAGCGGTGACTTCTGCGCGATATACGGGTTGATCCACACGCAAACCTTAACTCCCTTGTCGTGCAGGCGACGGATCAGACCGGCCGGATCGGGGAAGCTTCGCTTGTCCCAGATAAAACTGGTCCATTCGAATTCTTTCATCCAGAAGCAGTCAAAATGGAAGACGGAGAGCGGGATGCCGCGTTCGATCATACCGTCGACGAAATGCATGACCGTCTCCTCCGTGTAATCCGTCGTGAACGAAGTCGTAAGCCAGAGCCCGAAGGACCAGGCCGGAGGAAGCGCCGGATGTCCCGTCAGATCGGCATAGCGGGTCAGTACGGTCTTCATGTTGTTGGCGCCGATCAGGAAATACTCGAGCGTCTCGCCCGGCACCGAGAACTGCGCCTTCGAGGCGCACTCGCTTGCGATCTCATAGGAGACCTTGTCCGTGCTGTTTACGAGAACGCCGTAATTGCGGCTGCTTATGTAAAAAGGAATGCATTTATATGCCTGATCGGAATCCGCGCCGCCGTCTTCGTTCCATGTGTCGGCGGACTGTCCGTTCCGGACAAAGGGCGTAAAGCGCTCGCCGAGTCCGTAAATGTACTCGCCGGGCTCGATGTCCAGTCTCTCGCGCATGAAGGACCGGCCGTCGTTCTTAAGGATATGTGCCATCGATTTGCCGGACGACGACGTTAAGTACTCGCCGTTAAAGAAGAATGAGATCTGGAAGGGGGCGCTTTTCGCGACGTGCGCTTCGGTTCCTCCCGACGCCAGCACGTAATGTGTCTCGGTCTCGAAAACCTCCGAGCTCATACGGCGGGTATTGAGAGGGAAGGCGGCCTTCTTTGCCCGTGAGCCCGCGTGGTTTGTCATGCTGACCGATATAACGTCGGAGGCCGGGGAGCTGATCCGGATCGTCATAAGTCCGCCGTCCGTCGTGTTCCCCTTATGTGTTACTTTGACATACGGCGCATAAATTACAAGACAGTTGTCGACGATATCCGCCGAATACGCTTCGCTCGGATAAGAGATCTTGCAGTCTTCTTTGTTAAGCCACATACCGTTCGTAAATTTCATAGAATCCCCCTCGTGATTAAGCGCCGCCTGTGATCCGATTGAATCCAGGACAGCCATATCGGCTAAACGTAAATATTGTACCATTAGGCGCGATGCGGAAATATGCATTTATCAAGAAAATCATATTAATTTGTGTTTACAAAAGCGATACGCGAAAAGGCCGGCCGCGGGGAAAGTCCCGGATCTCTTGCGATTTCCGGCCGCCTGCCGGGAAAAACGGCAACAAAAAACACGGTTCCGGATGTGTCATCACTCCATTTCCGTGTTTTTCTGCGATTGTAAGCCTTGGGATTTTCGGACTTTCTCGTCACCGGGTTTATGTCTCCCCAGGAACCGCGGCGTGCGGCATACAGTTCTTTTCGCTTCTTCTTCGACATCTTCCCGATCGGGATAAACGGATCCATATCGTACACCTCTTTCTTCTATAAAGTATCCGGATAGATGGTATCAGGAAATAAGGGTGAATACAAGCGGCACGGCAAGACGCTGTGCCCCGTCCGGGAATAACGCGTGCCTATACGAAAATCGAGTGTCCCAATCCTCCTGCCAATGTCCGGTTTTTGGTTAGCAACTGCCCGATCGCGCGAGAATGCCCAGCAATTGGCCAATTTCGAGCTTTGTCAGGTAATCAATGACGAATAAAAGAAATATGCTCATTGATGCACACATTGAATTGCTGAATTATAGGATTTTGTTGATGATCATTGCCGAATAAACGTGTTTTTGCTCATTGATTACACACCAAACAGCTGATTTTATAGATTTGGTGTGCAATCATTGACAAATAAATGCATTTATATTCGTTGCTATATATTAGAATACCGAGAAATATCCGCTTGATCAGGCGTTCGGCCTCAATGATGGGTAAGAATTGATAAATTAACACGCTTTTTCTCATTGATATACACACCAAACATCTCATTTTACGGATTTGGTGTGTAATCATTGACAAATGACCATTCTTCGTACGCCTCATTCCACACATCCGATATTCGGGCGTCATACAGGGACTGCCGCGAATAGGGCGCCGCGAAAAGACTGCCGCGCAGTGGGCAGCCGCGAATACACCTGCCGCGCGGAAAAGAATGCCTCGACTACGCTTTCCGCGCGAAAAAGACCGACACGACTCGCTCGCCGCGAAAGGTCCTCCGCACAGGGGATCCTCGAGAGAGATTCTCGCGCATGTGCAGCCTCCATTCGGCGGAGTGCTATTATGATTCTGAGAGCCCCCTTCCTTGTTAAGCTCTTACGGCTTGGCTCCGGCGGGCTCGGGACAAAGATAGATCAGCCCCTCTTTTCGCGCCGCTGAAAACGGCAAAAATAGTCGAGAGGTATTTTCCCTTTCCTGATAAATTGATCGTAAGTAAGGCGGTGAAAAGATTGGACGAACAAAGAGCAGCCGTTCAGAGAATGCAGACGTATATCGAGAAACACATGGGTGAAATCATAACGCTTGCGGATCTTTCCTCGGCGTCGTCCTATTCGCCGTGGCACTCGCACCGGATTTTCCGGGAGTGGCTCAACATCACTCCCGCCGATTATATCCGGAGACTTCGCCTGTCAAAGTCTGCACTGCGCCTCCGCGACGAAGATGTACGCGTCATCGATGTTGCGCTGGACTGCGGCTTCTCGAGTGTCGACGGATACCAGCGGGCGTTTTTTCGCGAATTCGGCTGCAACCCGCACGAATACGCCGGCAATCCCATTCCGATCTACCTCTTCATGCCTTACGGAATCGGAACCTCGGAATCAAGAAAGGATGAGAGTATGGAAAACACGAAAACGATTTTTCTTCAGATTATTGAAAAGCCGGCGCGCAAGGTTCTGATCAAGCGCGGAGTCAAGGCAGATGATTATTACGCCTACTGCACGGAGGTCGGATGCGACATCTGGGGTCTCCTGGTCAGCATGAAATCCATCAGCGGCGAGCCGGTGTCCTTGTGGCTTCCGGACCGGTACATCAAGCCCGGCACGTCCAAATATGTACAAGGCGTGGAAGTGGCGACGGACTACGACGGAGTCATTCCCGAGGACGTTGACGTAATCGAGCTCCCGCAGGCCAAATACCTGATGTTTCAGGGCGAGCGTTTTGCCGAAGAAGACTACGAAGCGGCGATCGATCAGGTCTGGGAAGCCGAAAAGAAATACGACCCGTCGGTGATCGGCTATGCCTGGGACGACACGAATCCCCGGATCCAGCTTGAACCGATCGGTTCGAGAGGCTACATCGAACTTCTGCCAATTAAAGAGCGTGAGGCTTAATTCGAACTCTGACCATACCAGTCGAGGACCGGTGCGAGATTCTCGAGACTGACCCGGCTTCCGCCGTTCAGATTCAGGTCAAGCATATCGTCGTCATCGGGCGTCCGATCGGTCTTCTCGGAAAGTTTCTTTGCCTGGCCCTTCGTGATGGACGTCATAATCCATTTGGACGGGCCCCTAAGGCCCGCAAGATTGAGACCGCCCTGCAGCGTGAAAAGCGGGATGCTGTCCGGGAGCCCGATGCCCTTTCGGATGTCCCCGGTCTCCGTCCCGCTCTTACTCATACCAACACCAAGAACCGCGCGGACCTGATAGGTCTTCGCGGCTTTTTTGTAGTCTTTGACCGAGCCGGCCATGATCCAGCCGAGATAAATGATTTCGGCGCCGGGCTTTGCGACGGTCCCGGCCTCTTTAAGAGATGCGACCGGAAGGCCGGTCTTTTCGCCGAGAAGCTTTGCGTATTCTGCTGTAAATCCGGTCTGAGAAGTGTAAAGAATGGCATCCATGTTTGGCCCTTCCTTTCCTTAGCGGCAATACCGGTTCCGGTATTCGGTTCGGGCCGCTCTCGTGTGTTCCGTTATAAACTCTGTTTTGGCTTCTGTATAGGCATCTCTGTCAAATTCGAATTTTCTCCAAAGGGAAAGCTTCAAAGCCTCGTATACTTTTGCGGCGTCGGGGTGGCCGATCAGATAATCGCGAAAATAGAGCTCGTCGTTGTCGCCGGCTTTTCGCAGATGCAGGTGAAAAACCTTGTTGGCAAAACCCTGATCCGTATAACCTTTGTTGAACGACATCCGTCCGTCATCCTCCGACATAAGCCGATATCCTGCGTTCAGAAGAATGTTCCTGATAATCGGGAAATCGTCCTGAGACTTCGTCTCGACCATGATATCCACGATCGATTTCGCCTGTATCGTACCGACCGCCGTGCTTCCGATATGATATATGCCGGTGATTCTGTCCGCGGGAAGGGCGGCCTCGAGAAGACGCCTCTCGTCCGCATACCACTCTTTCCAAAGGGGATTGTATTCCGCAAGCGAAATCGGGAACAGCTGCCACAGCTCTTCCTGCGTCATTTCCGAAAGTGTCTTGCCGCTACGGTTCATCCTGATACCTCATTCCGATTCATAGGAACATAGTAGCACAAAGTGACAGCGCGGATTTCGATTTCAAATCGTTTTCGACATGTGTCATAATACTAG
>CAZTXQ010000067.1:0-14885 GCA_964617375.1 uncultured Mageeibacillus sp. | reverse complement strand
TGCGTACTAAAAAGCACCGCATGACCTGTTTCGTACGCAAATTTTGTCATCAAGGAACGCCTGATTAGGTGTGTAATTCTCGCAAGAATGAAGCGGAACTTGGAACCGGATTCGAGGCGCGAGGTTTGGGGCTTCTGATCTCGTCGGATAGACACGCGGAAGTCGCTTCTAGTCAGCACCGGATCTTGAACAAACGGAAAGTCTGCCGTGATCTGCAAAGTAGATGGAATAATGGATCCTCTGCCGCCGAACCGCTTGATCCATATAAATCCGGAGATCCGCCGGTGATAACAAACCCGTAAAGTAAAAATAGCAACAAAAAAGGCGTTGTCTCTCAACTTTCGTTTTGAGACAGCGCCTTCGCGTATGTTGTTTCACTTCCGCATCCGATTCGGAACCGTTCATGAGATCCGATTCGGAACCGCTCTTTCGATCCGATTCGGTCCCGCCCTCACGAGCCGGCCGCCTTTGACCTTCGGCAGATGATCAGTGATTCTCGGTACGGATCTTCTTGAAGCTCGCGTCAAGCTCCTCTTCGCCGATCGTCTGTCCGTCCACCGTCAGATAGATGCCTTCGCCGGCATGTGTGTCCTTCAGACGGATTTGCTTCACCTGTACGAAAGAGTCCATTTTCGACGACTTGATGCGCCCGGTTATTTTCGCGTAGAGATCCTGGGCGCCCTTGGCCTTGCATGCATCGCAGCTGCAGATAACAAACTCGTGTGTCTTGTAGGCCGAATCTGCCATCGGACGCACCATTCCGCATACGCCGTCGCCGCCGTGCACGGTATAGTGTGTGTGCAGGAGTTTGTGAGCCAAGGGAGAATTAGCCTCGCCGTAGAAATCGTCATACAGACGCAGAATATCGGGGTTGTCCTGTGATTTCCTAAGGGTCGCAGTCTTGTCAATGTTGACGAGTACCTGCTGACGCTTTACGAGAGCATCGATCTTCTCGGGTACGGGATGGCCGGCGCCGTCAATACAGCCGCCCGGGCAAGCCATAACTTCGATCAGATCGTAGCCGACATCGACACCCTGAAGTATCTTCCGGATGATCGGCTCGGAATTGTTGAGGCCGCTGATGACCGCAACGCGGACTTTTACGCCGCCCGCATCGACAGTCGCTTCCTTAAGTCCTTCAAATCCGCGGATCTCTTCGAAGTCCAGGTGTTCGGTAAGTGTTTCGCCGGTCAGTTTCTCGACGGCCATACGAAGGGCTGCTTCAGCCACGCCGCCGGATGCACCAAAGAGGATTCCGGCACCGGAGACCTGCTTGTAGGGATCGTCGAACTCCATCGGCTCAACCGTTTCAATTCTTCTCAAGGCGATCATCTCGAGAAGCTCTGTCGTCGTAAGAACGGCATCGACATCGCGGATTCCGTCCTCGGCGAACTCGGGACGGGCCGCCTCGGCTTTTTTCGCGATACAGGGGACAATGGATACGACAAAGAGGTCTTCCTTGTTGATTCCGGCGTATTTGGCGTAATGGTTCTTGACGGTAGCACCCATCATCATCTGAGGCGACTTGCAGGTCGAGAGATGCGGAATCAGTTCCGGATATCTTCTCTCGACGAAGTTGACCCAGCCGGGGCAGCAGGAGGTGAACTGCGGCATGACACCCTTGTTCCCGACACGCGTCAGGAACTCGGTTGTTTCTTCGACAATGGTCAGGTCGGCCGCGAAGGAGAAGTCGAATACCTTATCGAATCCGATCTGCTTCAGGACGCCGGCCATATAGCCCGACGCTTCGTTGAAGGGGATGCCGAAATGGGACGAGATGACGCTTCGGACTGCCGGGGCGACGAAAGCAACAACCTTAAGGTTCTTGTTGTTCAGGGCACGGAAGACTTTGCTTCTCTCACGGTAATAGTTGAGGGCACCGCACGGGCAGGCGTTCACGCACTGGCCGCAGCTGACGCAGTCGGTATCCTTAAGGGGCTTGCCGCTCTTGGTTCCGACGAGCTGGCGTCCGTTCTTCATATAGAAGGTCAGTACGTCGGGACCTTCGATCTCGGCGCAGGCTGCGATACAGCGTCCGCAGGAGATACACTTGTTCTGATCGCGGATGATGAAGGGGTGGTCGTTGACGATCGGGAAATACGGACGCTCGTGCACCGGATCGATGTACTCGATGTCGTGCTCGCTCGCTTCTTTACGAAGATCGCAGTCGTAGCGCTCACCGCATCCGCACTTCAGGCAGCGACGGGCTTCGTCCTTCGCCTCTTCTTCGGAAAGGCCGAGCTCTACTTCTGTAAAGTTGTTTTTTCTGGCTTCCTTCGCAATCGCGGGCATCGCGGCACGCGGGAATTTCGGGAACTCTTCGAATTCCCACTTCGGAAGGTCTTCCATGGAACCGCGGCTGCAGCTGTAGTCGATATGGCCTTCGCGGACATAACCCTTCATCAGATAGCTGTCCATCGCCTCGGCGGCATGGCGTCCGGCGGCTACGGCCTGAATGACCGTGGCGGGACCCGTTACGCAGTCACCGCCCGCGAAAATATTCGACTCGGATGTCTGGGATGTCTTGCCGTTGATCTCGATATCGCCCCATTTGTTGAGCTTAACCGGGAGGTCGTTATAGAGGAACTGGGTGTTCGTGCTCTGTCCGATGGCTCCGATGATCGTATCGGCTTCGATCTCAACGTCAGTTCCTTCTACCGGTACGGGACGGCGGCGGCCGGAACGGTCGGGCTGGCCCAGGGTCATCTCGATGCAGTGAAGCTTCTTCTTGCCGGCAGCGTCCATTGTGATCTTCGTAGGGGCCCGGAGGAACATCATCTCGACGCCTTCCTCGATTGCCTCGTCGATCTCATAGTACTCGGCAGGCATTTCGGCCTTCGTACGGCGATAGATCAGCTTGACCGATTTTGCGCCGAGGCGGAGAGCGGTACGGGCGCAGTCGATGGCGGTGTTGCCGCCGCCGATGACGATTACATTGTCTCCGAGGTTCACGTTCTCATGCTTGGTAACCTGCTCGAGGAACTGGATGCCGAGCCAGCTGCCCGGGAGGTTCTCGCCTTCAATCTGCATGGGCGTTGCACGCCAGGAGCCGATCGCGAGATAGACCGTATCGAAATCCTTATGGAGATCTTCCAGGTGGAAGTGAGTGCCGATGGATTTTCCGGTCATGATCTTGACGCCGAGCTTCTTCATGGTATCGATTTCGCGGTCCATGGTCGCCTTCGGAAGGCGGTATTCGGGAATTCCGTAGCGCATCATACCGCCGGCTTCGGGCTGACGCTCGAAAACGGTGACATCATGGCCGTTGATTGCACTGTAATATGCGGCGGAGAGTCCGGACGGGCCGGCACCTACGATCGCAATCTTCTTGCCCGTCGCTTCCTTCTTCTTCGGGAGCCAGGGTTCTTCTCTTGCCATATCCCAATCGGCGGCAAAACGCTTGACGTAGTTGATGGCGACCGGAGAGTCGACCAGATTTCTGCGGCAGGCGGCTTCACAGGGATGAGGACACACGCGTCCGCAGACGACCGGGAAAGGATTGCTGTCCTTGATAATCTTGACGGCTGTCTCGTAGTTGCCGTTCTTGACGGCGGCCAGATACTGCTGAATATCGATATTGGCCGGGCATGTCTGCACGCAGGGCGCGACGCAGTCGGCATTGTGGTCGGAAAGAAGCTGTTCGAGACGGATCTTGCGGTAGCTCTCGAGCTTGGGGCTCTGTGTGTTGATGATCATTCCTTCGCGGATCGGTGTCTGGCAGGCCTTGACTTCTCTTGTCTCACCGGGAGCCCCGAGTTCGACGACGCAAAGGCCGCAGTTGCCGTTGGATCTTTCAAGCCGGATATCATAGCAAAGATGTGGTATGTGTATGTCTTCCTGAAGCAAAGCCTGCAGAATGGTGAGCTCGTCATAGACCTCGATCTCACGCCCGTTGACGGTTACCTTGATTCGGTTGTGGTTTTCCAATTCTTTCATATCATTACCCCGTTTAGCAAATTAGTAGACATCCGTTCCGGAGGAACCTGTGATACCCATCTGAAGATTATACACAAAAAATACCATATCTATATAACGAAATTTTGAAAAGAGTATCAATTTACCGATTTCCGGGACAAAAAAAGAGCGGACGTGCCTGCTCGCACCGTACCGCTTTATAGATATAGAATATATCAATCCTTTTCAGACAGTGAAAATAATACGCATTACTGCATTTACATTCTTGCCGCCGGTTTACTGTATTTCGTTCTGAAGTTTCAAAAAGGCATCCACAACCATCGGATCAAACTGTGTCCCGCGATTCTTGCGGATCTCCCGGACGGCCGCCTCTTTACTCATCGCCTTCCGGTATACGCGATTCTGTGTCATGGCGTCGTAGGAGTCGGCGACGGCCAGTATCCGGGCCGCCGCAGGAATATTCCTGCCGGACAAGCCTTGCGGATAACCTTTTCCGTCCCACCGCTCGTGATGGCTCAATATATAGTCGGCGACGCACATCAGATCCGCGGAGGCCATCGCGATGCGATAGCCGATCTCGCTGTGCTTTCTCATCTCGGCCCATTCCTCGGGCGTCAGCGAACCGGGTTTGTTCAGGATCTTATCGCTGACACCGACTTTTCCGATATCGTGAAGAGCCGCGAAAAGCTCCAGATCGTTCAAGTCCACCTGCGAGAGCGCCAGCTCGGTTCCCATTTTAACCACAAGCTTGGTGATCCGCTCGGCATGATCCTCCGTCTCCTGGCTGCGTACAGTCAAAGTCGTTTTGATCGACTCCACAATCGAACTGTGAAGGCTCTTGCGCACCGTCAGTTTCCGTTTGTACATGTTCTCTTCGGCCAGCATCGAAACGGAATCGACACTGATGTCCGGAAGATCCTTCGTCGCGTAGCCCAGGGAAAGATTGATTTTCATCAGGTCATTGGAATACGTCTTGTTGTGCTCTTCGATCGCCGACTTGAATTTCCGGAAAACCTGTTCCGTTACGTCCAGGTCCGCGCCGGGCAAGAGAATTGCGAACTCGTCCCCGCCGATCCGTCCGATAATATCTTCCGGGCGGCAGCACTTCTTCAAGAGGTTCGCGGTGTCCTTGATGACCTGATCGCCGGCGCCGTGTCCCAATGCGTCGTTCATCATCTTTAGACCGTTGATGTCGCCGATCATAATCGAGAAAGGGAGCTTCCCGGATGTGTCCAGGCGCTTCAACTCTTTCTCGTAATAAATGCGGTTGAAAAGGCCGGAAAGATAGTCGTGATTCAGGAGATATTCGGCTTCAAGTTCGCGGGTCTTCCTTGCGTGAATATCGACGACCATAGACGTCATGATTCCGCGTCCGCCATTCTCGCAGGGCACATAGCTGCCGATCTCGTTGACCCAGATACGCTCCCCGCCGGCTTTAACAATCACATATTCAATATTGACTTTCTTCTTATGCAAGGCGGCTTGCGCCCACGCATCCTTAAGATGCTTCCGGTACTCGGGGGAAACGATATCGATATACCGAAGGCCTCCCATAAATTTCTCTTCCGCGTAGCCGGTCAGTTCACGGCAGCCTTCCGATACAAAGCTCAGGCGCCATTCGTCATCGCATGACGCGCTGTATGCCATGCCCGGAAGACTTGACAGCATGACCGATCCGCTTTTCTCGCGGTCTCTCAAATCCCGCTGCTGCTTCCTGCGCTCCGTAATATCGATAAAAAGTATGACAATTCCGTCACGGAATGGGTAAATACGGTTCTCATACCACCGGTCACACCAGGAATAGTATTCTTCCGTAACATACTGGACACGCTCCCGCATACACGCCTCGTATTGAGGGCGAAATGCAATCCGCTCTTCGCTCGAAGGCTCATCCCATATATTCTGTCCTTTTACATCTTCAAGTCGGATCATAAAGAGCTCAGCCGCTGCTTCGTTTAAATAAACATACCGCCATTCCTTATCGAGAAAAATAGCGCCGTCCTGTATCCGGAGGACTTGTAATTGTTCCGGCTTAGGCTGTTCGAGACTCAGTTCCATGTAGCTTTTTCTCCTGATCATGCTCTCTATTTTTTTGTGATAGGGATTTTATATAATCATAACACGAAACGTTCAGTTGTGGTTATGTTGTACCATTACCAGAACAATAATCAAGTTATTTTGTTATTCGCACATTTTTTCAAAAATACAAATCGCACATTTTTCATGACGGGGAAGAAAGAAATTAACAGATTCTGATATCCGATGTTCCGTCGTTTAGCGGATGCAGATGATATAATAAAATCAAGTCGTACACATATGGATTATTTCGTTTTTCCGGATCATTCCGGCAAGGAAAGAGTAACCACATGAAGAAACCGGAAATCCTGATCGTCGATGACGAACCGATCAATCTGAGTGTTTTGAGGAATCTCCTCTGTCCGTTTTTTCTTGTGAGAGCCTGCAAATCCGGCGAGGAATCCCTCCGCCTTATTTCGTCCGGCCCCAAGCCGGATCTGATTCTTCTCGACATCCTGATGCCGGGTCTCGACGGCTACGATACGTTGTCCAGAATTCGCGAGAACCCGGACAACTATGAGATTCCCGTCATATACATAACGGCGTTGGACAGCATTGCGGAGGAAGAAAAGGGCTTCAGTCTGGGCGCCGTGGATTATATCACGAAGCCTTTTCGCGCACCCGTCGTTCTGGAGAGAATACGTGTGCACCTCGAACTGAAGCAGTCGAGAGATTTGCTTAAGGACAAAAATGATTGGCTTCAGGCCGAAGTGGACCGCCGAGTCAAAGAGAATCGCATCATTCACGATTTGGCTCTCAACATGATTACCCAGCTCGTCGAAACGCGGGACACCGATACCGCCAACCATATTACCCGTACCAAGACGTATATTGAGATCCTGGCCGGACACTTAAGGAAAATGGATAAATACCGCGCGTTTTTAACGGACGAGCGGCTGGATAATATCATATCGGCCTCGGCACTGCATGATATCGGCAAGATCGGCATCCCGGACTCCATTTTGCTTAAACCCGGGAGGCTTACAGCCGAGGAATTCGAGCTCATGAAGGCGCACTGCAAAATCGGCGGCGACGCAATCCGCAGCGCGATGGAACAGGTCCCGTATACGGATATTAAGGAGGACAGCGATTCCGCGCCCGCTTCCTATGTCTTCTTCGCAGAGGCCCAAAAAATAGCAACCTCCCATCACGAGAGATGGGACGGATCCGGGTATCCCGACGGCCTAAAAGGCGACGAGATCCCCCTGCCCGCCTTGCTGATGGCATTGGCCGATGTGTTCGACGCCCTGACTACCGTCCGGATCTATAAGAAAGCCTGGTCCATGGAGGATGCGTATGAGCACATCGTCTCCGAGCGCGGCAAACACTTTTCCCCCGATATCGTAGATGCGTTTATGGCCGAACGCGCCGCATTCGAACACACGCTCGTGTCCATGTCCAGCGACGAGGAAAGGGGAGACTTACGTGACGACGCATAAGAAAACGGATAAAACGTGTCAGATTCATTCCTCGAACGAAGAGCCGTCCGGCGATAACGACATGCGGGCGCTGGCCTGCCGCCTCGCGAAAATCGGAACGTGGTCTCACGATATCAAGACAGGCACAACCGTCTGGAATGACGAAGCTTTTCAGATATATGAACTCGACACCGGAAAGACACCGGATTTCGAAGAGTTCAGAGCCCTTTACGGCGATGAAACCGCCGCCCACTACAAAAGCGTCATACAGCGGGTTACAAGCGAGAAAAAACCGTTCACCTGCGAATGCACACTTACGACACCGAAGGGAAATGCCAAATGGCTGCGCGTCTTCTGCGAGCCGGTCATCGAAAACGGCGAGGTGAGCCGTGTCAACGGCGTAATTCAGGACATAACGGCACTCGAACTCGCCAGGCAGCATGCCAGTTCGCGTGAGACAATTCTCGACGCCATTTTTCAGGTTCTTCCCGATTACCTCTTTCTTTTCGACAGGAACGGTTCGATCCAGGATTACCGTGCCAGGAAGGATTCGGAATTGTATCGTCCTCCGGAGCAATTTATCGGCAAGCCGATCAAAAGCATTTTACCGGACCGGGTCGCAGCTCTGTTTTTCCTGAATATGCAGAAAGTCGAAACCACGGGCCGGTTATCGGTATTCGAATATGAACTGACCATGGATAACGGTATAAAGCGTTATGACTGCCGGCTCAACCGGCTTCCCGACAGCGAAGATTACATCGCTGTGGTCCGTGATGTGACCGATCTTTATTCCGCCATGAAAGCACTCGGCGAAAGTGAGAGCCGCTACAGTATACTCCTGGAGAATACCCCTCTCCCCGTAATGATTACCCGTATCCGGGACAGCGCCTTGCTGTATGCCAACCAGAAGGCAAGACTGGAATACACAATCGCGGATCATGACAATTCGCTCCAAAGTACGGTCGCTCTTTTCCCCGATATAATGAAGCGCGAAGCGGTTTTAAGCGTTCTGAGGAGCCAGGGTTACGTGTCCGATCTTGAACTCGAACTGAAAAACGCACAGGGCGAGGAGTACTGGGCGCTTGTGTCCGCGTGTTATCTCGACTACGAAGGAGAGCCATGCATCCTCTTTTCGATCAACAACATCAGCCGCATGAAAGCAGTCGAGGCGGAACTTTTCAACGAGCGCGCCGGGCTTGAGGAACGATTTGGCGAGGAGAAATGTCTGCAGGAGATTTTTACCGCTGCCGATGACGCAAACGCCTCTCTTGCCGGGGTTCTCGGTAAGGTTGTGTCGCTTCTGCCGGGTGGATTCCGGAGTACCGAAGCCGTTTCGATCTCGCTCCAATACGGAGACGACGTTTTTAAGACGGAGAATTTCGTCGAAACAGAATGGAATATCAGCCAGAGCAGTACCGTTTCAGAAGGGAAAGAGCTGTCGGTCACCGTTTATTTCCCGAAAATGTATGAGGATACCGGCAAGAACAGCTTTCAGCTCGACAAACGCGTTTTCCTCAATACTTTTCTTCAGCGGCTTTCGGATACGATTAACCGCCTGAATCTGGCCGAAATCATAAATGAGCAGCGATCCCTGGTTCAGCTGATGCTTGATCAGACATCCGACGGAGTTGTAATCATCGATCCCGTTACCAAGCACTTCAACCTTTTTAATACGCAGGCATACAGGTATCTGGGCTATACGGAAAAAGAGTTCTCGCGGCTTACGATCCGGGATCTTCAGACAGAGCTTTCCGACAAAGAACTGGATGACATTTTTGCCGCGATTCTTCAGGGGGAAAGCAAAACTTTCCAAACCGTGTACCGGACTAAAAGCGGCGGGCGCTGCGAAGTCGAAGTCATGGCGTCTTCTGTCGCACGAAGCGGAAAGCTCCTCATCTGCGCTTCATGGCGCGACATCACGGAAGAAAAAAATAGGGAACGCACACAGATTCGAACCCTTCAGTTCCTAAAGCTTCAGTCGCGCCTCATCCGGACGATCAACAGTCTGGAATCCGGCATAAGCGGGGATACCGGAACTTTTGCGTGTGAAATCTCCGAACTTCTTTCAAAAGAACTCAGTATTGACCGCGTATCGGTGTGGAGAGTCGACGCAGGCGGCCGCACGGCGGAATGCATGAATTCCTATAACGGCTTATCCCGCACACACGAAAAAGGCAGATATCTGAACAACGCGCAGTTTACAGAGCTTTTCGATGGACTTAAGACTTCGCGGTACCTGAATTCCTATGATCTGCTGACAAATGAGAGCACGCGGGAATACGCCGAAAAGTATCTGAAAGACAACAACACCGGCTTCTTCCTGCACCTTAACATTATGTGCAACGGTGTCCAGCGCGGCATTCTGAGCTTCGAAAAAAGGGATACCACACACTCCTGGATGCCATCGCAGATATCCTTTGCCTGCGAGCTTGCCGATCAGATCGGAATGGCGTTCATAAACAGCGACCGCATCGCGGCGACGCGTGCGCTGAAGCAGAGCGAGTCTTTTCTCAAACGGGCACAGTCGGTCTCGAAGACCGGACACTGGTTTCTGGATATCCGGACGGGAATGCTCTCCTGTTCGGAAGAAGCCTGCCGCATCTTCGGATTTGTCGATGGAGCTCCGCTCACCCTGCAGTCTTTTTTCGAGAAGGCGCATCCGGACGACATAAAGAAACTCAGAAGTGCTTTTTCGCGCGTAAAACAAGGCAAGCCATTCAAGCTTACGCACCGGATTCTGGTCGACGGCAAAACGCTCTGGGTTAACAAGCGTGCGGAGGTCGAACTTGATTCCTTCGGAAGGGCGCAGGTCTGCCTCGGAACGGTTCAGGACATCACCGAGCAGAAGGCCGCCGAAAGCGAGCTCGACAATTACCGTCTCCACCTGGAAGAAATGGTCAAGATCCGGACGCTCGAACTCGAGTCGGCGAAGGCGGCCGCAGAGGCTGCGAACCAGGCAAAGAGCGCGTTTTTGTCGAATATGAGCCACGAAATCAGAACCCCTATGAACGCCATTATCGGCTTCGCCTACCTGCTTCGCCGGGACCCGCTGACCGCACGTCAGATCGAGGATCTCGACAAGCTTTCCGAAGCGTCGAATCATCTCCTGCAGCTGATCAACGACATTCTCGATCTGTCCAAAATCGAAGCGCAGAAAGTCGCGCTGGATATCTTTGATTTTGAACCGGCAAGAATCATCGACCGGGTAACAAGCATCGTCGAGGAAGCGGCTTCGAAGAAAGATCTGCGTATTTACGTGGATCTCGATCACATACCGCCCGTCATTTCGGGCGACGGCAACCGCCTGAGCCAGATTCTTCTGAATCTGCTCAGCAATGCGGTGAAATTCACCGACGAGGGCAGCATCCTGATCAAGGCAAACATCCTGCACCGCGGCCCCCATGACATCACCATCCGGTTTCTCGTTCGGGATACGGGTATCGGCATCACAAAGGAGCAGATGAATCACCTGTTCGTCGATTTTGAGCAGGCGACGAATTCCACGACGCGCAATTACGGCGGTACCGGTCTGGGTCTCTCCATCTGCAAGCGGCTGGCCGAGCTGATGGGCGGAACCGTCGGCGTGCAAAGCGAGTTCGGCGAAGGAAGCAGCTTCTGGGTCGACATTCCTTTTGTCGAAGCCTCTTCTCCCTCCGCACAGCAAGTCTCGCTCGACCGGCTCTACGGACTTCGGGCACTCGTGATCGACGATTCTCCGGACGCCTGTGAAATTCTGGCCGCCATGCTCGGTGATCTCAAAATGCGGTGTGATATCGAGCACTCCGGAGAAGACGCACTCGATGCGATCCTGAAGGCCGATCGCGAAAAGGATTCTTATCACATTGTTTTCGCGGATTATAAAATGCCCGGCATGAACGGTATTGAGACAATGGAAGCGATACGGAAGCTTTCGCTCTCCGCATTCCCGGCGATGCTCATGATTACGGCTTATTCCAATGAGCTTCAGGGGAAGAACTTAGACGGCAGCAACATCTCCTATATTCTGGCAAAACCGGTTACACCTTCGCGCCTTAAAGACGCGCTTGAGAGTGTTCTGACACGGGTCGCATCCGATGGACTTTCGGGAAAAGGCATCGACGTACGGCGCGAACTGTCCGGCAACACATACGGCAAGGTACTTCTGGCGGAAGATAATCCCATAAACCGCGAAGTGGCGGTCGGCCTTCTCGATTTGGCCGGCATACATACCGAGATCGCGGAGAACGGACAGATTGCCGTCGAAATGGCCGCGGTCGAGGACTATGCCCTGATTTTTCTCGATCTGCAGATGCCCGTTATGGACGGCCTTGAAGCAGCCCGTCTGATCCGCGGTCTGCCCGGCCGCAAAACGACACCGATCATCGCTATGACGGCTGTCGCCTTCGAAGAGGACCGGCTGAAGTGCATGTCCGCGGGCATGAACGATTATCTGGCAAAGCCGGTTGACCCGGACGATCTGTACCGGATGCTCCACAAATGGCTGAAGGCGGAAAAGGCGCCTGCGCCGGCACCGCAGAAAACGGCTGAGCCGGATCCCAAGCCTGCCGCGGACGTAAGTTCTCCGGATCAGGGCATTTTCGAGAAGCTAAAATCTGTCGAAGGGATCATGGCGGATTTCGGACTTAAGAACCTTCAGGGAAATGTCGCCTGGTACTTGAAGCTTCTCGCACAGTTTGCCGCCAGACACGGCGGCGACGCATCCACCATGCGGACATGTTTATCCGAAGACAGAATGAACGATATGGAGAGAATCTGCCATAACATTAAAGGCACGTCCGCAACGCTGGGTCTTTTCTCCGTGCGCGACAGAGCCGTCGAGCTCGAGCGCCGGATCAGAAACAACGACGATTCCGCGAAAATCACGAAGTGCCTTGAATTTTTCGAAGAGGAAATGGCAAGAACCGTCGGCATAATTATAGACCTTCTTCCCGCCGCCGAGAAACCGCAGCTCAACCTCGAGACGGCCGTCGCCGATGTGACAAAGGCCGATTCCATCCTGAAGAGAATTGAGCCGCTGATCCGTATGCACGACACTTCCGTTAACGACCAGTTTGATCTGTCGAAGCGGATCCTGCTTCAGTCATACGGGGATATCGTACATACCCTTGAGAATCAGATACAGGAATTCAATTACGAAGATGCACTTGAAACGCTTAAGAAAATGAAGAATGGAAATCGCAGCACAAGCTCTTACGAACAAAAAGCGCCGTGACGGAACGGTGTAATACGGGAGATCCGATATGTACTACCACTCCCTTTCCGATGCACTCAAAGAAGAGTTCGGAGCGAAAGTCTACAAGCTCGCGCTCGATGTCGGCTGTACCTGCCCGAACCGCGACGGTACGCTTGACACCCGCGGCTGTATCTTTTGCAGCGAAGGCGGCTCCGGTGACTTCGCCGCCGACTCGAATCTGTCGGTAACCGCGCAGATCGACAGTGCGAAGAGCCGCGTAGCCCGCAAGATCAAAGACGGCCGCTACATCGCCTATTTCCAGAATTTTACGAACACGTATGCGCCTCTTTCCAGGCTCGAAAAGATCTATACCGAAGCTCTCTTCCATCCGGATATCGCTGCGCTCTCGATCGCCACAAGACCGGACTGCCTGCCGGATGAGACGGTCGATTTTCTCGCCCGCCTGAACCGCATCAAGCCGGTCTGGGTCGAGCTCGGTCTCCAGACGATCCATCCGAAGACGGCGGAGCTGATCCGCCGCGGCTTTGATCTTTCCTGCTTTAACGACGCAGTTGACCGCCTGAACCGGGCGGGGCTAAGAATTGTCGTTCACCTGATCCTCGGCCTGCCCGGGGAATCGCGAGCCGATATCATGGCCTCAGTATCCTATATCGCTGAGCTGCCCATCGACGGCGTCAAGCTGCAGCTCCTGCACGTTCTTAAAAACACGGACTTAGCGGATATGTACGAAGCCGGCGAATTCGAAGTGCTGACCCGCGAGGAATACATCGACCTGCTGGCCGAGTGTGTCGAGAGGCTTCCCGAGCGCATCGTTCTTCACCGGCTTACGGGCGACGGTCCGAAGTCACTCCTGATCGCACCGCTTTGGAGCGGCGACAAGCGCGGCGTCCTTAACGGAATCTATCGGGAGTTCACGAGAAGGAACGTCCGTCAGGGAAGGCTGGTGAAGGAAAAATGAGCGATGTTCTTTTCGCAAAATCCAGGCCGGCCATCAAGCATTTTTCATCGGGGCTCAATTTCTACATGCTCTTCTGGGCCTTTTTCCTGGGAAATATACTGGGCGTCACCATCGAAGTCGTTTACGGGATCCTTGTAAACCACAGGGTTGAAAGCCACGTCGGTCTGATCTACGGCCCGTTTAATCTGGTGTACGGGATCGGTGCGCTTGCGATGACCTGGCTCGAATACAGACTCCGCAAGAATCCCGTCGTCATCATCCTGCTCGCGGGAATGATGATAGGCGGCATCGTCGAGATATTCTGCTCCTTTGTTCAGGAAGGGATCTTCGGTTCGGTATCATGGGATTATGCGGATCTTCCGATGAACTACGGCGGGCGCACACATTTCAAGGCTACGATCTTATGGGGTGTTCTGTCGGTTATCTGGATCAAATGGCTCTATCCGTTTATGATACGATGGATCGCGAAAATTCCCGATGCTCTGGGAAAAACAGTTACTTGGATCCTTCTTGTTTTTATCGTGATCGATTCCGTGATGTCCGGTCTGGCCGTTCTTCGATGGTCGGCACGCCTACGCGAAGAGCCGCCGCAAACGCCGCTCGACACGTATTTCGATACGTATTTTCCGGACGATAAAATGGCGGTCATCTACTATAATATGGTCTTCATCGAAAAGGATAAGGACTGATCAGATTGTGTCTTCAAATGCTATACCCATCATGCCTTAGCATCATAATACAGTTATTTAAGTTTGATTTTACTGCATTTATTTGTTTATGGATGTTTTTATCCTTAGCTTATCTCCTGCTACTATTTATCCATATCAGTGGAAGCAATCTCTGCTTCTGACGAATTCTCATTGTATACACCGGTGTGACGAAGCCTACTCAATCAGCATCTGAGCGTGTTTGAGCAGGTACGGCAACCCGCCGGCGCGGGGTTTTTTATCATTACGAGCCTACTCAATCAGCATCTGTGCGCGTTTGAGTAGGTACGGCAACCCGCCGGCGCGGGTTTATTTATCATTACGAGCCTACTCAATCAGCATCTGTGCGCGTTTGAGTAGGTTCGACGGTGCCCCGACGCGCGTTTTCTATCATTGACGAGCCTACTCATTCGTCTTCTGAGCGCGTTTGAGTAGGTACGTCGGCCTCCCGAAGCGCGTTTCTTATCATTGACGAGCCTGCTCATTCGTCTTCTGAGCGCGTTTGAGTAGGTTGAGCTTCTATTCATTCATGAACGGTTCTGATTCCCATCAACGAGGACGATAGGCAATGGTTGCTCTCCCTTGTCCAACGGTGGTATTGTGACCGCCGGACTAAA
>CAZTXQ010000066.1:13469-15703 GCA_964617375.1 uncultured Mageeibacillus sp. | reverse complement strand
ATACCGCCTGATCTTCTGCTTCGCTGACGGCGTCGCCCTCGAAGGTCTCGTCATCGCCGTAATAAACGGGTTCGGAATCTTCGGTATTGGCCTCTTCCGTCTCCGCGCCTTCGGGAGCGGTCACTTTTACGGTAGCCTGCTTCTTCCCGATTCCGAGAAAACCGCCGGACGTTCCTTCGTCGATGATTTCCACGATTGCGTCGTCTTCGTTGATCCCAAGTTCGGCAACGGCGAGCGCGATTGCTTCTTCAACCGATTTCGCTGTCTTTGTAACTGACTTTTCCATATAAGCTTGCCTCCTTATTTAAAGCGCCTTAGTGGCGCTTACCACCTTTGTTGGACCGGTTCCCCGATTTGCCGGGCAGTGCTTCCATCCCGCCGGCCAGAACGGCCGCATCTGCAGTCTTGGAAAAAGCATGCGCCTTAAGGATCGCCATTTCAGCCTTCTTGGCTTCGAACGGCTTTGTAAAAAGGATGTAGATGACAAACTGCTGTATGATCGCCATGATGTTGCCGATCAGCCAGTAAAGACCCATGGCCGAAGGCAGCGTGAATGTCGTAACGAGCATGATAACCGGCATCGCCCAGTTCATGATCTTCATGCTGTTCTCCATCGGATTCTCGGTCACCTGATCCTTGCGGGCCGGGTTCAGCTTGGCACGTGCCTTGGCTTCCTTGTCGGCCTTGTAGTTCGGCTTCAGAATATTGGCAATCTGCATCTGAATCAACGTCGAAACGAGGACCAGAATCGGAATGACGAGAAGAGGCACATACGTACGCCACTCGGAACCGAACAGGACGTTCGGCTTCCACTCGGGCTGCATGGAAAGATCGATCCCCAAAAAGTTCAGATCGACCATCTGTCCGAGCTTAATGAAACCCTTGCCGACCGCGTCGGCCAGAAGGGATGCATTATGCTGAAAAGCGCGGATAATCGGAATGTTGTTGGCGGCGACCTGTGCATTCTCGGCCTTGGTTATGGCACCGCTCTCAAAGAGAAAAGTGCCCAGATTCTTGATGTTCTCTGTCGAGATCTGCGTCAGATACTGAAGAGGGTTACGGACAACGTTGAAGATCGGCCAGATAAAGAAAATCTGAAGAAAAGGAAGAATACAGCCGGTAAAGGACTGTGCACCGTTCTCGCTCATGAGCTTGGACAGTTCTTCATTCTGTTTTGCTTTGTCGTCCGGATACTTTCTGCGGATCTCAGCCTGCTGCGAAGACAGGGTCTGCGACTTCATCATGGAACGCTGTGAACGTACGTTGAGCGGGATCAGAAGTCCTCTGATCACAATGGTAAGAACGATAATGGCAATACCATAACTGCCGAAGAACTCATAGAAAATACGGGTCATCCAGCCAAAAGCCACATCGAGCGGATTCACGAAATCAAAAAGGAACACGGGAACGGAAAGAAAATTCATTCTTATCTCCTTTATCGGGCAGACTTAAGTCTGAAAATAGCTGTTAGCAGTATATCATAAGTCAGTCGCATAGTGATGCGGTCCTAACTATTTCACAGGATCGTAGCCGCCCTTACTGAAAGGATTGCAGCGCAGAATGCGCCAGGCAGCCATAAAGGAGCCCTTGAAAGCGCCGTACTTCATAATTGCATCGATCGCATAATCCGAGCAGGTGGGCAAATACTTGCAGGACGGCGGCAAGCCGGGAGAAATGTATTTCTTGTACAGGCGAATCAGCCGGATCAGAAAACGGCGTATCATTTCGTCTCTCCTGTCGTATCAGAACCCATAGCGGGGCCCGTGCCGGTTCCGACTGCTGCCGCAATAAGTCCGGCACGCCGCACAATGTTCCTCATGTCCTTCCGGATCGCTTCAAAATCCGGTATCGGATCCACGTCCTTCATCATCACAATCAGATCGAATCCGACTTTAAGTTCCGGCTCTATAAGCCGGTAACTCTCGCGCAGAAGTCTCTTGATGCGATTCCTTTTAACGGCGCCTTTGTTCTTGCGGGACACTGTCACACCGATACGGTTCATTCCGGCGGATACATACAGACATCCCCGTCTGACACGTGCGTTTCTTTGAAAGACATGCATAACGACATAGCGTCCGGATACAAATGTGCCGCGCTTATACACGCGCGCGAATTCATAATTAAACCGAAGCGGCTCCGTTGTTTTCAAAAGGCGTCACAACTCCCAATTCTCTTCTGACAAAGAGACGATAAAAGACTCCGCATCTTATCAGGAATACGGCAAACAGGTAAAA
>CAZTXQ010000066.1:0-13459 GCA_964617375.1 uncultured Mageeibacillus sp. | reverse complement strand
GGACCACGAGGGTGGTCCTTACGCCGTAAGACTCTTTCTTCCCTTTAATCTTCTTCTTCTTAAAACATCTCTTCCGGAAGCTGTCTGCATTCTTTTACGGAAACCATGCTCCATGGCTCTGTGGCGCTTCTTAGGCTGATATGTCATCTTCATACGATTTATCCTCCATCAATTCGGACTTACGTTGGTTCATAATCACTCGTCCATAGCGATACGAATAGCGATAGAATTATACAAGCCGCGACTGCAATCTGTCAACACCGAATTCCTTAAAGCGTAACGGCGGTCTCGACAAAATATGTATCATCCAAACGGGCTTTGGCTTCGGCAAACGCCGCATCCCGCTCTTTTTCATTTTCGAAAACTCCGAACAGCGTACTTCCGGATCCGCTCATGCGCGAAAAGACGGCGCCGTGTTCGGTAAGCCACCGCTTTATGCCGGCAAGTTCCGGGTAGCGGCTTTCCGCCACGGATTCCAGATCGTTCTCGAGGTAAGGTGCGGCATCTTTAAGGCGAAGCATCGGATCCGATCCGGCCGGAGCACCGATGAACCGGTTCAAAGCCCGGTCCGCACGGCGGACGGTTCCTGCGTCAGCACCGGTGAACCGATCCGGAGATTCGTCCGCCAGGTGTTCCGGATCATCCTGTTTTGCGGCGATCCGGTCAAACTCCCCGAACGCCCAGGGCGTCGGAATGCTGCATCTCGGTTTGATAAAAAGTAAAGGAAGTCCCGTAATCGGCTCTGCCGGTGTAAGAATATCGCCGATCCCTTCGCAAAGCTGCGTGCCGCCGTGCATACAGAAAGGAACGTCGGCTCCGATACCGGCGGCGATCGTCATAAGATCCCCGCGGCTCACCGCGTCCGGGAAAATGTCCGACAAAGCGTTCAGTACGGCAGCTGCATCGGCGCTGCCTCCCCCCATGCCGGCCTGCGTCGGAATCATCTTTTCAATATGAATTCCGACGCTGATGTCTTTGCGGCCGAGCGCATTGAGATATGCCCTGGCGGCCTTGTACGCGGTATTTTTCGAATCGGTCGGGATAAAAGGCAGATTGGCGGTTAGTAAAATGCCCGGGCGAAGTCCGTCTTTCCCCGCGTTATCGGAGCAAACGACCGTTACCGTATCGGAGATTGAGACGGACTCCATGAGCGTTTTAAGAAGGTGATATCCGTCCTCTCTTGTGCCGAGAATCTTCAGAAACCAGTTTATTTTGGCATATGCCTGAATCTTCTTCTCGAAAACCGTCATCCGCGTCTCCCGCCGTTAAAAAAATCATCCGCGGAGTATTCCCGCGGATGATTCATTTTAACATGATTCAAATGAAAAGGCACTTGATCAGAGAGGCTTAACCCGCGCTCACAGCCGCACCGGAAACGGTCGCGATCTCGACCACCTTGGTCAGTATGTCTACATAGCTGTAAGATACGATCTCCTGATAATTTCCGGCATTTCTTCCGGGACAGCGCACGGTAAAAACGTTCGGGTAACAATGATCGAGAACACCTTCATGAATAATTGTACGTTTCCTTCCGCCGTTGGAAGTCAGGCGTATCTTACGTCCGATAAAATTCTCAAGATCGCGCTTACAAGCGTCCAGGTCTGTCTTAACGATCACGATTTGGCACCTCCGTACATTTTGTTGGCGAGGCTTACGCCCTGCGTATAGAAATTCCGTTCAAAACCGGGGATAATATAAACATCCTGTCAGGCACTTCGGTCAAATCCAGAATCACTTGCCGAGTGACTTGACATGCCCTATACTATGAATTTGAATATGCCCGGCTAAACGGCTTCTGTTACGGAATTATAACAATTTCTTGCCATCTTGTCAACGCGGGGCACAAGCTATTGTGGTGAATCTGAACAAAAAGTGCCAAATATTGTGGTTTTTCTGTGGCAATCCTGCCGAACATCCGTTTTTAAGCTGCCGCGGCGCCGGGCCTTACGTACGCGGGCGTCAAATGAGGGGGAGGAAAATTAATCTATGTTAAGTGACATCGAAATTGCACGAAATTCAGAAATGCTGCCCATCGGTAAAATCGCCGAAACGCTCGATATTCCGGAGGACAGTCTCGAATATTACGGACGCTATAAAGCAAAACTCCCGCTGTCGATTCTTCGTGAGAGATCTGCCAAACAAGACGGAAAACTCGTCCTCGTTACCGCCATGAACCCGACGCCCGCCGGAGAAGGCAAGACCACTATGAGCATCGGCCTCGGTCAGGCACTGTCCCGACTCGGCCGCAAGACCGTACTCGCCCTGCGCGAACCGTCTCTCGGTCCCGTTTTCGGTGTCAAAGGCGGCGCGGCCGGCGGCGGTTATTCTCAGGTACTTCCGATGGAAGACATCAATCTTCATTTTACCGGCGATCTTCACGCCGTCACTTCCGCGAACAATTTGCTCGCCGCTATGATCGACAACCACCTCTTCCAGGGCAATGCCCTTCAAATCGACAAAGACAAAGTTCTCTGGAAACGCTGCATGGATATGAATGACCGGGCTCTCCGCCAGATACAGGTCGGAGTCGGCGGCGGCTTCAACGGAATCGAGAGGCGCGAATCCTTCAATATTACCGCGGCCTCCGAGATCATGGCGATCCTCTGCCTCGCAACCGATATGGAGAATCTGAAGGAACGGCTCGCGCGCATCACGATCGCTTATGACCTGTACGGCAATCTCGTCACGGCCGGTCAGCTCCATGCGGAAGGCGCCCTGGCGGTTCTTCTCAAAGACGCGGTCTGTCCGAATCTCGTGCAGACGATCGAGCACACGCCCGTGCTGATCCACGGCGGACCGTTCGCCAACATTTCCCACGGCTGCAACAGCATTATCGCGACGAAAACAGCCTTGAAGCTCGGTGATATAGTGATTACCGAAGCCGGATTCGGAGCCGATCTCGGCGCCGAGAAATTCATGGACATCAAGTGCCGCGCGGCCGGTATCTGGCCTTCGGCCGTCGTGCTCGTCGCTACGGTCCGTTCTCTTAAATACAATGCCGGAATCCCCAAGGCGGAACTCTCTTTGCCGAATACCGAGGCCGTGCGCGTCGGGTTTGCCAATCTTGAGAAGCACATCGAAAACATGCAGTCCTTCGGCATTCCCTGCGTCGTGGCAAGCAACCGCTTCTACACGGACACCGAAGAAGAACTGGCCCTCGTACGCTACCTCTGCCATGCAAAGGGCGTCCGGTTTGCCCCCGCGGAAATTTTCGCAAGGGGAGGCGAAGGCGGCGAAGAACTTGCGCGCGAGGTCCTCTCCATTCTCGACGATCCGGACGAAAAGACCGTGCCGCATTATATGTATGAATTAAGCGATTCCGTTGAGAATAAGATCAAGGCTCTCGCGACGAAGATCTATGGCGCGGCCGAAGTCAACATTCTGCCCGAAGCCAAGGATAAGATCAGCGGTTTTGAGAAGCTGGGCTACGGCAATCTTCCCATCTGTGTCGCCAAGACGCAGTACTCCCTGTCCGACGACGCGAAAGCACTCGGAAGGCCGTCCGGCTATACGCTGACGGTCCGCGATGTCTGGCTGTCGGCAGGCGCCGGATATCTGGTTGTCCTTACCGGCAGCATCATGACCATGCCCGGATTGCCGCCGCGACCGGCCGCAGTCGATATTGATATCGATTCCGAGGGCGTGATCGAAGGCCTTTTCTAAGACCAGAGGTCTTACTAAGTCCGCAGGTCTTACTTAAGACCAGAGGTTTCCTGACCGCAGGTCTTGCCAAAGGCTCACACTTGAAAGGATATTGATCACACAAATGAAGAATCCCGTCACCTTTTCCATAACCGATGCCCGTTCCGTTCAGAAGAAACGCCAGATCCGTCAGATCATTCTGCTGGTGGTTATTGTTCTGGTTATACTCGGAGCCATTCTCGTGGTGCGGGTCGCGACAATGAAAAAGGAAATAGACGTCCTGTTCCCGTCGGAAGCGACAATCACCCCGACACCGGCAGCCGGCGAACCCGGCGGATCGGCGGCGGCAACCTTGCCGGGACCCCAAACCTCCGATTCTTCGGATACATCCGGCGTGACGGCGACTCCCGGAGCAACGTCGACTCCCGGTGCGACGGCGACCCCCGAAGCGACTGCAACTCCCGAAGCGACGGGAACCGAAACCGCATCGACGGAAGCGACTGTTACAGACGTCCCCGCTGCGACGCCCGCCGCCCTGCCTCCGGAAGAGAATGTCTATCTCCCCGACGGAACCTACCTCCAGAAGATTTCCTATCAGGCCCGCGACTCCGCGTATCACAAGCTCCAGAAAGATGTGGAAGCTCTGATCAAAGCCCAGACCGGCGCGAGGTGCGGCTTCTACTATGTAAATCTGAAAAACGGAGAGGAATTCGGCTACAACGACATGCTGCCCTTTGTCGTAGGCTCTGCGATCAACCTTCCGATCATCACGCAGCTGTATGAGCAGACCGAAGAAGGTGCCTTTTCGATGACGGATACGCTTCTTCTTGAATCGTCGGACATTGCTTCCGGTACCGGTACGATCAAGAACACGGCGCCCGGAACCTCGTATGATCTGCGTTATCTCTCTTATTTATCGATGGTAAAAAAGGATAACACGGCCACGGCGATGCTCCTCAGGCAAATGGGCGGAATCGACACCGTGAACGATAACCTGAAGCTGATCAGCGACATCGTCGATTACCGGACTCCCGCCGCTTATGTCGATTATTCGGGAACTTCGCGGACCGGAATGAACCGCTCGAGTGCCCAGGACCTGGCTGTATATATGAAGTACTTCTATTCGAAATACATGGTAACTCCCGATGTCTATCAGACTCTTTTCAACGACCTTGCGCGTTCCGAATCAGACTGGGGCGTAGGAAGTGCCCTTCCCTCTTCGGTATCGGTTTTCCATATTACCGGAAGCAATGCCGTTTACGGCTCGGAAACCGATCTCGCGCTGATCACCGCCGAAGAACCTTACATCCTGTGTGTGACAGTGGAAAGCTCGAGTCCCGAAATTTCCAGACTTCTCCAGGAGAAGCTCGGCGAGCTGGTTTATGAATATATTCACGGTTCCTACTCGTAAAAACGATATGCCGTGATTCGTCCGGTGCGCGGTCCTGCGTACCATACACGGACTCGTATTCTGCGCGAAAAAGCACGCAAACGCACGGCATGCATGAATTTTTACTCGCACCGGTGAACGTTCTATGTTATAATCAGTCCACATTTTATATTACGTCCCGTCTGGTCTACAGTTGGCGGTGGGTCCCGTGCGATGTGACCCGTGAACCCTGTCAGGTCCGGAAGGAAGCAGCAGTAAACGGTTTCTCATATGCGCCGCGGGGAAGCTTGCCCCAACTGTAGTCCAGACGGGATGTCTTTTATCAGCCTTTCCGTTTGGGGAGGCTTCTTTTTAGGAGGAACTCATATGGGTCACGTTGCGCTGTACCGGCAATTTCGATCGGCTAATTTTGACGAGATCGTCGAGCAGAAACACGTCGTCGCAGCCCTCCGCCAGTCTGTCATATCGGGACAGATCGGACATGCCTATCTTTTTTCGGGCACACGCGGCACCGGCAAGACCTCCATTGCGAAGATCTTTTCGCGCGCGATCAACTGCCTCAATCCTCAGAACGGCAATCCGTGCAATGAATGTGAAATCTGCCGGGGTATTCTTGACAACACGCTTATGGATGTCATCGAAATGGATGCCGCCTCCAACAACAGTGTCGACAATATCCGCCGGGTCTGCGACGAAGTCATGTTTCTGCCGACGCGCGCCAAATATAAAGTATATATCGTCGACGAGGTTCACATGCTCTCGGGCGGTGCTTTCAACGCACTCCTGAAGACACTCGAGGAACCGCCGGCCCACGCCGTTTTCATTCTCGCCACTACAGAACCTCACCGCATACCCGCCACGATTCTGTCGCGCTGCCAGAGGTACGATTTCCGGCGCATCCCGCTGGAGAGTATGGTCATGCGGCTCCGCACGATTGCCGATGTGCAGCATACGCCGATCGACGAAGATGCTCTTGTTACGATCTCCAATCTGTCCGACGGCGCTCTTCGCGATGCGATCTCGCTGCTCGATCAGGTAAGCACGGGGATGACAAGGCAGATTACCCGCGATGACGTACTCAAAATAACCGGTGTCGTCGATGACGAATTCCTCTCATCCATGGCGAACGCGCTTCTTTCCGGCGACTCACTTGCGATCGTAACCCTTACGGAAGAGCTGGTTATGGACGGACGTGATATCATCCGCTTCACGCTTGATCTCGCACGTTATTTCCGTGACGTCATGGTTGTTCATGTATCTCCGAATCCCGAGAATCTCGTACAGGCTACGACCGATTCCGTCGAAAAAATGCGGCGTCTCGCGGATCGTACGTCTTCCGATACCCTCATATATGCAATCACGCGCCTTTCCGGTCTAGTTTCCGAACTCAAATGGTCGCCGGATATGCGGACCTCGTTCGAAATCGCGCTCTTGAGCTTCTCCTCGGGAATTCCCGGATCGGCTAATGCCGTAAAGAATCCGAATCCGCCGGTCGCCCGGGCAGGCGTAACCGCTCATACAGCTGCTCCTGCGCCCGTAATGCCTTCTGCACCGACGTCCGCGACTTCCGCGGCAGCAGTCCCCGCGCCTGCTGCGGTATCCATCCCTGCGCCCGCTCCGATCCCGGTAAAATCCGCGGCTCCGGTGCCGCCTCCGATTCCGGTAAGAGCCGCCGCTCCGGTACCTCCGCCGACTCATTTTCCGGCGCAGACTCCGGAGGCACCCGTCAAGACATTAACAGCTGCCGAACTGCCGGTGCAGGATTTCACAGTACCGGGCGAACCGGTTCCCCCGAAGAGCGTCGACGCACCTGTCGCGGTAGTCCCTGACGCGAATGCTGCTGTGTCCGCCAAGCCGGTTCCCTCACCCGTCGAGACCGCCATAGAGGCAGTTGTTGAAACGTCCATTGAGGCAACTGTTAAGGCCCCTGTTGAAGAATCTGTTGAGGTCCCTGTTGAGGCCCCTCCCGTAATCAGTGCTTCCGCACCCGCCAAATCCAAAAAGCGCGTGCCCCCGCCACCGATCGACGATTTTTTTAGGATTGTAGCCCCTTTCGATACCGGTGCGGCCAAGTCCGCATCCGGCACAAAGGCAGTCGATGACGCGATTTCCCTCCCTCCGCCTCCGGAAGAACCCGATCCTTCCCAGTATTCCATGGAAGATCTGTTCATCCCCGACGACGCGGCTCCGGTTGCCTCTGCGGCTCCTAAAGTTCCCGAAAATACGTCATCTCCGGCAATCCAGTCAGCTCCGGAAGTCCCGGTAACGACAGCAACCCCGGAAGTCTTCGTAACGGCCGCGACTTTAGAAGTCCCGGTAACGACCGCAGCTCCGGAAGCCCTCGCAGTAGACGCGGCTCCAAACTCCGCCTCATCTTCCGACGTTCTCGAGTCACTGTCTTCACCTTCGGCCTCTGCGGATACGGAAATGGACCGCGAGCTACTGGGCGGACTCTGGGAGACGCTGCTTCACAAGTGGGAAGATACTCTTTTTCTCGTTTCTCTGCAGATGAAGCATGCCCGGATAGACAAAAAGAACGGCACCCTCTCTATCGTTTTTCCCGATATAATGGGCGGCTACGCGGACAGTTTGACAGGGCAGTCGGAATATAAGAAAATCAGTGAGGATATCCGTACCGTAATACCCGGTATCACGGAGATCCGGATCGGAACCGATTCGCAGCAGTCCGGTTCGCCGGCAGGTGCTGCGGGAGCCCTTTCCGGAGGGACCAGGGCCGCAAAACCGGACTGGGCGGCAAATATCATAGCATTTTCGGAGTCAACCGGAATACCGGTCGAGACTCTTGAGAATTTATAAAGAATCACGCCCGGATCGGGCGGCTTAAGGAGGATTTACAGTATGGCAAAGGGTGGTTTTCACGGCGGTATGCCTGGCATGGGCGGAGGAAATATGAACCAGCTGCTTATGCAGGCACAGAAGATGCAGAAAGAAGTCGAGAAGGTTCAGGCTGAAATTAAGTCTTCCGTCGTCGAAGCGACGTCGGGCGGCGGAGTTGTTAAAGTCGAAATGGACGGCAATCACGAATTCAAGTCGATTACCATCGATCCGAAAGCGGTCGATCCCGAAGACGTGGAAATGCTGCAGGACCTGATTCTTGCGGCATGCAACGAAGCGGCCAGAAAGCTCGAAGAGCTCTCAACAAGTAAAATGAATGCGGTAACCGGCGGCGTTAAAATGCCGTTCTGATAGCCCGGAGAACAAAATGGCAAGATATTCCCCCTCGGTATCGAGGCTTATTTCCGAACTCGGAAAGCTGCCGGGTATCGGACACAAATCGGCTCAAAGACTGGCTTTCCACATCCTTTCCCTGCCGATCGAGCAGGTGAAGGATCTGGCAGACGCTTTAACAAACGCGCGCGAATCAACGCGTCTTTGTTCCGTGTGCCAGAATTTCACGGACAAGGATCCCTGCGATATCTGCTCGGATCCGCGCCGGGACCGCGGCACAATCTGCGTCGTGGAGAATCCGCGCGACGTCGCCACAATGGAGCGCATGCGCGACTATCAGGGGCTGTACCACGTTTTGCACGGAGTCTATTCGCCGATTCAGAACGTAAGTCTCGATCAGATCAAGCTCAAGGAGCTTATTACGCGCCTCCAGACAGACGGCAACGTAAAGGAAGTTATTCTCGCGACCAATCAGACGGCCGAAGGCGAAGCGACGGCAATGTATATTTCAAGACTTTTGAAGCCCTCCGGCATACGCGTTACGCGTATTGCCTCGGGGCTTCCCATGGGTTCGGATCTGGAATTTGCCGATGATGTGACGCTGTCAAAAGCGATGCGCGGCAGACATGATTTCTGATTTGTTTTTCGAAATCTGCGATTACGGGCCGCTCCCATTGAGCGGCCTTTAATTTGCGTTTCTGTATAGCCGATAGTAATAGAACGGCTTACATTCGGTATCTCCATCGTTTATTAGCATTTTGGTCTCTATTTTGGTAAATCCGCATTTCTCGACTACCCTTTGGGATGGGATATTATCAGGTTCTACAATAGCCATCAGATAATCAAGCTGTAAATTCGTGAAGGCCCATTCGATCAGTGCCTTTGAAGCCTCACTCATATATCCCTTGTTACTGTATTCTTCCGAAATGAAATATGCTATTTCTATCCCTGCGACTTAAAAACGGTTTCACCCGTCTTAACCATTCCAAGCTGGTCGCGGGCCACATCCTCGATGTACTCGTTTGTACCGATTTGAGCCTGCTGAGAGAGCGCTTCGTCTTTCCCCTGTTCGGCGGCGGCCGCCTCGTCAGTGAGAGTCTCGGCTTTGGACGCGACACGTGCAAACTGCGCATTCTGATCTATATAGAGTGTCGCACCGACAGCGATCAGAATCAGAAAAAAGAGAACCAAAACGACGCGCAGCGCAGAAGGCGAACCTATGCCGTGACGCTTGAAGTTCTTTTTCTGAGGATTTCTCTTTATACTCATTCCCAACTCCGTATACAATTTGCAGCTTTTTTACATAACTTGTATTTATTTTATCGGTATCGCGTCCGCACGGCAATCGTCCGCAGGGTGTGAGAGCGCGGATTCGGATCAGTTTGTTCGGTTTTCGAAAACATGTAACGGGGCTGTAACCGTTCCGTAACAGGCTGCATCCGTATTCCTCTCCATAGCCCGGAAGAAGTCAGGAGCCTCCTCCCGCGCTCTTAAAGGAGCCCCGACAGAATCTCATACATTTCGGAGGCACTTTCCTTTTTAACGGTCTCACGGACGTCGAGGACGCGGATCCGGGTGAGGCCGGTTCCGAAACCGATCTCCAGAATATCGCCGGGCTTCACATCGACGCTCGGCTTGGCGGGGCGGCCGTTTATTGTAACGCGGCCGGCGGAACATACGTCGTTAGCCACGGTTCTTCTTTTGATCACGCGGGATACTTTTAAGAATTTATCGAGTCGCATACTTATTCCCTCTCTGATTTTTCTGTCTTCTTTACCTGATCCCAAAGGAGATCCATTTCCTCGAGCGACATCTCGTCGAGCTTCCTGCCGTCCTTTTGTGCGAGCCCTTCAACGCCGGTGAATCGGCGTATAAATTTCGCGTTCGTCCGGTTCAGGGCTATCTCCGGATCTATACCGAGAAGTCTTGCATAATTCACGCACGCGAAAAGCAGATCACCCACTTCCGCCTCCGCTTCCCTATGGACTGCGGCGTCCTTTTCGGCGGAGAGCTTCTCATAGAGCGGTTTGCCGTTCTTTAAGAGCACATCTTCGACCTCGGCGAGTTCCTCATTTATTTTCTCCCTGGCACCCGCCGCATCCGGCCAGTCAAAGCCGGCCTTCGCCGCGCGCTTTTGCAGCTTGTCAGCCCTCATCAGCGCCGGAAGACCCGCCGGTACGTCGGTAAGCGTTTCCGAAAAAGAGGCGTGCCCTTTTTCGCGCATCTTGTTCTTGTCCCAGACCGTAAGAACCGCGTCGGGCGAATCCGCCGTATCCGTTCCGAAAACATGCGAATGCCTTGATATCAGCTTCCTCGAAAGGTTGTCCGTAACGTCATCGAATAGGAATTCGCCGTCCCTTTCGGCAATCGCCGAGTGCATCAGCACTTGCAGCAGCACGTCGCCCAATTCGTCCGCGATCCGTTCGGAACGGCCGGAATCAATGGCATCGACCGCTTCGTAGGCCTCTTCCGGCAGGTTCCTGCGCAGAGATTCGTGTGTCTGGGCGCGATCCCACGGGCATCCGTCCGGTGCGAAAAGCCGCCGGACCACTGCAATCAGTTCCTCTATCGTATATTTTGCGGCGCCTTGCCGGTTAAGATCAAATTCGGTCATGACTATTCCTCCCGTGCCATCCTTTATGTTCTATGGAGCCCTTACAGCAGGCGAATCTGAAAGCGGTCAAAAGAGACCTGCTCCGTATACTGGTCGCTGAAAAAGATCGTCTGCCGGAATGCTGCGAATTCGTGTGTGTTCTTCGAAAGCCACAGCGGAATCGGCACTTCGAGCGCGTGGCACAGGTCGATCAGCGCAAGCTCGAGCTCGCGGACAAACGACAGATCTCTGTCGTCCCGCACGACAACGTTCTGACGGATTACCAGATTCTCTTTAAATAGTTTGCCTTCTAATTTCATATCATCTCCGCAATCAGCCGCAATTCTGCCGCCTCTCATTAACAAATTGTTCACTTGATTTGCACTCGTTCGAAACAAATGCTTGTTAAGATAAAGATGTCTCTCACAAGAGACACTCCTTACTTCATAACACCCTCCTTACAGATGCCGACGCCCCCCGTCGGTATCTTTTTTTTGAAGATTCCGAGTTGAAAGGGTTCCGGACGGCATGAATATTATACTGCATACCGGCGGTTTTCCACATTTATCTTTTTCCCGTTTGCTAATTTGATAATTTCAATTAAAATGAATACAAGTAAGCTGTGCAAAGGAGCATTCCTTGGAAAATAGAGACATCTCCGACAAGAGGACGGCGGGTCCCGAATACACGCTCGAAGAGCGGTACAAGATACGGTACCGCAGGCCGCTTCGCGTTCCGGTTCAGCTGCTGATTACCGGTAACAAGCTGAAAATCCGTTTTTATGTACGGTATGCGAAAAATATGATGAATCCGTTCCCGGGTACGAACTTAACCTATGCCGACATAGCGGAATCCGGAATCCGGGCAAACTGGAGCCGCAAATATGCTTTTCCATGGCTTAAGGACGACGGATTCGAGCGCGCGCACGCCAAGGCCAGCGTCCGGATTCTCGACAACAACGAGGACCCCACCGACATCGAGATCAATCCGCTTGCTCCGACCGTACGCGTTTTCGTCGAATTTATCCGCTACGGAAGTCCGGCCGCCAGATCCGAATCGCCGAGGCAGCGGTTTTTCCGCGTCCGCCTGTCGGAAGGAATTCTGTATCCGGCACATGTCGTGAGTCCCGTATGGCGATGGTACTGGGGATTTTTCCGTTCGTTCCAGTTCGAGTCGCTCCATCTCAACTGGAGCAGGCGCCAGCCGGGACATGTCACTTTTCAGAAAGCCAAGGACCGGCATTCCTATCAACAGATCTGCGCGCATGAATTCGGCCACATCCTGGGACTCGGTGACGCATACGGCGCCAGCTACCGTTTCTTCTACGAAGCACCCTGCACCGGCAATTATATGATGTGCCACAACCGAACGGTACAGCCGGAAGAACTTGAGATGGTCCTAAGAGCTCACCTCACCAACCGTATGCAGTATTTCCCAAAAAAATTCCAGAAAAGCGTCTACTTTTCGGGTCTTCGCCGGACGTTTCAACTCCAGTTCGCCGCGTCAGCGAAAAACCTTCAGAAGCACCGCTGATGATTTCGGCCGATTCATACAGCAATTGTGTAACCTGTATAAATATAAACCGATTCTTTGACAAAATGCATTGTTTTCCGTACAGGAGTGCTTTTGCGCTTGTGAATTCTCACATTTTTTGATCTCGATTTGACAACTCTTGTATTGATTGAAAAATTGTTTCGATGTAAAATAAGTACAGATATCGTATTGAAAATGTTACCGTTTTTTGATGTTCATTTTATTTGATCAAAACGGTACCGACGAGGAGGTTCTTATGAAGAAGTGTCCCGATTGCGGAATGGTCATTGCAAACCAGGCCATCCGTTGCCCTAAATGTAAATATGACTTCACGGATGGACAGGGTCAGGGATCATCATCTGCGTCAACGCCGGTCGCCAAAGCGGCACCTGCGAACTTACCGATGATCATTGTCAACCGTGAAAATGTTGACGAGCTCTATGCTGATCTGAAGTCGAAGATTATAAAGCGCAAGACGGAATTCGATCATTTTATCGATTTCCTGGAGAATCGCACCTCTTGGCTTACGGCTCCCGCTGCGATCGAGGGTCCTCTTGCACGCGAGAAGGGTCTTCTGATCCACTCAATCGGCGTAGCCAAGCAGCTCCTCCGCATCAAGGATTCTTTGATGCCGCAGCTTGACGACGAATCCGCTATTATCGTCGCTCTATTCCACGATGTCGGCAAAGTCGGTATCGAGGGCAAGCCTCTCTTCCTCGTTGAGGAGAAGGTGACGACGTCCGCTCTCGGACTCGGACTCGGCCGCAATATTACCTCTTCTTCCTACATCATCAATCCGAAGCTTGTTCCGATGAGCGTCGGCGTAAGATCCCTGTTCCTGGTTTCCCAGTACATGCTGCTTACGGACGACGAAGCACAGGCTCTCTGCTACCAGAGCAACCACGGTGATGTCGAAGGACGTCTGATGCCTCTTGCACTGACGCTTGAAGTAGCCAACAACTGGCAGACCAAGATCTATGAAGTGGACGACATCGTTCGTCAGTACAACTTCACGGTTCTTCCGACCTCCTGATTCATCCCTTAAACCTTTGTAATTCGAAGAGCTGTCCTTGAAGGCTTGTTGAAGCCGGAGAGACAGCTCTTTTTATGCT
>CAZTXQ010000065.1:4788-16049 GCA_964617375.1 uncultured Mageeibacillus sp. | reverse complement strand
TCGTATCATATCATGCACGAAGTAGTCACGCAAGTGACATTTTGAACGATTGATATGCGTGAAAATGTCGGATATCGCATGATTTTGTCGCTTATTGTCGAAAAGATCTTTCGGCCATTCTTCAGGGGGAGAATACAATGACCATAAGAAATAAACGGAAAGGAACGGATGCGTTATGAATGAACACATAGCTATTATTGATCCCGATGTCGTCATGTCAAGGAGCATGTCTCAAAGGATTATGCACCTGATCCCGGATTCCAAGGTGTCCCTCTATACGCCGGACGCCATAATGAACGACGAATCTCTTTGCCTCGCGGAAGGAATCATCTTCTATGACGAGATGGGCACAGACCCCGATCTCCTGCTTCGGCACACCGCCGATTCGACGCATCCTCATCTGATTCCGCTGCAATCCGCAGGCACGGAGGGACGGAGGCTCCTTACGGGCACGGAGCTGTCGAGAATGATACGCGAAGCTTCCGCCGACTTAAGGTATGAGTCGCCTGATACCGGGTCCGGATTCGGAACCGATCTGCGGAGGCTTCGGGAGAAGCCCGAAGCGGGACGGCCCCGCCACTCTTCAACGCATACGGTTCAGGCCCTTCTGGAGCCTTTCAAGATGGTAATCTCGTTTACCGGCAACGAGGAACGGGAGCGATTCGCCGGCAAGGAGATCCATTCTCTGTTGGAATCTGGCTATCGTGTTATCCGGCTCGATCTGATGCCCGGAATACGTATGACGAATCCATTCCGGCTTAAGTCAACGGACAAAGGAGATCAGGGTATGATATCCTCCGGCATCTCCGAATTGCTTCTGCAGCTGGACGGCAAGCACTTAGAACCTTCGGAACTTCTGAATTATCTGCAGCTCGGCAAGGACGGCTGTTATCATTTCGGGCTTCCGCTGCGCTCTGACGATGTCATCTTATGCCGCATGGAGGTTCTGGTAAGGCTGATCAGCCTTCTGAGAAGAGAAGTAGAAACGGATACGGAGAAATCGGCGGCTATCGTAGTTGTGGACTCCCTGCCCTTCCAGGTTCTGAAGCAGATCTGCCCTCTATCAAGAGAGCTGCATGTTCTGGTTCCTTCGGACGGAATATCAGATGACACTCTCTGCGAATGGGAGCTCTCCGATCTGTTCTCCTGTCTTCCTCCGGGTCTCAAGAAATACGTGTCCCGTTCGGGGAGAATGTCTCTATGAGCCCAGCCGACTATCCCGATACCGAATTCAGGGACAAATACAATCACACGGATATCCTCGAAGAACTGACGCACCAATTGACGCTGCTGATTTTAATGAGGCTTCAGGATCAACGGAATGTCGATGACGATGCATTCCGTCAGATTATTGCCGATGTCATCAGCAGCGAGACAAGAAGCATGAAGATGCCGCTCGACGAGAAGCGCGAGCTGGCTTCCGGCATATTCAATTCCATGCGGCGCCTCGACATTCTGCAGCCGATGATGGACGACCCCGATATTACGGAGATCATGGTCAACGGCCCGTCACACATTTTTTACGAAAAGAACGGGAGACTCTTTCCTTCCCGCCTGACATTCAAGGATGCCGCCGCTTTGGAAGGTGTCATAACGAACTTCTTTTCGAGAGCCAACCGGCCGCTCAACGAGTCCTCTCCCGTGGCCGACTTGAGACTTCCCGACGGATCAAGGGCAAATGCGGTTCTTCCTCCGGTAGCACCGGACGGTCCCATATTTACAATACGCAAGTTCACGGGAGTACGGCCTGATATCCATGCGATGATCGCTCAGGGGTTTCTAACCGAAGCTGCGGCCGATTTCCTTAGAGATGCGGTCCGTTCCAGGAAAACGATCTTCCTGTGCGGCGGAACCGGTTCAGGCAAAACCACCTTCCTCAACACTCTGTCCTCGTTCATTCCCAAGGAAGAGCGGGTTGTTACGATCGAAGATTCGGCCGAGCTGTCGCTTCAGGGACTCAAGAACCTTGTCCGTCTCGAAGCGAGACTGCCGGGACCGGACGGTCTCGGAGAGATCACCATAGGGCATCTGATCCGTACGGCACTGCGAATGCGTCCGTCCAGGATCATTGTGGGAGAAGTTCGCGGAGCCGAAGCGGCAGATATGCTGCAGGCGCTTCACACCGGGCACCCCGGTTCCCTGTGCACCGGACATGCCAATTCATGTATCGAGATGCTCTCACGTCTCGCGACCATGGTATTGGCCGGATCGGCACTTCCGTACGATGCGGTTATCCGCCAAATCGAGATGGGCGTCGATATCCTGATTCACATTACAAGGACTTCCGACGGCAAGAGAAGAATCGATGAAATATGCCGCGTCGGACCTCTCCGGGATAACGATTTTACGGTCATTCCCATATTTACTTACGAAGAAGGTGAAGGACTTGTACCAAAAACAGAATGGATCCGGAACGAGACGAGCATCTTATAAATCAACAAATCCGGAAGACCGGATGCGCGAGGACGCCTCGGCAAAAATCAAACGCGCATTTCTCATTCGCCATTTATGGATCTATCCGGTCTGCGCGGGATCCGTTTACTTTCTGTCAAATGCCTTTCTTCCCATTAAGCCTCTTCGCATTGTGCTTTCCCTTACCTTGTCCGTCTTCCCCTTTTTATCGGTGGTTCGCCTGTTGTACGGCAAGCGGAATGCTCTGCTTCGGTCTCAAAGCAAGGTGTTGCTTCAGTCCCTGTGCACATCGGTTTCCGGAGGTTATTCGCTCGAAAGTTCCTTTATCACGGCACGTCCGACTCTTGAGAAGGCCTTCGGCCGTCGCTGCCTGATGGCTCAGGCGCTTGTACGTCTGGAGAAATCTCTCTCAGCACATGTGCCGCTGTCCGATACCTTAACCGAATTGTGCTGCCGGCTTGATTATATGGAACTTATGCCGATTATGAAGGCACTGTCTATAACCCGCGTCGTGGGTAACGGCGTGATTTCCATACTCAGAAACAGCTGCCAGATGCTCTCCGAGCTTATGGCTGTATCAAGCGAAGTCGAGGCCAACAATGCGGGCCGAAACACGGAGGCCTTTATCCTCTGTCTTATGCCGTTTGGTATTACCTTCACATTATCGGCATTTACAAACGGTTATATGGACAGTGCCGGCAAAAGTCCGCTTGGAATTATGCTCATGCTGCTGGCCTTCTCGATCGCCATCGTATCCTGCGGCTTTCTTCTCTCTCTGATCGGAAGCAGCAACAAAGTTCAGAAGGGAGCGAACTCGGATTCCGGAACTTCTTACCGGTTGTTTCTTCGGGTTTCAGGCAAGATCCGCGGATTCATTACCCGTTTTTTTCCCGAAAGCTATACGACCAGACAATATGAGCGGTTCAGCGAACTTTCCTGTGATCCCGAGAAGCTCTACGAAATGGAAATCAGCAAGATGCTTGCACTCGTGCTTCTAGTCTCGCCTCTTTCCCTCGTGTTCTTCCTTCTCACGGGTTATCCCGTTTACTTCGCTGTTCCCGTGGTTCTTGCCGTCATAATCATGACCCATTATGAGACCAGTCAGAAAGTTGCACGCCGACGCGAGTTGCTCATGGAAGAGATTCCGCTCTTCTTATCCATGCTGGTCACTCTTCTTCAGTCAGGCGTTTTGCTCCCGAAAGCCATAGAAACATGTGCGGGAGCCTTCCCCGAAAACAGCACTCTCGGATATGAGATACGGATCATGAAAGCACAGATGCTTTCGGGACTTTCGGCCGGAAGGGTTATCGAGAACTTCTCCGTCCGCACTCCGATCCCCGAGGCACAGGCTGCTCTTCTTCTCATTTCAAGATACGAGATGACCGGAGGTCCCGAGGTATTGCAGCTTCTGGCGCTTCAGGCGAACGCCTGTTGGTCTCTGTGCAGGAATGCCAGCCGTAAGAAAAGGGAACGCGATGCGCTGGCTATGGTCCTTCCGATGATGCTGGATCTGATATCCGTTCTCCTGGTCGCGATTACGCCCGCTCTTATGTCGCTTAAAATCAGCAAATAGCCGTTCATACCCGATTCGGCCGGATCGGGAGTTCAATAAATTTCAGTAGAAAGAAGGAGGAACAAATGAAAAGAGCAGATTATACCAGAAGTACAAAAGGAATGGGCACGGTAGAAATCGTCATCATCATTGCTATTCTTGTCGCGCTCGCGCTGATTTTTCGCACGGCTCTGATGGGATATGCGAATGATATCATGAATTACGTTTTCGACGACGGAAGTGTCATCGGAAATCTCAGCAGCTGACAGGTGAAAAACATGCGATTTGAACGTGGCCCCTTCGGAAGAATTGCCGTGTTTTCTTTGGAAAGCAAGAGAGATATGGTTCTGCATGTGATGGATTCACTGCAGAATCATGTCCTTCCGTCTGTCCTTCCGGTGTACCTTCGCGAACACTTCGGACAAAAGGAATTCTGCATTGACTGTACGGGCTGCGAACAGATATCTCTTTGTTCAAAGAACCTTATCTGGGAACCCGCGGTAAAAAGAAAAGCCGTGTCGGATTTTCTTCTGGCCTTGCTTGACGCACAGGATCATTTCATCGATCCCCGGCATTTTCTTTTCGACGCGGAGTATGTGTTTTTCGAGCCGGATGCAAAGAAACTGCTATGGTGCTGCCTTCCGGTTCTCCGGGATACAGTCGAACCCGCGGCCGAAATGTGCTTTCCCACAGAGAAACTTGAGCGTCTGCTCATGGATTCGTTTTTTGCCGATGTTATAGACGACGATGAACGAAGCCGAATCATATGTCTTATGAAAGACGGACGGGATAACGAACTAACCGGTCTTCTAAGCAAAATGGCATCCATTCCGAAGACGCAGGTTCGGGCATTGCCCCGGCCCGCCGCCTTCCTGCTGTTGGCTCAGATTATCCTTATGGTCATCACCGGACTCCTTCTCCTCTACTTATCTATGAGAGCGGATCAGACGGCAACCGTACGGAATCTGCGCGGCTGGTATCTCCTGTTCTTCTCCGTTGCGCTTCTCCTGACGGTCATATGTACAGGCGGCAAAGGAAAACCGGTGCCTTCCGACACCGGGGAAGAACCTGAGAGTCCGGGCCTGACGAAGAAGGAGATTTATTTCCCGGAACAGAAAGTCACAAACGGGGAATCTGCATGGCCGGATAGATGCAAAGAGCACCCTCCCGCTTACCTGAACCAGATCATAAAGACTTCGGGAGAGAACGGAAAAAAGGGCTTTCGTTCCGTTGTCTGGGTAGACGATTTTTTGATCGGCCGCGACCGGATTCTATGCGATCTTTTCCTCGACGATCCGTCCGTATCCGACCGTCATGCCCGAATTATCCGGCGTGGCGTTCTATACCTGATTATGGATCTTGGATCCTCCGAAGGCACCTTTATCGGAAGCCAGAAACTCTACTCTCATGAAGAGAACCCGTTGACAGATGGAGATACGCTGACCATTGGCAAACTGAAATTTATTTTCAGTCAGAACTGATTCATGAATACCGGAGAATAACCATATGTTAACAAGCAGCTGTAATCTGGCCCCGACCGTCCATGAAGGCTCGCACCTTTATTCGCAAACAGACTTTCATTCCTCCTGCGATGAATTGCTCGACGATTCCCGAAGTTTATACTATCTGGAGCATCTGCACGAATGCCGTATAAACATTGCAAGAGGACTGTCCTTGCTTCGCAGTCTTGAAGAGAACGAGGAGGAAATCTATCGGTCCATTGCCTTGCGAAGCCGGGGTGTCACGCGCCTGGGCTCTGATCCATCCTTGAATCCCGAGCAAGTCTATTTTCGTTTTCAGGATGCCTTTGAGAAAGAAAAGAAGTCCATAGAAAGAGAAAGAGTCCTTCTTCGAAATTATCTGAAGGCAGAAAACAGAAAACTCGTAATCATCGAAGGAGGGATTTTTTCACTTCCGGAACCGCAGCGCAGCGTACTTGTCGCCCGATACATAGACAGGTTGTCCTGGTCTGATATTCAGCACAGGCTAAAAAGATCGGCCAGCCGTATATATGCGCTTCACAAGGAAGGAATCAGCGGCTTAAGGCAGAATATTCAATTTTTGATCGATGAAAGAAAGGTATGAACGGCCCGTTAATTGCCGGCCGTTTTCAGTTCGCTCAAGGTTTTCTTTTGGGCGTCGGAACCGAACTCCCGGATAAGCTTAAGTCTCATTTTAGCGCGGCGAATCGAATGTCTTGCGTATATTTTCTCCTGCTTGCTTGTTGCAGGATCATGATATCTTTTTTCCGCACGTTCGAACGCATGAAACGCTCTAACGACATCAATATCTTCCGGCCATTCGGCGGCGTTGCACACCACGATTGTCATGAACGGTCCGATTTCGGCATATCCTTCCGTCATGACTGCATGACGCTTCTCGCCGTTAACGGTTATATGGGCAATTCCGGGCGCAAGTGCGATAACGACAGGTGCGCGTCCCGGTAAGACACCGATTTCTCCGTCAAGAGCGGACAAGACGACCTGTTCCACTTTTCCCTCGAAAAAGTGGTAATACGGTGTCACGACCTCAAGCATCATGGTTTTCCCGGCCGGTTTATTCTCGCTTAGTTCACTCATGCATTGTTTTCCTTAAATCCGATTCGGATCCGAATCCTTCCGTACAATACGGAAGTTATTTCCGGGAATCACGGTACTCTTTGTAAACGTCATTGATATCGCCCTTCATGAAGAAGAACTGTTCGGGAATATGATCTACGCTGCCGGATATGATTTCTCCGAAGCCCTGGACGGTTTTCTCGATCGGAACATAACGGGGTTCATACCCGGTCGAACCAGCGGTAACGAAGAAGGGCTGTGACAGGAATTTCTGGATTTTACGGGCGCGGTTGACCGTCTGACGGTCTTTCTCGCTCAGTTCTTCCATTCCGAGGATCGCGATAATATCCTGCAGCTCTTTGTAGCGCTGCAATGTCTCCTGTACCAGACGGGCTACGTGGTAGTGATCCTTTCCAACGATACTCTCCGTCAGAATTCTGGAGGAAGACTCGAGAGGATCAACGGCCGGGTAGATACCGAGCTCAACGACGGAGCGTGAAAGAACCGTTATCGCATCGAGATGTCCGAATGTCGTCGCGGGCGCCGGGTCCGTCAGGTCATCCGCCGGTACATATACGGCTTGTATCGATGTAATCGATCCGGATTTTGTCGACGTAATCCGTTCCTGAAGCGCACCGACTTCGTTGGCCAGCGTAGGCTGATACCCGACTGCGGAAGGAATGCGGCCCAGAAGGGCTGAGACTTCCGACCCGGCCTGTACAAATCGATAGATATTGTCAATAAACAGAAGTGTGTCCTTCTTCATGACATCGCGAAAATACTCCGCCATGGTAAGACCGGTAAGCGGAGCGCGCATACGTGCTCCCGAGGTCTCGTTCATTTGTCCGAAGACCATAACCGTCTTGTTGATAACACCGGATTCCTTCATCTCGTTCCAAAGGTCATTGCCTTCACGGGAACGCTCGCCGACACCGGTAAACACCGAAAGGCCGCCGTGTTCGGACGCAATATTCCGAATCAGCTCCAGGATCAGAACGGTCTTTCCGACACCTGCGCCTCCGAAAAGACCGATTTTACCGCCGCGGCTGAACGGGACGAGCAGATCGATTACTTTGATACCCGTTTCCAGCATCGTTTCCGAGGGATACTGATCGGTATAAGACGGCGCAGGTCTGTGAATCGGCCAGACTGTATCGGCATCGGCCGGTCCGCGGCCGTCAATCGGCTGTCCGAGCGCGTTAAAAAGTCGCCCCGTGATACGTTCGCCTACCGGCACCATGACGGGAGCTCCCGTTGATTCGGTTTCGGCGCCGCGGGCCAGGCCCTCGGTCGGTTCGAAAGAAACACATCGAACGATTCCGCTGCCGCGCTGCTGCAGGACTTCCGCTGTTATCCATCCGCTGCCGAACCTGATCTTGACTGCGTCATTGATCATCGGTACTTCATTATCCGGAAACCGGCAGTCGATAACCGGTCCGATGATTTGAACTACATATCCTATAGCCATCTTTATCCGCCTTTCGCGTCAAATCCTATTGCTGAATCTGATTTGCGCCGTTAACAATTTCGATAAGTTCGTTGGTAATCCTCGCCTGACGAGCTCGATTGGCTTTTAGCGTTAGGTCACTCAGCATATCGTCTGCGTTCTGTGTCGCATTGTCCATCGCCGTCATTCTTGCGGTTTGTTCGCTGGCATATGCCTCAACCATTGCGCCGTATACCATGGCATTCAGGTACGTGTCGATTAAGAAGGCGAAAACCGCGTCCGCATTGGGATGGTATGTCAGGCTTGCGCCCCTCTCGATTGCCATTCCGGCTTCACCGCTCCCGACGGGCAGGATTGACTCAAGCGCATTGGTATTTACGGGTACAACACGCTGAATAATGGACTTCATATTGATCGCGGATTCCATTTTCGTATAGATCAGATAGACGAGATCCAGTTCTCCCTCGACATATTTGTGGCGGATAATATCCGCAGCGGATCTCGCCACAAAGTAGGTCGGTGACGCGATCGGGAACGAGAAAGATTTGTCCACGGGAAAACCGTCATGTATCAGTTTGTCGCGGCCGACGTTTCCGAAAACATACAGCGTCGATTCGGTCTTCAGTCCCTTGCCTACGTTGTCAAATACTTTTTTGCTGATGTAGTCTTCCGCGATCCGGATTACGTTATGGTTATATGCTCCTGCAAGTCCCTGATCACCGGTCAGTATGAAGTAACCGATCTTCCAGGTCTCGCCTTTTTTCTTTTGTTTCAGCTTAAAGTACGGATTGTCAATATCGATGTTGCTGCGCTGTATCTCGATCATGCTTTCCGCGCACAGAGAAAAGAAAGGAAACACGCGATCCAGCTGCGCCTTTGACTTTCTCATCTTCGCGGCGCTGACCAGTTCCATAGCATGCGTCATCTGCTGAATATCGCTTATGCTTCGTATCCTTTTCTTGATGTCATAAAGTTGTTCCATATCGGCTTACTCCGTTTTCGCGTATTCTGTATGCTCGATCAGATACGATGCACGGTGAACGCCCTCAAGATCTTCAATCTGCGCCTGCATTTCGTTCGTCAAATCTCCGGAGGAGGCAATTTCCTGCATAACATCCGCGTGCAGAACATGCATCTTCTGCAGGAATTCGCTTAAGTAATCCTGAACGTCTTCTTTTTCGAGAAAGGTCAGTTTACCTTTATTGGCGAGAAAAAGCATGAGTACCTGGTCTTCCATAGCGAGCGGCGCATACTGCGGCTGCTTCAGGACCTCGTTCAAGACAATTCCGAGCTTCAGCTGGCGCTGCGTATTCTCGTCAAGATCCGAGCCGAACTGCGCGAAGGAGGCCATTTCTCTGGCCTGAGCCAGGTTGATACGCAAAGATCCGGCAACTTTCTTCATCGCCTTTGTCTGCGCGGATCCGCCTACACGCGATACCGACAGGCCGACGTTGATCGCGGGACGCTGACCGGAAAAGAACAATTCGGATTCGAGGTAGATCTGACCGTCCGTAATCGAAATTACGTTGGTCGGAATGTACGCGGAAATATCCCCGCCCTGCGTCTCAATGATCGGAAGCGCGGTAATAGATCCGCCGCCTTTCGAAATGTCGAGCTTCGCGGCGCGCTCAAGAAGTCTCGAGTGCAGATAAAAGACGTCACCGGGATACGCTTCACGGCCCGGCGGACGGCGAAGCAGCAGCGATATTGCACGGTATGCCTGAGCATGCCGGGTCAGATCGTCATAGACAACGAGAACGTCCGAATGATCCGAATACATAAATTCTTCGGCGATTGCGCATCCGGAATACGGTGCTATGTATTGCAGGGATGCGGGCTGGCTCGCGCTGGCCGCAACAATGACGGTATAGGACAGGGCGTCGAATTTCTCCAAAGTATTAACGACCTGAACGATCGTTGACATCTTCTGCCCGATCGCCACGTAGACACAACGGACATTTTTGCCCTTCTGATTGATGATCGTATCGATCGCGACGGCTGTTTTTCCCGTTTGGCGGTCGCCTATAATCAATTCACGCTGTCCTCTGCCGATCGGGGTCATGGCATCGATCGCCGTGATACCGGTTTCTAGCGGGCGATTCACCGGCGAGCGATCGACAATCGAAGGTGCCGGGGACTCGATCGGACGGATCTTGTTCGAACGTATCTGGCCTTTACCGTCAATCGGATTGCCCAGCGGGTCTACGACCCTCCCGAGAAGACCGGTTCCGACCGGTATACTGACCGTTTTGCCCGTTCGTTTGCACATGATTCCTTCTACTACCTCACCGGATTCGCCGAGGAGTACGACGCCGACGCGATCCGGTTCCAGATTCATGGCGATTCCGAAGATGTTTGCGGTAAACATGATGAGTTCGTTGCTGAGACAGTGATCGATACCCTTAACCACGGCGACATCGTCGCTGACACTCACAACCTGGCCGATCTCTTCGACGGTCGTGCTGTCCATAAATGTATTCACCATCTGCTCGCGCAAACGGTCGACGACTCTTCGGGGTGTATCGGTTTCGGGCAGGATGGTGCCGCTGGTCTCGCTGTCCCACAGAAGGTCCTGGCCCTGCAGCGCCATCGGCTGCTCGTCGAAGGATTTAAGAGCCATATCGATGGACTTCCGGATCGTTTCGGCTTCGGAATCCGCGGGTTCGTTCTCATCTAAGTGTGTGGATATGGCACGGGAATTCTTAAGCTGGCGTCCGATTCGGGCCAGCTGTCCTTTCACGCTGTAGTCATATCGATAACCGGCAGCATAGATTACAAAACCGCCGATTAATTCCTTGTCTACCTCATGTACCACCGAATAATCTGTTATATGAAAATGCTCGGTAAACCGCTGCGCAACCGTGTTCAGCTTCTCATCCGACATATCGCCGGCGGTTACGATCCGGATAATCCGGAATGCTTTGCTGTCAGTCAATCTTCTTCACCTCTGCTTTTAACGTTTCATCCATGATGCGCTCGTTCAAGTCCTTCTGATGCGTATCATCGATGATTGAACCGACAACTTTGGAGGCTATAGAAACGGCCAGATCCGCGACTTCGTCTCTCATCTGGTCAAGCATGGCATTGTGCATACGCTTGGCGTCTTCCGAAGCGCGGTCGACTATGACATTGGCTTCGGTCTGTGCGGCATTGATAACCGTACGGGCCTGTTTATCCGCCTGAACGCGGGCTTCCGTTACGATCGTCGAGGCTTCGCTTTTCGAGGCTTCAATTTTAAGGGACGCTTCATCAAAGAGCTTTTGTGCTTCTTTGGATCTGTTCTCGGCATTAT
>CAZTXQ010000065.1:0-4688 GCA_964617375.1 uncultured Mageeibacillus sp. | reverse complement strand
TCAAGCATGTATGACACCTCTCGCATCGGAAAGGGACTCTCCCGATGTCTTTTTACTGCGGCACGGCTGTCAGAATGTAAAAATCAGAAGGAGCGCGACAACAAGTGCATAAATGGCGATCGATTCCATAAAGACAATCGAAGTCAAAAGCATCGTATTCAATTTGCCGTAGATCTCCGGTTGTCTTGCGGCCGATTCAAGTGCTTTACCGGCTGCAATACCGATACCGATGGCGGCACCGCACGCACCCAGACCGATGGCAAGTCCGGCGCCGATTCCGGCGAGACCCTTCGGATCAATTGTAGAAACGGTCCCGGCTGCACTTAAAGCCGTATAGAGTAAAGTGGATGCTGACATATGGTTTCCTCCTGTATGCTAAGTATAATAGTTTTCTGATGGCATGTATCCGAACAAGCGTGCCGATCAGGCCGCTTTCCCGCTGATTTGTCCCTGCTTATTTTCGTGTGCCGATTCGGCGCCTTCGATAATCTCCCCGATGTATGTAATCGTCAGATAGGAGAATATGATAGCCTGCAAAATACCGTCGGCGATATCAAACCACAGTCCGAAAAGGCCCGGGACTCCCGCCGGAATGATGATGGAAATGAACTCCATCAGTATAAATGCGCCGAACACATTGCCGAAAAGTCGAAGGGAAAGAGAAACGGGCTTAATCAAGTAATCGAGGATTCGGAAAGGAAGCATCGCCGGCATCGGATTAAGAAGCGATGCCCAGAATCCCTTGATACCGACAAAGCGGATTCCGGTCACAATGACATAGCCCATCGTAGTCAAGGCAAGCGCTACGGGAAAAGCTATGTTCTTCGCCGGCGGCGGTATCTTGAAAACCGTAACGAGATTGCAGGCGACGATAAAAAGGCCGACAGTACCTACAAAAGGAGTCACCTGCTCCGCCTGCTTATCGGTCATCCCGCTGTTCTTGCACAGCGACAGCAGCAGATTGACAAGCGATTCGGAGATCAGCTGTCTTCCGGACGGAATGCGGTCACGTTTTCTGGCAATCCACGCGAAAAGAAGACACAATATGCCTACTGCAATCCATGTAACCAGAACGGCGTCGGGCAGCAGAAAATTCTTATTCCCCAAAAGGATGTACTGATTCTTCGGCAGTATAGCCGTGCTGATCTCTTCCCCGATATCGCCGATCTGGATAGCCTCAAGGAATTTCTCCTTGAGAGCCGTCAGGAACTCCTGAAACCAGTTTGAGCTATTCAGCAATACTATAGTTCCCATCTTGTCTCTCTTTCTCTTTCAGATAAATAAAGCCCGGAACACTTGTTATCCGGGCTTTACCCACTGGTTCATATGTATTTTACGCCAAACGGATATTGTATGCAAATGTCCGCATTCCGAAAATCTGCACAAAGAAAAGGCCGTCAGGCGGGGCTTTCTTTATTTGGTCCCGAACAGTCTGTCGCCGGCATCACCTAAGCCCGGGACGATATATGCATGCTCGTTCAGCTTCGGATCGCGCGCTGCGCAGAAGATCGGAACATCGGGATGATCCGTCGAAAGTCTCTCAATTCCCTGAGGAGCCGCGATCAGGCACATAAACTTGATCTGGGTAATTCCGCGCTGCTTCAGAAAGCTTACAGCTGCGGATGCAGATCCGCCGGTAGCGAGCATAGGATCAAGAATAATGACTTCTCTCTCCGTCGCGTCTTCGGGAAGTTTGCAATAGTACTCGACGGGTTCGAGAGTCTTGGGATCACGATAAAGGCCGATATGACCGACCTTTGCCATGGGGATCAGATTAAGCATTCCGTCGACCATACCAAGTCCCGCGCGGAGGATCGGCACGATAGCAATCTTCTTGCCGGCCAGAACCTTGGTCTTTGCGATGGCGATGGGTGTTTCAATTTCGACCTCTTTGAGCGGAAGATCTCTCGTAACTTCATAAGCCATCAGCATGGCAAGCTCGCCTACAAGCTCACGGAATTCTTTCGTAGATGTGTTTTTATCTCTTAAGAGAGAAATCTTGTGCTGAATCAGAGGGTGGTCGAAAATAAAAACTTTAGGTTCCATGGTGAAATCCTCCTGCAAATCTATCCTTTAGGTTAAAGTACAAATTTCTATAATAAAACCCCTTAATTAAGGGGCCTTAAAATACGTGTCTTCCTGTGATGTAATTTCATTGACGCGAGCCTGGTGGCGTCCGCCGGCCTCAAAGGCTTCGGAAAGATATGCGTCAACGATGGAAAGCGCAAGTCCGCGGCCGATCACGCGGGCTCCCATTGCCAGAATATTGGCATTGTTATGCTGACGCGACATGCGTGCCATAAATTCGTCGGTGCAGAGCGCACAGCGTATTCCTCTGTATTTGTTGCAGACAATCGATATGCCGATTCCCGTACCGCAAATCACGATCCCGCGTTCCGCCTTTTTCTCGGAAATGTCTCTTGATACGGCCTGACCGGCGTGTACGTAGCTGAAAGCTGTAGCACTATCGGCTGCACCGTGTTCGATGATGGTGTGTCCGGCCTCCGTCAAGTGTTCGATTACCAGTTTTCTCAGTTCAAAACCGGCATGATCGGAACCGATTGAAAGAATCATAGCTTCTCACCTCCATGCTTTTGTCAACGGGTATGATATCACTTCTCCGGCTTTTCGGAAATAGGGCGATGTGTAAATTGTTTTTTGCCAGACGCATAATCGGCGGCAATCTGTCCGTTTCCGAAGAGCTTATATTTATATGTTACCAGACCTTCAAGGCCTACGGGACCTCTGGCGTGAATCTTGGACGTGCTGATTCCTACCTCGGCACCGAAACCGTATTTATAGCCGTCCGAGAAGCGGGTCGAGCAATTCCAGAACACGCTTCCCGAGTCGACCGCTTCCATAAACGCAAGCGCCGCCTCCCGCTCTTCCGTAATGATCGCGTCGGTATGCCCGGAACCGTAACGATTGATATGCAAGATGGCATCTTCCTCACCGGAGACGATATGAACCGACATTTCGTAATCAAGATATTCGTGATGCCATTCGGATACGGGCTTCATCGGGAGAATCGCCGCCGCTTTTTCGCATCCGTGAAGAATCACATTCTTCTCTTCGAGTGCCTTCGCCAGAAGCGGAAGCATAACGGGAGCGATGGATTCATCGATGAGAAGCGTCTCCGCAGCGTTGCAGACAGCGACATACTGTGTCTTGCTGTCAACGACCAGACGAACCGCCATATCCGGATCGGCTTTTTCGTGCACATAGACATGACATACGCCGTCCGCATGTCCGAGGACGGGTATGTTTGAATTCTGCATAATGTACTGAACGAAGGCATTCGAGCCTCTCGGAATGATCAGATCAATGTATTCGTCAAGCTTCAGCATTTCCGCAACATCGCTTCTGGATTCAAGAAGTGCCGCCCAGCCGGAAGGGATGCCTGCCTCGACGGACGCCTTTACGATGATATCCGTTAAGATCCGGTTCGTATGGGCCGCTTCCGACCCGCCTTTGAGGAGAACCGCGTTACCGGTCTTAAGACACAGTGAAGCGATCTGGACAAGCGCGTCCGGGCGCGACTCGAAGATGATACCGATGACTCCGATCGGACAGGTGACGCGATAAAGATCCAGTCCTTCGTCCATCTCCGTGCTCAAAAGGATTCTACCCACGGGATCCGGCAGAGAGATGAGGCTCTTGATTCCGTCGACAGCCGCCGCTATTTTGCCGGCATCAAACAGAAGACGTTTCCTAAGAGGCATCGCCAAGCCGCTTGTCTCGGCGTTAGCCAGATCCTTGCTGTTTTCCGCTTCGATGGCATCACTGTTGTTTTGAAGTGCTGCGGCAATGGCTTCGAGTGCGCGGTTTTTCAACTCCGTAGAAGTTACGGCCGTCAGATAGGAGGCACTTCTTGCCGCCATTGCGCTATCAGATACAAAAGACATATGAGACCTCTTTCTTTGCATGTTCACATTATTATAACATGGACAAATTTGACATGCATCGGAATTATCGGGTAAATGTATCACCTGTTTTCCACTCTTGGAGACTGTGGAAACTGTGGATAAGTCTGTGCATAACTACACGACAACGCTTTTGCGGTCTTTGTCCCTCGAAACCTTTGGAAACACGCGTTTGACATTTTGTGTAATCATTTTGTAAAAAACTTGTTCATAAATGTCCGAATCCCGCAGAGCTTCATAACACAGAGTTTACGTTCTTTTTACGAATGATTGTTCCTTTACGTGTCCGTAACACGCGGACAATGTATTTGCTTATCGTGAAATATCGGTTCATTTGTTTTCATTTTTCCCAAGCTTATAATAATGGTACATCTGGCATTTGATATTTCCGTTATAGAGTTTTCTTCTCTTGTCCGCGGCCCGTCCGACGGAATGTTCAAACGTATCGTCCGGCGATATTACGGATAAGCGGATTCCTTTTTTGCAGTACCCGTCTTTGTCGAGATAGGTATGCGCAATTCCCTCGTAGATTTTTGCCGCTTCCTCAGGACTTAAGAGCCGCTCGCCGTAAGGCGGATTGCACAGGATCAGCTGACGGTTCAGACCCGTCCATTCCCGCAGGGCGTCCGGAGTCTGGGCGAACGCATCCGCTGCTTTAAACCGGACCATCCGATCGATTCCGGCAGCCCGCGCATTTCTTTCGGAAGTCTCCACCGCCCTTGAATCCAGATCCGACCCGAAAAAGTAAATGTCGTCCGGAATATC
>CAZTXQ010000064.1:0-16141 GCA_964617375.1 uncultured Mageeibacillus sp. | reverse complement strand
TTTAAATAAATAAATGTTAAACAAGGATTGCAGAGGCAAGAGGATATTTGCTAACCTCTTGCCCTGTATATTGTTGTTTTCAGAAAAGGTTTATATGACAAAAAAACTTGTTGTTTGCATTACATATACTCTTTGTATAATAATAATACTAATACATTCATATATAGCATTTTCGGGATTTCTGTTTGCGAAGATTGAGCAAGACAAAGTAACGCTTACCCTTGAAAAACCTGCAGTCCTATCAACAGATGAATTTATCGAGGAACTAGTAGAGATATCCGATTTGACCTCCTCAGACATTATGCTTTGCCGTGTGAGTCAAGGAACCTGTTTTCAATACTACAAAACAAATGAGGATAAGAATTTCCTGGATCTTTCGACTTCACAAGGATCTACGTTGATTCCAGATGGAGTTATGTTATCTACACATGATGATGCAAATCCCAAAATATACGCTTTTATTCCAGATGATATGTCTTTAGAGATATACACCATTACAAGCCTATATAAAACAGATATCGATCTAAGTTATGGAAAGTTTTTAATAAATGAAGAATATAGAAGCAATTGGCTTTCCGAGCTCTCAAATCGTGGAATCCCCTGCGAAATATCTGAAAACAATCTTATCGCTCCAGATAGTTCTTTGCTGCTGGTTCTGGCGGTTTTTACACTAATGCTTTTCATAAGCGTGATTATTTATGCATTTTCTCGCGGTCGTAATTTTATCGTAAAGAAGTCCTTGGGGTATAGTGACGCAAATATCTCGCTTGATGAAGTTAAGCATAATATTTTTTGGAGTATTCCATTAACATTATCTGTAATATTGACAGCTTTTTTTATTCTTGGAATCAAATACAATTTTGAATCTTCACTGCTGTTTTTATACAATATGTTTCCGATGATGCTCTTACTTATCTTTTTTCTCCATTTAACGATGCTTATATCCACCTATTTGGTAAGTAAAAGTTGCAGGGTGCAGTGTATAAAAGGGCAAAACAATAACAAAACTATTTTCGCTTTTGCATGCGTATCAAAGGCTATCTTTTTCGTCATACTTGCAGCATATATATCGCAAATGGCAATCGTTGTAGGCGGCGCAGTTAACGAGTATACAACTTTGAAGGCAAGTGCAGATAAACTGTCTGGATTTGCTATGATTCCTTCCTATATGACCGTTGAGGATCCGGAAGATGATCCAGAGAAATATGTGCCACGTATGATGAACTTCTATGAAGACATTCATGATCAAAAACAAGTAATAATTGCGGATATGAGTCAGGCGGTAGAGGAGAATACACTCCCTGACGGCAGTACCATACCAGCCTACGTAAGAATAAATGACAACTATTTGGATTTTGCTCAGACAATAACGGACATGGCCGGTAATCGGATAACCTCTACAAGTTTAAATCCTGAAAAGTATAACGTACTCATTCCGTCCGGTTGGAGCAAAGACCTTGTTCTTAGCATTCGAGCCAATCAAGAACGTTACGGGGATGACGCGTTCAACTTTATTGAATATGACCCGCAGAGCACTTTTTTCTCCTTCACTACAAGAAGCAGTACGGATGAGCCGGGGTTTGTAAAGAATGTGATCGCGTATGTCTATGATCCGGAGATAACGGTTAAGTACGAACCACCCTATATTATTGTCGGCAATTTTCTCTCGTTCTTTTCCGGAAAGATGTTTTTTTTGTGTGATTCCGGAACTGAATTGACGCCATATGAACAGATTCATCCCATTCTTCAAAAAAATGGGTTAGCTGAAATTGCTGTTCAGAGTCCGTCTGTTCTGTCGTTTTACGAGTCACAATTATCACAAACTATAGGCCGCGTGACGTTCTTAGGGGCAATTCTTTGTGCGTTAACATTTGCTTTGATATATTTGATCGTTTTTTCGGCGGAACAGTATTTTCTTAATTATGCCAGGAGTATTTCAATAAAAATCATGACAGGTCATACCTTGTTGGATATATGTATGGGCAGGATTATTCTAAAGGCGGCCATTATACCCGTGACGTCGATTTTGGGACTTTTCATGTCTATATCATTGCCTCTTGTAATTACTGCCGTTCTAATTGAGATTTGCATTTTTATCTTAATTCTTCGAAAGCAAAGCGAGAGAAATATCGTTTCAATCATTAAAGGAAGGAACTAGTAATTATGTCAGATATTATATTAAGCAATATAACAAAAATGTACGGGGACAAAGTAGTATTCTCTTGTTTCTCGCTTACGATAGAACCAGGAGAGTTTGTATGTATATCAGGAGAGAGCGGGAAAGGAAAATCGACAATACTAAATATTATGGGTCTTCTGGATTTTCCGGATACAGGGGATGTAATCATAAGGGGTGTAAAGAATGCTAGCCTTCAAAGCGCTTCCGGACGAAAACTGGCACGAAAAGAAATAGCATACGTTTTTCAAAACTATGGACTTGTTGAAGATCAGACTGTGATCTATAACATGAAGATAGCCGCAAAATTCTCGGAAAAGCAATCGATCCAAGATTATTATGACGCGCTTGAAGAGGTTGGTTTAAAGCAAGGAGTTTTGAAACAAAAAATATATCAACTAAGTGGCGGAGAACAACAAAGAGTTGCTTTAGCAAGACTGCATGTGAAACCATCTTCCATTATTCTTGCCGATGAGCCTACTGGAAGTCTTGACGCAACGAATCGAGATATCATTATGAATATACTTAAGAAGCATAACGAGGCAGGAAAAACACTTGTCGTAGTGACGCATGATAAGGAAATAGAGAAATGCGCAAATCGCGTGGTGAGATTATAAAAGATATTGCTATAATTGTTTTAATACTGACATTTGTATCGCTATTTCTTGGCAACTTTCAGATTGCTTGGGTTGAGGGCACATCAATGGCTCCAACTCTTAATGAACGTCAGATACTACTGATTCAGAAGACATATACAAATGTTAGCACTAGCGATATCATTGTTTTTCAATTGGGAAATAATTTGTGTATTAAAAGGGTAATCGCGATCGAAGGAGATTTGGTTGAGCTTCGTAATCATTGTGTTTACATAAATGAAGCAATAATCAGAGGAGTATCATATGAGGGACGTGACTGTAACTATCCTCTTGAGGAAGGAGAGTATTTTGTTCTTGGAGATAATTACTTAAACAGTTTGGATAGTCGTGTATATGGACCGATTAAGAGTAATCAAATAATTGGAGTCGTTTTAGGTGCTTAAGAGATATCATAGCTTCTAAAAATATACCATCAAGTCTCAACCTCAACTCCCGATCAGAATGTCACAAACCGCCCATCGAAGACGACAATCTTCTTAATTAACCGATGAACCAGAGCCTCATCAAATTCTGAAACCGCAGCATTATGCTTTCGAATGAAAGCTTTCATATCAGAGAGTCCCTTTTTTATCTCGTTACGGTCGGTACTCTCGACCTGCGTTATCTGCTTTTTTGCGAAGGCGACTAATCTCGCCAGCGACATCCTCGTAGTCGGATTTGAAAGCAACGGGTCTCAACAGCTCAATCTGTATCTCTTCGAGTCGATTGTCTATATCCGCCAGTGCTTTATCACTTCCACGACGCAGAATGGATGACGTATCCTAAAATTGCGCTCAGTAAAAAATAGAGAAATGGTCCGGTCTCAATTGGTAGAATGTTACTTGTAGAAAACATCTATCAAATAATCGAGAACTAAACCAAGGCTCTCTGCGGCGGATTGTACGAGAATATCGCTATTCTTGTGGCAAGAGCCGCAACGCGGATGGGCAACGAGAGGTCATCGGAGCCGTGGAAGGAGGAAAAGAAGACCTCGAGAGTTGGCTGCGTTTCTTGGTATTGCTGAAGTAGCGTTGATGTAGGTTTGTGCCGGCCTCGATCATGGAATCTTTACTCTGGGGGACCAAATGCTACTTGTACATTAAGCATTTGGGACTTACCAACAAAAAGACGAGGTGATCGCTGATTCCTCCACTGTTTGACCACCAGTTACCAATAGAGAACGAAAGTGCACATAATCTTTGACACTGCCGCGCATTCGGTAAAGGGAATGCATAGCAGCTTGATCAGTAAGAGATATAGGACTTTTTTGACTATTTTTTTCATTTCCATCCTACCGCTTCCAGTGCCGACGATCGCGCGGGTGCAGACCGTAGTGAAATTATCAATAATATTATTAATATTATGATGTAATCTTACAAAAATATTTACCGCGAGTCAAAATACTCTTGGAAGTCAAATGGCCGTTGCTCCGCTTATTCGCCCTTTGATTCTATCATCGGGGGAAGAAGTTGACTCGATCCGAGCCTCGGCCCAGCCTTGACATTTTCAAGAAAGCAGTCCAGAATTTAACCATATTGATTCTGACGGAAAAGCAGCCGTTAACGCTCCTGATCCGGAAGTGACGATCCAGACGATATTGCGGACTTTTCCGGGACGAACGTGTTGTTCATGTGCGCTCCTCGACGAATCCTTTCTATTTGTTATTCGGTGCGTCTTTTCCGGCTGGAGAGGGCGCATTTTTCGCGTCGGGGAAAGGTAGATTATGCGAAAAATAGCGGTTATTTCGGCGGTCCTCGACGAACCGCATCTCTGCCAGCAGGCCTTTAACGAGACGGTCTCGGAGTTTCAGGGGATCATTAAGGGACGGATGGGCATTCCTTTCGAGGAGGCGCCGGTCGCGGTTATCAGCATCACCGTTGTAGGGGACCTCGACGCGATCAACAGTCTTACCGGGAAGCTCGGAAGAATCCAAGGCGTAACGGTCAGAACGGCCGTCGCCAAAACGGAGATTCCCTGACGACGAAAAGGACAGAGTACAAAGGAGTACGAAATATATGCGGATTGAAAATATGGAAATTGAACAATTCATCAAGCCCGAAGAAATTGAAGAACTGCTTAAGAAGGCTGAGAAGACGCCCGATTCGGAGATCGACCGGATTCTCGACAAGGCGGCAAACTTCGGCGGCCTTACGCATCTCGAGGCGGCCAGTCTCCTGAAGATGGACGCGCGGCATCTGCCGAAACTTTTTCGCACGGCAAGACATATTAAGGAAGAAATTTACGGGAACCGCATCGTGATGTTCGCCCCGCTCTATGTCAGCGATTATTGCGTGAACCGGTGTGCCTACTGCAGCTATAACGACTGCCACAGCTTCAAAAGAAGGAAGCTGACGATGGATGAAGTCCGCGAGGAAGTCATCGAGATCGAGAAGATGGGCCATAAGCGAATCGCGATGGAGGCGGGCGAGGACGATGTGAACTGCCCGATCGACTATATCGTCGACTGCCTGAAGACTGTGTATCAGACGCAGTCCGATATCTCCGGCGAGATCCGCCGCGCAAATGTCAATATTGCGTCGACGACTGTGGAGAACTTCCGAAAGCTGAAGGAAGTCGGCATCGGCACCTATATTCTTTTCCAGGAGACCTATCACAAGCCGACCTATGAGAAGTACCACATTGCTGGCCCGAAGAGCGACTACTGGTATCACACGACAGCGTTTGACCGCGCGCAGACGGCGGGGATCGATGACAACGGCGCCGGTGTTCTGTTCGGTCTTTACGATCCTTTTTTCGAGACAATCGCGCTGATGCTTCATAACGAGCATATGGAAAAGACCTACGGCGTAGGCTTCCACACGATCTCCGTGCCGCGCATCCGTCCGGCGGACGGCGTCGATCTGAAGGCGATCTATCCGAACATTCCGGACGACGAGACCTTTAAGAGGATTGTCGCCGTGATCCGGCTGGCCGTGCCTTATACGGGCATGATCATCTCGACGCGCGAGACGGCTGCGATGCGAAAAGACCTGCTCGACTGCGGCATTACCCAGATGAGCGCATGCAGCGCCGTCGGGGTTGGCGGCTATGCTGCGGAGAAGAAGCTCAGGGAGACCGGAATCCAGGATCCGGATCTGGTCGCGCAATTCGACAAGAGCGACGACCGTACGGCCGACGAGATCGTCACATGGCTGATGGAAGAAGGTCTGGTCCCGTCCTGGTGCACGGCCTGTTACCGGTCGGGCCGCACCGGCGACCGTTTCATGTCGATCGCAAAATCCGGACAGATCAAGAATGTGTGCCATCCGAACGCGCTGATGACGCTTTCCGAGTATCTCGAGGACTATGCTTCGCCGCGCGCGAAAAAGATCGGTTATACACTGGTCGACAGGGAACTTGACAAGGTTCTCGACCCGAAACACCGCGAAGCCGCGAGGGCGAATGTCGCAAAAATCCGCGCGGGCAAAACGAGAGATCTGTTCTTCTAAAGATTGAATGCGCCCTCCGCCTGCGTTACTATATTGAATGCGAACAGGGCTGTTGCCTGAAGATTTATTCTATCCATTAACAGGGTTGCCGCCCGAAGATTATTCGCATCAAGTACGAACATTACAGGAGAGCGCAGTATGTCCAAACCGGTGAAAACAAATGCCATGAGAATGCTCGAGAGCGCGGGTCTCGATTTTAAAGTCGTGACCTATGAAGTTGACGAGGAGGACCTGTCGGGCGTGCACGTCGCGAATACCTGCGGCCTGCCTGTCGAACAGGTTTTCAAGACGCTCGTAACGCACGGCGACAAGACCGGGTATCTGGTCGCCTGCATCCCGGTTGAGACCGAGCTGGACTTGAAAGCGCTCGCCGCCGTGTCGGGCAACAAGAAGGTCGATATGATCGCGGTCAAGGAGCTTCTTCCGCTGACCGGATATATACGCGGCGGGTGCTCGCCCGTCGGAATGAAAAAGCCGTTCCCGACGTATTTTGACGAGACGGCCGAACTGTTTGACTGGATATCGGTAAGCGCCGGTATGAGAGGGGCTCAGATCCTGATCGAGCCCATGTCGCTCGTCCGTTTTATCGGTGCCGGGACCGGCGATATCGCCAGGTGAAGAATGAGATCCCGGATCGTGACGACGCCGGAATAGTCGCCGTCCTTCGTCACAGTGATGAAATCATATAGATTTTTCTGCGGCCTTTGCATGGCCATTCTCGCAGCGTCCTCGACGTGGACCGACTCGTCAACGGCCAGGAATTCGGTCTGCATGATCTTCCGGATCGGCCGGTTGGCGAAGAGTCCGAAGCCGTAGCGCCCGCTCATTTTCTCGTACAGCAGTTCCCGCGTGACAACGCCTACAAGCTGCTCGTCCTCGAAAACACACACGCCGGGAAGCGCACTGTCCATTTCGAAAAGCTGCTCGAGCTCGCTGCCCGACAGTGCCGCATCGACATACTGAAGCGGTGACGCCAGTGTGCCGACCGGCAATCCGGAACTCTTCGCCGGTGCTTTTAGTGTTTTCTCTTTTCCGCTCTCCGTGTTCTCGAAAACCGAGACCGGAAGCCTTAAGAACGATCCCGCTCCGTAACGGATCTTAAGCTCGACAAGCTTCTCGTACTGCTCCGAAGAATGGACGTCCTGGGCAATCAGGCCGATACCGGACATCGCTCCGATTTCCCGTATACTCCGAACCTGAAATTGTTTCATGAGGTCGGTCTCGATTTCTCGTACCAGTTCCGGCTCCATCACCATAAATCGTTTGGCGGGGAATGGCGAAACGGCACCCGATGCGTCTTTTACGGCTGCTTCCGGCAGAGTCTTAGCCAGATCGATGAGACGGGATGCACTGTGGGCCGGGGTACGGCTAACCGGGGAGATCAGTACGAGTTTCGGATTCATATTGCGGGAAGCCCAGAAGGCGGCACTTTCGGCGCCCAGGAAAACCGATTCGCACCTGGTGAGCCACTCGTCTTCGACAAGGAACATGAGCGGCAACGTGAAGCGCCTGGTAAGAGAGTGAAGAGTTAAGCGGATCGTCTCGGGCGCGGCACGGAAGGAATCCTCCCCGGACGGGCGGACATGGAAGCCGAGCATCTTCTTCTCGTCGAAATCAAAGATCTCCTCCCATATCAGAACGGGACACGTTTCGGGTTCGGCTGCTGTCGCCGCATTCGGCAGACGGCGGATCGTCGTTTCACTTTCGGTCACTCGATTATCCCCCTTATGAATAACATGTCGTCTGTAAACAGCGTAGCAAATCCCGGTTATGGCCGGAAAAAGCCGGTGTTCGGATTTTGTAAAAATCAGAGGACCGGCGGACATTTATTCGGCGTATTCCGGGACAGGATTCTTCGATTCCTTTACCGGACAAACTATCTCCTGGGCACATGAATCGCTCCGCGTCCGCTAAAGCTGTTATAATGAAAGAAATGAAATGGAATTTTTTCAGGCGGGAGGACACATGATTATAGCCGTTATAGGAGCAGGCCCGGCCGGCCTGATGGCGTCCGTCCGCGCGGCCGAATGCGGTGCAAAGCGCGTGCTTCTTTTCGAGAAGAAGGATAATCCCGGCCGTAAGCTCCTGATGACAGGCAACGGCCGATGCAATGTAAGCAATGCCGCGGAGACAAAATCCTATCCGGAGTATTATTTTGGCAACGGCAAATTCCTCTACAAGGCTTTGCATGCTTTTTCGCCGTCCGATCTGCGAAATTTCTTCGCGGCGTGCGGCGTACAGCTTAAGGAAGAGGACGGGGGACGCCTGTTTCCCGTAACCGATCAGGCAAAAGACGTTCTTCATGCGCTTCTAAGAAGATCGGCAGAGCTCGGGGTGGAAATTCACCGGGAAGAGCCGGTCACAGATATCAAGACCGCCGGCGACGGAAAAGTATCCGGTGTCGTAACCGCACGCGCTTCTTATGATGTCGACGCCTGTGTGCTGACGACAGGCGGAAGTTCCTGGCCGGGAACCGGCTCGACGGGCGACGGATACCGATTGGCCGCCAGGCTCGGTCATGGAATCGTTGCGCTTAAGGCGGGACTTGCGCCGCTCGATACGATCGAAGCCGCCGCTCAAGGCCTGCAGGGAGTCGCTCTGAGGAACGCCGCTCTTCGGGCATTTTCGGGAGGGAACGAGCTGGCCTGTACGAGAGGCGATATCCTATTTACGCATACGGGCTTAACCGGTCCGGCCGTTTTTCGCATATCGCGAATGCTTCCCGCCGGGCCGGAAGAATACGGGGAAGGGAATACCATCGTCGCCGTCGACCTGCTTCCCGAGCAGAACGGGCACGTGCTCCGCGAGACGATGACCGGGCTTCTCTTAAGCAATCAGAACCGGATGCTTATTAATGTATTGAAGCAATTCGGCCCCGAATCGTACATGGCATGCCTGATGACCCATTCGGGTATTGAGAGACAGATGTTCTGCCGGGATCTTAAGAAGGAATCGCGCGAAAAGCTTCTCTTCTTCATGAAGTCGTTTCCCCTCACGGTTAAGAAACCGCCGTCTTTTGCCGCAGCGATGGTAACAGCCGGCGGCGTCTCTCTAAAGGAAGTCGATCCGAAGACCATGGAATCGAAGATCGTGCCGGGCCTCTTTTTTGCCGGAGAAGTGCTGGATCTCGACGGCGATACCGGCGGATTCAATCTGCAGGCTGCTTTTTCAACCGGTTACGCGGCAGGTACGTATGCCGCTGAACACTAGGGAAATACATAACGACATACAAAAACGACATACATCAGGAGGACAAACAAATGAGTAACCTATCCCAGTATCTTGAAATTTCAGACGAAGTGAAAGCCGCGCTGGCTGCCGGAAAACCGGTCGTCGCGCTCGAATCCACGATCATCTCGCACGGCATGCCGTATCCGAAAAACGTCGAAACCGCTCTTATGGTCGAGCGGACGGTCCGCGAGAACGGAGCGGTACCCGCGACGATCGCAATCATCGGCGGCAAGCTTAAGGCGGGCCTCTCCGAAGCTGAAATCAACTACATCGGCAAGAAGGGCCTTGCGGTCACGAAGGCCAGCCGCAGGGATCTTCCCGTTCTCGCCGCTCGAAAAGAGGACGGCGCGACGACCGTCGCCGCGACTATGATTGTGGCGGCACTTGCCGGAATATCCGTTTTCGCAACGGGCGGCGTCGGCGGCGTACATCGCGGAGCCGAAAAGACCATGGACATCTCCGCCGATCTTGACGAACTGGCCGAAACCCCCGTCCTCGTGGTCTGTGCGGGAGCCAAAGCAATCCTCGATCTCGGGCTGACGCGCGAATACTTAGAGACAAAGGGCGTCCCGGTGATCGGATATCAGACGGAAGAACTCCCGGCCTTCTACACGCGGAAGAGCGGACTAACCGTCGATTACCGCATGGATACGCCGCTCGAGATTGCCGAAGCTTTTCGCGCAAAGGAAGCTATGACATTACGGGGCGGAATGCTCATAACGAACCCGATTCCCGAGAAAGACTCCATGGATGCTGCCTATATCAATCAGAAAATCGAAGAGGCGCTGCTCGAAGCAGACCGTCTTGGCATCAAAGGAAAAGACACGACACCGTTCCTGCTCGATGAAATTCAGAAGATCACCGGCGGCGAGAGCCTGGAGGCCAATATCCGCCTGGTCATTAACAATGCAATTCTGGCATCGCAAATTGCCGGAGAGCTAAGTAGAATCGGATAAGTCCGGACAGGTTTCGCGGACTTTTAGGATTGATAGGAGGGCGCAATATGGAAAGATTGTCGGATATTCTGGGGAAAAGGCCCGCGGAAACGGACGTGGCCGTAATCGGCGATGCCCTTATTGATTATCAGTACTGGGTCGACGAGATGCCCCCGGTCGGCGGCGACACGCTGATCAATGTGTCCAACCGGAGCGCCGGAGGATCCGCGGCCAATACTGCGGTGGCACTCGGCGCACTGGGTGTCAGTACCGCGTTTATCGGACGGATCGGCTCCGATGAGAACGGCGACTGGATCAAGTCCCAGCTTACGTCCGGCGGCGTCGATATCTCCTGTGTACAATACGGTGCAAGCAGCGGTTATGTCATAACGATCATAAATTCGACCGGTGAACGTACGATGTTCTCCTTTCGCGGTGCGTCGGCGATACCGATGATCGCTACTCCGATTCTGTCCAAAACGATGCGGCGCGTAAAGATCATGCTTCTTTCGGGCTACTGTCTTCTAAACCCTGAGCAGGCCGGATTTTCTCTGACGGCGATAGAAGAGCTGAAGGCGGCAGGAGGTCTTTTCGCACTGGATCCGTCGCCGCTCATCGGACAGGTCGAGCCCGTACTTTGCAAAAAAATACTGTCGTACGTTGACATTCTCATGCCCAACCGGAGCGAACTTATGACGCTGGCGCAAACGGATCATTTTGCTCAGGCACTTGAAACGATGCAAAAAAGAGTCCCCTTAATCGCTCTCAAGCTCGGAGCGGAAGGCGCTGCTGTCTTTGTCCGAAAGGGTATGGTAACCCCGTCCGGAACGGCCTTCCCGGAAGACCTGTATGTAGAGGTACCGGCCGAACCCGTTCAGATTGTCGATACGACGGGCGCCGGAGATGCCTTCAACGCGGGCTTCATCTCAGGATTCCTGGAGTCACCCGATCCTAAGGTGTGGCTTGTTCGGGGGAATCAGACGGCGGCGGCTATCGTGTCCCAAAGGGGCGCAAGACTAAAAAACTAATGATTAATCCGGGATTTTTAGGGAAAGAGCCTGTCTCAAAACGGATCATCACATGAAGTGCACCCCCAATGCCAGACTTCTCGTCCAACATTTGGGGTGCACTTCATGTTTGATGCAGCTCCGTTTTTGGTTGGTATTCATGCTTCGCCGATTCCTTCGCACCATGAGTCAGGGGCGGAGGAGCCATCTTGCCATCTGCCTTGCTTAGTAATGCAGAATTTGCACTTGTTCCGTGAAAAAGCGCTATCCGGCAGGAATTCTCTCTTATCAATACGACGTAAGCTTTTCGCGCGCGATTATAGGAACCGGCGCTCGGAAAGCTACTTGCTTGTCAATGATTACCTACGAAATTCACTAAATCCGGCCATTTCGTATGTGCATCAATGAGCAGAAATCTGATTATTCGTCAATGAATACCTATAAAACCAGTTATTTCGGCATTATCGCATGTACGCCAATGAGCAGAAATGCGTTTATCTATTAATGATGCACATACGAAATTAGCAATTTCGACATTTTCGTATGTATATCATTGTGCTGCAATGCGATAATTTGTCAATGATCACCTGCCAAATCCGGAAAAATACCCGATTGGTTGGGCATACTGCGCTTATGCAGCGAAAAACAATTTGAAGTTATTGATTCTGAAAGGCCCTTCCTTGTTTAGCTCTGGACGGCTTCACATAAGTGAGCTCGAGACAAAGCTTTCCTTTGAGACAGCTCTTTGTGTTTGTCCTGGAAGAGATGATATGGAAAGCTATGGAATCAACATGATTATGACTTATAAGTCGGGAAAAATACGAATAAACACGATAAAAATTGACATAAAAGTCAAATCGGTCTATATTCAGGTCAGAGGTGACGTTTATGAAACGCAAAATATCATCCCGTTTGATTGGGTGGAAGAACAAGGCATCCGGCCGGATGCCGTTGCTTCTGTATGGGGCAAGACAGGTGGGCAAGACTTATCTTCTGCGTGAATTCGGAAAAGAGTATTTCAAGAACACCGTTCTCATCAATCTGGAAGTAAATCTTGCAGCAGCGTCGTATTTTGATGACAACATATCTCCGGAAAGACTGATCCGCTATTTGGAATCATCTTTCGGCGAGAAAATTGTTCCGGGTGAGACATTGATTATTTTCGACGAGATCCAATCCTGTGAACGGGCGCTGACCTCTCTGAAATACTTCTGCGAGCAGGCACCGGAATATCATATTGCGGCGGCAGGAAGCCTCCTGGGTGTAGCCATCCATCGTGAGAAGTTCTCCTTTCCGGTCGGTAAGGTTGAGATGATGACTTTACATCCTTTCGATTTCGAAGAATATTTATGGGCTCGAGGGGAAGAACTCCTTGCCGAAGAAATCTGTCATGCATTTGATCAAATGGAGCCGCTTCCCGAAGCGCTTCATCAGAAGGCAATTGATCTTTGCCGCGAATACTTGATTGTCGGTGGAATGCCTGCCGCAATCAATGTGTTCATGACCGAAAAAAGTTTTCTTGATGTGCCGGTGGTTCAGAGCGGCATTGTCGACAACTATGCTTCGGATATGGCAAAATATGCCACTCCTTCAGACAGTGTGAAGATACGTGCATGCTACCATTCCATTCCCGCGCAGCTTTCCAAGGACAACCGGAAATTTCAATACAAGGTTGTACAAAAAGGGGGGACTGCAACACTTTTTGGCGCTTCGATCGAATGGCTTAATCTGGCCGGAGTCGTTCTTACCTGCCGGAGGATCAGTCATGCCTATGAGCCGATCTCGGTTTATGCCGATTTGTCAGCGTTTAAACTATACATGGGAGATGTCGGATTATTGACAGCGAAGTCCGGAATTTCACGGGATACAATTCTCTCCGGCGGTGACAATCAGTTTTTAGGCGCACTGACGGAGAATTATGTAGCGCAGCAGCTTTCCGCAAGAGGATATGAGCTTCATTATTGGGAGAACAGCGGCACAGCTGAGTTGGACTTTGTTCTGCAGAAGGGCTCCGAAATCATCGGAATTGAAGTCAAGAAGGGATCGCATGTGCGTTCCCGGAGCCTGCCGATTTTCGTAAATGCGTACACGCCGGCTTATTGTATACGCCTGTCAAGCAAGAACTTCGGCGAAACACACGGACTGAAATCAATTCCCTTATACGCTGCGTTCTGTATATAGAACTCTGATCTGAATACAAAAAGAGCGGGGAGCCAGACGAATTGTCCGGCTTCCCGCTCTTTGCATTTGGCCTTGAAGAGATTATGAGTTTCTGCGATTAATGAAACCTGCGTTTTCTCACAACCAGAACGGCCGCGCAGCTAAACGCAAGTCCGGCTGTAACGAGTATAGCAACAGGAATGACGGAGTCCAGTTCTCCGGTCTTTCCGAGAACAGCAGCAATCGTTACCTTCAATACTTCGCTGTCGCGGGATGCCGTCTTCGTTCCGTTCACCGTGTTGTTGGTATTGGTGGCTTTCACAAAATAATAGTAGACACCGGCGGCACTTGTGCCCGGAGTATAGGTGGCACCGGTCGCACCGGGAATGGCCGTGTAGGAACCGTTTTCGCCGCTTTTGACATACCACTGGTATGTGACGGCGCCGCCGTCTGCAACATCCGCTTTGGCTGTAAGTACGGGAGCGGCGTTACCCTTCGTAATCGATGCGGTACCGCCTACATTGAGGGAGAATGAAGGCGCGGCAGCATCGACAAGGGGCACAACGGTCGCTTTGCATACGGCGCTCACGGTCTTTGCAGTGATCGTTCCGTTAACCGAATTGTTTGTGTTTGTGGCGACGGCGTAGTAATAGTACACGCCGACGGTATCGGTCACGGGGATATAGGAAGCTCCGGTTACACCCGGTATGGCAGTGCCGGCAAGTGCATCCGGTGTGACTTCAGTCGCGACGACATCGCCGCTCCTCATATACCACTGGTAGGTGATCGTGCCGCCGTCCGAAGACTCGGCTTTCACGGCAAGAGGTGAGGCGGGTTTCCCGTTGATCAAAGATATGGCCGGATCCAGGTTCGTCGTGAAAACGGGAGCGCCCGCGTCGACGCGCTGTGTAATGACAATCGATACGTCTGCCGTCACCTGAGCGCCGCCGTTATAGGTAACGGTGACGGTCGCCGTGTGTGTGCCCGCGGCTAGACCTGCGGCCGGCTGAACGGTCCAGCTATTGATGCTGCCGCCGACGGCTACGGTACTGCCGCTTCCCGCAACGATAAAGTCAGTGTTGCTCACGGTAACGCCGGAAATTGTAGAAGCGGTGTTTCCGATGTTGGTGATCACGATCGGCTTGACCGCAGGCTGCGGATCCGAAGACAGAATGCCGGTGAAGGACGGAGCCGTTACGGCAAGCGTATAGGTGCGTGCCGGACCTTCGGAAACGGTAACCGTGACGGAGGGACTCGCCATAACACCGGTCTTTGCCGCATATCGCACATCGTATGTTCCGGCGGAAAGACCCGTCGTCTCGGTATCGGAGGCGGCGGAATACGTCGGGGCTGAGGAAAGCTTGTATTCCATGGCCGGCGTAGTTCCGGCTATCTTGCCGTCGAATTCGCCCGCGAAGGACGTTGCCGAGCCCGTAAGCCCGGTGGGAGCCGCCGGTGTGATAACGATGGATACGTCCGCTGTTGCCTCGGCGCCGCCGGTATAGGTAACGGTGATCGTCGCCGTATGGGTGCCTGCGGCAAGACCCGCGGCGGGCTGAACGGTCCAGCTGTTGATGCTGCCGCCGACGGCTACAGTACTGCCGCTGCCCGCGACGATAAAGTCGGCATTGCTTACGGTGATGTTCGTAATGGTCGAAGCACTGTTGCCGACGTTGGTGATTGTGATCGGCTTGGCCTCCGGCTGAGGATCCGAAGAAAGAATGCCGGTGAAGGACGGAGCCGTGACTGTCAGCGGATAGGTCCGTGCCGGACCTTCGGAGACTGTAACCGCTATGGAAGGGCTCGCCAGAACCCCGGTTATTGCCGCAAATCGCACGTCGTATGTTCCGGCGGCAAGACCCGTCGTCTCGGTATCGGAGGCGGGAGAATACGTCGAATCAGAGGAAAGTTTGTATTCCATAGCCGACGTAGTTCCGGAGATCTTACCGTCCGATTCGCCCGCGAAGGAAGTTGCCAATCCGGTAAGTCCGGCGGGCGCTGCAGGCGTGACAACAATCGATACGTCTGCCGTTGCCTCGGCGCCGCCGTTATAAGTGACGGTGATCGTCGCTGTGTGTGTTCCGGCGGCAAGGCCCGCGGCAGGCTGAACGGTCCAGCTGCTGATGCTGCCGCCAATCGAAACGGCACTGCCGCTGCCTGCGACGATAAAGTCGGAATTGCTCGCAGCAACTCCTGTAATGGCCGAGGCGCTGTTTCCGCTGTTGGTTATCGTAATGGGCTTGGCATCCGGCTGCGGGTCCGAAGAAAGAATGCCTGTGAAAGAAGGCACCGTAACCGCCAGTGTATAGGTGCGCGCGGGGCCGGCGGCTACAAGTACGGAGACGGACGGACTCGGCATGTACCCGAGTTTCCCTGCAACACGTACGTCATAGGTTCCGGCGGCAAGACCCGTCGTTTCGGTGGCGGAAGCGGGAGTATAGACGGAAGCTGTGGCGAGCTTGTACTCCATGGCCGGCGTAGTTCCGGAGATCTTGCCGTCGGATTCGCCTGCGAAGGAAGTCGCTGATCCCGAGAGACCGGTTGGAGC
>CAZTXQ010000063.1:0-16373 GCA_964617375.1 uncultured Mageeibacillus sp. | reverse complement strand
CGTACTAAAAAGCACCGCATGACCTGTTTCGTACGCAAATTTTGTCATCAAGGTCGCTTTTTGGTGTGTAAATCAATGAGTAAAAATGTGTTTATTTATCAATGATTACCCACCATTTTGGTCAAATGCTTGATTTGGTGTGTAATTTTCGCGCATCGCTATGCAAGTCCGTATGTATAACTATGTGCTGCACTCGCTTTTCTATTCAATAATTACCTGCTACTTCGGACATTCTCAATACTTGCGCGAAAATTCCCCCGCCATCTTCCCACTCGCTCAAACAAAATGAAGAAAAATAACATCTGCGAACGAACTCACTCAAGGTCATAATCAAAAACGCATCCACAAAAATCTGCTCAACCATCATTTCCGCGCGGCGAAGCCGCCATCAAAGAAAATCCTCCCTCCTGCGAACGAACTCCCCGCTGTGAGAGAGCGGGACGGGGGATTTTCCATCTGTGAGAAGATGTTGTTTTTCTCAACGAACTTCCGTGTCATAATCAAAAACGCATCCACAAAAATCTGCTCAACCATCTTTTCCGCGCGGCGAAGCCGCCACTCGGAAAACGCCCCCTCCCGCGAACGAACTCCCCGCTGAGAGAGAGTGGGACGGGGGATTTTCCCTACGAACTCCCCGCTGTGAGTGAGCGGGACGGGGGATTTTCTCACCAATACGGCAGAAATATCTTCACGACGCTCTTCTCTTTTATATCCGTCGGCCCGAAGACCGCGTCGGCGATTCGCAAGACAATCAGATTCGCATTTTCGGCGTAGACGACTTTTTTCGCGACGAGAGGATCAGATACGATCATGTTGTCGACACCGATCGAGATCATACGGCGCATCGTGTTCGTATCGTAGACGCCCCAGGCGAAGACTTCGTAACCGCGAAGGTGAAGATTCTCGACTTTGCTTTTCGAGAGGAAGACGGAACTCATGCTGTAGAAATCGACGTCCGGAAGATTCGTATAGTTGGCGATCGCCGCGGTTATGATGATGCCGGTCTTCAGGTTGGGATCGAGTTCTTTCACTTCGGAGAGGACGGAGTACTCGAAGCTCGTGATCACACATTGGTCCTCGAATCCGTTCTCGCGGATCAGGTCTACGACAGATGCAACGAGGTCCGGGCTGTGCGGTGAGGCTTTGATCTCGATATTGAGACGGATTCGGTTGTTCGCGAATTTGAGAACTTCGTCGAGGGTTGGGATCTTCTCCGTGATCAGATTGCCGTTATACCATTTACTCATGCTCAATTGGCTTGCGTCTTCGTAAGTGACGTTCCAAATCATTTTTTTAAGACCGGTCGTCCGTTTGAGGTTCTCATCGTGAAGAAGAACGACGACGCCGTCGCTTGTGGCGCGGACATCGATTTCGGCATAATCGGCCATGTCTTCGGCCGCCGCGGCGACCGCGGCCAGGGTGTTTTCGGGCGCCTGTTCGGAGCTGCCGCGATGCGCGCTGATCATCGGCATGCGGATCGCCTGGATATTGCTCTGGACATTGCCGGACACGGTGTCAAAGATCATGCCATAATTCAGGACGATGCCCGCGAAAAGAGCCGCCGCGAGAAGGATGTCTTCGAGGCGCCTTTGTCTCCGGGGTGATGCGCGATACGGATAGGGATTCAAGACTTCACCGCGCTTTTCTTTTTGCGAAAAATAGATGCCGGCAATAATCGAGAAGCCGAATGGCGTAAAGAAAAAGTACAGGAGGATCGCGTAGAAGCTGCCGATGTATCTCGAAGTCGTCAGGTAGATTGTAACGCGGGCGGCTTCGGGCGATACCGCGCGGATGATGAGCGCCGCCACGAGCAGCAGCACGGCATAGAACAGGAGAAAAAGAATCGCGAGAAACAGATACCGGCACAGAATTCCGGAAATCTCGCGCACGGTCTCCCCCTTGAGGAGCTTTCGGCTCTGCCGCAGCGCTTCTTTGAATTTCATGTTTTCGAGAATCTGGTACTGGAAGCTGAACAGGAAAACACCCGAGACCAGAAGAAGCAGCACGCCGAACGGAACGGCCAGAATATAGAAGATGTGGTGGCTTCCAAAATAGGTGTTCAGATAATCCGGAATTCCGGTCAGGTATACGACGGTTGACGCGAACGGCAGATTGAAAAAGGTTGCGGTCACGAGCACCAATAACAGTGACAGAATGTTCCCGGGACGAAGGAATCGCGGCAGTCTCCTGAGGCCCGCGAAAAAGAGATCGACGACGTTTGTTTTGATGCCCTGCCTGTTAAAGTCGGAAAGGACGGTCAGGGTCACAATCTCAAACAGCGAGTACAGGATAATCAGAATCAGAATGACAAGAAGAATCACGATCGATAACGGCTTTGTAACGAAGGTCTGCAGGTTGCGGTTCGTCAGATAGAGAATTCCCGCCCGGTGAATCGCCAAATCCAGTAAATACACAAGAGTCGGGTATAGCGTCACGGCCAGCAGCAGTTTATACAGTATTTCAAACCAGATCAGCGTCGACAGATTCGTCTGCATCCGTTTGATATTGCTTCTGAAGAGTCCCTTCATTGCGAGGTTCCTTTTCCCAACGGGGATTAAGAGCCACTTGACATCAAGGGCTCCAATTCGAATGATTCCGGCTTGTGCCGACGGATTTTCCCACGGAGACATTCTGCGCGGACACAGTCCATTCTGATTCTATTTTAATCCATATATCCGTTAAAGGAAAATCAGTATCTACTTTCTTAATAGGGCAACCGAAACAGACTTGACCCAGCAAGCCTGTTATAGGATTTGATTAAGGACACACGCGGCTCCCTACTTCATCCACCGGATATCCGCAGCATACGGAGTGGCGGACGTATAGATCCGATCGAAAAAGGACCGGAACCTGTCTTCGCCCGGATCCATTCCTGCCTCGGCGTCCCCGTCTGCGCACTGGATTCTCCCGTCGGTCTCGTTAAGGTGGGTAACCATCAGCGAGACCTTCGCTCCCTTACAGAGTTCACGATTCTCCGCATCCTCGAAATGACTTCTGTCAGCCTCGATTGCCTGGGTGAACTCGCTTCCCAGGGGATGCCGCGCGAAGCGGAGCGACTCCTGCCATTCATTCTCCGCGTTGGTCTCGTCCCGAATCCCAAGCGCTATATCCTCCCGGCCGCACTCGTGCGGCAGCGGTCCCGCACCGTGCCGCGTGACGTACGAACGCGTCACGTAACATACTTCGGTATTGTCCCTGCTGCATGGAATTCCGCACGCCTTCAGAAGCTCGAACGGATTTCTGCTTCCCGTGTCCGAGGGCGTAAGATACGGCATATAGCGCCGGTTATTCCGATCGAGCAGAAGACCCTGTGCCCCCTCGAAAATCAGGTGCTCCGTTCCCCGGAGAAGAGCCTTTGCGTCCCGGATCATCGAAACATATCCCAATCCCGCCGTCATCGCGTCTGCCGCGTTGTGCGCAACATTGGGGTCCCTTAACAAATCACACCAATTGTCGCCGTTCCGCATTTTGAGAGATAACTCCCGAAGCCGCTCCGGGACATATCCGGTTCGGATTTTCTCCAGGAAAAGGCCGGCTTCGCGCGGTGAAAACGACGCAAATTCTTCGAGTGACAGCGCAAATTCCGGGTTCCCATTACGGATCACAGTTTCGTGAATCCCCATACCGCAGCTACCGTGGCGTGCCTTGCCTCTCTCGCTTTCGGCAAAGGCGTTAAGGACCACATCGAAAACCGTCGTCAGCCGGCATCGACCGTCGATCTGAATCGGCGGCACCCGGCCGTTTACCTTGCGGAACACCTCCGCTTCCCCGGGCAGTTTAAGAAGATCCGGAAGAAAAGTCTCCGAGAGAAAGGTCGGAACTCCATGAAACGATCCGGAAGAGAGCTGGTGAAAGACAAATCTCCGGCCCGGCCGGTCCACGGTATGACCCGCCTGCGCGCCGCCGTTGTGTTTGATTACAAGCGCGCCCGGTTGTGCATCGGGTTGTTCGCCGGATTGTGTGCCGAATCGCGCATCGGAAAAAGCGCCCGATTGCGTGTCGGATTGCGTATCGGATTGCGCATCAGTTACTTGCCCCGCGAAGTAATCTGTCGCCAGACCCTTCCCTTCGTCGCCGAAATTTTTGCCGATAATAACGGTGATCCTTTTACGCATCAGAACTTAAAGAAACCCTTTTTCTGGTCCCCGATCACGAGCCCGCCGAGAGCCTCGGCGATGACCAGACGGGTTTCCGAATCTTTCCACTGTTCGACGATATCTTTCTTGTTCCCGCCCTCCTGCAGCTGCATGACGGACACGAACAACTCCGCGAGATATTTCAATTGAACCGGCTCGAGCTCGATGACGTGCCCCGGAATCAATTTAGCCCACGCCTGACCGCTGTTCTGGTTCTTATAGGAGCCGGCCTTCATCACGATGTGAAAAATGTTGTATTTTTTCGCGGCGGACTGATATAACTCCTTCGCCGAATAATCGCGCTCCACATCGTCGCCGAATACGCGCTTGATTTCATCCCGGGTCAGTGTCTCATGACAGCACTCGTCACCGATCGTGAAAACATAGCCCTTCTTCGCGCGCTTGTTATAGCAGTCGATGTCCGTGCGTGTGTCCGCAAAATACCATGACAGGCAGTACGACTCTCCGCCGTTTCCGCCTCCGCCGCTCTCGAAAAACACATCCAGGAGCTGCTCGGCAATCCGGATATCCGCCTCAAATTGCGTCGCCTGCAGGGGCGCGCGATCCGACTTCGAGTCGCCGATTGCCTGGAACATAATATGCGGATTCGTAACCGGCTGTTTATCGTAGATTTCGAGCATCGTCTTGTTGAGCGAATTCTTCGCGATCTCCTCGGACAGGTAGCCCATGGAACCGGTCACGTCGAGACCGACGATAATCGCCGTTGAAAGCGGATTATCTTTCGAGTCCCGCGATTCCCTCATCTTGATCCTGGACGGATCGTAGATCGCCTTCATCCCTCTGGATTGATACAGGTCGCTTACCTTCGAATCGGCTTTGATGTTGCGGCTGCTCTGCAAACTTGCCCAGTCCCTGCTGGTATAACTTCCGTGTCCCATTCTTGAATTCCTTTCCCAATGCTTACGCGCTCAATATAATGTGCTTTCGTTCAAACCCAATTTGCGAAAAGTACGCTTCCCGTACGCCAGCATCAACGAGACATCCCATTGTGAGAAATCCGAAAACGCGTCGCCTTTCGGCTTTTCGAGCAGGAATGTGTAAAAATCCTCCGGAACGGCGCTCCGGGTGTCTTCCATTCGCGAAAAGCCCATCGTCTCGGCCGCGATTCTGCGTACGGCCAGCAATTCGGATTCGTAGGGATTCTCCCGAAGCTCCGAAGTCCGCCGCACTCGCCACAGGCCTCCGTAAAGGTATACCTGGTGCGTACTCGGATCGATGTATAGATCCCGGATGTCGATGTCCGACAAGACAAGATCATTGTATTGCAGCAGGCAGCAGAGATTCTCCAAACGGCTTACAATCCATGCGGCATGGACATCCGGCAATTTACGAAACGAAACGAGCGGATACTCATCCCGGCCCCGGGAGATCACCACAAGAACCCTGCGATCCCGAAGCGTAAACCGGTGTGTGATTTCCGGGAAAAATTGCTTCATGTCGTATTTATCGTCGGGCGGGTACTTAAGAGAGGAAGCCGTGTCGACATAGCACTTCTCGTCATTTGGATCGGAAAACAGGAGGAACACATTCGACCGCCCCATAAAGATCGACGTGTTCCGTAAAACCACGTGATGGACGTAGGAGATCTCCACGACAGAATCATCCTCGGCGATGAACGTGACCGTTTGCGCGTGTTGCTTCCAATACGTATCCTGATTGAGTTCTTCCAATTTCTGCTTGAGAAAGACTCCGGCGGCCTCTCCGTGAAACATCTCGGCGAGCACTTCGGAGGTCATCATATCCACGCCGAGATCTTTCGGCGAGAGGGCGATCATGTTCCCGCAGAATTTGCATTTTGCGGACATGAGATTATCATCCAATTCAAGTGAAGCTCCGCAGGCAGGACAGCAAATTGTTTGCATATTTCCCTCGATATTGCTTTTTCCATATTATATCACGGCACTCGGACCCGACAGATATAGATCTAAAAAATATTTAGGAAAGGGTTGACGACTATTACGTTTTTTGATATAGTACGTTTATCGATACAGCGAAAAACGTACGAGAGAGAGAGGAGAAACCATGGGACGATCAGCAAACAGCGGCGCACTCTCAGAGTCAATCTATTATATTCTGCTTCGCCTCCACCGCCCGGCACACGGCTATGCTCTTATGAAAGACATTCTGGATATGACAAATCAACGCGTTAATCTTGGAGCCGGTACTCTTTATGGAGCGTTGGACACCTTGGAGAAAAAGAGATGGATCCGGTCGTTGGACAGCCAGCCGCAGGACAGAAAAATAGAGTATGTGATCACGGAAACGGGAAAGCAGTTCTTTGAGACAGAACTTGTCCGTTTGAAAGAACTTCTGCGAAACGCAGAACAAATAAAGGAGGCGTCGTATGAAGACAACCATTAAGAAAGCGTTTATAGACATCCAGAAAGAGGCGGAGTGGCTGAACCAGCAGGGTGACAGCGGCCTTATGCTCATCGGATACCGGAACGGAGAATATGAATTTGAAGATGTCTCCCCGGCAAAATACCTGTATACAATCGACTTGCCAAATTACTCCGGCGAAAAGAAGAAGAAATATCTGGCCTTTCTGGAGCAGAGCGGGATCTCCGTTGCAGTGGAGTACGGCGGCCGTGTGTACCTGCAAAAAAACGCGATAGACGGCCCGTTGGAGCTGTATACCGACAAGAGCGATGCCGACAAACAAATGCGTAAACGCTATACGCATCTGTTCATTATCGGCGTATCCCAGATTGGTCTGGGAATCATCCTCCTGGTTCAAATGTTGACTTACATCGTGCCGAAAAACACGCCCTTCTGGATCTGTTCCGTTTTCGGAACATTGTTTGTCCTGTCGGGAATGGTCTTTCTCATTATGGGAATTCGAAAGCAGAAGAAGCACGCCATCAAAAAAGAAGACATGGACGTGTGGGAGTAACCGGGACAGGTGGCAAGATCGATGCCCTTTTCGCGATAAAGATCGAGAAGAATAAGCGGATCCGGTTAGAATTCAGATATACCCGACGTTAGTTCTGCAGCCGATGCCGATCGTGCGAAGAGGTGTCTCAAAAAGAAGATGGGTGTCTTGTTTCAGAGTCGATCTGGCAATTTCATTTAGTCATCCATCGTGAAATTTGCGCAAATTATTGATTTGCTGATGAAAATTTGCTATTCTAATCACAAATTAAGTATCGCAAATTTTAAATTTGCTCTCAATAATTTGCTTTTATGAGGAGAGAAATATGGACAAGAAGCCAAATACTGTTCTATTACAGGATTTTGCTCAAATTAAGGAACGCTTTATTGATTCACCTGAGTTTACTGCAGCTGATATTCAGAAGTTGTTTCCCCGGACAAATCCAAAGACGATCAATTGGAAAATCTATAAACTGATACAGCGAGACCTTTTAACGAGAGTGGCTCAAGGGACATACTCCCTCAAAAAGACAGACAGGGAAGCGCTTTCTTCCTCGGAATATGCCTACCTCTCAAATCGAGCAAGAGAAGTTTATAAAATTCTTCAAAATTATGGATATCAATACTATATTTCGGGATTGGATGGCCTTTCCGAGGATCTTTTGCATCTTCCAGAGAACTTTCCAGTAATTGCAGTCATCGAAAAGGCAGGTATTCGAGAACTGCAGGAAGAATTGATCAGCCATCAATTGACCGTAATGACGATAAAAGATTACAGCAGTAAGTTTGACAGAATATTCTCCAGCAATTTTGATGTCATTCTTTTGGAAGGGAAAAATTTCAATTTGGCAAAACAAGGAATCGCCGTAAAAGAGAAAGCATTTATTGATCTCTATTATGCGGTTACTCGGATGAATTATTCTTTCTCCGTACAGGAACTAGAACGAACTTTTGATACTCTTATTAGAAAGAAAACTATACTTTCATTTAGAATAAAGGAAGCAGCTAAGGATCTGGGCATTCGTGATGAAATTGAATATATTACGAATGTTTCCAAACTGCCGGAAGCAGCCCGCGCCTTTGCTCAGATCAGATTGGAGAATAGTAAATGATGAATTTCAATCCTAATGCTTTGATCATTGAGCAGAGTGCTTTTACAAGGGAACGTATTCAAGGACGATTAGAAGAATTGGGCTTTAATAACATTTCTCGTTTTGAACTTTTCTTGTGGGATCTTGAGATCTTTCTGCAAATACAAAAGCGAATGGGAAACAGAATTCTTCTGAAAGGCGGCGCCGCGACCCAGTTCTATATCCCTATTGACAGTCAGAGAACGAGTGTCGATATTGATATGATTTGCTTGCTTCCACGCGAAGCTGTGAAATCCGTAATCTCCGATATCGAAAGCACATTTGCTGGAGAAGGTGAATACTTTCGCTTCCAATTGTACGCACCATCCAATCCCAAAGTTGGACTGGATATGCTGGAAACGTATTACGTTACCGTCCCGTCTATCTGTACGGACAGCGAACTGCGAGGATTGAGAAGTAAGCAGCAAGTCAAAGTGGAATTTCTTTACAGATCTTCAGAGTATCCGGTCTATGTGGCAGAATCACCGGAACTGTTTGCCGCCTCTATCGATCAGAAATTTAATCTTCTGCCACTGACGTACTTATTAGCAGATAAATTGACGACCATTGGCCCGGAGACCATTGGGATTCCAGAAGAGCGAGGTGACGAACAATTCAAGCAGATATACGATGTGATAACCCTTTTCCTCAACAACCAAAATTCGATCTGGAAAATGGCCGAAGTAATCCGCGGAAGATATCTGTTTGAAGCAGAAAAAGAATGTGATATGCACGGCATATCCTACGATCCTGAAGTTCTATTTGCTGACATGATGCGGTTCATTAAAAGAATTCAAAACATCGAATCCGAACCGGAATTGTTTCAGCGTGCCAACGATTTTCAGTCATTGTATTTAAGACGTGCTGTAAACCGCAAAAAGCAGGAGTGGAGTATAGTTGGTTATCAACTGGAACTTATTACAAAAGACCTTCTCATGAATAGCGCCCCCACCGGCATGTATCAGAAGTACTCTGTTCTTGCTGACCTTGTAACGTTTTCGACTATATCCGGACCAGAACGCGGCCAGAAAATCAACCAAGTGCGGACAGCTCTCAAGGATAGCTTTGATTCACGTACCGGGTATCAGGATCAACTGTTCAAAAAGAGTTTAGAACGGATTATTTGGGGTCTGTCGACATCAATTGAAGCAGAGGAATTGAATCAAGTAATTCAATCCGTCCTGTAGCAGCATATTTCAAGGCCGTAAACTGGGATTGGAAAAAATTGATCCTCACTCCCATCAGTCCCAAGCCAGATTTTCAAGGAAGAACGGACCCAGATGATCCTTGATCGTATTTTCCGGCATCGAGTGTCCCCCTTCAAAAGAATACTCGATCGGGTCGATGCCCTTTTCGCGAAGAAGCCCGGCAAAATATGCGGATCCGGTCGGAATCCAGGTATACCCGTCGCTCGTTCCGTAGCTGATGCCGATCGCGCGAAGAGGTGTCTCCAGAGACAGATAGGCGTCCAGTTTCTGACTCCAATTGCCGAAACCGCTGTACCACTTGGCCGCAATTGCGTTGTCAGCTTCCGAACCGTCCAGCACGGGAATATCTCCGTAGAAGTTGCTTCCTTCAAGATCCGGGGCAAAGGCCCTCGCGTACGCCTGTTGAAAAGCAGCGTCGCCGGTCCATGTATCCATCGCCTCCGGAAGGGCGTCGTCCTTCATGATGCCGGGGCTCATCGCATACACCGCCCCGAAAACGTCCGGGTGCAGGAGCGCAAGATTCATCGCGCCGAATCCGCCCATCGAAAATCCGCAAATGCCGCGCGACTCCGCCTTGGCCAGCGTGCGATATCCCGCGTCAACATAAGGAATGACCTCATCGATCAGGCAGTCCTCCCAGTTACCGGATGCCGGAGAATTCACGTAGAAGGAGCCGCCTGTGAACCCACTGCCTGCTACTTCCACCATAATAAAGGACTTATCTCCCTCACTGAACAGACTGTTCAAACGCGATTTCGAACTAAGAAGGAAGTTTCCGGGTGTCTCGCCGAATCCGTGAAGATAGTACACAACCGGATAGGCTTCTTCTGAGTCATAGTAATCCGGCGGCAGGTATATATAGATTTTCTCCGTACCCGGATCTCCCACCACATTGTTATCCGCAATACTCTTGGATGTGATTTCCTCCGTGATGTAATAATCCGGTTTCGCCTCTGTCGTCCCGGCAGGTTCCGTTGCTTCCGCTTCGGATTGCGCGGTTGACTGCATAGCTGACTGTACGGTCGTTTGTTCCGTGACAACGGTCCCTTCTGTGTTATCGGGAGCTTTTATTTTGCTGTCACAGCCCGTGATCAGTCCCGTCCCCAGGATGGCTGCGGCAATAAGAATCGCATATAGGCGTCGATGCATATTCAATCCCTCTTTCGTTTCTCATAATTGACGGTACACTATTCACAGTACATACTAAATTTGTATGCCAGAACGAACCGTTTTTGCTGTTTTTCGCGAAAAAGCGCAATCCTTTCTGTCAGAAAGTCAAACAGCGAGGCCAGAACATGGGTAATGCAAGCCGGGCACTGATCGAAGAAGCCGTCAATATGATCGAGAGCAGCCTCAAAGAGCCGCTCACGCTGGACGATGTCTCCGGGCGTCTTCATCTGTCCAAATACCATCTTCACCGCCTCTTCCGCTCCCTGACGGGGCAGCCCCTGATGTCGTATGTCCGGGGTCGGAGACTCTCGTCGAGCATCACCGAGCTTCTTGAGACCGACCTCAAAATCATCGACATCGCGGAAGAATATCAGTTCGAATACGAGCAGTCCTACCAGCGCGCCTTCAAGCGCCGTTTCGGCCTGCCCCCGACCGAATTCCGCCGGAAAAGAATGGAGATTCCCATCGATCAGCGGCTGGACTGCGGCCTCATTTATGATCTGCCGCAGGGCGTGCTCCTGAGTCCGCGATACTCTGTTTTGCCTGCATTCTGTGTAGCCGGTGTGGAAGAGCTCATCAATCACCGGGAGAATCTCGAAAAGATTACGGCCAATACACTTGCCCTGCATTTTCATACGCATCTGCGCGAAAAGATCCCGGATCGGATCAAGGATCACATTTACTATGGTATATCCACATACGGCGAGATTCCCGAGATCGCAAACTACTATATGCCCTGCGTGGAAATTGCCCATGAACAGCCTCTTCCGGCGCCGCTCTTCTGCCGTACTCTTCCGACACAGACCTATGCCGTATTCCGGTATATCGGTTTTCACGCGCCCGAGCAGTTGTCGATGCAGAATCTTGGCGCGCTCTATGATCTTATTGATCAGAACTGGTACCCCTACACGAATCACGCACAATCGGCTCCGTACCATTTTGAACGAATGGATCTTCGCAGCTGTTCCACAACATACTGTGAGACTGATGTCTATATTCCGATTTCTTCTTGATAAGAGACTCTCTGCGGAACAGGTACGCAGAAATCGGCCAACGTTCGGCTATGAATCACGTGGCCGGCTGGTTGTCCCCTTCCTTAACTTTTACCTTCATCAATATATGTGTTCACACGATTTAACATGATTCCCCTTGCATCCGAAATACTCTTACCCTCTATAAGATTGGATTGTATTTCATCCCTAAAAATGCACCATAGATTAATGTTTATATTCATAAAACAGTTGAGGGAATTGACACTCTCCCGATAACGCTGCGCGGATTCTTCCGTCATAGGCTTGGGTGCATCCTTGCCCTCTCCCGGTGTCATTGCTTGTGTTATCTGATTCTCAAAAGCGCTCTTCAGAACGGGGATTTTTCCATTTTGAACAGCCGCGTCCTGAACTTCTTCCGACAATAGAACCTCCAGAAATTCTCTGCATGCCTCCGGTGCCTCGGTTCCTGCCGAGATGCCAATCATCGTATCCGGGAAACAAATCCGGGCACTGTCGTATACGGAAGGAACTCCGTAATATACCATCTCCGATGTTCCGCTTTGTTCGAGTCTCCAGTAATCCATCGGTGAACCGATTGTCGCTTCCTGAAACAGTAATTGACCTGTTACATAAGCCTGTCCAACATTCATGTTTTGCACGGAGGTAATGTCGCTGAAACCGAAAGAATTCGCATAGTTGAGAACATCTGTAAAATCTTTTTCTGATATTGAAAAACCGTCGTCCGTAAGATAACTGTCAAAACGATAAAGCAATGCGCCAATCCCTAAGTTTTCACGAAAGACCGGCGGAAACATATTCTGATCAGACTGCAAAGTCTTTGACAGATCAAGTATTCGGCTGACGGTAAGATCCCTATCTTTCCCGATTGCATCCTGGTATCCGACATATCCATAGATTGAAAATGCCGGGAATACTTTGTACAGCTCTCCGTCGTTTCCTGATGTATCGGTCAGAATCGGCAAGTAATTATCCATGGAAATATTAGGATCCTCTGCCAGAAACGCAGATAGATCCATAAGCAATCCGTTTCTTCCCCATGCATCATAATCCATTTCAAGTCCTGTATACATATCGTCGCCTTTGCCGTTGCTCATGTCGTTGATCATCCCGGTATTGGCCTGCGCAAGCTCTGTCGCATCTCCTCCAATTGGATACACATCGTAATAGTCAACCAGCTGGACACGATAGTCATGATCGCCTGTGTTGTACCGGTAGATAGCCTGTTCCATCAAAGCGGTGCGTGCAGAGTATCCTCCAATCGTTATGACTTTCTTGTTTGTATTGGGATCAGCGTCACGATGCTTTAGGAGAATCAGTTTGTCACTGCTTGTCCCGTCTATCGAAAATTCATTCCGAATCAAGGTATCATCGTTCAAGACAGACAACTCGGACGTGCCCTGACTCGAAGTCGGTGGCAGGTCAATACGATTCCAGTCGGCAATTTCGCATACCGTTCCCTTATCAAAATCGAATTTGTATACTCCTGCCTGTTCGTTGTTTGCATATCCGCCCTGCCATGAGAATCTAAAAAGATCCACCTCATCCATAAAAGGGATCTGCGAATCAGTCACCGTTGTAACCGTTTGTTGATCCATTTGAATCGTTTCCAGTGTTATCACACTATCATTGATATATCCCAGAAGACGCACGCTGTTCTCACCCACTATAAGACTGGAAACAGACGACATCTCCAGCGGTTCAGTAAAGTATGCTTTCCCGGTATCATCTGTTAAGGCTATATCGTTGTAGCCGAGAAGAACCCATCCGTTTGGGATCGGCGAGAAATCTGAAATATAAAACGATATATCTGTTAATAGTATGGTCCGGGAAATTGTTCCGTCGGATTCGGAAAAAAGAAGAATTTCCGAGGCGCCTGCTTCCGTTGTACCCAACACCGCCAATGATTGATCCGCCATATATTCCATCGCCGTAGGTTTGAAACCCTGCACAGCCTGTGCCAACGATATGCGTGACAACTCCGCGCCTTCGGAATCCATCAAGACTACCACATCCTCTACTCGATCCGTCGAATTAGCCTTGCAGTATGTAAGAAGGAGTGCGATCTGATCCTCCGAGGCACAGGAATCCGTCAATCGGTATATGAGACCCTGATCCGCAGTCGATGAGTCAATATTCAGCATTTTCGTTTCGAAGTAAGCGCTTTCCCGCTGAACGGCCCACGCCTGCGCTTCTTTCTTCGTTCCCACGGCTGTACTGCATGAGGAAGCTAACAGAAGCGAACCCGTCAACACTAGAATCAGACCCAATGAGTTTCTTTTTTTCATATATCACTCCAATTGTTATTTCATTTCCATTTGATCTAAATAACAGGAAAATTTTGTGTCATAAGCATGTATTCTCCGGTTGTTGCATTCACCGCGCAGGTCAAATATTCCGTTGAGCCGAACATAGAAGTGTAAATTAACCGGAACGTCCAGCACGGAATCATTTCAAAAGGGAACGTCGGCTGACCGTCCTCTGTCTCTGTTAGCCCTTCTGTGAAACCCGCTCCCGGTTTCTCATCGTTCAGAGTGGAGAGATTAACCGGCAGATAACAGAGCTCGATCTGGTCTATTTCCATTTGTGTTTTCTTAATGGAGTCATCATAAAGAATTTCCCTTTCATATGCAGGGTTGTTTATTTGTGTCTGAAGTGCCCGCAAGGCATCCCAAACAGACATCAGTTCGACTTCTTCGCCCTTGCTTTTACATTCAAATACGTCATATACGCTAAGAAACGAGACGCCCTGCGCATTCATCATAAAATCAATATGAGATGAACCGGTACCATGATATGCATCACCCAGGAGGTTCTCTCCGTCAAAAACAAAACCCGCTTTCTCGTCTGAACGAATCGGAAGGCCATTCCAATCCTGTGTTGCGGCGATCCGATATGTGCTATCCGCATCCGTCCAGGTCTTATCCGGAACATCCTGTCCCTCTGCAAGCATAACTCTGTTTACGGTGTCCAAACTCTCCGGCGTAATATAATCTATCGAATAGAGCGGGGACAGCGTAACCCCGAGCGGCCCAACAAGATTCTGAAGCACTATAAATGCGTCCTTCCCGGTTGCAAATGAGAATTCCTCGGTGCCTAAATGATACGGATTTGAATACCATGGTATACGCTCCGGAACACAATCAAAGGGTATTGTATGATCGGTCATATAAATTATGTCAAAATAATTACCCATATCGACCGTTCTTCCGTCCGGTAATAAGTAGTTGACCGTGCGCTGGTCACATGTATCGAGCCAATCATATCTTCCGTGCTCCGTCTGGTCGGAAGTCACCTCCCATGTCGGGTCCGCCAGAAGATCAAGATCTTTGGGATAGAACTCTTTATAGATTGCCTGGTCCACACTTCCCGTTCCGGGTTTATCCAGATCTCTGTCACAGATGACCTGTGCGTGAACAGAGACAAAGGGCGTCAATTCCCCCGTCATTACAAGGTTTGCGGACTCATTCGTCAGGGTAAATCTCGCAGCATCTACGGAGTAGGCCGCTGCTTCGGTTGAAGCGGAAGTCGCTGCTGCGCGAGTTGTGGAAGCAGTCGCATCTACCGGGGAGGATGTATTTATCCCGGCACTGCTCGAAGAACATCCGGCCGCCAACAGCAGCCCTGTAAGGACTATCCCTAAAACACAGATATTTCTTCTTTTCACGCGCTTAACCTCCTAAAAAATATACGTTCAGAAGACAAATTCCCATCGTCTTCAATCGTTTCATTTTCATCTCTCCCGAAATTGCCTATCACCATTTATTATAACAGAAAAAGTTTTGTATCTCGTATGATAGAATATTTTCCAATCTGTATTCATTGCCATACTTCCGAAAGCTAAAAATGTCCGATCTGTTGCATGTTTATCGCGTTACCGACAACCCTCTATGATAAAATCAAAGAAACAACATCACACAGCAGCGAGGTATCCGTATGCAGAAATTGACAGGACGGGTCTGGGCTTCTTTTCTGGTTATAGGCCTGATCGGGCAATTCGCCTGGACAATCGAGAACATGTACTTCAATGTCTTTCTTTACAACACGATTTCCACGGACCCTGACTACATTGCCGTGATGGTCGCCGCGAGTGCGATCGTCGCAACTCTCACGACTCTCCTCGTCGGAGCCCTCTCGGACCGGCTGGGACGCCGCAAGATCTTCCTTGTCGCCGGCAATCTTCTCTGGGGCGCCTCCCTCCTCGCTTTCGGATTCGTCCGCGTCGACCTGATCGCCGGACTTTTCCCCTATGCCAACGCCGTCGCGACCGCCGCGATCCTCGTCGTTATCCTTGATTGTGTCATGACCTTTTTCGGATCGTCCTCGAATGATGCCGGATTCAACGCCTATGTCACGGATACGACGAACACAGAGAACCGCGGGCGCGCGGAGTCTGTCCTCTCGATCCTTCCTCTTATCTCGATGCTGATCATCTTCGGGCTTTTCGATCCGCTGACACGAAGCGGACAGTGGCAGCTCTTTTTCACGATCTTCGGCGTGGCTGTCTCCGTCTCCGGAATTCTCGCGATCTTCCTCATAAAAGAGACGAGAAGGCCCCCGGTATCCACGTCTTTCCTGCGTGACATCCTGTACGGATTCTCTCCGTCGGTCATCCGCGCCAACAAGCCGCTCTATATCACGCTCTGCACCTTCTGTCTCTTCTCGGTCTCCGTGCAGGTCTTCATGCCTTACTTCATCATCTATATGCAGAACTACCTCGGCTTCGACAACTATGCGATCGTGCTCGGTATTGTCCTGATCACGGCTTCTGCCGCCAGTGTTATTGCCGGCCGCTTCATCGACAGAATCGGCAAACTCCGTTTCCTT
>CAZTXQ010000062.1:9063-16701 GCA_964617375.1 uncultured Mageeibacillus sp. | reverse complement strand
GGTGTGTAATCCCGTCTCTGCGTACCACACACCGGCTCGAGAATTACACACCAAACCAAGTATTTTCCCATTCTGGTGTGTAATCCGGCCTCTGCATACTGCACGCCCGTTTGAGAATTACACACCAAATTAAGCATTTTCCCATTCTGGTGTGTAATCCGCATCTCACCTCCCCACTATCACGAAAGTCTCTTGAGCACCCTGTAGAATTCGCGCAGAAAGCATAATTATTTCGCAGAAAGCAAAATTCACACAGAAAGCCCCCGATTCCCAAACCCCCGATCTCGCGCCCCTGACACGGCTATCACCTCAACTCTCGCGGCCCTATCAAGGCTATCGCCTGCCACGGCATATAAAAAACCCGCAATCTCCTCGTCAGGGACTTTGCGGGGTCATATTCATTTGGTTTTTCAGTTTTCACGAATGGGCATTATCGCGCGTGAAGTTTTTTATCATAACGAGCCTACTCAATCAACATCTGAATGTATTTGAGTAGGTACGCCGGCCTCTCGAAGCGTATTTTTTATCATTGATAAACCTACTCGATCAGGATCTGAGTGCATTTGAGTAGGTTCGCCGGCCTTTCCAAGGGCGTTTCTTACCATTGACGAATGGCTCTGATTCCCATAAAGGAGGACAATACGCAACGGTTGCTCTCCATTGTCTGTCGGCGGTATTGTAACCGCCGGGCTAAAATCGCCATAATGCAACGAGTATTGTCTCACAATTTGAATCACCGGAATGGATGTACTAGATCCCGATTCCGGTCGCTAACCGGAAAGCTGGCGCATTTTGTCACTTATATCTCAGCTCACACATCTAGGGAGACACTCGAGTATCTGACAACTATGGCAGGGCGGCCTGAGTTTGTAAATTTTTTCCGGCGGTCACAATCTTTATACCTGAACACGGATCCTGATTGAACCTTGTTGAAGGCTTTTCAGCAAGCTGACGCGACAGATGCTCAGAGTGGCTGATAAAGAAGAAAGATCGAACGAATATACAAGTATTTCGCTGAAATCAACGATTCGCCCGTTGTCTTCCACTGGAAATACCATATGAGTGTATTCGATCTTAAAGAGGCTATGGGTCTAGCTAATTATAAATCGCTTACCGAGGGACGCTGTCTGTGCCCCTTGGGCCACCGGCATTTCAGTGAGGAAAGCCTCCCTTCAAACGCAAAATCCTGCTCTGTTTCCACCGCCGCTGTGCTATCATAAGAGTGATTCCCGTTATCCCGTTTCACCGGGATAATTCGTCGGAGTAAACTCTTTTTCTTTCTCTTACGTCATCCTCATACATGAGTAAAACTTCGTGAAAAACTACATCGGAGGTATGGATATGGATTTTGACAAAATTAAAGAATCAGCGGCCCGATATGAGAAGGATATGACCAGATTCCTGCGCGATCTGGTCCGGATTCCGGGCGAAAGCACCGGCGAAGAAGGCCATATCAACAGGATTGCGGAAGAGATGAGGGCATTGGGCTTTGATAAAGTCGAGATCGACCCGATGGGCAACGTTCTCGGGTTTATGGGTTCCGGCCAAACGCTGATCGCCTTTGACGCCCACATCGACACGGTCGGTATCGGCAACAAGAGCAACTGGACATTTGATCCCTACGAAGGCTTTGAGAGCGACACCGAAATCGGCGGGCGCGGCACGTCCGATCAGCTCGGCGGTATCGTATCCTCCGTTTACGGCGCGAAAATCATGAAGGAATTAGATCTTCTCTCCGACAAGTATACGGTTCTTGTAACCGGTACGGTCCAGGAGGAAGACTGCGACGGTCTTTGCTGGCAATACATCATCAACGAGGATCACATCAGGCCCGAATTCGTCGTCATCACAGAGCCGACCGACGGGAATATCTACCGCGGACAGCGCGGCCGGATGGAGATCCGCGTCGATGTCAAAGGAATATCCTGCCATGGTTCCGCTCCGGAACGCGGCGACAACGCGATCTTCAAAATGGCCGATATTCTCCTCGAAGTCAAAGCCTTGAATGACACCCTTCATTTTGATCCCTTCCTCGGCAAAGGCACGTTGACCGTCTCGGAGATTTTCTTCTCCTCGCCTTCGCGCTGCGCGGTAGCCGACGGATGCAGCATCTCCATCGACCGCCGCCTGACCGACGGCGAGACCTATACATTGGCGCTCGAGCAGATCGCAGCCCTCCCCTCCGTGAAAAAATACGGCGCAGAGGTCAGCATGTACACCTATGAGCGGCCGAGTTATAAGAACCTTGTATATCCGACGGACTGCTATTTCCCGACCTGGGTTCTGCCGGCCGATCATCCCGCGACCTGCGCGATGGTCGACGCTTATCAGGCGATGTACGGCACGCCCAAAGTCGACAAGTGGACCTTTTCGACGAACGGCGTATCGATTATGGGGCGCTTCGGGATACCGTGCATCGGTTTCGGCCCGGGCAAAGAAGCCCAGGCGCATGCGCCGAACGAAAGGACCTGGAAAGCAGATCTGGTTCGCTGCGCCGCCGTCTATGCCGCCCTTCCCTCCCTTTACTGCAAATAATCCCCATCAACTAGAGGAGGTCCCGAATATGAAATCACTGGATAACTACATCGACAAGCTGAAATCCCTCCATTTTAAAGAAATGTACGAGAATGATTTCTTCCTCACCTGGGACAAGACGGACGAGGAGCTCGAAGCCGTCTGGGTATTGGCCGACGCGCTTCGTTTTATGCGCGAAAACAATATTTCAACCCGGGTTTTCGAGAGCGGCCTCGGCATATCGATTTTCCGCGACAATTCGACGCGCACGCGCTTCTCGTTCGCATCTGCCTGCAACATGCTCGGTTTGGAGGTGCAGGACCTGGACGAAGGCAAATCGCAGATCGCACACGGCGAGACGATCCGGGAGACCGCAAACATGGTTTCCTTTATGGCGGATGTCATCGGCATCCGGGACGACATGTACATCGGCAAAGGTCACACATATATGCAGGAAGTTTCGCGTGCCGTTCAGGAAGGCCATGCGGACGGAGTGCTCGAGCAGCGCCCCACGCTGGTCAACCTCCAGTGCGACATCGATCATCCGACGCAGTGCATGGCGGATATGCTCCACATCATCCATGAATTCGGCGGCATCGAGAATCTGAAAGGCAAGAAACTTGCGATGACCTGGGCCTATTCCCCCTCTTACGGCAAGCCGCTTTCCGTCCCGCAGGGTGTCATCGGCCTGATGACGCGCATGGGTATGGAAGTCGTTCTCGCGCACCCCGAGGGATACGAAGTCATGCCGGAAGTCCTGGAAGTCGCCGCGCAGAACGCGGAGAAGTCCGGCGGTTCTTTTCGCGTATCGGGAAGCATGGAAGACGCATTCAAGAATGCCGACATCGTTTACCCGAAGAGCTGGGCGCCCTTCGCCGCGATGGAGAAGCGCACGACACTCTACGGCAACAACGACTTTGACGGCATCAAGAAGCTCGAAGGCGAACTTCTGGCCCAGAACGCCGGACATAAAGACTGGACCTGCACCGAAGAATTGATGAAGACGACAAAGGACGGCAACGCCCTGTATCTGCATTGCCTTCCCGCCGACATTTCCGGTGTCAGCTGCCGCGAGGGCGAGGTTGAGGCTTCCGTATTTGACCGCTATCGCGTACCTCTCTACAAGCAGGCGTCCTTCAAGCCGTACGTCATTGCATCGATGATCATGATGAGTAAGTTTGAAGATCCGGCCGCTCTTTTGGGCGAACTCGCCAAGCGGGACGAGAAGCGCAAGTTCCTGTAACGCCAATCAGAAATATCCACGAACCTGCCGGCTCATGCATTTCGTTACCGCGGATCGCATGAGCCGCTGTTACTTTTCAAGAATATAGAAGAACAATACGCGCACGTCCGGACAGTAAACGGAGGTCTCCTATGGATAAGAAGAAACGGGTCGTCCTCGCATTGGGCGGCAATGCCCTCGGCAACACTCTTCCCGAACAGATGCGGGCCGTACAGACGACCGCCAAAGCGATCGTCGATCTGATCGAAGAAGGCTGTGACGTGGTGGTCACGCACGGCAACGGCCCGCAGGTCGGCATGATCAGCAACGCCATGGCCGCGCTCTCCCGCGAGGAACCGGCACAGCCGAACACGCCTCTCTCCGTCTGCGTCGCGATGAGCCAGGCTTATATCGGTTATGACCTGCAGAACGCGCTCCGGGAAGAGCTTTACAACCGGAACATTCATCATATTCCCGTGACGACGATCGTCACGCAGGTTCGCGTCGATGAGAATGATCCGGCCTTCCTCAATCCTTCGAAACCGATCGGCCATTTTATGAATTGGGAACACGCACGCGAGGCGGAAGCAAAATACGGATACGTCATGAAGGAAGATGCGGGCCGAGGCTACCGTCGTGTGGTCGCGTCTCCGCAGCCGGTCGAAATCATCGAGATCGGCGCGATCCGCTCCCTCTTCTATTCCGGGCAGCTCGTCATCGCCTGCGGCGGCGGCGGTATCCCTGTGACGCTTAAGGGCAATCACTTAAAAGGAGCCAGCGCCGTAATCGACAAGGACTTCGCAAGCTGCCTTCTCGCCGAAGAACTCGACGCCGATTTCCTGATCATCCTGACAGCGGTCGAAAAGGCCGCAATCCGCTACGGGACAGAAGAACAGGAATGGCTATCGGATTTGACCGTGTCCGAAGCCGAAAAATACATCTCCGAAGGCCACTTCGCCGCGGGCTCCATGCTGCCGAAGATACAGGCTGCAGCGCGCTTTGCGGCTTCCAAGGAAGGGCGAACAGCACTTATCACCCTTCTCGAAAAAGCGCGTGACGGCATCAAGGGCGAGACCGGTACAAGAATTCATCAGTGAAGCGGCATTCATTCTCCGGAGCGACGGAGGCTTAGCGGATATTCGGATCGACGGAGGTTGGCTTCTATTCGGATCAATGGAGGTTGGCTTTTATTCGGTTCGACAGAAATGGTTTCGCGAAAGGCGGTAATTTTATGTGCGGCCGGTATTACATTGACGACGATGATACGATCGCCGAAATGCGTTCAATCCTAAATGAACTCAACCGAAAATACCAGGGCACTCCTATGGGTGCGGAAATGAAGACGGGCGAAATTTTCCCGACCAACGTAGCCCCCGTCATCGTCGCGGGCAAGGATGCTCCGGCACCTGTCCTCATGCGCTGGGGCTACCCGAAATGGAAGGACGCCGGTGTGATCATCAACGCGCGTGCCGAGACGGCGGAGGAGAAACGCACCTTCAGTTCGAGCATCGCGCACCGTCGCTGCATTCTCCCTGCGAATGGATTCTACGAATGGGAGCACGAAGACGGTCACACGAAGCAGAAATTTCTCCTTCGCGAAAAAGCGAGTCCGATGCTCTATATGGGCGGGCTCTACTCCTCCTTCGAGGACAAGGACGGTGTCCGTTATTTTGCGTATGTTATCCTGACCGTAGACGCCAACAGCTCGATGAGCAGCCTTCACGACCGGATGCCGCTGATTATGGAGCCGGACAAGCTGCTTTCCTGGCTGACGGATGAGGCGTATGCGAGGCGCCTTCTCGCATCGCCGTGCCTTGCGGATCTGTCCCTGTCTCCCGTCTGAAAGATCGAAACGGATGCTTACCGGCGCCTGTCCTGTACTGATCCGCCGAGCATGCGAATGGTGTATACACCGGTGTGGCGAAGCCACAATTCCGGCGGGTGGTGACAATATAAAAAGGGGCTCCAAACGGCTTTGCGTTGGCTTCTTTCATTGACGAGCCTACTCAATCGACATCTGAGCGTGTTTGAGTAGGTACGCCGGCCTCCCGGCGTGAGTTTTTTATCATTGCGAGCCTACTCAATCCGCATCTGAGCGCGTTTGAGTAGGTACGCCGGACTCCCCGGCGCGCGTTTTTTATCATTGCGAGCCTACTCAATCGTCTTCTGAGCGTGTTTTAGTAGGCGCGCCAGCTCCCCGAAGCGCGTTTCTTATCATTGATAAGCCTACTCAATACGCATCTGAGCGTGTCTGAGTAGGTTCGACGGTGCCCCGAAGCGCGTTTTTTATCATTGACGAGCCTACTCAATCGACATCTGATCATGTTTGAGTAGGTTCGCCAGCCTCTCGAAACGCGATTCTTATCATTGATAAGCCTACTCAATCGTCTTCTGAGCGTGTTTTAGTAGGCGCGCCAGCTCCCCGAAGCGCGTTTCTTATCATTGATAAGCCTACTCAATCAACATCTGATCATGTTTGAGTAGGTTGAACTTCTATTCATTGACGAATGGTTCTGATTCCCATCAAGGAGGGCGATCGGTAACGGTTGCTCTCCCTTGTCCAACGGCAGTATTGTGACCGCCGGACTAAAATTGCCAAAATGCAACGATTATTGTCTCACGGTCTGAATCACCGGAATGGCTGGACTTGATCCCGATTCCGTTCACTTCGGAAACGAATGTCCTGAATCGTACATTTTTCTTTCGTTTTCCTTGTGGAAATGGTGCTTGACAAATTTCCGGACAACATATAACATCTTTTCATACACCAACGATGGCGCTGGAAGTTCCCGGCGCTATCGTTGTTTTTTATGTTCGTCTTCTATATGATTGATTCGGGACAAAGGTGTTCGGGATGCATGTATTGCATACCGGGCACCTTTTTTGAATCTTTGAAGCAGGGTGAAAGTGTTAATCGCTTTCCGGACGGATAGAAAACAATTATGAAACGGAGGATTTTTCATGAATTCAGGAGATGTAGCTTTCATGCTGATCGCGGCGGCAATGGTGCTTTTTATGACGCCGGGTCTTGCCTTCTTTTACGGCGGACTGGAAAGGCGAAAAAATGTCCTTAACACGATGATGTCTTCGCTGTTCATTATGGGGCTCGCTTCGGCGATGTGGGTCGTCGCGGGTTATTCCTTAAGCTTCGGCGGCAACAACGGCGGATTCATCGGTTCTCTCAAGTGGTTTTGCCTGAACGGCATTACATTTGAGGCAGGACCCTATTCGGCAACCATACCGCACCTGGCCTTCGTCGCGTTCCAGATGATGTTCGCGATCATCACTCCGGCTCTGATTACCGGATCGGTGGCGGGCCGTATGAACTTCAAGGCACTCCTGATCTTTATCGCGCTCTGGTCGCTGGTCGTCTATTATCCTCTGGCCCATATGGTCTGGGGTGAGGGCGGTCTTCTGGGATCTGTCATAGGTGCCGTCGATTTTGCAGGCGGAAACGTCGTACACATCAGCTCGGGTGTAAGCGGCCTCGTTCTTTCGATCATGCTCGGCAAGCGACTCGGCTTCTCAAAAGTCACTTACAGGACGCATAACATCCCGTTCGTCATTCTCGGAGCGTCGATTCTCTGGTTCGGTTGGTTCGGTTTCAATGCGGGAAGCGCACTGGCTGCGAACGGACTTGCCGTTCATGCCTTCGTCACGACCAATACCTCCGCAGCTTTCGGTATGCTCTCCTGGATGCTGATCGACATGATCAAGGAAAAGAAGCCGACCGTCGTCGGTGCCGCTACAGGCGCCGTTCTTGGCCTTATAGCCATTACCCCCGGCGCAGGCTTCGTCCCGATCTGGGCTGCGATTCTGATCGGTGCGGCAAGATGGAATGGTCTTATATTCGGGGATTACCGCCTTTTTCTCGCACAGCTGCTCAGTATTGCGATTACGAT
>CAZTXQ010000062.1:0-8963 GCA_964617375.1 uncultured Mageeibacillus sp. | reverse complement strand
TATTCGGGGATTACCGCCTTTTTCTCGCACAGCTGCTCAGTATTGCGATTACGATCGTGATAGCCGTTGCCGGAACCTTCCTGTGCGCCTCGCTGATCCGCCTGTTCATACCGCTCCGCGTATCAGCCGAAGCCGAAAAAGCAGGACTTGACCTGTCGCAGCACGGTGAGAGCGCGTATCCCGCGTTCAACGGACTGGACTGAGGAAATACCGAACAAACCGGCCCGTGATGGGTCTTCAAAGATAGGAGTAAAAATATGTTCAAGGTAGAAGCGATTGTAAGAGAAGACAAATTTGAAGATGTGAAATCGGCCCTTAACGAAATCCAGGTACACGGCATCACCGTCTCGCAGGTTATGGGATGCGGAAAGCAAAAGGGATATCCCGATCACGTAAGAGGAACCGTAGTGGACATCAATATGCTTCCGAAGATCAAATTTGAAATCGTCGTTTCCTCCGAGGAATGGGCGGAAAGGACCGTGGAAGCGATCAGCAAGACCGCTTATACGGGAAATCACGGCGACGGGAAAATATTCGTATATGAGCTCCTGGATACCGTGAGAATCCGCACCGGTCAGCACGGTCCTGCCGCAATCTATTAAGTGCGGGCCCGAAATCTCTGACAGATCATTTACATCGCGAAAAGACCATGTCTTCTGAATAAGAAAGCGCCTTTGCAGGACCGGTGATGTCTGCCCCCCTAGTGTTGGATGAATGAGTCCAATATCCGGATGTGCATTTCACCGCCATGCGGAGGCGCTTTTCGTGTCCCTCCTATTGGAAAATAAGAGGATTTCTGGCTGAAAGAATGTCTCCTTTGACTTAAAAGACATAAGGCATCTTTTAGATATCACTGTTTTTTCCGAAAATACGACGCTTACGTTATCAAATTGTAGCCGAAATGTTGTCAAATTGAGGCAGAAATGATGATGGTGTTGTAATTCATCTATAGTATCGTATAAAATTAGTGGGATTATAAGACAGACATAAAAAGACGAGGTATGAATGAAAGAGTTTTTTCAGAAAATAATGAATTCCGAGTTGATGAAGAGATTTGACCGAATAGCCGAACCCCTTTTTCATATTAAGCGGAGAAACCGAATCATTATTTTAAGTGTTATATCGGGTGTTACCGTTCTCCTTGTAGCGGGCATCCTTCTATCGCGCAGCGCGGCTGCCGCCCAGAATCTTCCGGATGAATCCGGAATGGTTAACGGCACGGCTATCGTGACACTTACGCCTGCACCGACATCCACCCCTACCCCTACACCGACTTTCACACCGACGCCGACACCGGACCCGACTTTGAAACCCGGTGATGAGAGTGACCGTGTTCAGGAGCTTCAGGAGAGGCTTATGGATCTGAACTATCTGGCGCTTGACGAATCGACCAAGCTCTACGGACCGGCGACACAGTACGCCGTCGAACTTTTTCAGCGTCAGCATAATCTGGATCAGGATGGAATTGCAGGACCGGCTACTCTGGACATGCTGTTCTCCGATCAGGCGCAGAAATACATGCTGCTGACCGGCACCAGGGGTTCCGATGTCGACAGCCTGCAGTGGCAGCTCGTCGAACTTGGATACTTAAGTCAGGCGACCGGCTATTACGGAACGGAGACCGAAGCCGCCGTCACCGCCTTTCAGGAGCGAAACGGCATCTCGGTAGACGGCAAGACCGGCGTAGAGACTCTGTCGCTCATCTATTCTCCCAAAGCCGTAGAGAGCGCATCGAAAGAAAAGGAAGCGGTCCGCAGGGCCAATGTCGAAACATTCCTGGAAGTCGCCGCCAATCAGTTAGGCGACCCGTATGTCGCAGGTGCCGTCGGACCCAGCTCGTTCGACTGTTCCGGACTTGTCTATTACTGTCTCAAAGAGGCCGGTTCCTCGCGCGGCCGTTATAATGCAGCCGGTTATTCGCAGGTGGACGACTGGGAGAAAATCACTTCGATGAGCGACCTTCAGATCGGTGATGTCCTGTTCTTCAGCACCAACGGCAAGGCAGTCGGACACACCGGTATTTATGTAGGCGGCGGCGAAATGATCGACGCTTCCTCTTCCAACGGCCAGGTTGTTCAGAGATCCTGCTTCACCAACTTCTGGGAATCGAATTTCGTCGTAGCAAGACGCCCCTGGTAAAACATATCGTATTACGACCAAAAGAACGTTCGCACTTCAACTCCGGTGAACCATCGCAAAAAGATGCATAAAATCCTCAAGCTCCAACGATTTCCTTAATGGCCTCACGGTTCTCCGATGTTGTGCGAGATTTGCTGATCTCGATTACGAGCTTATCGTCAATAAGAAAAAAACTTGTGATTGTGCTGGAATCAATAGGATTGGTCTGGTAATTAGAATTCAGAAAGGACCATGCGGAACGGTTGGTTCCGTACATATCTTCACGGGAACTATTACAGGCCTCTATCCTGCTATAAATACCTTCAGCTAATGATTCTGAATTCTCTACATCAAGTTCCAAATGAATAGTATCCCTCAAGAAAGTAGGCAGATCATCAACACCTTCAATTCTAATAACAATAAGGTCGGTGCTATAACCCAAGGCTGTTATCTGTGCTTGTGCAGGCAAATCTATGCTGAATTCCTTTTGCAACAATGTCGTGTCGCTTGCACGGATATCATCCGTAATTTTTAATTTGGAGTCATCAATATACCGATTGACCCAAATCACTATAAACAAAATAGAAAGTAAGCCGATACTGATTATTATGATTTGATCCAGTCTAATTATTTTTTTCATGACTTCTCCTAATTCGGGGTATTTGCCGACGTAGAACGCGATAGCGACCGGCAGGATGACGGAGGCAAGATTGACGCTATGAAGAGACTGAAAGCAAATACCTGCGAAGCGAAGACGCTGGTGAGGGTTGACTGCAATATCCCTTAGTGCTGCCGGATTCTCAGAAGTATAGTATCGTTTCGTTATCTCAATTGTAAGTTTATCGTCCAGGAGAAAAAGTGTACTGTAGTATTGCTATCAAGGCGACATGACGAGTACTCAGATGTAATGATGAACGCTGTCTGGTGGTCGATGCCATACATATCCGATGGGGAGAGAACGGATTTCGGCTCTTGGTAAATTGTATGTTCTTTTCTTCGAATTAATAAGGATCAACTCCGGTGAACCATCGCAAAAGATGCATAAAATCCTCAAGCTCCAACGATTTCCTTAATGGCCTCTCGATTCTCCGATGTTGTGTCAGGTTTGCTAATCTCGACGGCGAGCTTCCCATCTATGAGAAAGAAGGTTGCCATTATGCCACGATGGATTGGATCTGTCTGGTAATTTGAAGTGTATAAGAGAAACGCTTTGTGTTTGATGCCATACATATCCTTCTCCGGACTCGCATCATGTTCGACACCATAATAGACATTATCTGTTACTGTCTGCATTTCATTTGCATCAAGTTCCAGATGAATGGTATCCGTCAAAAAAGCAGGCAGGTCGTCAATTCCTTCAATTCTAATAACAATAAGGTCGTAGCTAAAACCCAAGGCTGTTATCTGCGCTTGTGCAGGCAAATCTATGCTGAATTCCTTTTGCAACAATGTCGTGTCGCTTGCACGGATATCATCCGTAATTTTTAATTTGGAGTCATCAATATACCGATTGACCCAAATCACTATAAACAAAATAGAAAGTAAGCCGATACTGATTATTATGATTTGATCCAGTCTAATTATTTTTTTCATGACTTCTCCTAATTCGGGGTATTTGTTTTGTCAATCACAATTTCTCTTGCAGCTTGATATATTATAAATAGCAGCATAGACTCGTTCTTTCTCTTCTTCTTAAATGTAAAAATGATATTCTATTTCCATTTCTCCATATACATAGTACGCTTGCGCTACACCCGCACTATGAAGTTTGAACAAATTGTCATTTATGAGACCTGGAATTATGATTCTCATATCATCTTCCTCAAAATCATAGGTATCAGCTACAAAGTATGTACCATTCACAGTATAGCTATCACCTGTTCTTGACGCAATAACACAAAATGCTCCATTCGCTTCTCCAAGCCCTACTAACCAATTTAAATCCATTTTTTCTAAAGAAACTTCATTTAAACACGAGTTAAATGGTACACGGCTAACAATGCATATTGTGTCACCATCTTTCAAAACAGACTTGATATGCTCCATGATTTTAGAACTATATAATCTATATTGTTCATCCGCATATGTCGAATTATCGAGAAGGTTAGGAACGCTGATGTTATAGTCTGTTCCCGATGCTTCAAGGTAGTGATCAAGCATAAGAGAACCGTCTGGGACTGCGAGAAAAGCGATTTGCGCAAGGGTTTTAGCCCAAGTATATGTCTGCTCCATCTCATTAGCATATGTCTGCCCCATCAAAGAATCAACATCCAAAAGTTCCGGATGTTGCCCCCAGGTTGACAAATTTTCAGCCCGCTTTACCGCTAATGATATAAAATCAGGTACGTTTTCAGAATCCCATTCGGTTTCTGAAAAAGAAAAAATTTCATAATCCAAAGCTTGGGTTAAGGGATTTGCATCATAACCATCCGTATACGTGTCATTATCGGAATCCGGAATATTCGGATCTGATTTCGGAATAGATATACACCTTACTTGACCTGGCAACAGATCATCAACGCGCTGTTTAAGAATTAAGTATTTTGACATGACAGACATTTCTGCTTCTTTTGATTCGTATACACATTCACCATCCAAATATATGTATCTTGTTCCATCAAATCCACAGACAATTTTGTAAATTATTCCTTGTTCAACTAAGTCAGAAACACCATCTGTGTCTCCATCACCAGAGCCTGCATCTGTGTAGTATACTCTTCCATTCGTTGCCATGATTCCCTTTGTTTCAAGCCAGTCATACAAGCCATCTTTGTCATTATCTGTTTGATCCGCCATCAGCCAATCATATGTACAATCATAGACGTGCTCATAACCATTGTCATATGAATATTCTATACTTTTGTATAATGTCGCAACTTTTACACCCGGTTTATCAACAGCCCACCAAGCATAATGATCTCCTTCAACGAAATTTTTATCAACTGAATCTATTGGGTACCAATGATGAACATAACATTTGCCTGTATAATGAGCGATATACATATTATTTGATGTATCAGGAAATACCGGATTATTCCACATATCCTTGTTAACGACCAAATATGTACTGAAGTGATTTACGGTTAATGTAATTGTGTTTGCTTCCGTATCTACTACCGCCTGCTCCTGAAGAATATATCCTCCGTTTGCTTCGTCGTACCAAAGCACCCCGAGGTTTTCTTCCGCCGCATCCCCGAGAGAGTCCTCATCGTATGAAAATGTTATTGTTGCTTCATCAAATTCTTCAGCACTTTCAAAAGATACGGGGCTCCCAATTCTTCCGTATACATCGGTTGTGTAATAATCAACCTTGTACACGTCACGAATTGTAATCGTTTTATCGATTAATCCTGGAAGAGAAGCTTTGACAGACACTTGCTGCACACCTGCATCTTCAGCGTTTACTATATCCAGAGTTACTGTTTGTTCCAGTTTTATAGCTGCGTCTGAGGGATCGTTAGGATTCTTTCCAATTGCTGCTTCATCACCATCAGACAATCCGTCTTGATCCGAATCCGGATTCATCGGATCTGTACCATATATTCTTACTTCATCATAATCGGAAAGACCATCTAGATCCGAATCAGACGCCCAGAAGTACGTTCCCAAATACGATTCTTCCCCGTTTGTAAGACCGTCTTCATCGAAATCTCCGTTACTGTCATCTGTTAATGGATCTAATCCATATATGATTTCTATATAATCGGATAATTTATCTCCGTCTGTATCCGGATTATTCTTATCTGTTCCGAAAATATCTTCATAGTAATCCGGGACTAAGTCGCTATCTGAATCTGTCTCCATATCCACCGGTGGCGTCGGTGTGGGTGTAGGTGACGGTTCCACCGTCGTCGGTGTTGGTTCAACGGGTGTCGGTGACGGCTCCACTGTCGTCGGTGTGGGCTCTGTCGGCGTAGGCGTAACTTCGACAGGCGTCGGTGTCGGAGTGGCTCCCCCCGGTACTAACGGATCTGTTCCGTTCACACAAATCTCGATCCAGTCCAATACCAGATCTCCATCTGTATCGGAAACCAAGTCAAACCCGGGTACGATCTGCTTAACAACACAGTTTGTCGGTGCATCGGCTGCAACACCGCCGGTTCCTCCAAGACCCAGCTGAATGGTTTGCCCGGCCGAAAGATTCTGTGTGTAACCATCATTTTGAAGGGTGTAATGTGTTCCGCTTTGCGCGACTATTTTCCCGCAGGAAAGATTACCAATGCTTCGTGTAAAATCGAAATCAATGGTCCAGTCTTCTATTGTTGTCGCGGAAAGGTTGGTGATTTTCAAGGCCGCCGAATACCCGGATCCCCAGTCACTGTATAGAACATATTCTACTTTTATTCGTTCCGCTGCTACTTCAGTCGTTTTTGTATTGACGGTAAAAAAGGTTGGACGCGTGATTTCTCCGGATGCGGCAGCTGTGAATCCGAAGCTTATGCTGCCCCCGACGGGAATGTCCTGATTCCACACCAGATTCTTGACCGTATATACACCAGGCTGGTGTTCGATGATCGCCGCGTTCCAAATATTCGTAATCTCGTGAGGGAAGTCTAAGGTAAGTGCCCAGTCCTCTACCGGCTGTGTTCCGGTGTTCGTGACCGTTATGGTTCCGTTAAAAAAGCCAGTCCATTGACTGTCCACCTTGAAATCTGCCTTTAATCCATTCTTATCAAAAACGGTCGTAATGCCGGTGTCTGCCGCCTGTACGCTGCCGCCTAAAAACGTAGTGCATAACATAGCTATAACAATAAGGATTGATAAGAATTTTCTGTTCGAAATCTTCATGAGGTGCTCCCCTCAGAATGAACGCGATTGAACTACAAATGCAAGTTATACAGTAATAGGAAAATAGAATAACTGAGTCGCAAGTTTATACACATATAAGCTATTCATTTGTATGTTTACCACTCAATCGAACCTGAGTCAATCTTTTTTGTTATAATTCGATAACATTGATTAAGTTGATTATATTGCCGTCCCAATATTGGGATACTTTCTCGCAAATCGGTGTGCTTCGAGCATGACAATGCAAGAGACGTCACAAGAACGTCCGCCGTATGAGAGAAGGCAATATCATGTCAAAAGGATGAGGAGGGTACAACAACGCCGGAAGCGCACCTAGCCTCGCCGAAGGCTACGTGAGCGACCCTCGCTTCACCGCCTACTACGACAAAATCGCGCCTGGGTGCGCCGTCTTCCTGCGAGATGCGATCTCGGCCTACGTCGAAACAGGCGAGGGAAAGTAAGAGATTTGCTGCGAATATAGTCCTGACTTTTCAGCAGGTATCAACAAGAGCCGAAACCCGCTGGGTAACAACGGGTTTCGGCTCTTGTTAAGTTTGTACTTTTAGTATCGGAACTGATTACGATCGACTCCGGCAAACCGTCGACAGATCACCGATCCTATTCTCAATCGTCAACGATTTCCATAATAGCCACGCGATTTTCCGGGGTTGTTTTCGGCTTCTGAATTTCGATTACGAGCTTACCGTCCAAAAGAAAGAAGCTGGTTATGGTTCCAGAACCAGTGGGATTTGTCTGGTATTTTGAATTAAGAAAGAACGATGTTTGACGTTCGGTGCCATACATGTCTTTATATGGACTCTTGTCATTGTTAAAGGTATTATTAATATCATATGTCAGAGCTTCCAAGTCTTTTGTACCAAGATCCAAATGAATAGAATCCGTCAAAAAAGACGGAAGATTCTCAACACCTTCTATTCTTATAACGATAAGATCTGTGCTATAACCCAAGGCCGTTATCTCTGCTTGAGGAGGCAGCCTTATTCCAAATTCCTTCTGTAGTAGTATTGAATCACTTTCGCTGATATCGTCAGCGAATTTAGGTTTTGATTGGTCGACATAGATACGCAAATTGATCCATAATGCAAGTATAAATAATGAAACGAGTCCAACTATGACAGAAACAACAATAATATCTATTTTTCGTACTTTCATCATTTCTCATCCTCGACAATTTCAAAACACATAATTCATTTCCATTTCACCATGAATACAGAAGGCTTGTGCTACACCCGCACTATGAAGTTTGAACATGGCATCGTTCGTGAGACCTGGAAGTATAGCATTGTAATCATTCTTATCAAAATCATAATTATCAGCAATATAATAAGTTCCATTAATAGTATAACGATTACCTGTCCTTGAAGCAATAACACAGAATGCTCCACTTGCATCTCCAAGGGTTAAAAGCCAATCTGCAGCTGCAATATTTTTTGGAAATTCTTTTACACATGAATGAAAAGCTACCGAACTTGCTATACAAATAGTATCTCCATCTTTCAACACTGATTTGATATGGTCTTCTAGTTTGGCAAGGGACTCATTGTATAGTCGTTCATTACAATAAGGATCATCAGAAATAAATTCTTTGACATCAATAGTATAATCAGTGCCTGTTGCCATTACATAGTGATCAAGTGCAGAAGCAGCATGTGGGCAAAAAGCAAAATTGGTGTTAATTACTGAGACTGCGTAAGCATATGAAGCAAAGTTTGAAGGGTCTTTAGCAAGTTCAGGATGTAATCCCCATGTCGCCAAATCTGCTTCATGAATACTATATATTGATTCGAAAACCGGAATTTTTTCTGAAGACCACACGGTCTCCGAAAAAGTAAACTCTTTATAATACGATGCCATCAGTGATGGATTCTCATCCCTTCCATCTATATATGCGTCACCATCGGAATCCGGCTTAATAGGGTCTGATATCGGAATACATACATACTCTGCGATACTTGGTGCCAAAGATTTAAAGAATGGTACATGTTTGTGCCCGCGTAATGTGTCTTGGTGCTGACGGAGTTGCCTGTCCATCGTTA
>CAZTXQ010000061.1:7900-16832 GCA_964617375.1 uncultured Mageeibacillus sp. | reverse complement strand
GGGGCCGAAACGGTTTTCTTCACGCTAGATCATGGCATCGCCGAATATGTCGACTATTTGAGAGGAAATAGCAATTATGAATATAAAAAAAGTGATAGCTACCATCTTGATAATAACTATGGTCGTTTCAACCGGATGCACAGTCAGCAAAAGAAATGATGCCGAGCAAACCAGTGCTATCGATGCGTTTGCCGAAGAGGATGCCGAGCAAATCAGTGCTATACCAGGGGCTTTTATCGATGCGCTTCCCGAAGATGATAACGATGCTTTAGGGGAGCTTGCGAGCCACTATGATTACGACAGTGATGTCGAGGTTTTTAGTGATTATCTTCCCGATACATTCAAGGTAATTGAGCATGCGATATCTCTCGCCGAGATAACTGAGTGCGCTGAACCAGAAATTGATGAAGATGGTTCAGATGCGAAGATGGATGTTACCTTCTCTTACATTGATATGGCAGTCTTTGCCTCTAACATGGCAACCGATTATATGAAGATAGAAGAATATTACTCTGCCCTCGATGAATATGAGGAAAGAGAAGAGAAAACGATAACGTTAAAGTTTATTTGCGACGAAGATGAGGGACCGTGGCTTCTCACAAGGGCCTCTGCGCGCAAGATTGTGCGACTGGTCACTTCAGGTGCTGCGGCATTGCCGGATCCTGTATCCGTCTTACCTTCTGAAGCCGAAGCGTATTTGAAATCATTTATGAACGATATGGCATTGTACGGATATTCTGATTTAGTCTTGGATCAGGATCCGGAAGAATACAGAGTATATGATAATGTCCTCGTACGAGGTGAAGGCGAAGCAACCCAAGAGGCCGTCCAGAATTTTGTTGCAGCGTATATGTCGTACGTAATGGCACACGATTACGAGATAGAGTATGGAAAAGATCCTTATGACATGACCATCACAGGCAGTGCGCCGTCAAGCGATGATTTATATCAATGCTTTTGTACGGATGATTTTCGGACCCGATACTATATGAATCTAATAAGGTGTGGGTATCTCGGAATGGACCTATATGATATGTGGGATGATCAGTCTGCGCTTATTTATGATGCGTTAACGGAGGCCATTCCAAACTGCAGTCCGGAAGATTATACGTTGCAGGTAAGTGTGAACCGGAATGGCAGTTCATCCGATTCGCTCACGATACTTGGAGACATAATTACGGAACCGTACCGCGGGATTTTCGAGTTTGAGCACGGAGCCACATTCGATCAGATAATGAGCGGTTATTCTGCTGCTGCTGAACAGCTCTATGAGATCGGCGAGATCGATGAGCAACTATATGAAGCGATAATGGCTACGCTGACCCCCGAGTTCTTTGGTTACTTCGAGAGTGATAACGTCAGCCCTTCGGGTCATCCGGATCAGGCGATAGGAGTTTACGAGCAGGTCCCCGAATTCTGCACCGACGGAAGCCTGGTATATGGGTATTCAAATACGGATGAGAACGGATTCTGGATGCACTACAGCAAGGAGCCGGGTTGGCTTGGTACGGTCGGTTATTATATCGATGACAACGGAATATGGATCACCACGTATTTTGACAGACCGTTCGCAGAAGGAACCAATCTGATCGTTGACTGGTGGATCGATGATGTGCAGGTGGTTGATACCGAGATCATTACCATCGAGGCGGACGGTACGACCGCTATCGAAGTTTATCTTCCGTCACAGGGCTTCCCAAGCGCAGGTGAATATGAGATGCGCCTGTGGGAGGAGGATCACACACATGTCATTGCCTGTGTAACTCTTACCAACGAGATGAGCCATGCCGCGACATAGCACAATAGTTGATGGAAAATTACGCTTGGAAAAGAAGTTGGATTTTCCGACTAAGACTTCGTGATTGATTCGTCAACAACATAGACCCGCTGTTTTGCCTTATATGTTTTACATCCATATAACAAATTCTCCCGCCCAATATACCAACGTCAAAATAAGGGTTACAACCTCCATACGCCCATACAGCTTACACTTGTTGCAATAAATTGCAAAAACAATGAATCCTATTGAAACCGTGACAACTCCAGCCAGTATCACTTGATACGCTTTAGAAATCGGCGAATAAATATATGTTAATTCTATATCTTCATGGCTATCGTGTGCCTGTAAATTTTCTATAAACCTGTTTTCAGGACTTGTTATTTGGTATTCTAACGACCATATTAAAAAACAAGTTGCTAACAACAAGAAGACCAATAGAAGAATCATCATAGCTTTGCTGCTTCGTTTATTCATAATATCTCCCAATAAAGATCGCCGACAATCTCATAGGCCACTTCGTTATTAGAATTTCTGTCATCACTTACAATGCCCAATGTAGTCATAAAAAAAGCAAGTCAAGAGAAGTGACTGAATTGTCGTAATGAATAGATAGGCGAAGAGAAATTTGTATCTGCGGCCGGTTGTGCACTTCTTCTCGATGAATAGAAATACACAGGAAAATACAGAAAACAGAATCACACCGGCAATAATCGAAATAATGAGATGGTTTCTGATCTTTGAATCGATATTCTGTTGATTCTCTTGCATTTTCGACTGGAGAAGATCCTTTGCATAAGCCGATTTGTCGATGTCGTCCATAGGAACTCTGGTCTCGAAATCCAAATAGACGGCCTGACTGTCTCCCTCTATTTCAACCATGACTGGTGTTTCAATCCCAATCATTTCGCCCGTTTTGACTGCAGTAACATGAACCTTCGTTTGAACTGGTATTTGTACTTCTTTACCCCATGTTCCGTCGGAATTTTTAAGTTCACCATAAAAGTTTTCGGAGCTAATCCTCGCGTCAAAGCTAACCTTAAAATAATACTTGCTTCCCGTGCATTTCTCATCTGAAGCCTTCATAACATAGTAAGAAAAGGCAACGCAAAACGTGTTTAGAAAGACAAAAATCAGTATAGCTATTCTTCTTTTTGTCATTGGCGGCCCTCCTACCATTTTTAATATGTTCAGATCTTGATTACGCAAACAAACTGTCCGAGCTGCCCAATAAAAACCCGCTGTTTTGTCTCGTATGTCCTACATGTTCCTAACAAGCACTCCGGCCACCCAATATATCAAAGTCAAAATAAAGGTTACAACCTCTAGACGCCCATATAGCTTACGCCTGATGCAATAAATTGCAAAAACAATGAATCCTATTGAAACCGTGACAACTCCAACCTGAATTGCTTCATGCACTTTAATAATTGGCTCATAAATACTTTCTGATTTTACAGTTTCTTTGCTGTCGTGCGGCGTAATAGCTGTTCTATAATCTTCAAGTTCTACTATTTGGTCTTGTAACGACAATAGTAAATTCGCAGTCGCTAATAACAAGAATACCAATAGAACAATCATCATAGCTTTGCTGCTTCGTTTATTCATATTACTATGTCTCCCAATAATATACTCATTTATAAATGTATGACTCCTATCCTATTCTGTCAATGTTTTCGAGCACCGCGAATCTCCCGGGACAGATTATGCGCCCAATCCGACTCCCGTCCAAGATTCTTACAAATTCCCCGTATTGACATTTTGTTTTCCGGCGAATACAATTGCACTAATTACATAAGAACAAACTGTTGAGTAAGAGTAGTACCTATGATTCCAAGATCAAAGAGATCCGCAGGCGGTGAAATTGCGGTATGGCGGAACATAGCGAATGGACTTACGAGGGCGGCCCGAAAGAGTTTTCGAGTAGGCGCCGACGGGGATCTGGCCCGTTATCCGGCAGAATCGTATGGTTGTACGATAATATGAGTGAGCTGTATTTTACGTACGGCTAACGCAAGGTGGTACCGCAGGAGTTGTTTTTACAAGCTCTTGTCCCTGCAGATTATGGCAGAGACAAGAGCTTTTTTGTATTCTGCCGCGAACGAATTTTGCCTCGCAAGAGGCCGCCTCTGGAAAAGGGGCACGGGAAAGGCAGGAAATTGTATGCAGATTACACACGCCATCAAAACCATTATCGACAAAAAGAACCTGACCGAGCAGGAGGCCTATGACGCCATCGATCAGATCATGTCCGGACAGGCGACCGATGCACAGATCGCGGGTCTTCTCGTCGCGCTTCGCGTAAAAGGCGAGACGGTCGAAGAGATCACCGGCGGCGCACGCGCGCTAGCCGAGAAAGCGAACCGCATCCATCCCAAAGTGGACTTCTGCGTCGATCCGGTCGGCACCGGCGGAGACGGCACGAACACGTTCAACATCTCGTCGACGGCGGCGATCGTTGCGGCGGCTGCCGGCGCCTGCGTCGCCAAACACGGCAACCGGTCGGTGTCGAGCCGTTCGGGAAGCGCCGATTTCTATGAATCAATCGGCATCAACATCGCCCTCTCCCCGGCCGCCGTCGAGCGCTCAATCGAAGAGATCGGCTTCGGCTTCATGTTCGCGCCGACGTTTCATCCGGCGATGCGTTTTGCCGGTCCGGTCCGAAGACAGCTGGCGGTCCGCAACATCTTCAATATCTTAGGGCCGCTGTCCAATCCGGCCGCCGCCAAGGGCCAGGTTCTCGGCGTTTATGACGAGGCAATCATGCCGTTTATCGCGAAGACGCTGCAGAACTTAGGCGAAAAGCACTCCATGGTTGTTCATGGCGCCGACGGTTCCGACGAGATTACGAACACGGGAATCACGTATATAAGCGAAGTTTTCCCCGACCGCATCCTGAATTACACGATCACGCCGGAACAGTTCGGTCTCCCCGTCTACACGCTCGAGGACCTTCAGGGCGGCACGCCCGAGGAGAACGCGCAGATCTCCCTCGATCTTTTGCAGGGTCAGAAGGGCGCGCATCGCGACATCGTCGTTCTCAACGCGGCCGCCACGATTTATATCGGTCAGAAAGCCTCTTCGCTCGAAGAGGCCGTCCGCATCGCCGCCGAAACGATCGATTCCGGCAAGGCTTTCGCGAAGCTCGAAGAAATTCGCGCGTACACCAACCGCGACGACATCAAGAGTCTCTGAAGGAGTGCAGGAAATGAATATTCAACATACTAACGGCATCGGAGATCTTTTCGCGAATACGGTCGCAACCGGCACGATTCTCGACCGCATCGTCGCGAAAAAAGCCGGGCGCATCGAGGCGCGGCTGGAGCACCGGACCGTAGAAGAGCTGGCGGAGAAGGCCTATGCGTCGCCCCTCCCGCGCTACAATTTCGCCAAAGCCATCCGCGGCCAGGGTCTTTCCGTCATCGCGGAAGTCAAGAAGGCATCGCCGTCAAAGGGCATTATCGCGGCGGATTTTCATCCGGGCAGTCAGGCGGCACGTTACCAGCTGGGCGGCGCCGCGGCGATCTCGGTCCTGACGGAAGAGGACTATTTTCTCGGCTCCGACTTCCATCTGACGGACGTTACGAATCAGGTCACGCTCCCCGTGCTGCGCAAGGATTTCACGATTCACGAGAGCCAGATCTACGAAGCGCGCATACTCGGAGCTTCGGCAATTCTCCTGATTGCGGCGATCCTTCCCGACCAGGTTCTCGCCAATTATCTCTCGCTGGCTGAAGACTTAGGGTTATCGGTTCTCCTCGAGGTTCATACAATGGACGAGCTGATGCGGGCCCTGGATTTGTCCGCACCGATCATCGGAATCAACAACCGCGACCTTCACACTTTTCACGTCGATCTCTCTACAACCGAGCGCCTGGCTCCGCTTATACCGCAGGCCCGGACGATCGTATCGGAGAGCGGCATCGTGACTCCGGACGATATGTCCCGTTGTTACAGAAGCGGCGCTCACGCCGTCCTGATCGGTGAGACTCTGATGCGCGCGGCCGGAGACAGCGATTTCTCCGTCGAAGATAAAATGAAAGAACTCATGACCAAGATGCCTGTATAGAAAGGATGATTTTATATGTCTAAAGGAAGATACGGTCAATTCGGCGGTCAGTATTCCGCCGAGACCCTGATGAACGCTTTGCAGGAACTCGAGACCGCCTACCGGGACGCGATGGCCGATCCCGAATTCGTCGGAGAATTCCGGCGGCTCCTTAAGGAATACGCCGGCCGTCCCTCGCTTCTCTATCGCGCCGAGCGCCTTTCCGCAGATCTCGGCATGCAGGTATTCCTGAAGCGCGAGGATCTGAATCACACCGGAGCTCACAAGATCAACAACGTCCTGGGGCAGGTGCTCCTCGCTAAGCGCATGGGCAGGACCCGGGTCATCGCCGAGACGGGCGCCGGTCAGCACGGCGTCGCGACGGCTACGGCAGCGGCGCTTTTCGGGATGTCCTGTGACGTATTCATGGGCGAGGAAGATACGAAGAGGCAATCTTTGAACGTATACCGCATGGAGCTTCTGGGCGCGACCGTCCATACCGTAAAGGACGGGACGGCAACCTTAAAGGATGCGACGAGCGAGGCGCTCCGCGAATGGTCAAGGCGCGTCAGTGACACATACTATGTCGTCGGATCGGTCGTAGGCCCCCACCCCTACCCTGAAATCGTCCGCGATTTCCAAAGGGTGATCGGCGACGAGATTCGCGCCGAAATGCTCGAAAAATACGGCCGGCTCCCGAGTGCGCTTTTCGCGTGCGTCGGCGGCGGCAGCAATGCGATGGGGACCTTCTATCCGTTTATCGACGATACAGACGTCCGCCTGATCGGCGCGGAAGCCGGCGGCGAAGGTGTCGAGACCGGCCGTCATGCCGCGACGATCGCCGGCGGTTCGACCGGCGTCTTCCACGGGATGAAGTCCCTTTTCCTGCAGGACGACGAAGGGCAGATCACGCCCGTGTACTCGATCTCGGCCGGTCTCGATTATCCGGGCGTCGGTCCCGAGCACGCGCATCTCCATACGAGCGGGCGTGCCGAGTATTACCCGATTACCGATGAGGAAGCCGTATCGGCCTTTGAGTACTTAAGCCGCATGGAGGGGATCATCCCGGCCATCGAAAGTGCCCACGCCGTGGCGCTTCTCCGGAAGATGAAAGATTCGTTCAAGCCTGACGACATGGTTGTCGTGACTCTGTCGGGCCGCGGAGACAAGGACGTCGAGGCAATCGGCCGCTACCGCGGACAGCTGGTATAAAGAAAGGAGATTTATTACTATGAGTGAATATATGGAAAACCGCATCGACCTCCTGTTCCGGCGCCTTCGTGCCGCGGACAAAAAAGCGTTCATCCCGTTTATTACGGCCGGCGATCCGTCGGTTGATACATCGTACCGGATCGCGAAATCGATGATCGAGAACGGCGCCGACCTTCTGGAATTCGGCGTTCCCTACTCGGACCCGTCCGCGGACGGCCCGGTGATCATGCGAGCCGACGTGCGCGCACTTGAAAGCGGCACCCGCCTTAAGGATGTTTTTTCCCTCTCGAAAAAAGTCACGGGCGAATTCCCGACGGTTCCCGTAGTTCTGCTCCTCTACTTCAATTCGATCTTCGTCTACGGGCTTGAGCGCTTTTTCTCGGCCTGCGAAGAAGCCGGGATATCCGGAGTCATCGTCCCGGATCTGCCGCTTGAGGAGCAGGACGAGGCGCGTCCGGCCGCGGATGCCCACGGCATCTATATGATCGCCATGGCTACCCCGGCCTCCGGCGACCGCCTTCGCAAAATCACCGCTTCGGCAAAAGGCTTCCTGTACTGTGTCGCATCTCTCGGTGTTACAGGTGAGCGGAGTACCTTCGCAACCGATTTCGCCGAATACTTCGACACCTTGAACAAGCTGACCGATCTTCCGAAATGCATCGGCTTCGGCGTCTCCACCCCCGAACAGCAAAAAGCTCTCGAGGGTTACGCGGACGGCGTGATCGTCGGTTCGGCCATCGTGCGAAGGATCGAAGAGGGGATCGCCTCGGGCAAGTCCGGAGACGAAATCGCCGCTCTCGTCGGTGCTTTCGTAAAGACCTTTACGGAGGATGCGAAATGATCTATCCGTCATATGAGGAATATCTGGAACTCGCACAAACCGCCCGTATCGTACCGATCGTCCAGAAGATCAACGGCGACATTTTCACGCCGATCTCGGTCTTCCAGAAATTCGGATGTCGTCCGCATTCGTTCCTTCTTGAGAGTGTCGTCGGCGGCGAGCGCTGGGCCCGTTATTCGATCATGGGCCGGAATCCGATCCTCCGGTTCACGGTTGGCCAGGGAAAAACTCTATTCGTCAAGAACGGCAGCGAGTATCCTGCGGAGCTTTTGGGCCGCACGCCGGTCGAACAGCTCGCCGCTCTGACACGCGAATACGAATCGCCGAAGTTCCCGTACCTCGACCATTTCTACTGCGGGCTTCTCGGGTATTTCGCCTACGATTTCATCCGCTATATCGAGGATCTGCCGGACAACAATCCGGATACGATCGGGCTTCCCGATCTGGACCTTTCCGCTCCGGGCGAGGTGATTGTTTTCGATCATCTGAAAAACGAACTCTCCGTGATCGTAAATATCTTCTCCGATTCCGGTTCCGGCGAATATGCACGGGCGGCCTCAAAAATCGGCGCGATCATCGACGAGATCCAAGCCGGTGGCGCACCAAAGCTTGCATCGGTTCACCCCGAATCCCTTCAGTTTGTTTCTCAGACCGATAAGGAGATCTTCTGCCAAAGCGTCGAGAAGGCCAAGGCCTACATCCGCGACGGCGACATCTTCCAGGTCGTCCTGTCGCAGCGCTTCACCGCGGACTACCGGGGCGATGCCCTGCCGGTCTACCGCGCCCTCCGGAAGGTCAATCCTTCCCCCTACATGTTCTGTATCCTTCTCGAAGATGCCGCTGTCGTAGGCTCTTCGCCGGAAATGCTCGTCCGGGTGACCCAGGGAAAGATTGAGACCTGCCCGATCGCAGGCACGCGTCCGCGCGGTTATAACGACGCGCAGGACAAGATCCTCGAGGAAGAGCTGTTGAAAGACGAAAAGGAAATCTCGGAGCATTACATGCTGGTCGACTTAGCGAGAAACGATGTCGGCAAGGTCTCCGCCATCGGGAC
>CAZTXQ010000061.1:2945-7800 GCA_964617375.1 uncultured Mageeibacillus sp. | reverse complement strand
CGCTCCGCGGTCATTCGCAAAGGCAAAATACACGTGCAGGCCGGGGCCGGAATCGTGGCGGATTCCGTTCCGGAGACCGAGTATCTCGAAAGCATGAACAAGGCCGGCGCACTCTTTTCGGCGCTCGAAAACGCGGGAGGCATGAGATGATTCTGCTATTGGACAATTTTGATTCCTTCACTTACAACGTCTACCAGCTGGCAGGCGCCGTGAATCCCGATATCCGTGTCGTCCGCAACAATGCGATCACTTTGGATGAAATCGAGGAGCTCAAGCCCTCACACATCATCGTATCGCCCGGTCCCGGTTTTCCCGCATCGGCGGGCATCTCCATTGGCGCGATCAAAGCGTTCGCGGGGAAGATCCCGATCCTCGGCATCTGTTTGGGGCACCAGGCGATCTTCGAAGCATTTGGTGGAACGGTCGTCCACGCGCCCGAACTGGTTCACGGCAAGAAAAGGCCCGTGCAGTTTGTTAAAACGCCTTCGGGTGAGATGCTCTGTCCTCTCTTCGAGAGGCTGCCCGACACGATCGGTGTCGCCCGCTACCATTCGCTCGCGGCCGATCCGGCTACGACACCGGATTGCCTTCTCGTAACCGCGACGGCACCCGACGAAACCGTGATGGGAATCATGCACAGGGAATATCCGGTTTTCGGCGTACAGTTCCATCCCGAATCGATCCTGACCGATACGGGTTCCGTAATCATGGAAAATTTCTTAAAATTTTGAAACATTTCGCAAATGAATATATACTACATGTGACTTCGGAATCATTCCTATGAAGAATCGGAGGGCACTATGGCAAAATTACTGTATCAGGGACACGCAAGTCTTCGTTTGATATCGGACAGCGGCGTCGTCGTATATATCGATCCGTTTGCCGGCAAAGGATATGACGAAAAGGCGGATATCATACTTGTCACGCACCAGCACCTTGATCACAAGCTGATCAATAAACCGAAGCACCAGAGCGACTGCACAATCATTCAGAACTTCGATGCGCTGAAAGACGGCGAATATCATAAATTCCATATCAAGGGCATCAACATTGAAGCCGTCCCCGCGTACAACAAGAATCACCCGCGAAAAGAATGCGTCGGGTTTCTCGTGACGATCGACGAAATCTTATGTTACTTTTCGGGCGACACGTCAAAAATCATCGAAATGCACGACCTTACCGACAGGAACATCGAATATGCCTTCTTCTGTGCAGACGGCGTTTTTAACATGGACGCCGTAGAGGCATCGGATTGTGCCAGGATCGTCGGCGCCGCCCACTCAACACCGATCCATATGGCGCCGGGGCTTCTTTTCAGCGAAAAGAAGGCGGCGGAATTCAAGGCGGCGGGTAAGCTCGTCATGAAGCCCGGAGAAGAAATTCGTCTGGCCTGAGAATTTGAATGGCATCGGCTACTATCTTTCCTTCCATATCGCCTCATGATCTGCTCATTAAGAAATCTCTTTTCGAGCCGATTCAATGAATAAGGAAGGGTGGCTTCAGAATCATTGTATTTCTCCAACGATTAAACGCACCGCTCTCGACGGTTCACTCCTGACAGGTTCTTCTCGACGATTCGCTCTCGACGGCTCTGAAATCGGACATTTGGAACGAGGGTGGCGGGAAAACAGATCATTTGTCAATGTTTAGTGTGCTTTTCGCGTGTGATTACATGTACTGGCATTCGAGAATATATAGCCGGTTCATCCTCAAAAGCGAAATGCACATACGAGATGAGTTTCCAATAAGGGTTTCGTATGTGCATCAATGAGCAGAATTCTATTTATTCGTCAATGATTATCTACAAAATCTGTTAATCAAGCCATGTCGTATGTGCATCTATGAGCAGAATTGCGTTTATTTATCAATGATGCACATACGAAATCATCGATTCCAGCCATTTTCGTATGTATATCAATGTGCTGTAAAGCGTTTATTCATCATTGATTACCCGCTAATTCGGAAATCAGCCATTTCGCGGGTAATGATATGTCCTGGAGTGGCAATAGCACGACTGAACTGTAGAACAAATCGAAATCCGGCCGCTTACTTGTGATACGGCTCTCCCCTGTCGATCTTAAAAGCACGGTAACACTGCTCGAGCAGGATCAATCGCGTCATCTGGTGCGTAAAGGTCATCGGTGACAGGCAGATTCTCGCATTCGCCCGCGCGATTACCTCCGGCGCCAAGCCGTTTGAGCCGCCGATCAGGCAGGTCAGCTCCGCGCCGCCCTTGTCAAAGGCCTTGATCAGCTCTTTTGAAAACTCTTCGGAACCGGACATTTTGCCGGCCAGATCCAGAACCCACACATAGGTTCCGTCCTTCACCTGCGCGAGCAGTTTCTCTCCCTCGCGCGCAAGAGCGGTTTCCCGCGGAAGTCCGTCCGGCGAATCCGGTACCTCGATCATCTCGACGTCGCAGTAGCGGCTAAGGCGCTTCACATATTCGTCGATCCCCGAAATCATCCATTTCTCGCGAATTTTCCCGCAGGCAACGATCCGAAGCTTCATTGGATTTCCCCGTCGTCGCTCACCCGCAGCACTACGGGCTCGGACGGATAGTAGCGGTTGGCGACTTGAAGGGTATACGACTCGCCGCGTATGGCTTCGATGTTCTCCATCGCGCGGACAATTGCTTTTTCCGCGGTCATAGGCGTATTGTTTTCCTGGCTCAAGTGGCCCAGAACGAAATTCTTCGTACCGTTTCTGTATAAGAAACAGACCGCGTCAGCGCAATCGAGATTGCAGAGATGTCCGTTATCACCGTCGACGCGCTTCTTGAGCGGCCACGGATAGGCGCCGTTCCAGAGCATGTCCCGGTCATAATTGGCTTCGATCAGAATTGCTTCGCTGCCGACGACCGCATTCTTGACTTCCTCGCTGAAATGTCCCAAGTCTGTCGCGACCGATATGGAACTGTCTTTATAGAAAAAGCGAAAACCGACCGAGCCATCCGCATCATGCGGCGTCGAAAACGGCAGCACTTTCACGTCCTTCACGAAAAACGGCTCGCCCGCTTCGATTACATAGTCGAGTAAAAGGTCGTGCGGCTTCTTTTCGCAATAACGGATATGCCTCCAGGACCCCTTCGTCGCATAGATCCGAGGGCCGTATTTCCTTACAAAAACGTCAAGACCCTTGATATGATCGCTGTGATCATGCGTGATCAGAACGGCGTCAATATCCGCGGCATTCTGCCCGACCTTCTCGAGTGCCGTAGCAATCGACTTCGTCGTGCAGCCCGCATCGACAAGAATCCGGATTCCGTCAAACTGAATAAAAACGGAATTTCCGCTGCTTCCGCTGTAGAGCGGGATCATCTGTATACACTGATTCACTGCATTCATCTCCAAATCAAATCAATCGGAAAAGCTCTGGGTGTCTGATCTTTCGGCCGATCCGGTTCCTTAGAAACCGTTCATGTCGGCCTTCGGGCACTCCGGCTCTTTGTCTTCCACGCGGATCATTTTCGCGCCGAGAGCGGTAAGCTTCTCGACAATCTTCTCATATCCGCGTTCGACACGCTGCGCTTCGCTGACCTCGGTAACGCCTTCCGCGGCCAGTGCGGCCAGAACCATAGCGGCTCCCGCACGCAGATCCATCGCGACAACGCCCGATCCATTCAGATGCGTCGGCCCCGTAACCAGCGCGATGCGGTCGATCACGGAGATGTTGGCGCCCATGGTCTGAAGTTCCGTTACATATTGAAAACGGTTGTCCCATACATTTTCGTACATCCGGCTCAACCCTTCGGCCATGCAGAGCAATACGGTCGCCTGAGGCTGAAGATCGGTCGGGAAACCCGGGTAAGGCATCGTCTTGAAATTGACGGGCATGACGGCTCTTCCCTCCGGTATCGAGACGCGGATCGAGTCGTCGTTCTCCTCGATATCAAAGCCCATCTCGACCATCTTAACCGACAGGGGCTCCATGTGTTTGGGAATCAGGTTCTTGACCGTCACGTCGCCGCGCGTAACGGCCGCTGCGATCATATAGGTTCCGGCCTCAATCTGGTCGGGGATAATCGAATAGGAGAAGCCGCCCGGCAGGACCGGGACGCCCATGATACGGATCGTATCCGTACCAGCGCCCTTAATGTTGGCACCCATCGAGTTCAGGAAGTTCGCGACGTCGACAATATGCGGTTCTTTGGCCGCATTCTCAATCGTCGTCCATCCGATCGCTTTGGTCGCGGCAAGCATGATATTGATCGTGGCGCCTACGCTGACGACATCGAGAAAAATATGCGTTCCGACAAGGCGTTCTGCCTCAATCCGGATAATGCCGTTGCGGATAGCCGAAAGATCTGTGCCCTTCGCTCCGAGCTTCGCAAAACCCTTGAGATGCAGGTCAATCGGCCGCGTGCCAAAATTGCAGCCGCCGGGCATGTGCATCGTCGCCTTTCTGTATCGGGCCAGAAGCGCTCCGAGCAGATAGTAGGACGCTCTTATGTTCTTGACCTTCTCGTGCGTCGCTTCGTATGTGTTGATCGTCGTGGGATCAATCTTAAACATTCCGTCATCCAACGGTGTAATAACAGCACCGAGTGTCTCGCAGATTTCGAGCATGGCGCGTACGTCGGCGATATCCGGTACGTTTTCGAGAATACAAGGTCCGTCAAGCATCATTGCCGCGGCCAGAATACCTAGAACGGCATTCTTGCTTCCGCTGATCGAGACCTCCCCGGTAAGTCTCTCTCCTCCGGTAATTTGATAACTAGGCATGGTTCTCCCCCTTAAGGCTTTCCGTCTGTAACTGTTCAATTGTAAAAACATTCGCGTCCCGCGCGGACTTCGATCTTCCGGTCCGTCCGCCATCCTTGGGAACGGCTCCCGACGGTGCGGCTGCCGGTGTC
>CAZTXQ010000061.1:0-2845 GCA_964617375.1 uncultured Mageeibacillus sp. | reverse complement strand
GACGGATTCGGCTCTGTCTGTTCGCGGATCCGGCGCGTGCGCCTCTCAGCTTCATATCTGGCAGGCAGAAGATCCGCAGGCGAAACGATTGGATACTCAAGCTCATCGCGATCCGGTATAGCAAGCAGGTAGGACAGCAAGTCCTCGATCTGTTCCGGCTTAAGTTCGGACAAATCATGAACCGGGATATCGATCTCTTCCGCAGCCTGCATAAGAAACGCCTGCGCGTTCTCATAGACAATTTCATGGCGCGGAGTCCCGTCGAAAATCGCCGTCAGCGTATCACGGTACAATTTCTCCGCCTTCGGAATGGTAACAACAAATTCGGTCCCTTTGCCGAGGACACTTGCTACCGTAATGGTACCGCCCTGAATCTCGGTAAGCTCCTTGGCGATCGAGAGTCCAAGACCGGTTCCGCCGTATTTTCGCGAGCCGGTCGAATCGACCCTGTAAAAACGGTTGAAGAGTCGTGTGAGATTATCCTTCGCGACGCCCATTCCGTTGTCGGCAACCTTCATGGAAATATAGTCATTCGTCAATTGGATCGAAACGCTGACATAGCCGCGCACATCCGTGTACTTGATGCCGTTCGACACAAGGTTGGTGACGATGCGGTCGATGGCAGACGCGTCACCGAAAACCGGCGGAATGATTGACAGAACAGACGATTCGAGCTGAATTTCCTTCTCGACCGCCTGAACCTGCATACGGTTTACAACCTGCTTCATGACATACACAATGTCGTACTGAGACATTTTGGGACGTATTCCGCGGCTGTCGATCGACGACAGCAAAAGAAGATTCTGCACAAGCGAATCCATACGGACCGCGTCGTCATGAATCCGCACGATATCGTTTCGCACATCGGGAAGCGGCTTGCCTTCGAGGCCCCAGTCGAGAAGCGTTTCGGAATAGGCCGAAATCGTCGTCAAAGGCGTCTTCAGCTCATGTGAGACATTCGCCACGAAATCCTTTCGCTGCTTCTCCTCGCGTTCCTGCTCCGTGATGTCCTGAATGATGATAATCCAGCTCGGCTTATGAAAAGCAGGAAGCTGCGACTGCGTCAGACGCAGCTTAATCGTGCGTTCGCCGACATTTACAAGACCCGTAATGTTCGGTGTCTGAAGAACAAATGCCGCCTGGATGCCGTTGTCAGTGCCGTATTTATTGAGAAAAGCCTGAAAAGTCTTCGGGATATCCTCCGTACCGAGATTCGCACTCGCCGACGGGTTCACGGAAATCATACGTCCGTCACCGCCGTACGCCAAAATACCGACCTGCAGTTCGCGTAGGATCGTTTCGGAAGCATCTTTTTCCTGTTCGAAATTAGCGACAATTCTTCTCAATTTCCGGTCTGCTTCCGTTTTCGAAAAACGCGTTTTCGCGACGGAATAGAGAAATCCAATAAATAGTCCTATAATAATACCGCTTATTACGAGAATAGCGGTCAGCAGCGGAGACTCGCCTACATGCGCCCAAAATCCTGCGGTCGTAACATCGGCCGTCAGATAAATAGTCGAAATAAAGTCCATCGGCATCGTATCACTCAGGCCTGACTCTTATCAAAGTAGTAGCCGACTCCCCGTTTTGTCAAAATGTACCGATAGTTGCTCTGATCCGGTTCCAGCTTCTCTCTTGTCCGTCTCACGGTAACATCTACCGTACGGACATCGCCGTAATACTCATAACCCCAGACCTTCTCAAGAAGGGCCTCGCGCGAAAAGACCTGCCCTGCATTCTGCGCAAGAAAACGAACCAATTCGAATTCGCGCAGTGTCAGTTCCAGAACATTGCCGGCGCGGCGCACCTGATATGCGTCGGTGTCGATCTCGAGTTCTCCGAATTTCAGCATCTTACTGTTGTCCGATATCTCGCTCTCCGCAAGGCTCATTCTTCTCAATTGAGCCTTGACGCGCGCGAGAACCTCACGGACGCTGAACGGCTTCGTAATATAATCGTCCGCACCGAGCTCCAAACCCAGAACCTTGTCAATCTCTTCGCTCTTGGCGGTCAGCATAAGAATCGGAATATTGGTCTGAAGCCGAAGCTTCCTGCAAACGTCGAATCCGTCCATTCTCGGGAGCATACAGTCAAGAAGAATAAGATCCGGCTTCATGGAGATACCCATCTCGAGCCCGGTAGCGCCATCTGTTGCGGTAATTGTCGCGTAGCCCTCGCGCTCCAGATTCGCTTTCAGAATATCGACAATATTCGGCTCGTCATCCACGATCAGGATCTTTGCACTCATAAGGAATCTCCCATCATTTGTAATGAAATTCTTATCATAAAGAAAAGGAAACAAAATAATTCAGCCGTTTATCAAAAATGGCTAGTGTAATTATACCATTTATCTTTCGTCTGCAACGTCAAATAACAAAAAAAGAAAGCCTTCAGTTCATGAACTGAAGGCTTCCGTAAAATCCGGCAATATCTATCTTCCCGGGCCGTTACCAGCCAAGTATTGTTGACACCAGAGAGCTTAACTACTGTGTTCGGGATGGGAACAGGTGTGGCCTCTCGGTAATTATCACCGGAATGGTTGAGGTTTGTAATCCGAATTGCTTCGGACTGCGCCCTCAAGACTGCCTAGAGAAAGATGTTCATCAAGACGAATCAAAGAGTTTTGTTAGAGAGGATCTTACCATTGTATTTTAGATCACTGACTTAAGTCAGAGAACTTGTAACTTGTGGTCAAGTCCTCGGCCATTAGTACCGGTCCGCTGAACATATTTCTATGCTTACACTTCCGGCCTATCAACTGGTAGTCTTCCAGGGGCCTTACCATTTCTGAGGGAAATCTCATCTTGAAGCTGGCTTCACACTTAGATGCCTTCAGCGTTTATCC
>CAZTXQ010000060.1:1922-17027 GCA_964617375.1 uncultured Mageeibacillus sp. | reverse complement strand
TACACACCAAAATGGGAATAAGCTTGATTTGGTGTGTAATTCTCGAACGGGCGTGTAGTTTGCAGAGGCCGGATAACATACCAAAAGAGACATCAAAAATATCGATGTTACGGCCTCGTCCCGGCGCATCCGTCAAGGCATTTTCAACACCGTCTTCCATGTGTTGTAGGAGACATAGGAGGACCCTGTTATGATTCAAGTCAAGCTTGTCAGCGATCGCGTCAACAGATTCCCCGTCTGCTTTTAATAGCAGTATTTTTGCACGGCTAACTGTCTGCGCTTGCATGGTTCTTGCACGTGTCACGGACTTCAGATAGGTACGGTCGCTATCGGATAATTTCAAAGACCGCGCATCAGCCATAATGGAAATACCTCATAAATCATTTGATGCCTTCATTTTTATTAAAGTCCTCATATTAAGTCTGGTTATTTGCGATTCTTTGTACTAGAAGGCCTTAACTGTCACCCCGGCCGATTCGAGCGCCGCACGGATCCGGACGACAAATGCGAGCGCCTTCGAGCCGTCGCCGTGTACACACACCGAATCGGCTTTGAGATCGATATCGGAGCCGTCGATCGCGGTCACCTTCCGCTCGACGGCCATGCGGATCACGCGTGCGATCGCCTCGTCCTCGTCTTCGATCATCGCGCCTTCCTGTCCTCTCGGAACAAGAGAACCGTCTGCCCGGTATGCACGGTCGGCGAAAACCTCGCTGGCACAGGCAAGACCGGTATCCGCGGCCGCCCGGATCATCTCGCTCCCCGAGAGGGCGAGAAGGACCAGGTTCCGGTCGATCGAATAGATTCCTTCGCAGATCGCTTTGGCCAGCGCATAATCTTTCCCGGCCATGTTATAGAGCGCGCCGTGGGGCTTGACGTGTCTGAGCGGGACGGAGGCGCTGTCGCAGAACGCTTTTAATGCGCCGATCTGATACTGGACATACGCTTTGGCTTCGGCGGGGGAGCTCGCCATATTCCGCCGGCCGAAGCCGATCAGATCCGGGAATCCCGGATGGGCGCCGGCGTGAACCCCGTATCGCTTGCAGAGAGCGACGGTTCTGGACATGACGATTGGATCGCCGGCATGGTAGCCGCACGCAATGTTGGCGGAGGTGATGCTCGGTATGACTTCTTCATCCATGCCGATCGTATAGGTTCCGAAGCTTTCACCCAAATCACAGTTCAAGTCGATGGAAGGCATAATTTTATCCTCTTTCCGATCGTATTTTGGGGAGCCGCTCTTTAGCGGTCCGGATTCTAAAGCATGAGTTCCGCGTTCTTTACGTCGGTTATGAACATATGCCCCGGCGCGTGTGTGATCGCAAACGACGGCCTGCTGTTCATAACGACCGCTTGCGGCGTCACACCGCAGGGCCAGAAAACGGGTATTTCACCCGGCCGGATCGTGACAGGATCTCCGTAATCGGGCCGGCTCAGGTCCTTGATACCGAGAACCTCCGGATAGCCGATGTGGATCGGAGCGCCGTGAACGCGCGGCATTGCGGCTGTGATCCTGACGGCTGCCGGAACGAGCGCATGCGGGATCGGGCGCATACTGACGACCATATTCCCGGAAAATGTACCCGCCGGAATGCACGGGATGTTTGTGTTGAACATCGGGACGTTTACACCCTCTTCGATCTGGCGCACCGGAATACCTGCTTCAAGAAGGGAAGACTCAAAAGAGAAGCTGCACCCGATGAGGAAGCTTACAAGGTCCGTTCTTTCCGTGAAAAAGCGGCTGATATCGGTGTATTCGCCGGTGCGTATTCCGTTCTCGTACACATAGTAGCGCGGGATGTCCGCCGCGATGTCGCTGCCCGCCGCAAACTGCGGAAAGCTGCGGCTCCCCATGTCGGCGACCTCGAGCAGGGGGCAGCTCCTGGGATTGCGCTGACAGAACAGCAGAAAATCCCAGGCGAGCTCCTTCGGGAGGATCACGAGATTTCCCTGCGCGTACCCGGAGCACATGCCGGTCGTCGGGAAATCGATGGTACCCTTCCGGATCAGAGACCGTACTTCGGAAGGCTTAAGAGAATCATATCCATTCATTTTCTTATACGCTCCTTCAGTTTTTTTAGTTCGTGACCGGCACTGCGCCAGGCGAGGATTCCCGTTTCCGGCGTGACAAAGCGGAAACCGACACGGTCACCGGGCTTCAGCTGGGCCGCAGCAGGGAGGTCGGCGCGGATCACCGTGCCGATCTTGGCATATCCGCCGGTGGTCTGGTGGTCGGCCGTCATGATGATCGGGAGTCCTTTGGAGGAGACCTGTACGGAGCCGTCGACGATGCCGTCGGAGAGAATATCAGAACCTTTACAGGTCTCGACCACAGGCCCGTCGAGCTTTAAGGCCATGCGGTTGCAATCCGGAGTCAATGCATAGACGCCGCGCGAGAAAGTCTCGAGCCCCGATGCAGTGAACGCCTCTTCCTGGGGTCCGGGAACGACACGAAGGAGCGTAATAACCTGATCTCCCCAGCAGCGGCGAAGAGGTGCTTCGCCGCGCAGCCATTCCCAGCCGTCGGTAAGCGGAGACCTGCCCCGGAACCCGGGGCGGATTCTATGCCATAGCGCCTCCGATTCGCGGGCCGTTCTGCCGATGGGAAGAATATCGCCGCATTGAAGGGCTCTCCCGCTAAGTCCGCCCATGCGCGTTTTCAGTCCGGTGGAACGGCTTCCCATCACAAGCGGGACCGATATGCCGCCATATACGGCCAGGTATCCGCGAAGGCCTTTTACGGCCGTTCCCATCGTCAGTGTGTCGCCGGCGCGGACAAGGAGCGGAGCATAACGGGGGACCGGTTTGCCGTTGATCACAGGGCTCATGTCGGCGCCGCTCAATGCGATGACGGTATCCGAGTCGAAACACGCGGTTATACCCGTCAGTGTCATCTCCAGAACCGCCTCGCTCCGATCGCTTTCTGTGTTTCCGGCGAGGATGTTCGCAGAATACATCGCGTACTTGTCCATGGCCCCGCTTTCCTGGTATCCGAGAGCCTGGAAACCTATGCGGCCGCCGTCCTGGACGGTACAGAGCGGCCCCGCCTTTAGAATCTCAATGGCCATTTACGGATGCCCCCTTTTCCCGGAGGGCTTTATCTCCTTGAATTCCTCGGCGCTGATCGGTACGAAGCGGATGAAATCGCCCGCCCGGTACGGAAGATCTCCGCCTTTTTCGGGATCGAAAAGCGTCAAGGGCGTCCGCCCGATCAGCTGCCAGCCGCCGGGGGATTCAAGCGGGTAGATCCCGGTCTGTTCGCCGCCGATGCCGACCGAACCGGCCGGAATTTTGGTTCTCGGATCCGAAAGCCTCGGGGTGAACAGCTTCTCGTCAAGGCCGCCCAGATACGGGAATCCCGGAAGAAATCCCAGCATGTAAATGCGGTAGGAGCGGCTGCTGTGTCTTGTTATGACTTCTTCTTCGGTAAGACCGCTGTGGCGCGCCACAAAGGGAAGATCCTCCCCGTATTCTCCGCCGTAACAGACGGGGATATCCACGGTGCGGCCTCCCGGAAGGCCCTTGGGTCCGAAGTCTATGTCAAGGCCAATAAGTGCATCCGCGACGGTACGGTAATCGGTATCAAGCGGATCATAGTGAATCAGAAGCGAGGCGAAGGCGGGGATCGTCTCGCCGACGCCCGGAAGACCTGCACCCCGTATCAGCCGCTCCAGAACCGCCACCGCGGCATTTGTTTCCTCATCCACGGTATCGCCGAATACGGCCAGTACCGCGCAGTCTCCCACCGGTTTAACCGTGAAGGAGATTCTTGTGCGATTTTCCATATGAGATCCTCTTTTTACAGCATAAAGAAATTCTTTTCGAGAACAGGCGCATACCAATGGTCGGAATTGTGGGAATAGCGTACCGCGTATGCCGTACACTGCCGCATCAGGCTTACGATGCCGACATTCATGCGCGTATCAAATCCGTCGATTCCGGGAAGAAGAGAGCCTGTCATGTCGATAAACCCGCTTCGGGCCGCAACGCGCATGAGCTCGGATTCCATCTCCTCGCGATGCAGGATCTCCATGTCCTTTTTCAGGTAGGAGAGGGCGGATATCAGTCCGTAGCAGCCCCAGTCGGAGCAGGTCGCCGTGATAATGTGATCGGCTGACGATGCGGAAAGGATTCCGCCGCCGCAGCCGCATTTGCACTCGCCGGGAGCGGTGAAAGGGACGTATTTCTTGATGTGCTCGCCGATTGTACCCATTCCGATTTCGTTGCCGAGGTCCCCGATGGCAATATTCAATACGCCAAGCGACCGCAAACGGTTCCATAGCGCTTCGCTCTTCGCCTGAAGATCGGACAGATCCTTGCCGACGGCATTGTGATAAACGCCGAGGGCGTTGGCACCGGAGGCCTCGATCGCAATGACGGCGGAGGGGACGGCTTTCTTCAGGATCTCGTCCGGCTCGGTTACCGCCTTGGCGGGATCCTTTGTAAAGGCAACAATGCCCATGCTCAAGGGCAGCTCTTTCACTTTATCGATATCGTCATACACGTGAAGACCTACGACGCTTGCACATTTCCGGAGGGCTTCGACGCTGTCCGAAGGGCAGATAATAACCGGTTTGGCGCCGAATGCAAGAACGAGTGCGCGCGCAAGCAGCATCGAGCTTACGGTGCCGTCCATTTCGGGCACTTTGTGGGGGAGAAGTACAAATCCGACGATAATGAAGACTACATCGCCCTCTTTTACGGTCTCGCAAAGCCTTTCGGCGGCATTCATCGTAAGGGGACCGCCGGTAAATTCACGGCTGCCGGCGTACAGAATCCGGCAAACGCCGTAGCCCCGAGGGTCAAGATTCATCAGCGCATCGAGGTTCTCACCCACGTTGCGTTTCTCGAGAAGATCTCTGTCCATAGGAATGCTCCGCCTTTCCTCACGTATCAAAGAGGCCGGCTTTGCCCGTGTAGGCGAGATACTCACGGATGACTTCATCCTGTATCGCCTTAAGAGCTGCCGGATCTTTGCCGCCTGCGGGCAGACCGTCGATATGGTCCGCATGAAGGCAGAAGTTGGAGGAAGAGGTTACGATAATTTCATCGGCCTCCATAAGCTCCTTCAGCGTGAAGGGACGCTCGAAGACCTGAATGCCGAGGCGATAACAGGCGGCGATCATGTGTGTTTTCGCGATGCCGCGCAGAATCAGTTCGTCGTTCGGATGCGTGATAAAAGCGCCGTCTTTCAGGATCGAGACATTGGAGTGTGCGCACTCGGTCACGACATCGCCGCGGTAGAGAATCGTCTCTTCGAAGCCCTTTTCGGCGGCTTCTTCGGCGTACATGACCGAGGGAATCAGGTTAAGAGTCTTGATGTTGCAGTGGAGGAAGCGTGTATCCTTCCGGGTATTGACCGAGATCGGAAGATCAGGATTGCGCAGCGTGTTCGGTCGGATATAGACCCAGAGGCGGCCCGTCATAGACTCGTCGTAGACGTGACTCCGGGGCGCTTCTCCGCGGGTGACCTGCCAGTAGACAAAATGTGTATTTCCTTCCACCCGGGAAAGAAGTTCCGTAAGGAGGTTCCCGAGCTCCTCTTTTTCCATGGGAATCTTTATCTTCAGCGCCTTTGCGCTGGAATAGAAGCGGTCGAGATGGTCACGTAAGAGATATACTTTCTGATTGCCGCCGACCGTGGCGTCGTAGATGCCGTCGCCAAAGAAGTGGACGCGGTCGTTGAACGGGATCATAACTTCGTCAGGGGTTCCGATTTTTCCGTTATAGTAGGCAAGTTCTTTCATTTGCTTATCCTTCTTTTCCATTCCGAATTTCTTCCGTGCCGAAACGCAGAAGAATGTATTGTCTAATTAAATCAACGCATCCGTCGATGCCAAGAGCTGCCGTGTTGAGGCACAGATCGTAATTCTCCGGATCCTTCCATTGTCGGCCCGTATGATAGACATAATAGGCGTTCCGGTAATCATCCAGTCTCCGGATATATTGCTCGGCGTCCCCGCGGGGAATACCCTGCCGCTTCACCTCATAGTCTACACGATATTCATAGGGTGCGTTCAGGAAAATCGTAACGACATTCGGCCGGTCACGCAAAACAAAATCCGCGGCTCTTCCGATACACACGTAGGATTCATTTTCGAGCAGCTCCCGAAGGACCTTCGCCTGATAATTGAAGAGGTTCTGGTCGGAGAGAAAGTTGCCGCTTTCCGGCGGGATGATCTCGCCGCTGTACACATGTGAAGAAGCGCGGTAGAGGATCGTCTTTCGGGTGTTCTCATCGGCGTTCGCGAAAAGCTTCTCGCTGATCCCGCTGTCCTCGGCGGCCAGCCGTAAGAGATCCCGGTCATACCAGTCAATTCCGTAGGCATCGGCAAGCCGGCTCCCGATCGTTTTACCGCCGCTGCCGCAGGTCCTTGTAATCGCAATCGCGATGTATTTACATTCTGAACTCACATTCTCATCTCCCTACTGTCCCAAATAGGCTTTTTTAACGCGCGGGTCGTTCAAGAGTTCCTTCGAGTCGCCTTCAATGGTGATTCTTCCGGTCTCGAGCACGTAGGCGCGATTGGATATCGCGAGTGCCATCTTGGCGTTCTGCTCGACCAGAAGAATCGTAATACCCTGCCGGTTCACTTCCTTTATGATCGAGAAAATCTCTTTTACAAGAATCGGCGAGAGGCCCATTGAGGGCTCATCCATCAGAATCATTTTGGGCTTAACCATAAGGGCGCGACCGACCGCGAGCATCTGCTGCTCGCCGCCCGACAGAGTTCCCGCCAGCTGACGGCGGCGTTCTTTAAGCCGCGGAAACCGCTTGTATATGTCCTCCATCGTCCCGGTCCAGCCGCCGGGATCGGAAAAGGCACCCATTTCCAGATTCTCCTCGACGGTCATCGTCGGGAAAATATGCCTTCCTTCAGGAACATGAGCGAGCTTCAAATTGACGATTCTGCTCGGCTCGAGCTTTCTCAGTTCGATATCATGGAAGGTGATCACACCGGAAACGGGCTTTTCGAGACCGGATATGGTTCGCAGGATCGTCGTTTTTCCGGCACCGTTCGAACCGATCAACGATACGATTTCTCCGTCATTGACATGCAGCGACACGTCGGAAACGGCCTTAACCGCGCCATAGGAAACACATAAATTCTTTACTGTAAGCACTTGGGTTACACCTCCTCATCGTCTTTCCCGAGATACGCTTCGATTACCTTGGGATTGTTTGCGACTTCAGCCGGCGTACCGCTGGCGATCGTGGTGCCGAAGTCCAGAACCTGAATCCGCTCGCAGATCTTCATAACGAGACTCATGTCGTGTTCGATCAGGAGTACGGAGATCTTGAATTCGCTCCGGATGAAGTGGATGATATCAAGAAGTTCTTCGGTCTCGGTGGGATTCATGCCGGCGGCAGGCTCGTCCAGAAGGAGAAGCTTCATATCGGTGGCGAGCGCGCGGGCAATCTCGAGGCGGCGCTGCTGGCCGTACGGAAGATTGTCGGCGTTCATTTCGCCTTTTCCGGTGAGATGGACGATATCGAGAAGTTCTTCGGCTCTCGCCGTTATTTTCGCTTCCTCTCTCCAGTAGCCCGGCGTACGGAAAATCGCCTGCGGCAATCCGTATTTCAGATCGCGGCTCATCGCAACCTTCACGTTGTCAAGAACCGACATTTTCTTGAAGAGCCGGATGTTCTGGAAGGTACGTGCGATTCCTGCGTCGACAATCTGGTGGGTCTTCTTGCCGTTCATGCGTTCGCCGTTCAGGTAGAAGGAACCCTCCGTCGGGCGGTATACGCCGGTCAGCATATTGAAGACGGTCGTTTTTCCGGCACCGTTCGGACCGATCAGGCCTAAGAGTTCGGACGGTCCGATCTCAATATTGAAATCGCTTACCGCCTTCAGGCCGCCGAACTGAATGCCGAGATTTTTTGCCGTCAGGACGGGCGCGGGAGCATTGTTTGCGGTTGTCATATCACTTGCCCTCCTTTGTCTTGCCGGCAGTTCCGAACCATCCCGCACACTTCCTGATAAGACGTGTCAGCGAGAATTCCCAGGTGTCGAAGATACCGACGGGTCTGAAGATCATGACCAGGACGAGGACGACCGAGTAGGCCAGCATACGGTACTGCGAGAACTGGCGCATGACTTCGGGAAGGGAAGACAGGAACGAAGCGCCGATAATAGCGCCGGTAAGGGAGGCGGCACCGCCGATGATGACTTCGGAGAGAAGCTCCGCGGAATACATGAAGTTAAAGTTCGTCGGTATCATAGCCGTCATATAGTGAGCGTACATCGCGCCGCCGATGCCGGCGAAAAAGGCTGCCACGGTAAACGTAAGGACCTTGTAATAGGTGACGTTGATGTTGGACGCGGCCGCCGCGATATAGTCCTCGCGTATCGCTTTGACCGTGCGGCCGTAGCGGCTGCGGACAAACATATACATGACGGTTACGCAGACGACCATGACCCAGAACGAGCGCGAAAAGCTCGACAGCTTCAATATGCCGCTCATGGTTTTGCCGCCTCCGGTAATGGGGAAGTTACAGAAGCAGACCCGGATGATTTCGGCGAAAGCAACCGTGACGATGGCAAGATAATCGCCGCGAAGCCGTAAGGCCGGAACGCCGACAAGGATTCCCATAATACCGGCGGCAATACCGCCCGCCAGAATCGCGATCAGAAAGAGCCCGAAGTCGGGAATGCCTTTTCCGGAAAGGGAATTCGATACGATGGCCGACGTATAGGCACCGACCGAGACGAATCCGGCATGACCCAGGGAGAACTCGCCCATACAGCCGACAATCAGATTCAGAGAAGTAACCATCACGATTGTGTAGCAGGCGGTCGTGCAGATTCCCTCAAAATAGAGCGTGGACTTGCCGAATACTTTTAGTCCGAACAGCAGCGAAAACACTGCGAAAATCAGCAGCACGCCGATTAGATTTGTAATATACGGAACAATATTTTTCTTCATGAATTGCGCCCCCCTTATACTTTCTCGCCGGCGTTTTTTCCGAGAATGCCGGATGGCTTCACCAGAAGAATGACGATAAGGAGACCGTAGGTTACGGCCTCATACCAGCCCGGTGCGAAGAGCTTTACAAAAATTTCAATGAGACCGATCAGAATACCGCCGAGCATCGCGCCCGGAATAACGCCGATTCCTCCGAGAACAGCGGCGATAAAGGCCTTGATACCCATCATGGAACCCATATCGTTTGTGACCCGCGGATAAGTGGAACAGTACATCAGTGCCGCGACGGCTGCCAGAGCGGAGCCGATTGCGAAGGTTACGGTTATTATGAAATTCACATTGACTCCGTAAAGGACGGCGGCGTCACGATCCTGAGGAACCGCGCGCATCGCTTTTCCGAGCCTTGTCTTTTTAACGAATATCTGCAGAAAGATCATCATAAGAAGACCGATCAGAATGGTCAGAAGGACGTTGAGAGGAAGGGAAACACCGAAAAATTTGACGGTGGGAAGAGTAAAGAGTGCCGGAACGTTGTGTGGTTTCGCGCCGAAGAGAACCATGGCGAGATTTTCGAGGAATAAACTCATAGCCAGCGCGGTGATCAGCGCGGACATGGGACCGGCCTTCCGCACCGGCCGGTAGGCGATGATTTCAACAAGAACACCGACAACCGCGCACACGATAACCGCAATAAAAACAGCCAGCCACGCGGGCATGCCGGCACGGACCATCAGAGGGATCGTATAGAAAAGAGTATAAGAGCCGATCATGATAAAATCGCCGTGTGCAAAGTTGATCATGCGGATGATACCGTACACCATGGTATAACCCAGAGCGATCAAGGCGTAGATTGCACCCTGGTTCAGGCCGTTAATGAGACCTTGTATAAACAAAGAGAATGTCATCGCCATCACCTTCCAGTACTGTTTTTTGCCGGGAGTCAAACATCAGGTTAAGAGGAACATGAAGAGAGATGTGCATGGCATCGGTCTGAAACCATGCACATCCCCTTTGTATGTGTTTCATGTAGGATTGGCCGGAAAGGATTGGATCAGGACTTTGTTCCTTCGGGTGACAGTGTCATCATCCATTTGACTTTACCGCCCTCGTATGTGTTGATGACAACACTCTTGGCGGGGTCGCCGTTCGTATCGAGAGTAAATGTGCCGCCGACTCCCGTGAAAGTCATACCGGTCATACCCTTTACAAGAGAGGCTGTGTCGGTTCCGGCGCCGTTCTCGGCAGCTGCGACGAGCATATAGACGGCGTCGTAGTAAAGAGCTGCGCAGGCGTTCAGACTGTCCGTACCGTAGGCTGCCGTGTATTTTGAAACGAACGCGGCAACGGCCGGAGCGGAGTCTTCCGAGGAATAGTGATTGGTGAAGTAGCAGTTGTCGAACTTGTCCTCGAGCCCTGTGGTGTCGGTGCCGTCCCAGCCGTCGCCGCCCATGATCGCTCCGCTGAATCCGGCGTTGCGCGCCGCGGAGACGAGAAGAGGGGTCGTGTCAAGGAATGCGGGGTAATAGAGGAAATCCGCTCCGCTGGCAACGACCTGAGAAGCCTGAGAGGAGAAGTCGGTATCTTTTGTGGTACATTCGCCCGTGTAGACGATTTCAATTCCGTTTGCTTCGGCGTTTGCGATGAAAGCGTCCTTAAGCCCGTTGGAGTAATCATCATCCTTTGCGTAAATGATAGCGGCTTTCTTCCAGCCCTGCTCGTTGGCGAACTGCGCGGCCATCTTACCCTGATAAGGATCGATGAAGCAGTCACGGAAGATCGTCGGTCCCTTTAAGGTTACGTCCTTATTGGTGGCGCCTGTCGCAAGAACAAGCATGTTGTCCTTGGAAGCCTGCTCTGCGATCGGAAGCGTGACGGAGGAGAAGAAGCATCCGACGATGGCATCGGGCCCCTGGGCCATCAGGCTGTTGTAAGCATTGATTGCCTGTTTGGCATCACTTGCATCATCAACGACTTTTCCGCCGTTCAGGATTTCCACTTTGTATTCGGAATCACTCGCGTTGATCTCGTCAGCGGCCATCTTGATGGCGTTTTGCGCGCCTTCACCGTAAATGGCCGAGCCGCCTGTCATCGAACAAATCACACCGATCTTGATTGTTTTGTCTGTGTCTGCAGACGCACCGGATGCTGCGGCTGCGGTGGTGGTGCCTGCCGCGCCTTGCTGTGCGGAGGTACTGCATCCCGTAATGAGGCCGACGGTCATAACACCGGCCATGGTCATCGCCAATAATCCTTTGATTTTCATAACATGCCCCTCGCTTTTTATAATTCATCAGAAGAAACGCGAAAAAGAAAATAAAAAAAGGGGCGCAGATGGTTCTTCCATCTACGGCCCCTTTGTCATGGTCCCTTGTTTCAAATGATGTGCTTAAAGGTTATATCATCCGTAGTGAAAATGCAAGTCATTTATGAAGAAATTTCATAATGAAATTCGGTATATATTTTAAGAACAAACGGGATTGGAGCGAGAAAGGCCGTTATGAGTATGCTGCGCGGCATTTTGACGGGCTGTGTGAACGAATCGCTCTCTTTGAAAAGTTGAAGGAAGAATCAGATCTTACAGCAAAAATGATAGAAATACATGCAGGCCGTGTTCAAAAATCACAAATTGCGTCCGTTTAGATCCGGTCAAACGCTCGATTCTTTTCTTGTATAGATCGGGAAATGTGTTGACAACGTTATGAGATCATGTAATTATATAGACCGACAGTCGGTCGGTAATGAATCAGGGGGGCATGTTTGCGGTAAGACCATCCATAGACCGGATGTATCGTAGAAGATATATAACGAAAGAGGCAGAATATGCGAGTTGTAAAAGATGCGATAACAAGAAGAAACGAAATTCTTGACCGCGCAGAGGAGCTTTTCCTGCAAAAGGGATTCGATCAGACCAGTACGAACGACATTCTCGATGCGGTCGGAATCGCGCGCGGAACACTTTATTATCATTTCCGTTCGAAAGAAGAAGTGATGGACGCACTTATCCTCCGGTACGGCGATCGCTATATGATGTCGGCCGCAGCGATCGCCGGTGACACGTCGATCCCGCTGGTTGAACGGATATTCCGCGTGATCGGGTCGATGCGTTTTCGCGAAAAGAACAAGGAGGACGTTCTGGCACATGTACACAAACCGCAGAACGCGCTGATGCATCAGAAGCTTCATAGAATGACCATAGAGCACATGCTGCCGATCTTTACCGGCCTCGTGAACGAAGGAATCGGCGACGGCATTTTCGAGACTCCTTTTCCGGAGGAAAGCGTTGAGATGATTCTGTATTATGCGATTATCGCACTCGACGAAGCGGACGGCGCGACCCCGGCGGAGGGATCTGCAACAAAGTACTTCGCGATGATCTACAACATGGAGCGGATGCTGAAGGCAAAAGAGGGCCTGCTGACAAATGCGATGGCTCAATACCTGGAGGCGGACCATGAGTAAGAAGAACAATACAAAATCTCTGGGAAGATTCACCGTCCTGTGGTCGGGGCAGCTCGTCTCGGCAATCGGGAGCGGCATGACGGCATTTGGCCTCGGCGTATATGTGTTTCAGATGTCCGGACGGGTGTCGGATGTAAGCCTCGTCACGCTCCTGGCGTTTCTCCCGCCGCTCCTCCTGGGCCCTTTCGCAGGCGTTCTTGCAGACCGGATGGACCGAAGACTCCTGATGATTCTCGGCGACAGCCTTTCCGTGTTCGGCCTTCTGTATATTCTCTTTTGTCTCGGTACGGGAGGCGCGTCGCTTTGGCAGATCTGCCTGGGTGTCCTGATCAGCTCCGTTTTCACGGGTTTAACGGATCCGGCGTACCGGGCGACCGTAACGGATATGCTTTCGCCGGAAGAGTTCACCAAGGCGAGCGGACTTATGCAGATTGCCAGTGCGTCCAAGTACCTGATTTCTCCGGTTATAGCGGGATTCCTGATGAAACCGTTCGGGCTCTCACTGATTCTCTGGCTGGATGTCTCGACATTTGTATTTACGGTTCTTGTTACCTTCCTGGTACGCAAGGATCTTCGGCGCAAATCTGCCGATTCTTCCGCCGAATTCGGTTCGGGCGCAAAAGGCTCCTTCCTTCGCGACTTCCGTGAGGGGATCAAGACAACTGTGGAGAATCGCGGCATCATCGGACTTACGATCATTACATGTCTTGTGACGTTCTTCATGGGATTCATTCAGATTCTTTCCTCTCCGATGATCCTGGCATTCTCATCCAGCGAGGCTCTCGGGACCGTCGAGACGGTTGCCGCTATGGGGATGCTCGTATCCGGTATTGTTATCGGAGTCCTTCGCATCCGCCGGCACTATGTCCGGATACTCTGGGTCTCGCTGTTTGCCGGCGGAATCTTTATGGCCGTTTTCGGCTTCCGGGAGAATCTGGTGACGATCGGAGCCGGAGGGTTCCTGTTCTTCGCATCCTTGCCGTTCGCGAATATGGCGCTTGACTATCTGGTACGAACCAACATCCCCAACGATACACAGGGACGCGTCTGGCCGCTGATCAGCCTTGTTTCCCAGTTCGGTTATGTCGTGTCCTACGTACTCTGCGGCGTTCTTTCGGACAAAGTCTTCACCCCGATGATGGTCGAGGGCGGTGTTCTCGCGTCTTCCGCCGGCCGCGTAATCGGTGTCGGAACAGGCCGCGGAACGGCACTTCTGGTCATTGCTGCCGGAGTTCTCTTAAGTCTTTTGGCTCCTGTTATCGGAAGAATTCCGTCGATACGTAATCTCGAAAAGGAGGAAAAGGAATGTTTGGCCGAATCATCTATATCGGCAGCGCCCGAAAGTGAGTGATTGCCGTTGATGTGTATAATGTCGCACCTGTATCCGGACTGGAATTCCGGTCATTCAGGTGCACGAAAATCATGCGAATCTGTTACAATAAACGGGGAAGTATCGTTGCTTTTCTTCTGATCTTCAGGCCCTGACGATTCGATGTGATGAGGTAGAAATATGGAGATTCTTACGACACCCCGCCTGCTACTTCGGGAAATGACTCCGGAGGATTTGGATGCCCTGGCTTCCATACTGGAAGATAAGGAGACGATGTACGCCTACGAAGGCGCATTTACCCGCGAAGAGACGAATACCTGGCTGGGCCGGCAATTTGACCGATACCAAAGAGACGGGTTCGGCCTCTGGGCGGTCATCCTGCGCCGGACGGGCGAGATGATCGGACAATGCGGTATCACGCTGCAGATGATCGGCGACGAGACATTTCCGGAGATCGGATATCTCTTCCGGAGAGATCTGTGGGGGAACGGCTATGCCACAGAAGCGGCCCGGGCCTGCCGGCGCCATGCGTTTGAGCAGCTCGGACTTCCGGAGGTTTTCTCGATCATTCGCGATACGAATATCGCTTCGATGAATGTCGCGATTCGAAACGGCATGCAAATCCGAAAGAGATTCGTGAAGCACTATCGGGGTGTCGATATGCCGCATTTTCTCTTTAGTATCATGAACGACCGGGCAGTGCCCGAACAGAAAGAAGAATACAAAGTTATATTTCGTGATAAACCGGCAGAGCAAGGAGAGGCAAGCGTATGAGAACACGGACCGTGTTCTTTTTACCGGACGGAAGCTGGGCACATAGCAGCTGAAATTCCTCTTCGAACTGACTGTCTCCCCGATAATTCAATGCGCCTTTCAGGGGCAACAGACTTGCATCCTTAACTCTTAAGCAGCATCAGTTCTTTCCTTGGAATCGCGACGGATGCCGCATGATCCTTGATCCCGGCGTACACGGCCTTGTCGATCTCCCAATAGAGGGAATTTGTTCCGTTCTCCGGAAGAATTTCAACGATATATGTAAAAATGCTCTCCGTTATATTCAGTACCCTGTAGTCCAGAAAGAAATACTCTTCGGCCGGCTGCGCGGCATAGCCGGGCAGCATCTTTTTCGCGCGGATGCCCGCATAGCGGACGTTTTCCGGCACATCGGAGCAGGTAAGAGTCAGCCCAAGACAGGGAATCTCGATTTCGCCTTCACGGACGGAGGCAGGAAAGATATTCTTGCAGCCGGTAAGGAGCGCGTCGGCATAGGATACCGGCCTGAAAAACAGATCCTGCTTTGTCCGCAGTTCTTCGCTCTTGCCGTCGGTCAGTACGGTTACCCGGTCGCTTAAACGGAATACTTCATCGCGGTTGTGGGAGACCAG
>CAZTXQ010000060.1:0-1822 GCA_964617375.1 uncultured Mageeibacillus sp. | reverse complement strand
CCGAGAGTCTGTCCCGCATAGAGGAGATTCTGATCAAAGGCCTCGAAGGCCGCGCGTACTGTCCGGTACATCAGCGGAAAGGTCACGATCGTGACCGCAAATATGGCCGAATACCAGTTCATGGTCAGCGTGAGATCGAACCAGGATTTGAGGATTTGCCCGAGAAAGCTTTTGGGAGAGATCAGCATCAGGAGAAGAAATCCGACGACCGTCGGCGGCAATACCATCGGGATCGTCAGAAGCGTGTCAAGGATTCCCTTGACGGCGCCGGAAAGCCGCGCGACAAAATACGCGGCGAGAATTCCTGTAACAAGCGTGATCAGAGTCGCGATCAGCGAGATCCGAAGGGAGTTAAAAAGCGGAAACAGATCCATCAGCGGCTCCTTTCGGGCGGGATTTCTTAATTGTTTCGTGCAGTATTGCCCTGTTTTGTTTAGAACAATTGTAAAAATGATACTATCGGATGTCAAGAAAATAGAATATGCTAACGATATATAGCTCCAATACGATGACGGGGAGGCTGCTATGGAAGAACAACTGTATACGGCGCAGGAAGTCGCCGACATGCTCAAGCTCAAGAAGACCACTGTTTATGACATGATCAAGAAGGGAACTCTCGGCGCTGTCCGTATGGGCAAGTCGTTCCGGATTCCTGAAAGTGAGTTCCGGTATTATTTCGCCGGCCGCGATCTTCAAAGGGGAGCGCCGCTGACAGCCGGAAGTCCGGCGGCCGCGGGGGAGAAGTCCGCCGATGCTTCCGCAAAGGGCCTTCCGCAGTACATTGTATGCGGTCAGGACATGATTCTTGATATGCTGTGTTCGAAGGCCAATTCCGTTCTCGGAGAGAACCGGTTCCTTCGGTCCTACACGGGAAGCTTTGACGGCATCAGCGCTCTCTATAACAGGAAGGCCGCGATTGCGACGGCGCACCTGTGGGACAAAGATACCGACACCTATAATCTTCCGTTTATCCGGATCCTGATGCCGGGCGAGAGAGTCAGCGTGTATCACGTGATGAAGAGACCCGTCTGCATTTATACCGCAGCGGGCAATCCGAAGAAGATCACGTCGGTTCGTGATTTTTCGCGAAAAGACATCTCCGCGGTAAGCCGTGAGCGCGGCAGCGGTATCCGTGTCCTCGTCGATTCCCTTCTGTCGCAGAACGGGATCGAGCCGGAAGATGTTAAGGGATATGACCGCATCGTACATTCACATCTTGCGGCGGCTTCGGCCGTATCGCGAGGCGAGGCTGACTGCGCCGTAGGCACGAAAAGTGCGGCGCTGTCGTTTCCGAACGTCGAATGCGTCTTCCTGAAAAACGAGAATTACGATCTAATCCTGCGCAAATCCGACGAGAACAAACCGGAAATCCGGCTGTTTCTCGACATCCTTACCTCAGGGGAATTCCGCGGCGAGGCCGAGTCAATGGGCGGCTATGACGTTGCGGACATGGGGAAGAAGATTCTCTGAATACAGTTGTGCACAGTACAATGTAAGCGCGTGTCTCAAAATGACGAGATCAGCATGTCCAAATTCTCCCGTCCGTGTCCGGATTAGCTAAGTGTCGCCTGCGCGCGAGAAATAACCCTTTCCATGACGTGGGATGGTTGACCGCTGCTCATTGGTTAGTGTCACCTTTGCAAGAAAATACTCGCCAATCAGCCAGTTTTTACGGAATTGGTAGGCGATCATTGATAAATAAACACATTTCTTTTCATTGATTTGCATGCAGAGGCGCGAGAATTACCCACCATTTCGTTCAAGAGAAGACATAAGGAAGGCCGGCGCACATACGAAACCACGTCTGGAGATCCATTTCGTA
>CAZTXQ010000059.1:0-17624 GCA_964617375.1 uncultured Mageeibacillus sp. | reverse complement strand
CAAGACTGACATTATGTAGGTTTTTGAATTTACACACAAATTTGGACTTGACCGGCGTGCCGCCTTTCTTAAGTCGCTCGTAGCGGCTCGCCGATGCGCCGTCGAGGTTGTCGGAGAGATCCGGAAGAAGGACGAAGGAGAGTCTCGCCTCCGCAAGGAAGGATTTGAGCCAGCGCGTATCGGCCGGCGAGAGCACCGGAGTCACGACGTTGATGAAGCTGCCGGCTCGGACTTGACCGTCACTTGTTCGACGACCGATCGAAGTGCGCGAAAATATCCTTCGTACTGCGAGCCGCTGTATCCCGCCGACGCGACACGGAGGATCTTTACCGGAGTGTCCGGATTCTTTTCGCGAAAATGTCCGACAATGCGCTCGACGTCTTCGCCGATCGTCTCGGCCAGACAGGTCGTCGCAATGCCGATGACCTCCGGATGATAGAGTCCGATCAGGTTCGCGAGACCTTTTTTCAGGTTGTCCTCTCCTCCGAAAACAGTCCCGTGCTCGGACAAGGAGGAGGAGGCGATATCGACCGGCTCGTTGTAATGAGTCGCCATATGCCGCCGGATATAGGTCGCGCAGACCTGTGAGCCGTGGAGAATGGACATACAGCCGCCGATGCCGGCAAAGGCCGTAACGGCGCCCATCGGCATACACATTTTGCAGGGATTGACGTTCAGATTTACCAGATCCTTACCCATGTGCGTTCCCCCCTCTGTTCTTATCGAGATAACGCCATACGGGGCTGTTGATCGACTCATGAACTTCGCGGACGAAGTTCCCGACGCCGTCATATCCGCCGAGGGAGTGCTTGCGTTCGTGATTATGGTCGCAGAAGGCGATGCCGAGCTTGTAAGCCAGGGGGCGCTCTTTGACGCCGCCGACGAGGATGTCCGCCTTCTTTTCGAGCATGAACTGCTCGAGCTCTGCGGGATTGGCGTCGTCCAAGATGACGGTGTCCGGATCCGCGAGCTGTGCGATGATTTCGTATTCTTCCTTCTTGCCGGTCTGCGTGCCGACGACGACGGTGCGTATGCCGAGTTCGCGGAACTGGCGCATCAGGGAGATTGCCTTGAATCCGCCGCCGACAAAGATCGCCGCCCTCTTGCCTTCGAGAAAAGGCTTGTATTGCCGGATGACCGGGCTTACCTCGTCGATCCGGGAAGCGGTAAAAGCATCTGTCCTCGCGATGATCTCCGGCACGCCGAGCGCACCGGCGACCGCCCGAAGCGATGCCGTTGTATCTTCGATTCCAAAAAAACTTACCTTGATGTAGGGTATGCCGAATTCGTCCTCCATGCGGTTGGCCAGGTACGTGGAGGACCCGGCGCACTGGACGATATTCAGAGTGGCTGCGGGGGCGCGGATCAGCGTCTCATAGCTCGCGTCGCCCGTGATTGTGGAAACGACCGGAATGCCGACCGCCTCGAGATAATTGCGGATGATCCACATTTCACCGGCGAGATTGTAGTCGCCGAGAATGTTCACGCCGAATTCCTTCGGGATATCTTTGTGAGGGCGAATAAGGCGCATAAGCGCTTCGCAGGCGAGCTTGTAGCCCGTCGATTTTGTCCCCGAGAAACCGGGGGAAAAGACCGGTATGACGCGGATGCCGTAGGTCTGTTCGGCCTTCGTGCAGACCGCTTCGACATCGTCGCCGATCACGCCGACGATGCAGGTCGCATAGACAAAGATGAGCTTCGGCGCCGGGATAACGGTCTGCATCAGCTCGTCAATTGCGGCGGTCAGCTTCTTTTCGCCGCCGAAAATAACGTCTCTCTCGCGAAGATCCGTCGAATAGCTGTTCCGGTATATTTCACTTCCCGACGATAGGCTCCCGCGAATGTCCCAGGTATAGGAGGCGCAGCCGATCGGGCCGTGTACGATATGATACGCATCGGTGATGGGATTCAGCACGACTCGCGCGCCGCAATAGACACAGGCGCGCTGGCTGACCGCGCCGGAAACACTTTCTTTCTCACAGCTCAAACCTTTACCGTCGCCGGAGCATACCTGGATCGAGCCTCTCCGTTCTTCCAAAATGCCGCTGTTTGCTGTCATGCGAAGCTCCTTTCATCCCCGGATGTGACGGGACCGCACCTTACCCGATATGCACATGAACGGTGCAGCCCCGTCTCTTGAGGAGGTATGTATAGAAAAAATCAGAGGACACACTCGAAATCTTCGTCTTTGACATCTCTGTCAAAGCGGGTTAGAAGTGCATCGATGATTTTCTCGGATAAATAAGCGCCGCCCCTGTAGCCGCAGATCGACTGGATCGTCGCGCCGTAGCGGTCAAGCACGGGGAAGCCGGCGCGGACATACGGAATGTCTTCTGCACGCGCGATGTATTTACCGTAACTGGATCCGAGCAGAAGGTCGACGCCTTCGTTCTTGATCAGCTGGTGCAGGTAGAAGAGATCGGTGTCCGCCTTGACGACGCACGCTTCCTCTAAGTTGTAGGATTCGATCAATGCCTTCGTCATCTTCTCGAACTCCGATTTCGGCGTACCGGTGATGACGTATTTGGGTACCATTCCCATCTCAAGGCACAGGCTCGTCATTGCATACACGACATCGGGGTCTCCGTAAATCGCGACCTTTTTCCTGTAGGTGTGGTTCGAGGCGTCAATCAGAAGATCGACGAGTCTTCCGCGTTCGTTTTCGAGAGACTGCGGGACTTCTTTCATCGAATACTTGCGGAGCGCCATGATATAGCGATCCGTAAACGCTACGCCCACAGGCATCGGGAGAACAGCGCCCTGTGTCCTGAACTTCTTGTTGAGGAGCTCATAGGACTCCTGGCTGGCAAAATGTCCGAGTGCGATCACCGACTGCGCATCGCCGAGCTGCTCGATTTCTGGGATCGTCGTACCGCCTTCGCCGTAATATTCGAACCGGCCGGTCATCGGGTTGTCGAGCGTGCCGTCAAAGTCGGGGAACATCGTGATCGGGACATCCATGGCTGCGGCGATCGCCTTCATTTCGCGGATATCGCCGGGATTGACCCAGCCCGGGAATACGGCGGTCCTGCCCGTCGGGACGCCCGTCTTCCTGGTCAGATAGTTGATAAAGCCCATCATCATGTTCGAAAAGCCCTGAATGTGGGAGCCCTCGTAGCTCGGCGTGCTCGCGTGAATTACACGCTTGCCCTCGGGAATCTCCATGTCCAGAATGTAAGAGCCCAGGTCGTCTCCGATCGTCTCCGAGAGACACGTGGAGTGAACCGCGATGATGTCGGGATCATACATGTCGAAAATATTCTTCACGGCGGTGTTCAGGTTGCTCCGCCCGCCGAACACCGACGCGCCTTCGGTAAAGGAACTGGAGGTCGCGACCGCGGGCTCCTTGAAATGGCGCGTCAGCACGGTGCGATGGTAGGAACTGCAGCCCTGTGAGCCGTGGCTGTGCGGCATGCACTTGTGCACGCCGAGCGCGCAGAACATGGCGCCGACTCCGATGAAGTTCACCTTGATCCAGTCGATACCGTACTTCTTCTTCATCTCGGCGACATAGTTGATCGAGCGGTGGCACATGACCAGGTTGAGATCGGCCATATGGGCGTTCTTCATTGCCTCGTAAGAGCCGTCGCCGGTAAAAACGGACACGACCTCAATCCCGCAGCGCTTCAGGATTCTCTCCTCTTCCCAGCCGTCGCCGCCGATGTTGTACTCGCCGAGAAGATTGATCCGGAACTTGCCCTTCGGTGCTTTGTCGCCCGTGCCGATCACGTGGCGCATCAGCCCGTTGTTGGCGATATGGTGGCCGGCCGACTGCGATACGCCCTTATAGCCCTCGCACGAAAAGTCGATCGCCTTGATGTTGTACTTGGCCTCGGTCCGGCGCGCAACCGCCTGGACGTCGTCGCCGATCAGTCCGATCGGGCACGTCGAGCAGATCATGATGCATTTCGGATGGAAGATATCCATCACTTCATCAATCGCCTTTTCGAGCTTCTTTTCGCCGCCGAAAACGATGTCCGTCGGCCGCATGTCCGTACACAGACTGTACGGCACAAAATTCATATCGTCGCACTCCGCATCGGCCTTCGCCTTGTTGCGGCGCGTTCCCCAGCTGTAGAATGCGCATCCGATCGGCCCGTGCGTGATGACCGCAACGTCCTTCATCGGCCCGACGACAACGCCCTTGCATCCGGCATAGCAGCAGCCCCTGGCCGTCATGCTTCCCGGGATTGCCCGTGTGTTGGCCGTCAGGGTATCTCCTTCCGGACCGAATTCCAACTGTCTTATATGTTCCTTGCGGTTCTTGAAAACGCGCGCGGAATACTTGTCCAGGAGTTCGTCTCTTTCCTTCATGCTTCTTCTCCTCTCAATACCCGTCCGTCGCACGTTCGCCGTTGCGGACCTGATACGCTTCGACGATCGGCAGAATAAACACTCTGCCGTCCCCGGGATTGCCGGTCTTGTTGGTCGTCAGGATAATGTCTACGACCTTTTTCACTTCGTCGTCGTTGACGATCAATGTGAAGAACCGCTTGGCGATGAGCCGGCCCGGCTCGGTCATATGTTCGCCGACTGCATTCCTCGGAAGCTCTCCCTGTGACATCACGGCTTCGAGAAATGCGGAATCCAGACCGACCTTGCCTCTCCCTAAGACCGGACGGCAGGTAAATGCGGGAAACCCGTTCTCCGCCAGAGCAATCTTGGTCGCGTTGACTTTATTTGTACGAATAAATGCCATAACTTCTTTCACGAACGGCTGCCTCCCTTCTGATCAGAGTCCCTGTTTGCCGGTGCTGACCGTATATGCGTCCTCGACAAGTGACACGAAGATTCTGCCGTCGCCGAAGGCACCGTCACCCGAGCGGGCGTTCCGAAGGATAATCTTGATCAGATCATCCTTATCCGGATCCTCACATACGATCATCAGCATTTCCTTCGGGATCTCGTCGTAATGAACCTCTCCGACCGTGATACCCTTCTGCTTGCCGCGGCCGTAAACGTCCATTTTGGTGATCGCGGGGAAACCGGCCGCAGCCAGCTCCGCCATGACAATTCCGACTTTTTCGGGGCGGATAATTGCTCTTACCAGATACATACTTTCTCCTCCTCAGTCCATGATTCCGTATTCCATAAGGATTGCTTCAAGTTCGTCAATGGCCATCGGCTTCGGAATGACGAACAGATCGTTCTCGTCGATCTTTTTCGCGAGTGCGCGATATTCGTCAGCCTGCGGAACCTCGGGGCTAAAATCGATAACCGTCCGCTTGTGAATCTCGGCGCGCTGGACGTCATTATCGCGGGGTACAAAATGAATCATCTGCGTTCCGAGGCGGCGGGCGACCGCTTCGACAAGCTCCGACTCGCGGTCGACCTTTCTCGAGTTGCAGATCAGACCGCCCAAACGGACGCCGCCCGAGGTCGCATATTTCGCGATGCCCTTGGCAATATTGTTCGCCGCATAGAGCGCCATCATTTCGCCGGAACATACGATATAGATCTCCTGCGCCTTGCCTTCCCGGATCGGCATTGCAAAACCGCCGCAGACAACGTCGCCCAGAACATCATAGAAAACATAATCGAGATCATCCGTGTATGCGCCCAGCTGCTCAAGGAGGTTGATCGAAGTGATGATACCGCGGCCGGCACATCCGACACCGGGTTCGGGTCCGCCGGATTCGACACCCTTGATGCCGCTGTATCCGACCTTCAGGATCTCATCGAGATCGATGTCGTCTCCCTCTTCCCGCAGAGTGTCGAGAACGGTCTTCTGGGCGAGTCCGCCGAGGACCAGTCGGGTCGAATCCGCCTTGGGATCACAGCCGACGATCATGATCTTCTTGCCCATCTCCGCAAGCCCGGCCGTAAGATTCTGCGTGGTCGTCGATTTTCCGATACCGCCTTTTCCGTAAATAGCTACCTGTCTCATAATTACTCCTCCTTTGTAAAAAAAACGAGGCGCACGTTGTCTTGTGCACCTCGTTGTGGCTTATGCATTGAATTCTGATATCGGCCGAAATCATCAAATCCAGTTGTCGGCATTATTGTATCATCGCGATAATCCGGAAACTATGCATCAAAAACTACAAGTTGGCGCTCTTTCTCTTGCATTTTATGTGCACCTCGCAATATGGAATGGATATGGAGCTTCGTACGCGTACATTATATCGCCCAAGCATCCGCTTCGCTATTATGCGCGAAAAGTGCCGTTTTCACGTTTTCATGCATAGACTCGTATTTTCAGCTCCGCGTTTCCATGCAAATTGTCGAATCCGTCCTTTTGCAAGTTTGTGAGCCTCATATTGCATTTACAGAATCTACATTGCTCCTTATGATGTGGTTATGACAAAACACTACCAAACCGCACAAAACCACACATAACTGAACTATAATAGAATCGGAGGTTGAATTATGAAAAGAATATTGAACAAATGTACCGCCCTCGCCCTTGCCCTGACTCTTGCTACTATGCTTACGGCCTGCGGCAGTTCCGCTGCTTCTCAGGCAGCAGCGGTTCCGGCCGAGACTACGGTGGCGGCCGTCCAATCCACCGCCCCGGCGAGCGTTCCCGAAACAACAGCTGCAGCGACCGCCACTCCCGCCCCCGCTTCGGCGACCGCCACTCCCGCACCCGCTTCGGCGGATATCGCTTCCTTCGAGGACCTCACGACGGACAAAGTCAGCCTGATCGCGCTGGGCAACAGCGACGTTCCGGTCGGCCAATACTCCGAGGAGATTCTGACCACACTCGGGATCTGGGACAAGCTCCAGTCGAAGGTCTCCTTCTGCGGCAACGTCAAGGAAGTCCTTTCGCAGGTATCCATGGGATCCGTCGACTGCGGAATCGTGTACGCGACCGACGCCGCGACCACCGACAAGGTTTCGGTTGTCGCAAGCGCTTCCGCGGACATGATGAAGACGCCCGTCGTATACCCGGCCGCCGTTCTTAAGGAGACCGGTAATAGCGAAGCCGCACAGGCATTCCTGAATTTCCTTCTTACAGACGAAGCAAAGGACGCCTTCGTAAAGGCGGGCTTCACATACTTAGCCGACAAAACACCCGGCGAGTTCAAAACCGATGCGGCCTGTACGCTTAATATTTTCGCGGCTGCGAGCTTAACCGAATCATTAACCGAAATCGGCGATCTATTTATGGCGGAGAATCCGAATGTCGAAGTCGTCTTCAATTTCGATTCAAGCGGAACACTCGAAAAGCAAATCGAATCCGGTGCGGCGGCTGATCTCTTCTTCTCAGCCGCACAAAAACAGATGACGGCACTGGCTGACGGCGGTTATCTTATGGACGGATCGAAGACCGATCTACTCGGCAACGAGGTCGTTCTGATCGTACCGGCGGCGTAAGGTACCGCAACTGGGCAACGCCGCCGTCTGAAGGCCGGGCGATTCTATGCCGGATTGTGTCGGCGGGGTAAAGCGGGCAAACTGTGATGCCGGATTGTGTCGGCGGGGTAAAGCGGGCAAACTGTGATGCCGGTTGCGGCAATGGCCTGAATCACGGAGCTTCCAACGCCGGACAAGAGAAGGAATACACCTGGCCGTGCGTGTTTGATGCCTAGCGGTTTCATCATCCGCATTTCTTGATGTGAACATACTGCCTGGCAAGTGTGCATGCTGGTAGCGCGAATGACGGTCAATGACCGGAGTCTTACATGTGCATAGGCCCTGCAGGGCATTGTTAATCAAAAATCAGACTCAACAGGGATAGAAAACTCAGCCGGTTATGCTTTGAGAAGTATCCGATTATTTGCAGTATTACACACCGAAATGGGAAAAATCTCAATTTGGTGTGTACTTCTCGAATCGGCGTGCAGTATGCGGCTGCCGGATTACACACCAAAATGGAGAAATGCTTGATTTGGTGTGTAATTCTCGAACTGGCATGCAGTATGCGGCTGCCGGATTACACACCAAAATGGAGAAATGCTTGATTTGGTGTGTAATTCTCGAACCGGCGTGCAGTATGCAGATGCCGGATTACACACCAAAATGGGAAAAAGCTTGATTTGGTGTGTAATTCTCGAACCGGCGTGCATTACGCAGAGGCTGGATTACACACCAGAATGGGAAAAGCTTGATTTGGTGTGTAATTCTTGAATTGGCGTGCAGTATGCAGGGGCTGGATTACACACCAGAATGGCATAAACCCGACACAGCGGAACAATTAATCGGACTCGGTTAGTCTGTCGTGTGGACAAGTCGTCTTCCCTGCCGGGCAACTCTATGTCCCGAAACAAACAGTTGCTGCTCTATGATGTACAAAGCAGTTGAAAAGCCTGGACATCGACCGTCGAGCGGCGAGCGCAAAGTTTAAGTCGCGAATCTTCTATCAAGGGTGAATTCGCGCCAGCAATGCCGGCAAATAACAGAGCCGGAAGAACGCCTCTTGGTGGCACTCTTCCGGTTCTGCTGTTACGGATTGATATGGAGGGTAAGGGGGGCAAATTGGGGGGGACCTTCAGGTTCCGTTCATGCGCTTCAAGCTGCTTTTCGCGGCGTAAGGTCTGCTGATGTGCACGGCACCCTATCGCCGCACAGCGTTGCTTCTCGCGTGTCGGGAAGCTGTTTTTCGCGCAGAAGAATTACTTGACGATCCGATAGTAGGCTTTGGCGGTCAGAAGATAGACGGCGCCGTAGACGAGGGCGAATACCAGGAGGCAAGCGCCCGTACAGAGCATGAAGAGCGACGGATTCACGAATCCCATGACCTGGAGCATCTGCGTCATGTAGCGGTAGGCCACGAGTATGTGGGTGACGGCGACCAGAAGCGGCAGGAAGAAGACCAGAATGATCTGTCGTCTTATTGTGCTTCGGATCTCGTCCGAACTCATGCCGACTTTGCGCATGACCGAGAAGCGGGCGGCATCGTCGTAACCTTCGGAGATCTGCTTGTAGTAGATGATGAGGACGGTGCCAAGAAGGAAGACGATTCCGAGGAAGATTCCGATGAAGAAGAGGCTGCCGTAGATGGAGGCGACTTCATCGAGCATGCCGGCCTTGCTCTTGACATAGGCCGTGGCGGAGAGGTCCGGAGCGACGACGATCCTGCCCTCGATATTCAAAGCGGCTGCGCAGGCGACCTGCTGCTCCTTGGTGCCGGAGAGGTTGGCCTTGTAGTTGTAGTCCGTGTCATTCTTGTCGAGTCCGTATTCTGATAATACCTGGTCGAGATCGGATTCCGTGATGATCAGGTTGTACATGGTAATCGTGTTGGCTTCCTTGGATAGAAGGGATTCTTCTTTATCGATTTTCGTGATCGAAAAGTCGCTCTTCCCCACGGAGATCGTGTCGTAGTCGAAAGCGGATGAGCTTTCGAGCGCGGCCTGTCCGGGCGTAAGGCCCAATGGCTTCCCGGTGTTTTTCTCGTATTCTTTGTCCGTAAGAATGGTGAACTGCACCATGTCCATCGTGAACATATTCGTATCCGGGACGATCTCGACCTTGTTCTTATCCAGGTTGGCCGGATAGAGGTAGTAGGTGTAGGCGGTTTCGTCGGATGCCGTGTTTCCGTTGTCGGTGATCGCTTTCCGGATCGCCTCTGTAAACCGGCCCTCGTTTTCGGCCGTGACGGAGTAAGCATTGACGCTCATGTCGACGGGAAAACGGTCTTTCAGGACGTCGTCGATTCCCGCATAGAGGGAGAGTGTCGTCGCGACCGTAAGCAGAACCATCGTGCTTAAGATCGAGATGCTGGCGAGGCCGACGCCGTTCTGCTTCATGCGGTAGAGCATGCCGGATACGGCCGTGAAGTTGCCGGGCTTGTAGTAGAAGGATTTCTTCTTCCGAAGGAGCTTGAGGATCGCGATGCTGACTGCGATGAAGAGGCAGTATGTGCCGAAGATCACGAGAAGTACCGCGATAAAGAAGCTCTGGAGTGCCTGCAGCGCGTTCTCCTGTGACATTGCCATCGCGTAGCCTGTAGCGATGCTTGCGATTCCGAGAATCGTAAGGATCCATTTGGTACGCGGCTCTTTCTCACCCGTGTTGCTTCCGCGAACAAGTTCGATGGGGCGCGATATCGAGACCCGGAAAAGCTGTACGAGGAAGCTTAAGAGGAAGATGCCTCCGAAAAGCTCCGCGGTCAGCGTCACGGCACTCAGCGAGAATTCGGGCTCCAGGACGGCCTTGAGCTTCAGGATCTTGACCAGGAGAAGAAAGACCAGCCGGTTTAAGAGCAGTCCCGTGAGGAAGCCTCCGGCCAGTGAGATAAAGGTTGTCATGATGAATTCGCAGAACAGAGTGCGCGAGAGTTCTTTTTTACCCATGCCGAGCACGCTGTAGAGGCCGAATTCTTTCTGGCGGCGCTTGATGAGGAAGCTGTTCGAGTAGAAGAGGAAGATCACGGAAAAGATTCCGACGACCCATGCGCCGAGGCCGAGCATGGTTGCGACCTGCTCACCGCCGTATATTTCTTTTAATTTCGAGTGGCTGATCAGCGTCGCGAGCATGTAGAAGAGTGAGACATTAACGACGCCGGTAAGAAGGTACGGTATATAGATCTGCTTGTTTTTCCAGATTCCGGACAACGCAAAGCGAAAGGTAAACGATGGCTTCACTTCTCTTCACCTCCGGTTGCCAGAACGGTCCATGTCTCGGAGATACGGTGATAGAGTTCGTCGTCGTTCATCTGCCCGCGGTACAGCTGGTGGTAGACCTCGCCGTCGCGGATGAAGAGGACGCGGCTCGCGCGGCATGCGGCACGGGCACTGTGTGTGACCATCAGGATCGTCTGCTTCTCGCGGTTGATCTCCGCAAAGAGCTTCAGCAGCTGATCGGATGCCTTGGAGTCGAGTGCGCCGGTCGGCTCGTCGGCCATCAGCATCGCGGGGCGGTTCATCAACGCACGGGCGACGGCAGCACGCTGCTTCTGGCCGCCGGAGATCTCGTACGGGTATTTCTTGAGAATGTCCGTGATGTGGAGCTTCTCGGCCAGCGGCTCAATCCTGGACTCCATTTCCTTATGGTTCGCACCCGACAGCACGAGCGGCAGGTAGATGTTGTCGCGGACGTTGAAGGTATCCAGGAGGTTAAAGTCCTGGAAAACGAATCCCAAACGGTCGCGGCGGAATTTCGCGAGCTTCTTCTCGGGGATCGCGGAAACGGACTTTCCTTCCAGCAGAATCTCGCCGCCGGTCGGGCGGTCGAGCGTCGCTACAAGGTTCAGGAGCGTCGTCTTGCCGGAGCCCGACTCGCCCATGATCGCGACATATTCACCCTCGTCTACCGAGAATGTGACATTTTTTAAGGCTTCTACCTTAACAGACCCGAGACGGGTCACATATGTTTTTTTGAGTTGATTGACTTCCAGTATCGGCATAAATGAATCCTCCTTGTCGATTAAACGATCTTACAACAACAAAGATACCGTTTTCGCGCGGCGGAAAACATCGATAAGACTTTCATTCTATCACCGTATCTTTCATTTTCGTAAGGTTTGCGCGAAAAGCCGGGAGGGCGCCGGGGCGGCGCTGGAATTCTGGCATGGGCGCGCGAGTTCTGGCGGGCGCCGCCTGGCTTTCCGGCGGACCGTTGCCGTGCCGCAGCTCTTTTCGCGGCGCAGGCTTATTTGACGATCCGGTAGTAGGCTTTGGCGGTCAGGAGGTAGACGGCGCCGTAGACGAGCGCGAATACCAGAATGCAGACACCTGTACAAAGCATGAAGAGCTGCGTGTATTCAAATCCCATCAGCTGCAGAATCTGCGTCATGTAGCGGAAAGCCACGAGTATGTGGACAACGGCGACCAGAAGCGGCAGGAAGAAGATCAGGATAATCTGCCGCCGAATCGTGCTTCGTATCTCGTCCTGGCTCATGCCGACCTTGCGCATGACAGAGAAGCGTTCGGCATCTTCATAGCCTTCGGAGATCTGCTTGTAGTAGATGACGAGTACCGTGCCAAGGAGAAAGACGATTCCGAGGAAGATCCCGACGAAGAAGAGGCCTCCGTAGTATGCCGTCACTGTGGAAGCTGCTTGGTCGAAGTCCCGGGCTTTGCTAAAAGCATAGCCTCTTGCAGACAAGTTCGAATCAACAACGATGCTGTTATCCTTGAACAGTGCCTCGGCGCAGGCAATCTGCTGTTCTTTGGTACCGGAGAGATTCGCATTGTAACTGTAGTATGTTTTGGCCTTTCCATCGATCCCGTATTCCATTAATATCAAATCGATATCGGCCTGCGTAAGAATCAGACAATACCGATCCGGTTCACCTGCTTCATAGGCAAGCATCTTCGCATCCTCATTTCTATGGACCGAGAAGCGCATATGCCCGACCGACATGGTATCGTATGCGAAGTCGGAGCTGCTTTCGAGAACCGCCTCCCCGTGCTTAAGATTCAGGGACTCTCCGGTATTTTTCTCATATGACGTGTCCGTAAGAATGGTTAACATGTAATCATCCTCATCATCGAAAATGTCCGGGTTGAGAACGATTTCGATCCGGTTCCTGTCAACCCGGCCCGAATACTGATAGTAGGTATACGAGGTCTCATCCGACACCGTATTCCCGGAGTCAGTGATCGTTTTGCGGATCGTCTCCGTAAAGCGAGCCTCGTTTTCGGGCGAGACCCACATGGCAGTAACGCTCAGATCTACGGGGTAAAGATTTTGCAGGAAACCGTCGATTCCCGCGACAAGAGAGACGGTCATCGCGATCGTGAGAAGTACCATCGTACTCAGGATCGAGATACTCGCGAGGCCGACGCCATTCTGCTTCATGCGGTAGAGCATGCCGGACACGGCTGTGAAGTTGCCGGGTTTGTAGTAGAAGGATTTCTTCCTGCGCAGCAACTTCAGAACAGCGATGCTGACCGCGATAAAAAGGCAGTATGTGCCGAATATGACGAGAAGGACCGCAATGAAGAAGGTCTTCACCGCCTTCGCGGCGTGGTCCTGTGTCAGTGCGAGTGTGTAGCCGGCGCCGAGACTTGCGAGTCCGAGAATCAGGAGAATCCATTTGATCCGGGGCTCCTTCTCGCCCGTATTGCTGCCGTGAACGAGCTCGATCGGACGGGAGGACGCAATTCGAATGACCAGTCTGAGAAAATTCACGAAAAATATGCACGTGAAAAGAACCGCGGTAGTCAGCATAGCCTTCGATGAGAACTCCGGTTTAAGGATCGTCTTGATATTCATAATCCGGATCAGGAGGAGAAAGGCGAGACGGTTCAGGAGAAGTCCGATGAGGAGACCGCCGGCAAGAGCGATACCCGTTGACATGAGAAATTCACAGAACAGGCTGCGCGCGATCTCTCTCCTGCCCATACCCAGCACGGTATAGAGTCCGAATTCCTTCTGCCGGTGCTTCAGGAGGAAGCTGTTCGAGTAGAAAAGAAAGACCAGCGAGAAGAGTCCGACAATCCACACGCCATACCCGAGCATTTTTGCCACTGTATCGTCGTCGGAGTCGAATAGGTGTTGTATTTTCGAGTGATAGGCGAGCGTCGCAAGCATATAGAAGAGTGCGACGTTGACGACGCCGGTCAGAAGATAGGGTATGTAGATCTGTCGATTCTTCAGGATCCCGGAAAAAGCGAAGCGAAGGGTAAACGGCATGAATGTATCCTCCCTTTTCGACTATAATATCTCCCTCATAAAGGATACCGTTTTCGCGCGGCGGAAAACATCGAAAGGACTTTCATTCCATCCCCGTATCTTTCATTTTTGTAAGGTTCTGCGAAAAATCGAGATATACGGAGGTTCCCGTCTTCCCGTCGGATTCGATCCGGATCGCATGCGAGAGCCGGTCCATGACTTTTTTCGCGAGGTAAAGGCCGAGGCCCGTCGCGCGCTTGTCCAAGCGCCCGTTGACGCCGGTGAATCCGCGCTCGAAAACGCGCGGGATGTCTTCCGGCCGGATTCCGATACCGGTATCGCGGATGATAAGGCCGCATTCGACAGCCGGATCCCGAAGGATCTCGATATGGCCCGAGGGCGTGTATTTTAAAGCATTGGAAAAGATCTGGTCCAGAACGACCGCGACCCATTTCTCATCGGTCACGGGCTTCAAGTCGAAGTCGTCGATCTTCACGCCGAGCCGGCGCCCGATAAAGACCGGCGCGAATTTCCGCACGCTCTGGCGGACCAGTGCGGCCAGGTCGATTTCGCGAAAAACAAGATCGGCGGATATATTTTCGAGACGTGCATATTGAAGAGCCATGTCGACGTACTGCTCTACGCGAAAAAGCTCCGGCGCGAGGACTTCGGGGTCGGCCTTTCCGCCGTCGAGGAAAAGCCGCATCGCGGCAATCGGCGACTTGACCTGATGCACCCAGGTCGAGTAATAATCGAGGAAATCCGATCTTCGCGACGCCTCGGCGGCGACGACCCGGGCGTATTCGGCGAGCACGCCGTGAACGAGTTCCTGATAATCCGCCTCGACCGCATTTAGAGGTTCTGACATAAAGCTGCCGGCCAGGAGAACCGCGTTCAGATTCTCCTTAAGCTGTCTGCGGCGCTGGACATATTTTGCGAAATCGAACGCGACGGCGACAAGGCCGATTACGGCGCACAGAAGCGCCGCATACAGGACCGTAATCGTATCCGCCTGTGACAGTTCGAAGATAATGCCGAAGATTATGCACGACAGAATATAGAAAATCAGTGGTTTTCGAACCTGATACAGATAATCCAATAAATATCTCACGCCCGCCGCCTCACACTTTGTACCCGGCTTATACTTTGCACCCGCCTCACACTTTGTACCCGGCTTATACTTTGCACACGGCTCACACTTTGTACCCGACGCCTTTTTTGGTCTCGATAAAGTCCTCAAGACCGATCTCGCCCATCTTCTTTCTAAGTCTGGTCATGTTGACGGTCAGCGTGTTGTCGTCGACGAAGCTGTCGCTCTCCCAGAGCTGCAGCATGAGCCGGTCGCGGCTCACGAACTTTCCCGCATTCTCCATCAGGGTCTGCAGGATCCGAAGCTCATTCCTGGTCAGCGGTGTCTTTTCGCCGCGGAAAAGAATTGAAGCCTCGCCCGCGTTCAGGATCACACCGCCGTGCTCCAGCAGATTGCCCTGTTTCGAGAGCGAATAGGCGCGCCTTAAGAGCGCGCGGATCTTCGCGAGGAGCACCTGTATATCGTACGGCTTCTCGACGAAATCGTCGCCGCCCAGATTCATTGCCATGACCTGGCTCATACGGTCGTCGGCCGAGGATACGAAAATAAGCGGTACGCCCGAGAGCTCCCGGATCTTCGTGCACCAGTAGTACCCGTCATACGCGGGAAGCGAGATGTCCAGGAGGACGAGCTGCGGCTCATAATGGATGAATTCCTCCGTTATGTGCTGGAAATCCTCGGCAATCTTCACTTCATAATCCCATGTCAGGAGATGCGAGGCCAGAGCCTCCGCAATCGCCGGGTCGTCTTCCACAATCAAGATTCGGTACATGAACAGCTCTCCTTTGGCACATGAATGGGACATTCATTCTGATATAATGAATCATAATCGCTATGGCTTGAAGATGCAACCGGAAGCGGAAACAGGTTGTCCGATCTCTGAAGCCGCGAGGGAAATATGTTGTCCGATCTCTATAGCCATGAGGGAGCCGTATGTTGTCCAATCTCTACATCAGCAAAGTCGTCATGAAGACACCCGTCGATCCTAAATCCTATCTGGCCGCGCTTCCGGCCGTTAAAGGGCTGTACGGCAGCCAGGGACTGACCGCCGGCCGGAATTTGTCAGCCGGACGGGAATCAGATACCGGACGGGAATCGGCCGCCGACCGGGAATCAGATGGCGGACGGGGCCTGGAATTCCTAAGCCGCGTCACGTTCTTCGTCGGCGAGAACGGCACCGGCAAATCGACGCTTCTCGAGGCGATCGCCGTCGCGTACGGCTTCAATCCGGAAGGCGGCTCGAAAAACTATCGCTTCGCGACCTCGGAATCGCACTCCGGCCTCTGGGAGAATCTGACACTCGTAAAGCACCGCTTCCCGAAGGACGGCTTCTTCCTTCGCGCGGAAAGCTTCTACAACGTCGCGTCGTATATCGACGAACTCGACGCCGAGCCCGCCGCTACCGCGCCGCTCATCGCAAGCTATGGCGGCCGGTCGCTGCACCGTCAGTCGCACGGCGAGAGCTTTATGTCACTCATCGAAAACCGCTTCGGAGGACACGGGCTCTATCTCCTGGATGAGCCCGAAGCGGCACTTTCCCCGATGCGTCTTTTCGCGCTGCTCGCGGAAATGAAGCGGCTTGTCGATCACGACTCACAGCTGATTATTGCGACGCATTCGCCGATCCTTCTTGCCTTCCCCGGCGCGGAGATCCTCGAGTTCTCGGAAGACGGGATCGGGAAGGTCGCCTACCGGGACACGGAGCACTACCAAACGACGCTCCGGTTCCTCGAGAATCCCGACAAAATGCTGCGGGCGATCTTCGGGGAGGAAGAATAGGCCGGCATGCAGGGTGACGATTGATTGGGGAAGTGCTCGACAACAATCAGTTGCAATCACTATAATGTATGAGAGAATATGAAATTCCCGCTGTTATCCGAGTCACGCCTGTGATCGGACGGAAATTCTTTCCGCTCATAAAAGATGACTGTTAATACTCTGTTCAATGACTCGGGAACTTAAAGGACAGGAAGATGACTCAAACGTTAAAATGAGGTTCTTCCCCGTATCGTAGCCCGCCAACGTATATTTCTCGATCTTCTTAATCGCATAATCCGAGTAATCCGGGTCTGACATCATTCCATTATGTTCCCATAGATACTCTTTGCGATTCCGCACATCAAGGCACATGAAATCCGGATGAACCGTTCCGATTCCAGGTATGTGTATCGGATATTCATACCGATACGGAATATTATGCCGGCTTAAAGAGTCTGCAATCAGTATTTCGGATTTGGATCTTACGCGTTCACCGTTGGTTGTGTAAAAATCCGGATCAGTCTCATTAAATGGCTTCTTCTCGTATTCAACGCTCCTCCATCTCTTGATATAATCTTCATCCTGTATCCTTACCGGTTGAACCATGGTCTTGCGATATTCATTAAGCGATCCGAAGAGATCGTCGATGCGTTCCGGGCGATACTGATTCATAGTTCTTTCCAGAGCCTTAATCTCTGTTCTCAATTCTTTTGCCAGTCTCAGATCATATTCCTTCTGTGCCAGCGCCGAAGCGAGTGAATCCTGTGTGCGTTTGAGATAGGTGCCGTATGAAGAATCATCTCTTAAGTAGAACTGGATATAAATGTCCCTCTTGTGAATACGAAGACTCCCTGACGGAGCATCCTCAAGAGCTTTCTCTATCGCTAACAACAGTTGTTCAATTTCTGCTTTTCTCTCTCTTATTTTATCAACAAGAATATCCGGACTCAGTTCGACCAATTCCGCTGCATATACATCCGTACACATAATTTCTTTCCTTTTTTGACAAGAATCAATTGTGATTGTTCCCGTGGATCATCTGTTTGAACCATTCTACCCGCAGTAATTCGATTTGCTTTATTCATTTTTCGACAATATCCGACAAAACCGTGAATTACCCACTAAAATAAGCATTTGTTCATATTGGTGTGTAATCCGACCCCCGCATACTGCGCGCCAGTTCGAGAATTACACACCAAATCAAGCGTTTGTCCGTTTTGGTGTGTAATCCCGTCTCTGCGTACCACACACCGGCTCGAGAATTACACAC
>CAZTXQ010000058.1:11246-17892 GCA_964617375.1 uncultured Mageeibacillus sp. | reverse complement strand
GAACATGTTTGAGTAGGCCCGACGGTGTCGCGAAGGGCGTTTCTTATCATTGACGAGCCTACTCAATCGACATCCGAAGGTATTTGAGTAGGCTCGACGGTGTCGCGAAGGGCGTTTCTTATCATTGATAAGCCTACTCAATCAGCATCTGCGTGCATTTGAGTAGGTTGAACTTCTATTCATTCACGAATGGTCCTGATTCCCATCAAGTACGACGATACGCAACTCTTACTCTCCATTGTCTAACGGCTGTATTGTAACCGCCGGACTGGAATTGCCCAAATGCGACGATTATTGTCTCACGATTTGAATCACCGCAAAATGCCGGCTCATTTTGTCACGGATTACTCCGCTCACACATCTAAGGAGACACGTGAGTATCTGACAGTTATGCCAGGGCGGTTTGAGTTTGTAATTACACTTATACACGGGTCCTGGATGAACATTGTTGAAGGCTTTTTTAGTAAGCTGACGCGACAGATACTTAGAGAAATCAGAGTGGCTGATAAAGAAGAACGGATCGAACGATTATACAAGTATTTCGCTGAAATCAACGATTCTCCCATTGGCTGCCACTGGAAATACCATATGAGTGAAATCGATCCTGAAGTAGCTATAGGTCTAGCTAATTAAAAATCACTATACTAGTATGCATTCAATACTAAAACTATCCAGTGTTGTACAGATAAGAATCAAGAAAAGGGCACAATTTATATGCATGGTTGGCACCGGAATACATATAAGAACTCTCGAAACGGTCTGATTTATATGTATTTTTACGTGAAGAAATTAAACTTTAGAGCAAAAATGCATATAAGCCCCGAGAAATGCGGTTGATTATATGCATTTCCGACATCGGTGTCGAAGAATTGTGCAGGAAAATACATATAAATACCCAGTGTTCACACCGCTTTATATGTATTGCCAGCCTCGGACCGAGATTTCCAGCGCGAAGGTACATATAAGAATCGCTATAAGACGCCTTCTTATATGTACAACAGTCCGATGCAAAGAAGAAACGAACGAGAAAAATGCAATTCTATATGTATGACTGTCAAAACAAACCGAGAATCGAGCGAAGATACAAGTAAAGGGGGATCCTTTTGATACGATCGAAAGAAGGGTCTGCGGGATTTTTACGACAATAGGTAACTATTCCTATACGGCAAAATTGAAGCCCGGCGACACGTGCGAAATCCCGAATGAGGACGGAGAGAATACTTGTTTAGTATTTGATGAATACAAGATGGATGGACAGGATTTCCGGATTAACGGGAAGCCGTGTGGACTGCTGGTGTGCATCGAAGTTTTTCGCAGCGAAATGGAATATGCGATGATAAAAGGCAGTCCGGCGCTGTTTAAGAAGCTGAAGGAGAACAGCTGTTACCCCTACTGTGATCTGGATCGGGATCCCGTAGTATGAGCTTACTTCAAGCCGGTGTTTCCGAGGTGGAATCTGAGATGCTTTCTGAACCGCCGAGAATTACGATCGATACGGCCTCCGAAGTTTCCGTGTCATAGGTCACTTTCAGAATCGAGTCTGTTGCGATGTCGCTGAAGGATACGGAGGACGGTGTGTTTTCGCTGCCTAAGGCATCAATTGAATATGTGGTGGTGCCGGTTACGGTCAGTGTAAGAGTCTCTCCGGTCAGCGTCAGAAGACCGGTACTGCCGGAGGCTCCCGCTGCCGCATCGTTCCATGTTCCGACCGCAATCGCGATGTTGTCTCCGTCTATAGCGGTAACGCTGCCGTATAGGATGTCCTGATCCGACACCGATGCCTGACCGGATGATTCGATCGAAGCCGATATGGTTATTGTCGAACCGGCCGTATCGATTGACGAACATGCGGCAAGACTCGTTACGGTAAGCGCTGTCATCGCCGCCAGAGTTATTTTCATGAATTGAAGCATACCATCCACTCCTTCCGGTTCGTTTTTAACCGGCTCTATGATTCGAGTATAGACTACCGCCCTATGGGACTGATTGTGAAATCTGCGGCATAATCGGGTTTCGATGAGGTATTCGTCGCGAAAAGAACCTGCAATGTTTGTCAAATTGCACCTGACACCGGGCTTTATCGGACCCCTTCGGGATATCATTGCTCTGATTCATATGATAAAATAAATATATTATTGCGGATTAAACTTCGCTTGCGAAGTGTGCCGTTACGTCCTATTAAAACATGAGGGGGCTTTAATTATGAAATGTACAAATTGCGGAGCCGATTTACCGGACGATTCGAGATTCTGCGCGGAATGCGGCCTGCCCGTCGTGAAACCGCCTGAAACAGCCGTAGCATCTGCTGCATCAGATACAGCAGACAATCATGAAACATTAATCGCATCTGATAATAAACAGACCGACACGGCACCGGCAGAGGCTGAACAGCCGAAATCCGTATATGAATCTGTCGTCGGGAATATGGCCAATGATTTGGAGAATCCGATATCCGGGCAGCCGGTTACGGAGAGTCTCCCTCAAGAAGAATCCGTAATCCCGGCAGAGACCGCGGAAGTCATAACCGATGAGGCACCGCAGGCTTTTGAAGCGGCTCCTGCTGCAGAAGTTCTGCCGGCATTTACCGTTCCGGAAGAGAACGTTCCGACAGCTGCACCTGTTACGGAACCCGTTACAGAACCCGTTACGGAACCCGTTACAGACGCGCCCGCTCAACCGGCTCCCAGGAAGGGCGGCAAGAAGATCCTTCTGATCGCGGCGATCGCCGCGGTCCTTATCGTTCTCGGTATTGTCGGATTCGTCGTAATCCGCAATTTCCTGCCGTCCGCATCGAGCAGCCGTTTTCCCGCTGCCGAATCACCGCTTGTTATTTCAGGTGAAGATGAAATGCTGATCTATAACGGCGGCTCCAAGCCGGTGACGATTGACGAAGATTATTCATACTCGGCGAGCTCGATGGACGGGAAGAAATATGTCTTTATGGTTGACGAAGACGATCAGGGAGTCGGCACGATCTATTATTACGACGGATCGAAAGCCAAAGAGATAAGCGATGATGTCTATTCCTATGATATTTCTTCAAACGGCAATGTCGTAGGCTATGTCACCGATTATGATTATGAAGATTCCACCGGTACATTCAATATCTACGACGCCGCCTCAGGTAAGTCCAAGGAAGTGGCCGATGATGTTATGTACAGTTTCTTCCTGTCTCCGGACGGTAAATCCTACGCTTACAATTCGGATATCGAGACCGGTGATTACGGCGTGGTTGAGAGTTACACTTCCTATATCAGCGTCAATGGCAAGAAGGCCGAACCGCTGGATTCCGGGTTGCAGATCGTCGGATTGTCCAATTCAGCAAATTACGTTTATTACCTGGAAATGGACAATTATAATGACTCGGATGGTAAACTCTATGTCCGACACGGCAAGACGGATACGAAGATCGGATCGGCCGACATTGATAAAAATATTATTTTCAATCAGGATTATTCGGAAGTTATGTACTCGAATAACGGCAACACATATCTTTCAAAAGAAGCAGGCGAAAAGGAAAAGATCGCGGATTATCCTGTGTCTTATATGATTGTTCCGGACGATACACAGGTTATTACCGTATACAGCAATTTTTACGGTTTCGTTTACAACGTCAAGAGCCTGACCAAACAGATGTATGCCTTTTATGATTACGATACGTCCGAAATGATGTTCGGCTATCTGGACGGCAAAGGCGAGTTTACGGAGAGAGATACCATCTATTATTATGGTGCGTTCCAGACCATGATGGCCGATGACGGCAAGGGCTTCTACTGTCTGGACGATTCCGGCAAGATTAAATACTATAAGGATGTGACGGATCCGGACACCAAGCCGGTAAAAATCGATGGTGATGATGACATTACTTCTTTCGTCGTATCTCCCGATCAGAAAACGATCTATTTTATCGACACATACGAGACGCTTTGGGTAAAACGCGGAACCGCTGATCCGGTCGACGTCGCCGATGACGTGATGACGAATTCCCTCACATTCTCTGCTGACGGTAAGGGTGTGTACTTTATCTCCGATTATGACGTGGACGACATGACGTATGTCCAATCGGGCACGCTCTGCTATCTTTCGAATGCTAAAAATGCGAAGGCCACCGAAATAGAGGAAGAAGTCACAAGCGTGAGAGTTTCTGACTTTGGTGTCGTATATTACGTTTTCGACGAAATGAACGATGACGGATATAGCTACGTCGGTGAGGCCTTCTACTCCAAAGACGGCAAGAAATTCGAGAGCGTTATGGACGAAGCCATTTTCGGATAAGCGAGGGCTAGCGGGAGACCGTTTCTCCGCAAGTCAATGATAACAAGGAACTTGAGCCCGGTGTCTTTATGAAGAGTAGAGGCGCCGGGTATTTTTTGCAGGATAATTGATATAAAATTTCAAAACGTTTTTGCTATTGGTTGACATGCCTAATGAATCTCGGTAAACTCTTTTCAGTGTTATGTAAGCTCCATAAAAAATGGATGTCAAGGAGGACAAAATGGCAGAGTCAACCAAGAAAATTACCGGCTATTTACCCGATGAAACACCGTCGGTCGGCAAGACCATCTTATTTGCTTTTCAGCAGATACTGGTCATGTTTCCGGCTACGGTTACCGTCGCACTTCTGACGGGTTTCCACGTATCCACCACTATCTTCGCAAGCGGTCTTGCCACAATCTGCTTTCTCTTAATCACAAGAGGCAAGATCCCGCTCTACTATGGTTCGAGCTTCTCCTATCTGGCGGCGATCATCAGTATTACGGGGGCGAAATACGGGATCACGGCATCGGACAGTCTGATCTCGCAGGCGCAGTTCGGTATTATTATGTCCGGTCTCGTATCCATTTTCGTCGGCCTCATTGTAACCCGCTTCGGAATGGACATTATCGAGAAGGTCCTTCCCGCTACCGTTACCGGCTCAATCGCGATGGTTATCGGAATCTCACTGGCCGGAACGGCGATTACCTCTGCGGCCGGGTTCGACAGCAAGACAGGTGTGGTCAACAACAATGCCTGGATTGCGGCACTTGTGACGCTCGTCGCCACAATTTTCTTCTCTGTCTATCTCAAGGGTGTATGGGGCCAGCTTCCGATTCTCTTCGGAATTATGGTCGGCTATGTTGTCAGTATTCCCCTGGGACTCATTGACTTCGGCGCGATCTGGAGCGTCAAGGACGGAATCGTTTCCGTTCCTCATTTCACCTTGCCGTCTGTCAGCTGGAAAGCCGTCCTCGCGATCATGCCGATCGCGATCGCCACGATTCCGGAATCGACCGCTCATCTTTTCCAGCTCGATATTTATGTCAATGACTTAGCGAAAAAGAAGGGCAAGGGCGAATACAAAATCGCCGATAAACTTGGCCAGAACCTGATCGGCGACGGCGTCGGCGACATTGTCGCATCGCTGTTCGGAGGTCCTGCCGGAACAAACTACGGCGAGAACCTTTCCACGATGGCAATCACCAGAAACTTCTCCGTTAAAGTACTCGGTGCGGCCGCCATCATGGCCATGGCCCTGTCTTTCCTGAATCCTATATCCGCCGCGATCAATTCTGTACCTTCAAGCGTTATCAACGGCGCCTGCATCTACCTGTTCGGCGTTATCGGTGCCCAGGGTGTCGCAATCATGATCAACAAGAAAGTCGACCTCTTCGACGCCAGAAATCTTGCGATCATCGCCGTAATCCTGGTCATCGGACTCGGCGGTTCCTACGGATTCCCGGGCGGAATGATCCCCGCTTTCGGACTCGAGTTTCCCGCGATCGCGACTGCTGCGTCTGTCGGTATCATTCTGAACATTCTTCTGTCCATCGGACGCAAGAAGCCGACAGAAGTCAAGGAAGCTGCCTGATCTTAAGATCTCTTTTCACGTATAACAAGAACCCGGTCACCTCGCCTTCATGTGAAGTGCTTCCCGGATATTGGACATAGCGTTCAGTATCCGGAGGCGCTCTTCACGGGGCAGGGAGACCGGGTTTTTCGATTGCGGCAGGAGACTTGCGGGTTTTTCATTTGCGAAAAGTCTCCTGGCGGTTCTTAAATTCAGGCAAGCGACTTGCGGTTCTGATTGCGAGTATTGATTGTTGGAAGACTCCTGCTGGATTTTTGATTCTTGCAAGTGGTTTGCAGGAAGTGCTTTGAGCGGCTGCGCTTTGAACCGCCTTCACTATCGGAGATGTTACCGCATTTAGCAGGTAATCATTGAACAGAAAAGGAGAATCATATAGTTGTACATACGAAAATCCTATGAATTGCCTGTTAACGTATGTTGATCATTATGAAGAACTGGCCTATTGCAGGCCGATATACGTGCGTACTACCCCCCTGTGTCCTGTTTTAGCTTACCACTGCAGAAATGGCGCCACACACCCTGTTTCGTACGCATCTTTTTATCGCCTGTACGAATATCTCATACACTTGTATAGCGCCAATAGCAGGTATTCTCGATCATGGCGGAAGTTTGCAACTGTACGAAGTAGCTTGACAAGGGAACCTACCGCCTAAAGGACCTTGCCGGCTTAAATAGGCGGTAGATTTCGCCTCGACAGAGGGGCTTGACAAGGGAACCTACCGCCTAAAGGACCTTGCCGGCTAAAATAGGCGGTAGATTTCGCCTCGACAGAGGGGCTTGACAAGGGAACCTACCGCC
>CAZTXQ010000058.1:4308-11146 GCA_964617375.1 uncultured Mageeibacillus sp. | reverse complement strand
CGGTAGATTTCGCCTCGACAGAGGGGCTTGACAAGGGAACCTACCGCCTAAAGGAGCTTGCTAAAGTGATCTAGGCTGTAATCATTGAACAAAATGATAGAAATAATCAATAATATATAACTATTCAGCTCTCCCTAACCTCGTAGGTAGTCATTGATGAAAAGATCCTCAGTCCTTCTGTCACACGTTAACCCCAGCACTCTGTCAAATGTTCTCCCGGCATATCTGACACGTGCTCCCCGAAACTCACATGCTACCGATCTCCTCCAGGCGCGTAAGCACATAGAGATTGGAACCAAAGTCGCCTAATAGTCTCGTGTCCGCGTTATATCCGGTTCCTTCGAACTGGTTGTTCAGTTTAAGTCCTGCCTCGAACATCGCGCCGTAACCCTCGTATTCCTCGACACAGTCCGTCATGCGGTAGAACTTGTTTATAAGGCGCATAAGGAAGCCTTCGGGATGGATGTGAAACGGCAAGAGAAAGTTGATTAAGTGCCCGAAGCGGTTAGTATAGACCGGCTGCGGTCTGGTGCGAAGCGAGTAGCGGCTGCTCAAGTCAAGTCCGGTCAGCGGCAGGAAATCAAAGCTCTCGGCAGCCTTAACCTGTGTCTGGAAAAAGCCGGCGATCGCCCGGCTCCGGTCGCCCGAGACCGTCTCCCAGTGGACTTTATTCGCCTTCATCGGATCGAACCGGTAGAAGGTCCCGTATTGCAGGACCGATCGGTGCTCCTTGTAAAAAGCGATCTGCTCGCTAACTTCCTTCTTCTGGAAACGCGACAGGAAGGACAGATCCAGCTCGTATCCCAAACATCCGAAACTTGCCGTATTGAAGCACGACGCCAGTGTCGTTGTGCGGAGCGTCTGCTGATGCGGCGACCAGGAAACATGTGCGCCCATCGTGGAGAGCGGGTAAAGGTAGGAGAGACCGCGCTGGATTTCCAGGCGTTCGACGGGATCTGTATCATCCGAAGACCAGATCTGCGGCGAATAGCAGAGCATGCCGAGATCGAAGCGGTTCCCGCCGCTCGAACAGGATTCGAGAAGAATCTGCGGCCTGTCGTCGAATATGCGTCCCAATATGTCGTAGAGCCCGAGGATGTAGCGGTGGAAGAATTCGCCCTGATTCCCGATGCATTTCGAATACATATCGCTCATATGGCGGTTCATATCCCATTTGACGTACGAAATATCCGCGGAATCCAGTATGCCCCGGACCGACGCGACGATATAGTCCCGCACGTCCGGATTGCAGAGGTCGAGGACCAGCTGGTTGCGCCCGTACGATGGCTTGCGGCCCGGAATCTGTACGGCGTATTCGGGATGTGCGCGAAAAAGGTCGCTGTCGGGATTTACCATCTCCGGCTCGAACCAGAGGCCGAAACGCATGCCGAGACGGCCGATTTTTCGCGAAAAGCCTTGAAGTCCGCTTCTTAATTTCTTCCGGTTAACCGTATAGTCGCCAAGTCCCGCTTTGTCGTTGTCTCTTTTGCCGAACCAGCCGTCGTCCAGTACGAAAAGCTCGACGCCGAGCTTTTTCGCGCGCACGGCCAGACGCATCAGCTTTCTTTCCGTGAAGGAGAAGAAGTTGGACTCCCAGGTGTTGAGGAGTACAGGCCGCTCCTTGCCTTTCCAGTCGCCGCGGACGATATGTTCGTTTACGAAGTCGTGAAAATGGCCGCTTGTTCCGTTATAGCCGTCGGCGGAGAAGGTCATGACCGCTTCGGGCGTCTCGAATTCGCCGTCTTTTTCGAGCGGCCATTCAAAACAATACGGATTGATGCCGGTCATGACGCGAACGAGGCCTCTGTCGCTTAATTCGATGCCGCTGTAATGGTTGCCGCTGTAGATAAGGTTGAAGCCGTAGACGCGTCCCTGGGTTTCCGTCGCGCCCTGCTCGGCCAGAAGGAATCCGGGATTCCGGCGGTTGCTCGAGGCGCCTGTGGTGCTCTCGTTCACATAAAGTCCCATGCGAATCTGTGTGTCCTGGCGGTGCGTTTCCCGGATCCATCCGCCCTGGAAAGTGACACAGGTGTAGTTCCTGTCGGGCAGATCCGTCATCATGCTCATCAGCTTCCTGATCACGACCGGATTCTCATTGCCGTTCCGCAAGACCGCGCGCCTCGTAATGACATCGGTCTTCTCATAGACCGAGTAATAGAGGAGAAGCGTGACAAGATTTGTGCGGTCGGAGAGGATGATCTCGAGGGTTTGGCAGTCTTTCGTGTCGCCGTAGGACGACGGCACGGATGCGGGAGAGAGGTTCCCGTCGGTGATCCGGTGGCCTTCGTAGGTAAAGTCCGCGACAAAACTGCCGTCCGGCATCTTGATCTCGGCCGGTGAATGACGGTAGTCGCCTTTGCCGATACCGGACCACTCGAGTGCCATCGTATCGAGCGAGTACATGGGATCGGATTCGTCGTACTTTACCGTCGATCCGATTTCGGCGGTTTGCTTGACGGCCAGTGCCTCGAAGTTCTGTTCCTCCAGACGTTCGCCGTAGAACAGACTTTCGATATGGCCGAATTTGGTGACGCGGAAGATATAGCTGGTATTCTGTGTCTTCAGATGGAATGTGCCGTCTGTATAGGTGATCATATTGCTGCCTCGTTTCGGAGAATTACGGCCTCATATGGGATGAGCGTTCCGTCAAGACCGGTCCGGCCGGCGCTGGAGAGGACGACCCTTCCGGTATCTTTAATTTTCGCTTTTCGGGGCGAAAAGTTGATCGCAACGGTAAGAAGTTCGTCCTTATGGCGTCTCTCGAAGACGAAGAGCCGGCGGGAGATCTTAAGTGCCTTGAAAGATCCGGATTTGAGCGCGTCGTCGGCCGCGCGAAGTGCGATCATGCGGCGATAGAAGTGGAGGATCGAATCCGGATCGTTCTGCTCCGCGCGGTAATTGAGCATAGGATAGTTCTTGTTTATGCCGAGCCAGGGAGTCCCCGTCGTAAAGCCCGCGTTCTCCGTATCGTCCCACTGGACAGGCGTTCTCGCGTTGTCGCGGCACGTGCGGCGGATCATGCGCCAGCGGATACCGGCAGGCACATGAAGCTTCTTAAGCATCCGGTTCACATTGTGTGACTCAATATCGCGGACCTCGTCCAGTGACGTAAAATCAAAGTTCGTCATGCCGATTTCCTGTCCCTGAAAAATAAACGGCGTGCCCCTTAAGGAGAGAAGCAGGACCGCGAGCATTTTCGCGGATTGCTTCCAATAACACCGGTCGTCGCCGAAGCGGGAGACCGACCTGGGCTGGTCGTGATTCTCGAAGTAGACGGTATTCCAGCTGAGTGCATCCTGCCATTTGGTAAGGATCTCTGAGAATTTCTTCGGACGGAACCGCCGCTTGAACCATTTTACGACGTACTGGTCGCTCTCCATGTGCTCGAAGGAGAAGATCATATCAAGCTCGCCGCGTTCCGGCTCGGCCAAATCCCGGCCCATCGCAGGTGTCACGAACACCGTTTCGCCGACCGTGAAACAGTCGTAATGCGAGAGGACATCCTTCCGGAGGCTCCGGAGAATCTCGTGTGTACCTTCCTGCGAGAGATAATGCTCGCTGCCGGTCAGGACCAGCTTCTTCTTTCCGTCTTCGAGAGAGGATTTGAACAGGATGTTGATCACATCGCAGCGGAATCCCGATACGCCTTTATCCAGCCAGAAGCGCAAGATGTCTTCGACTTCCCGGAGAACGGCCGGGTTCCGGTAGTTCAGGTCCGGCTGCTTCTTCGAAAACAGATGCAGAAAATATTCGCCGCTCTGTGGATCCAATTCCCAGCAGTCCTCCGCGAAAAAGCTCGTCCAGTTGTTGGGGAGTCCGCCGTCTTTTCGCGCGGGTTTCCAGATATAGTAATCGCGGTACGGGCTTTGAGGGTCCCGGCTCTTCTGAAACCACTCGTGCTCGTCCGAGGTGTGGTTGATCACGAGATCCATGATGATCCGGATATCGAGGCGCCGGGCTTCCGCGATCAGGCGGTCCATATCCTCCATCGTTCCGAAATCCGGATGGATGGCGCGGTAATCGCTGATATCATAGCCGTTGTCATCGTTGGGAGAGGCGTATACGGGGGAGAGCCACAGGGTTCCGACGCCTAAGTCCTTAAGCTCCGGTAGGCGAGACAGTATACCCGGGATGTCTCCGATTCCGTCGCCGTTCGTATCCTGAAAACTTCTGGGATAGATCTGATAGACAATCCGATCGCGCCACCATTCCGGCATATAGGTCACCTCCGCAGATCATTATTCAGCGAAAATATATAAGTCCATTTTACACGTGCCGTAATCGGGCGTAAAGGCGAATCGGGCTGCGTGAAGCTCAAATCGTGCGTAAAGGCGAATCGGGCTGCGTGAAGCTCAAAATCGGGCTGCCGATTACCTGGTCCGTTTCTTTGATCGAGTCTGTATGCCGTGTTTAGAATTTTCTGTGACAAATTTCGTGAAAACTCTTGTGTTTGTCGCGTCTAACTTTTATAATAATAACGGTGTTAGAGAAGACTAACAAACACGAAGCCGCACAGAGCATACCGGAAAGGAACACGATATATGAAATTATGCGATTTAGAGGTCGGTACACAGGCGAAGATCCTGGCCGTTAACGGACAAGGAGCTTTGAGGGATCGCCTTCTGGATATGGGACTGACCCCGCGCACAAAGATTATGATCCGAAAGACCGCACCGATGGGGGATCCGATTCAGCTGTCGCTGCGAAATTACGAATTGACGCTGCGCCTCGACGACGCCCGGAATATCGATGTCGAGCAGGTGGAGGTCATATGAATATAGCCCTGGCCGGCAATCAGAATTGCGGCAAAACAACGCTCTTTAATCAGCTGACCGGTTCGAATCAGCATGTCGGAAATTTCCCCGGCGTCACGGTCGATAAGAAGGAAGGCGTAGTTCGGGGACGAAAAGGGATGACAGTCGTCGATCTCCCCGGTATTTATTCACTATCGCCGTATTCGAGTGAGGAAATCGTAACGCGTGACTATCTGATCCGCGAACACCCGGACGCGATCATCAACATCGTTGACGCAGGTAATATTGAGCGCAATCTATATTTGTCCTTGCAGCTTCTGAATCTCGATATACCGATGGTAATCGCTCTGAATATGATGGACGAGGTCCGCGCAAACGGCGGGACCATCAAGACCGTGGAGATGTCGAAAGCTCTCGGCGTTCCCGTGGTTCCGATTTCCGCCTCTTCAAACGAAGGAATCGGCGAGCTTATTGAAAAAATACAGTACGTCGCCTCCCAGAAAATCAAACCCGTTCACGTCGATTTCTGCGGCGGAGCGGTTCATCGTACCATTCACTCGATTACCCACCTCATCGAAGATCATGCGCAGGCCATCGGAGCGGCTCCGAAATTCGCGGCCACGAAACTTGCGGAAGGGGATACCCTGATGCTCGAGTCTCTTCATGTCTCGGAGAATGAGGCGGAGACAATCGAACATGCCATTGTCGAGATGGAGACTGAGACCGGAACGGACCGGAAAGCGGCGATCGCGGACATGCGTTACGCCTTCATCGAAAAACTGTCCCATGCAACGGTTGTGAAACCGGCCGAGAGCCGGCAGCATAAGCAAAGTGTCGCGATCGACCGGATTCTAACGGGTAAATACACCGCTATTCCGGTCTTCCTTTTGATCATGGCGCTTGTTTTCTGGCTGACATTCGGAGTGATCGGAAGCTTCCTGAGTGACCTGATGGGTACAGGCGTCGAATTTGTCACGCAGACGGTTACGAATGCGCTTCTTTCTTCGGGCGCCAATCCGGTAATCATATCGCTTGTTTCAGACGGTATACTCGCCGGTGTCGGCAGCGTGCTCTCCTTTTTGCCGACCATCATTACGCTCTTCCTGTTTTTGTCGCTCCTTGAGGACAGTGGTTATATGGCAAGAGTCGCATTTGTCATGGACAAACTTTTGCGAAAGATCGGATTGTCCGGCAAAAGCTTCGTCCCGATGCTGATCGGCTTCGGCTGCTCGGTCCCGGCGATTATGTCGACCAGGACGTTGACCTCGGAGCGCGATCGAAAAATGACGATCTTTCTGGTTCCCTTTATGAGCTGCAGCGCCAAACTGCCGATCTATGCGATGTTTACGATGGCCTTTTTCCCGAAGCATTCAGCTCTTGTTATGATCATTCTTTACATAACGGGAATGGCGCTCGGCATACTGACGGGTCTTATCCTGAATAAGACCGCGTATAAGGGACACCCCGTTCCGTTTGTGATGGAGCTCCCTAATTACCGACTCCCGAGTCCGAAGACGGTAGTGCTTCTCCTGTGGGACAAGACGAAGGATTTCCTGCAGAGAGCGTTTACGCTGATCTTCATCGCATCTCTCGTGATCTGGTTCCTGAATACCTTCGGACCGGGGCTTAACACTGTTACAAACAGCGGCGACAGCATGCTTGCGGGGATCGGAAAGGTGATCGCTCCGGTCTTTGCTCCTCTGGGTTTTGGCGACTGGCGTGCGTCTACGGCGCTGATTACAGGCCTTGCAGCCAAGGAAGCGGTGATCAGCACACTGGCCGTTCTGACCGGCTCCGGCAGCGCCGGACTCGTGACGACTCTGTCCGAAATGTTTACACCGCTCTCCGCATTCTCGTTCCTGATCTTCACGCTGCTTTACACGCCTTGCGTCGCTGCAATCGGAGCCTACAGGAATGAGATGAAAAGCACTCGTGCCGCGGTCGTCATGGTGTTCTTTCAGATCGCCGTCGCGTGGGTTGCCGCGTTTATCGTATACCAAGTCGGGTTGTTGATCATTCACTGACGGATATGCTATTCCTTAATTCCGAGAACGTCTTCGACGAATACACGTGCGATTACGGGG
>CAZTXQ010000058.1:0-4208 GCA_964617375.1 uncultured Mageeibacillus sp. | reverse complement strand
ATGCTATTCCTTAATTCCGAGAACGTCTTCGACGAATACACGTGCGATTACGGGGTCATACTGACGGCCGGCATTTGCAAGGATTTCTTTGGCGGCCTCTTCGGTCGTCATGATGCTCTTATATGTGCGCTCGCTGGTCATCGCGTCAAAGCTGTCGGCAATCGCGATGATCCGGGCAAATTTCGGTATTGTCTCGCCCCGTATACCTTCGGGATACCCGCTTCCGTCCCATCGTTCATGATGGTAGAGAATTGCCTCCGCGATTTCGGAGACTTCATAAGCGGAACGGATGATGCGGCATCCGATCTCCGGGTGCTGGCGGATCATCTCGAATTCGCCCTCATTAAGGTGGCCGGGCTTGTTGAGAATTCCTTCTTCAATCGCGATCTTACCGATGTCATGAAGGAAACCGACGAGGTTCAGCGTATTGATTTCCGTTTCCGAGAAATGGAGAGCCTTGCCGATTTTTCTGGATAATTCGCCGACGCGTTTGGAATGTGCTTCCTCGCGCGGATTCTTCTCGTGAAGAGTCTTCATGATCGCCTTGATCGTGTCGCTGCGCATGCTCTTGCTCTCGATGATCTTGTTCTTGTACATATAGTCTTCGGCATTCTTAAGCGCACTGCTCATAGATTCGTCGACAGAGACCTTGGTATACCAGCCGAAGGAGACATCAACCGGAATGGTGCTTACTACAGTCTGCGCACATACACGCTTGGCTGTCTCGACAATCTCCTCGACCTCGTCCGGACCCGTAGAGGGAAGGAGCACGATAAATTCATCGCCGCCCCATCTGGCGATGATGTCCTGCGGCCGGCAGGCGCTCGAGAGAGCCTCGGCGGCGCCTTTCAGCATCCGATCACCTGTCGCGTGTCCGAAGGCGTCGTTCACGAGCTTCAGACCGTTTAAATCGCCGATAATGATGGAGATCGGCATATGCCTTTCCTTGTCGATTCTTGCCAGAACCTCTTCGTAATAACGGCGGTTATAAACGCCGGTCAGGTTGTCGTGATAGCTTAAGTACTGATTCTTTTCCTGCGCCCTCTTAAGAGCCGTGATGTTCAGGATGAAGCAGGTAAGTCCGATGATCTCGTGCTCCTGATTCATGATCGGCGAGTAGTGGTTCTGCCAGTAGGTTAAGGCCTCGACATCGGAACCGTATTCGTCGATAAACGAGAAATACTCTCCGGCCAGGGCGCGGTCATAATTGGCTTTCTGATTCTTCTTCTGTTCCGGATCGCTGATCAGATCAAGCGCGTTCATACCGGTGAATGTTTCCCGGTTCCATTTGCGGAGCATCGAGTATTTGTGGCGGTTGTTGAAAGCGGTGTAGCAGTAATTCCGGTCGATCGAATAGACCATTATCTCGGGAGAACTTTCCAGAATCGCCGAGAACAGTGTATTGGACTTCTCAAGCTCCCGATTCATATTCGTCACTTCTATTTTGGAGGCGACAACGCGCTTCAGCTCTTTATGAATGAGCATATATAGAATTACGGCTGTCGTTAAGACATAAAGCCACCCTTTGGTGATGTTGACAGTGACAAGATCTTCGGGATCGGGGAAAAGGTAGGCGGCGATCTTGTCCGACATAATGATCCAGAGAGACCCTATGAGAAAATAAATACTGGATATCTTAAGGGCCTGGGTCCATGACTTATCAAGGCTGCTTCTGAAAAAATTCGCAAGCCGGGAGCTCTTACCTTTATTTGCTTTTGTGCCTTCAGGCTGTCTGGAGGATAGATCCGACATAGCCGTAGACCTCCGTCTTCAATAAACCGTTCATTTCATAAATTTAATTTACAAATCACAGTTTATCAGTTTTCGAAAACAGATAAAAGACATATTTCAAAAGAAGAAGAAATATATGTTGTGATGAAAACGAATGGAAACACTCCCCCTTTCATTTTACATCTTTTGAGCGTTGTACTAAACGGGCAAATATGAGACACTTTAAGAAAATAGTCCTGTCTTATCAAAAGTATCGGGGAGGATTGATTTATGAGAATTACTTTTATGGGAGCTGCCGAAACGGTTACGGGATCCTGCTTTATGGTCGAGACGGATCAGACCGCCTTTCTCGTTGACTGCGGCATGCATCAGGGCCGGCCGGAAGAGACGAAGCTGAACCGCCTGCCGTTTCCCTTTGATATCACCTCCATTGACTTTATGCTTCTAACCCATGCACATATCGATCATTCCGGCCGCATTCCCAAGTTATACCGGGATGGCTTTGACAAGAGCATCTACACAACCAAGGCGACGGCCGAGCTGTGCGCCATTATGCTGCCGGATTCCGGACACATACAGGAAATGGAACAGGAATGGCAGATGCGTAAGTACGGACGTGCCGGGAAGCCGTTTGAGGAGGCACTCTATACGATGCAGGACGGTATCGATGCCTGTAAACTTTTTTCGAAAGTGCGGTATAACGAAGAATTCAGGCCGGCTCCGGACGTTCGCGTAATCATGCGGGATGCCGGTCATATTCTGGGATCCGCGATTCTGGAGATCTGGATTACGGAAGATGGGAAAGAGACGAAAGTCGTTTTCTCGGGCGACTTAGGCAACAAGAATATCCCGATTATGCGGGATCCGACGATCATCGACGGCGCCGATTATCTCGTAATCGAGTCAACGTACGGAGACCGTCTGCATGCGGAATTGAGGGACGATAAGGTAACACGCTTTGTCTCGATTATTAACGAGACCATCGCGCGCGGCGGGAACGTCATCATTCCGTCCTTTGCGGTAGGCCGTACGCAGGAAATCATTTTCGCGCTCAACAAAGAAGAAGAGAAGTACAGGAACAGCCGCTCGACTTTCATGAAAACACCGGTTTACGTCGACAGTCCGATGGCGGTGTCGGCGACCAAGGTTTTCCGGGACAATGAGGACTGCTTTGATGATGAAGCGAGGGAATACATAAGAAACGGCGACAATCCGCTGGATTTTCCGAATCTTCACTTTACCGCGAGCGCGGAAGAGTCCAAGGAACTGAACAATAGCGAGGAGAGCAAGATTATCATCTCGGCAAGCGGCATGTGTGATGCTGGCCGGATCAAGCACCATCTGAAGCACAATCTCTGGCGCAGGGATTCGTCCGTCATATTTGTCGGTTATCAGGCCGAAGGCACACTGGGCCGCCGCCTGGTTGACGGCGCGAAAAAGGTCCGGATTTTCGACGAAGAGATTGCCGTCAATGCGCGTATCGAGACCATCGAGGGCTTCTCCGGTCACGCCGACCGTGACGGTCTTCTGGAGTGGATCGGCGCGATGACCCGTAAACCGGCAAAGATCTTCTGCGTTCACGGCGAGCCCGAAGCCATTGAGAAGTACGCCCGTTCGATCGAAGATGCCTACTCGATTCCGACGTATATTCCCAAACTCGACGAATCCGTGGAGCTCGGAAGCATGGTATCCCGCGTGACAGTCGCCGCTGCGAGAGCTCCCGTCGGCGAAGAAGAAATGCGGATCGCCGCGGACAGCGATAGTCTTGACGATCTTAAAGTGCTTATCGATTCGCTGACGATGCGCTGCAAGAAGGAGATCGCCGGAACGAAGAGCAAAGAAGAACGAAGGAAGGTACTCTCCGTTTATAAGGACCTTCTCGAAAAGGCGGCGGACGATCTTCTGACGAAGATCCGCTAAGGGACCGGCGGCAAGCTTTCCATAGATATTGACCATTCTTTCTTTAAAAAGTTTGGGGGCTGTCTCAAAACGAAGTGCACCCCAAATGTTGGACACCAACCAACATTGGGGTGCTGAACAAGTTGAGAGACAGTCCCTATTTAATTTGCCCATAACGAAAAATGAGATCCGAAGAACCCCGAAAATCAGGACTTGTTCACGCAGCTTGTTCAGATGCTTTTGAATTGACACGTTCCAATACAAAGCCAAACCTCGAGGCTGGCAAAGTTTATAGGTATTCATTAAGCACACCGACGTTTGTCGAGCAATCAATCCTATTTCGACAATTGCTGATAAATATCGAGAAAATAAACTCCAAACAAATAGCTACTTTGGTTTCGTTCATTGACGAGCCTACTCAATCGACATCTAAGTGCATTTGAGTAGGTTCGGCAGTGCTCTGAAGGAGCGTTTTTTATCATTGAGAGCCTACTCAATCGACATCTGATCGCATTTGAGTAGGGTAAGCGTCCGATAATCGACGCCTTTAAAACCAAATTGAATTGTGGGACTCTCTA
>CAZTXQ010000057.1:0-18436 GCA_964617375.1 uncultured Mageeibacillus sp. | reverse complement strand
AGAAGCATACCGCCCTTGCGGTCGCTCTTCTTCGCCGACAGGCGGGCTCTTCCGGTCAAATGCGTCGATTTACCTAACATATTGAGTTACCTCCGTTACTATGCCATCCTTCATGAATAAATGCGCTGGCTGACGCATGCAGTATGCCTAACTATTATTATATTAAATTACTGGTAAATTTCAATCGTGCAATGACTAAAATGCGTGTAATTGTATCTTTTTTTTGCCATAATATGGTCAAGACTCAAATCTTTTCGATATTTTGTATAAGGAGCGCAGGTCTATGGAAAAATATGCGGTCGCACTTGCCGGCGGCGGTTCAAAAGGAATCTATCAAGTCGGTGCCTGGAAGGCACTTAAGGAGCTCGGTATTGAGTTCGAAGCGGTAACGGGAACCTCGATCGGTGCCGTAAACGGTTCTTTTATGGTACAGGGTGATATCACGAAAGCAGAAAATATGTGGAATAATCTTAAGATGGACCAGTGCATACGGCTGTCCGAGAACTCCGGTCTTTTCTCAGACAGGTTACTGATACCGCAGAACACGGGGCTTATTCTTAAGGAAGTCATCCACGGCGGCATTGACCAGTCCCCTCTTCGCGATTTGATCGCCGAATATATCGACGTCGATGCCGTTTACTCCTCCGGAATTGATTTCGGTCTTTGCACCTATTCCTTGAAGGATCATTCAAGTCTCAAAGTCTGGCGCAAGGATATCCCCCGTGAACAGTTCTTCGACTATATCATGGCCAGCTCCGCTCTTCCGGGTCTGAAGCCGGTAAAGCTCGACGACAAAGTCTATCTCGACGGCGGGATCGGCGACAATCTGCCTTTTGATATGCTGCGGCGCAGAGGGCTTCGAAATATCATCGCGATTGATATGCGGGCGGTGAAGGATCATTCGATTACCACAGACCGGCTTCGCATCACGCATATCTGCAACAGCATGGATCTCGGTGCTACGCTCGACGTGACACCGTCGGTACTGGCCAGGAATTATCAGCTTGGATATCTCGATACGCGAAAAACGTTCGGGTTTCTCGACGGAATTCACTACTACTTTCCCGTCGGTGATTATCAGGATCTTCTGGATTCGTTTGAAGACGGCGTAGTTCCCGGGCTCGAACAGGCGGCGCTTGTCTACGAAATACCAAGAGACAGAATCTATTCGGCTCAGGAATTCCTCCGGATTCTCAATATCTGCCGCGAACTTGCCGCGAAGAAATATGCCGAGGAGAGAGAAAGGATCGGCGCAGACGGCATTGTAGCGTCGGTCAGAAACGGCACTTTGAAACGCTTAAGGACCATGCCTTCGGGTATCCGGCTCGCGCTTCTGATGGAAATTATGACCGATATTCGAAAAAACGGAAGCCGGTTCTCGATTCCGGTCCGCTTTTTCAAAGATCTGGACAGTGCGGCGGACGCACTCTTAAAGCTGCCGATGTGAAGCATGCGCATAGCTTAAAGCTGCCGATGTAATATCCGCGCATTGCTGTGCAATTGGATCATCGCGAAACTAGCCACAGACTTATGCCTCCGTTTCGGCGGAATCCGGCGAATTCCCCTCCCCGTCCGCTTCGGGCTCCGGTCTTTCGACTGGCTTCCCGCGGCTTCCGTAGATCAGGTATTCCGCCTCGCGTTCTTCGATCATTCGCGCCGATCCCGGATCCGTTAAGCGCACCGATACGGACGCGAAGAATTTGCCGTCGGGCGTCTTTTTCATGCGCATGCGCCCCTGAACCATATGATGATCATCACAGCACCAGAGGGAGAAACCGGATTTCTTGAGCCGGAACCATGCGATCCGCTCTGTAAGCGCTCTGCCGCAGGCCGGACAGGCTTCACCGTCTTTGGGATAATCGTCGTAACACTTCTCCCAGGTCGCGTAAAGCGCGGTCTTTTTTACCGATTCGGCGTGAAGATCCGGATCCTGCAGATACGGAGTAAGGCGTAAAGCCGCGAGATCCCGTATGGAGAATTCGGTCTCACTTACTTCCTGTCCGGTCTCTTCGGTCATACCGGCGACGTCCAGAAGCAGAAAGAGTTCCTTTAGGATAAGACCGGTGTATTCGGCGTCGCGATGTGCGGCGTGAAAGTCGTCTTTTTTCGGAAGCCGGAGAAAATCAACCGCGTATTCCACACTTCGCTGCTTGGTCTCGCCTTCCGCAATCCGCGCGAAAAGCGGCTGGACATCCAGGAAGAGGGTCTTTAAGTCCGCATCCCAATTGTGATACCGCATATTGGCCTTGAGAATCGTAAGGTCGGAGTTTCCCCATCCGCAAAGGATGTAGTCGCTGCCGCACCACTCCCGGAACGACCGGTATGCGTCCGAAAAGGACAGGCCGAATTTCAGGTCGGAAGACATTTTATTCGTGACCCTCGATACATTCTTGTTCATAACGGTGTAGCATACGGGCCGGATCGTCACGTGAAACGGCTTTGACAGTACGTAACCGCGGTCCGTAAGTGTCAGTTTGACGGCACCGATCTCGATGATTTCACCGGGCAGCTCCTTCGGATCCACGGTTGTCTTGATCCAGGGAATCGGCTGATTCCACTCCAGGTCTATGACAACATACGAGCTTGCGGGATGGTCAATATGTGTAAAGGGATAATCTGTCCGTTCCATCACTGTCTTTCCTCTTTCTCCCATGGTTGATCATCGATGTTCTCACCGGCTTGTACGGGGATCGCTGCGCGCTTTTTTCGCGAGTTTAGTATAAGACGAGGCAAAAGAAAAATCGCCGCATAGTCCGCCGCGGCAAAGCAGGTTACGATCAGTCCGGCTTTAAGCCCCGGCGGTTCGTACGAGAAAGTGATTTCGTGATGACCGGCCGTGACGGGAACGGACATCATGGAACCGTAAGCAGGCTCGGCCGAGACGGTTTCTCCGTCGATCTTAACCGTCCAGCCCTTGTCATACGGTATCGTCGTGAAGAGATATCCGGAGCCGGTAAAGTCCGTTGTACCGTTTATGTGACTCGAGTCATAAGACGTAATTTTGTAAGGATTCGCGGCGAACTTCTCCGTGACGGCATCGAGAGCGTCAGAATCGATCGTGTAGCAGCAGATATTCATGCTTTCAGAGCCGGCTTTGCCGAAGGTGATCTGCACGGACATTCTTTCCTTCCCTTTCTCGGGACACGGACCCAAATTGATGATCTGTCCTTCGAGAGGCTTAAGATAGGTGCTGTCTATAGTCCCCATCTCCAGATCGGTTCTCGTTACCCGGACGGTCTTATTCTGGGCGGAACCGATATAAATCAGCACGTCTTTGTCCGGACCGTCGATATCCGGTTCGAATGTAATATTGGCCGAATCGTATCCGGCGAGAAGCAGGTAGCTTCCGTCTTCGGCCTGCGAAGAGAACCCGGATGCCGCCGTCTGGATCAGAGCCTCTTCCCGGTAGACAGGCTCTCCTCCCATCGCCGTAACAAGCGTATTCGTCCTTTCAAACGGCGAGAGTGACGGATCCGCTGTCGTTCCGATCCCCGAAGCCGGCACCAGAAATCCAACCGGGAGTACATTTTCGTTTGTGCTGATCGTATATCCGGTGTAGGCGGCGTTTTTTTCTTCCGAAGGGCCGGATGCACTCCTTTGGGCTGCATTCCATGCGGAGTTTGCATTGTCTTCCGTCTGATCCTCGGCAACGGTATAGGAAACAATGTTCCGAATGCCTAAGAGCCTTGCCGAAACCTCGGTAAGACCTCCGGTCTGGGCGTCGTTGCATTGATTCGTATTGAAGCCCAGGGCCGACAGGAATGCGACCCCCTGCTCCGGAGCCGTAGATGAAAAAACCGATAAAGTCTTATAGTGAAACAGAGCACCGTCATTTCCGGTCATTTCCGGAACCATACAGGTTCTGTAGAATTGATCCCCGTCTGATTCGGATAGATCGGCAGAAATTTCGTCGGCATATGCTCCGAAAGACGGCGCATATGTAAAGCTCTCCGTTCTATCAATATATGAAAAAGCAAATTCCGCGGCGACAAAAAGCTCTATGATCATTACATAGAGGAATAGTTTCTCCGCGAGTCGCCGGCGCTTCTCATTGGAATAGAATCCGGCCAAAATCACAGAGTACAGAATCACCAAAGCGGCGGATCCATAGATCAGCCAGTAATTTTTAATAAGTTCGCCGCCGGAACGGTTTAAGAGGATCAGGTAAACAAGAACGGCTCCGGAGGAAAAGAAAACGGTGTTCCGGGCCGTTCCTTCGAAGTTAAGAAGAAGATCCGAAGCCATGTACAGAAGCAGGAAGGATAACAGAAAGGCCTGCCTGTATGGAATCTGGTTGGTGCCGTGCATGCCGTTCCAGAGAAAATCCAGGAACGGATATGACATGGACAGATAGAGAAAGAAGGCTAATGCAAGACTTGCCGCCCGTCTCGCCATGGGTATTTTCGCGCAGAGTGCATACATCGGTATCAGAATCAACAGGACGACGCCGCAGTAGACATTCGGGAGTCCGGAACGAATAACCGGTTCCGCATGAAGGAGGAAGCGTTCCAGAAAATCGAAGAACGGGAAAGACAATCCATGAAGCCACGATATGGAATCGGAGGCTGCCGATGTATTTTTCAGAGCGATAAGTGTCGGAAGCAGAAGAACGGCCGAAAGACCTGCAGAAAGAAGCGAGTATCCGGCAAAGGCAAGTCCCGCTCTAAGCGGTTTCATTCTTGCGGAACGCTTCTCATGGGCTTCAAGGTACAGAATCGGTGCAAAAAGGACAAGGAAAATGCAGATAAAGAACGCGGTATAGAAATTGGAGAAAATCGCGAGAAAAAGAGTCACGATATAGAGATGCGGCTTTCCGCCTGTGAATATTTTCCACAGGCCCAGCAGGATAAGCGGAAGCAGAACAATCGCGTCCATCCACATGACAACCCAGAAATAGGACAGTACGTAGCCGCAAAGCGCATAGGCGGTCGATAATGCAAGAATCCGAGGCCCTTCTTTCTTATCCTTTTTATAAATGAGAAGCGAAAAGAAGAGACCGGAAAGTCCGGCTCGCAGAAGGATCAGAATCGCAATCCCGTCATAAATGAATTTCTGCGGACATAGAAGAAGCAGCAAATTCAAAGGACTTGCGGCGTAATAAGCAATCGCAGGCCAGAAATTCATGCCCAATCCGATGTTCCAGGTAAAAAAAAGGCTCTCTCCTGAAACGATTTTGTGCTTTAATTCAGCCAGAATCGGCGCCATCTGATAATAAAGATCGCACGTCAAAAGAGCCCCGTTGCCAAACGGATGTATATGTTTGGATATAAACGTCACCAGCAGCAAAAAGACCGGGATGAGAAACGCACCGACCTGGTATTCGTGAGGAATTCCCTTGATATCCGTTGTGAGGAGCTTCTTAAACCCGCTCTTCATAATTCTTCATCCCCGTCCCGGTCTTCCGGATCCGGCACGGATGTATCTGCGGGAGGAACCTGCTCTGAGGGCAGAGGGTTCTGATTGTTTTCGGGAGCGGAATCACTCTCGTTCACAAATACGCCGGAATCTGTTCCCTTTGCGACAAGGGCGGCCACCCTCTTCTTTCTCCGCTTTTCGAGCACGGCAGGAACGGCGGCAAGCAGGGCAAGCAGCGTAAAAGCAGCTGCGGAGACAAGAACTCCGGTATCGAATCCTCCCGGTTTATAGGACATCGCGATTTCGTGGTGTCCTGCAGAGAGCTTAATTCCCATAAGCGCGTCGCCAATACTTACGATCTCGGCCGATTCCCCGTCAACCCGGGCCTTCCATCCAAGGTCATACGCGACGGTCAGAAGCATAACACCGTCGGCCGGAACATCAATTGTCCCGTTCAGATGCGTCGTGTCATAGGATGTGACGGTAAGCTCTGACTGGCTCAAGTCTTGAATCATATTCCCGTAAGAGTCGTCGGTAAGGCTCGCACAGTATACGACGACCTGCCCCGCGGAAGCAGCGCTCCAGGAAAGCTTGACCTTCAAATCGGCTTCCGGATCATAAGTTCCGATGTCAATGATCTGCATTGTGCGCGTCTCCTGACTGGAGGTCGTCGTTTTGCCTGTCGCCGGATCGGTCGTCGTCAGAATGACGTTCGGGGCCTTTGTCGACTGCACATAGATATAAAGACGCTCGCCCTTTACTCTGGCGTTCGGCTCGAACTCAATGGAGGCCGCCTGAGCGTCGGTCGGGATATTGTATATATAACCGCTCTCGCCGTTTCCGCTGGTCATCGAAGCGTTTTCCGTAGCCCCCGGAAGAAGGACTTCGGGGTTGTAAACGCCATCGGTTCCGAGAGCTTCGAGGAATTTGTCGGTTGTGTTAAAGGGATTGTTCTGATTGATTGTCACAAAATCGAGCACATCCGGAGAAACCATGTAACCGACCGACAGCGCGTCCGTATTCTCGAAAATGGTCAGATCTCCGGTATCCTCCACCCGGGCAAAACCGCCCGGCAGAGTCGAAGTTCCATTAATATCGATCAAATAATGGATACCCATAAGAGATGCGGTTACCTTTGTAAGACCGGCATTTCGTACTCCGTTTATTCCGTTATTGTGAAATCCGAGGCTCTTCATGAACTGGATAAAGCTCTCGTCTGCCGTCGAAGAGAAACACGAGACACCTTTCACATGGTAGAGTGATGTTTGGTTGCTGATCAGCGCAGGATACACCTCGGCGCGGATAAAAGTGCCGTCCTCCCCGCTCTCTTCGCGTCCGTCCATAAACGCTGTAACCTCATCGCTCTTTTTGCCGTAAAAATCCCAGTTGGTGAAGCTCTCGTTATAGGCTACGGTACCGACCGTAACCTGCGTTCCGATAAGAAGTTCGGCAATCAGAAGCCCCGCCAGAAAGTACTTCTGGGTCTTAAGACCGGCCTTTTTATACATGATCAGTCGCAGGGCAGCCGCGTAGAGAATCACAAAAGCAGCCGACAGATAGATCGCCCAGATCTTTTCGCCGTCGACGGAGAACTTCTCGTACAGTACGATATATGCCAAAATAACGGCCAGGGACAGCGTGATCTCATGTATTGAAAAGGACTTTAGATTCCGCAGCACCTTGTACGCCATGATGATCAGAACAAATGACATGAGAAAGGCTTCGCGGTACGGGATCTGGTTCGGATAATGAAGGCCGTGCCAGATAAAATTCAAGAGCTTACTCGCGAAGCTGAAATAGAGGACGGCAACAATGAATCCGTAGCCGATCTTTTCGCGAAGCCGTATTCTTCTGCACAGAAAAAAGAGCGGGATAAAAATCAGTATGATGACTCCGCAGTACACGTTCGCCATGCCGTCGCGAATGTTCGGCTTCCCCGCAACGAAAAAGCGGCCCAGAAAATCGAACAGATTCTGCGTCAGCGAGTAGTCCGTCGGCCAGGCGTCTCCGGTCGCCGAAGATTGCTGTAAGGCCGTCCACGTCGGATAAACAAGGATCGCCGCCATCGCGCTGCCTAAAGCCGAGTAAAAGCAGAAACGCCAGAACGAAGACCATAAGCTTCCGATCCGAAATCGCGGTGTAATCTGCGCATACGCAACCGGTGCGTAAATAACCAGGAACAGGCAGACGAAAAAGGCCGCGTAATAATTCGAAAGCACCACGAAAAACAGGCTGATACAGTACAGCAGCGGCTTCCTGTCGCGCATCAACCGGCGAAGGCCGAGAACGACGAGGGGAAGAAGCATAACGGCATCGAGCCACATAATGTTCCAGAAATATGCCAGAACCCAGCCGCAGAGAGCATACATGGCCGAAAAGCAGCTTAGGAAAAGATCCTCTCTCCGGTTGTCCATATCCCTTAGCATCATCGCGAAAAAGAGCCCTGTCAGCCCCGCTCTGAGACAGACAATCAACATGATTCCGTCCGACAGAAGCCGCTGCGGAAACAAAAGAATAAGGAGATTTAAAGGACTCGCCGCGTAATTGGCAAAAATAGCAAGGAAATTCGTACCGAGCCCGACATTCCACGAATAGAAGAGACTGTCTCCGGACAGAATCTTGTCCCGCAGTTCTGCGACGAACGGCGCATACTGGTGATACAGATCGACGGTCAGAATCATGCGGGATCCGAACGGATGTACGCCCTGCACGATAAAGGTTGAGAGTAAAATCAAAAACGGAATCAGAAAAGAGAGCCACATAAATTTATGTGCCCTCTTATAAAGAGTCGCAGCACGGTCTATTATTAAAGGAGTCATCTTTTGTCCCTTCTGAAGATACCTACTGTTTCACCTGATAGGTATTTTATCATATTCTCTTATCTCTGCATCAGAAAAAAGACTTCGCTGACATTTATGGCCGGCACTTTTTCCGGGAGAATTTGCAATTGCCGCAAACCGCACATTTTCATCGCAATGAAGTCATGATAAGATAAAGGCCGCATTCCCGGTGATCATTTTTGTAACAGGAAAGAAACACAATATCTTGTATGTACCTCTTGATTTCGGCACAAGATAGCGGTTAAATAAGAATACCCTAATCGAACAGATGCTCGCTTAAAGGGCAAGGAGGACAAAATGATTTCCAGAGTACTTAAAAGAGACGGCCGGCAGGTACCGTTCAATATTGAAAAAATTGCCAACGCCATTCACAAAGCCTTTGAAACGACGGGCGAGGCCAACGGCAAGATCGACGACTACTCGCTTGATCTGGCCGTCCGAACCGGCGAATATTTAGAGCTCCAGGGGATCGCGATCCCGAAAATCGAGGAAATTCAGGACATGGTCGAGCATGTTCTGATGGAAGAGGGCTGCGCCGAAACCGCGAAAGCCTACATCCTGTATCGTGCCGAGCGCTCCCGGGTCCGCGAAAAGAACACAAGACTCATGCGCACGATCGACGATATCGTAAATGCGGAGTCCAAGAGCTGTGACCTGAAGCGCGAAAACGCCAATATCGACGGCGATACGGCAATGGGTTCGATGCTGCGCTTCGGTTCCGAAAGCGCCAAGGCCTATTATAAGTCCTATATGCTGAAGCCCGAGCACGCCAAAGCCCACGAAGCGGGCGACATCCATATCCACGATCTGGATTTCTACTCGCTGACGATGACCTGCTGCCAGATCGATCTGTTGAAGCTTTTTGAGGGCGGATTCAATACCGGTCACGGACATTTGCGGAAACCCAAGGACATAAGGAGCTATTCCGCACTGGCCTGTATCGCGATTCAGTCCAACCAGAACGATATGCACGGCGGTCAGTCCATACCGAATTTTGACTATGTCATGTCCGACGGCGTCCGCTGTACCTACAAAAAGGAATACCAGCTGGCGTTTGCGGATGCCCTTGAGCTGCTGGCCGGCATCCCGACAGAAACAAGCGAACCGAAAATCAAAGCGATGATCGCAAAGCTTGAGAAGGATCAGAAGGGTGTTCCCGCCTTGACCCAATCCGAGGATTATGACAGAGAATTCCTTTCGGCCATTGGGCAGGTTCTTCCGGAACTCGCCGGGGCAGGGCCCGAAACGGAAAAGCGCGTCCTCGAGTACACGAGAAAGCACGCCCACATTGAAACAAACCGCGCGACCTTCCAGGCCATGGAGGCGCTCGTCCATAATTTCAACACGCTCCACAGCCGGGCCGGAGCCCAGGTTCCGTTCTCCTCCATCAATTACGGCATGGATACCTCTCCGGAAGCCCGCATGGTCATTCGGAACCTCCTGATCGCGACCGAACAGGGTCTCGGAAACGGCGAGACGCCGATCTTCCCCATCCAGATTTTCCGCTGCAAAAAGGGAATCAACTTCGATCCGGAAGACCCGAATTATGATCTTTTCGAGATGGCCTGCGAATGTTCCGCCAAACGGCTTTTCCCGAACTTCTCCTTTCAGGACGCGCCCTTCAACCTTCAGTATTACAAGGAAGGGCATCCGGAGACGGAAATCGGCTATATGGGCTGCCGCACCCGCGTAATCGGGAACGTATGGGATCCTTCGCAGGAAACCACTTACGGAAGAGGAAATCTGTCGTTCACTTCGATCAACCTTCCGCGTCTGGGTATTCTCGCGAAAAAGGACATGGCCAAATTTTACGAGATGCTGGATGAAAGAATGGAACTCTGCTCGGATCAGCTGTATGAGCGCATGCTTGTACAGGCCAGAAAGCACGTTTATAACTTCCCTTTCCTGATGGGAGAGCACTGCTGGATCGATTCCGAGAAACTGGGGCCGCGTGATTCCATCGATTCCGTAATCCGTCACGGATCTCTTTCGATCGGTTTTATCGGTCTTGCCGAAGCGCTGGTCGCCCTTACGGGAAAGCACCACGGCGAAAGCGAAGAAATCCAGAAGATCGGCCTTGAAATCATCGGGCATATGCGTGATTTCTGTGACAAAAAGGCAGAGCAGACACACCTCAACTACAGTCTTCTCGCGACACCCGCAGAAGGTCTGTCCGGCCGCTTTGTCCGCATCGACAAGAGCCGTTTCGGAAAAATTCCCGGGGTTACAGACAAGGATTACTATACGAACAGCTTCCACGTTCCGGTCTATTACAACATCACGATTTACGACAAAATCCGCATTGAGGCGCCGTATCACGCTCTGACCAATGCCGGTCACATTTCCTATATTGAGATGGACGGCGACACCGCGCTCAACCTCGACGCATTTAAGAAGGTCATTCGCTACATGGGCGAACAGGGCATCGGTTACGGATCCATTAACCATCCGATTGACCGTGATCCTGTCTGCGGCTTTAACGGAATTATCGGCGATCACTGCCCCTGCTGCGGCCGGGCGGAATACGAAGGCGACGAGAATCTCGGATTCGAAAGAATCCGCCGCATTACCGGATATCTGGTCGGTACGATCGACCGGTTTAACGACGCCAAACGCGCGGAGGTAAAAGACCGCGTAAAGCACGGCGGAGCACAGAAAACAAAAAGGTCTTAAAGGCATCCAAATCAAAGCTAAAATTGCGGCAATCACCTCTTCGGATCAACCGGTCCGGTGATTGCCGTTTTTTTTATTGTTTGATTGTGCTAAAATTTAGATCTGCCAACGATGAATCCCGATGATTGAGGAGGTATTTTTGATAATGACTGAACTGAAAATACGAATTATTATGAATCCCTCTTCCGGCCGTCAGACGATGCGTCAGACCGTCGACGATATCGTCGGCTTTCTTGTTGAAGCCAAGGCCGTATACCGTGTGGATTACTGCTATACAAGGGCTAAAGACGATGCGCAGAATTATGCCGCGGAAATCCATGCCGGAGAGTACGACCTCATTATGGCGGTCGGAGGCGACGGGACAATCAACGAGGTCGTAAACGGCCTGATGATGAGCCGGACCGGGACTCCCCTTGCGATTCTTCCGGCGGGCACGGTCAACGATTTCGCGTCGTACCTGGATATACCGGCCGATCCCTTCTCTTACGCGCGAATGATTATGAACTTTAAGACGTTTAAAGTCGACGTAGGCAAAGCCGGATCCCGCTATTTCCTGAATGTCGCGGCCGGCGGACTTCTTACCGATATCGCGTACAAGGTGCCTTCGGAGACCAAGACGTCGCTGGGGCCTTTAGCCTACTGGCTCGAGGGCGCCAAGGATATTCCGACCAATCTGTTCAAGGGTTTGCCGCTTACAATCGAGTCCAAATATGACCGTTTTGATTCGGAGGCACTTCTTTTCCTGATTGCGAATACGACAAGTGTCGGCGGCCTTAAGAAAATCATCCCGTATGCCGATCTGACAGACGGTCTTCTTGATGTCCTTATCGTCTCCAAGCTTGAATTCGGAGGTCTCCTCCCGCTTCTCGGAAAGCTGATGATCGGCGATCACTTAAGCAACGAGAATATTACCTATTTTCAAACCGACCGGCTTACGATCCATTCGTCAGGAACGACGGATATCCGGCTTGACCTTGACGGTGAGGAAGGCGATCTGATTCCTGTGGTCGTTGAGTGTATCCCCGGAGCATTGACCGTTATCGTTCCTTCCGACGACGAAACAGTATAAATACCGAACAGACTGCATGAAAGGTTTCAAATGAAAAGAAAAAGTACATCATCCGATTCATCATCTCAAATGCGCCGTCCTCTCTTTCACGGGACGGGTTCAGGAGAAGAAGATCAAGGAACCGTTAGAGCCGCGCCCTCTTTGCGAGATCCCGAAACCGGGGAATACCCTTCTGCCGGATATCCCGAAACCGGAGAATATCCTTCGGCCGGATATCCCGAAACCGGGGAATACCCTTCTACCGGCGATGCGGATTATATCCCGACTGAAGAATCCAATTACAATCTCCCGGAAGCGGGGGCATATTTCCCTCCCGAAATGCCGCCCGTTGAACTGCATTTATCCGCACCGAAGGATTATGCCGCGGGACAGATTGTCTCTTATGATCCTTCCGAAGAGGATTATTATGACCCTTCTATAGCGAACCGAAAACTTCGCCGATCCAAAACCGAGACGCTGTATGAACCCCGCAAAAAAAGAAGTCCCATCAAGCCGAAATCCCTGATCTTTATCCTCTTAGTGGCGACAGTTGTTATTCTTGCCTCCTACTTGATTTCTACGGGTAATTATCAGGAAAGGCTCGCAAGTCCCCTGACCGTTAAAGATACGCAGATTTCCAATGCGGATTTCAGCTTTATGTACCACTATGTTCTGATCGAAAACGGAATCAACATTTTCGAGTCAGGCGCACAGGAGCAGCTGTCTGCTCCCGGTGAAGGCGGCTTTGCGACAAACCGGGACTATTTCCTTGATATGGCGGCCCGCGAAATCCAGGTAACCAATATTCTCTATGACGATGCGGTCAGCAAGGGCTATTCGATTACCGATTCCCAAAGATCCATGGCCAAGGCATATATCAACTGGCTTTCCGGAAAGGCAGAAGCGATCAACGTAAATCTGGATACGTACATTAAAGGATATTTCGGACCGTACGTGACACAGGATCTGATTGAAGAATCGCTTGCCAAGCGTTATTTTACGGAAGACTATGCAAACGGTCCCAAACTCGACGAGCTGAAAGCATCCGGTCAGCAGGCCGAAGACGCCTATATTACGTCTCCCAACCAGTATGATCTTATTTCGTACCGGGTCCTTAGAATCGTTTTCGAGCAGACGGACGAGAGCTTCAAGTCGACGGCGCACCTTCGCGCCCAGGAGATTATTGATCGGATCGGACACGATCCGTCGAAATTCGAACCGGTAGCGGCCGAGTATTTTACCGGAGACGCCAAAGCGAAGATTCTCGAACCGGATTCGACTCTGATCTCGAATGTACGCTATTCCGATGTGAGCAACTCGGAATGGCGCACCTGGCTCTTTGATCCGGCACGCCAGCCGGGCGACTGCATGATTTTTGACGATGAGAACGGATTTCCCATTCTCATGTGCTTCTCCTCCAGGACACGCCAGCTCGAACCGCTCCGCGATATACGGTTCTTCTATGTGAACCGCGAAGACCAGGCTTCCGGTCAGGCCGGAGTGCCGGCTAACGAGATACTGCCCGTTGCCCAGACGATTCTCGACTCCATAACGGATGAGGCTTCCGTTCAGACGCTTCTGACCACATATGCGGACGATATCAACGCGGACAAAATGAAGGCCGTTCACGACGCGAACACCTACAAAGGCGTGCTGCCGGAGGAATTGGATTCATGGATTTTCGATCCTGCGCGCGCGGCCGGTGACAAGACTCTCATCGAGACCGACTCGCAGGTTATTATCCTGTATTACGTCGGAGCGTCGGCGAATCCGGAATGGTATGACCGCGTGAACAGCTATATCCGCATGAACAATTACCAGGCTTTTCTGCTCGAAAAGGGTGTCGAATACCCGTATGAATTCAATAAAGACGGTCTTAAATATATCAAGGACGTGTACTCCGCCTGATCCATTTGCCGTTTGAAAGTGAGATTTTTCTTAAATGACAGAACTTTATATGACCCGACACGGAGAAACGGTATGGAATGTCGAGATCCGGATGCAGGGGCGCAATAATTCGCCTCTGACCGAAGCCGGGATCGACGGCGCGTACCGGCTGAAGGAACAGCTGAAAGACATACCGCTCACAAAATGCTATACGAGTCCTCTTCCGCGGGCTCTTCATACCGCATCCATTCTGATCGGCGGAAGACCCGTCGGACTCGTACTCGAAAAGCGGCTTGCAGAAATGGATCTCGGTGTCTGGGAAGGCGTTCGCATGGAAGACGCCAAGGCCTCATACCCGGAACTCTTTCATAACTTCCGGGTTCGGCCGGATCTCTTCACTCCGGCATCGGGAGGAGAAAATTTCTATGATGTCATATCCCGTGCACAGAGTTTTCTGGAAAGTATGGCAGCACAGCCGGAAGACGCCGGCCCCGTTCTGGTCGTCACACACGGCATTATGCTGCAGGCTATTATGATGATCTGCGACGGACGGGATATGAGCACGTTAAGATCCGGCCAGACAGTGGATCAGACCAGGCTTTTCAACATCCGGTATGACGGCATGAAGTGGCACGTAATTAAGAGAAACGGGCAGGACGAATAAAAAGCAAAGAGTAAAGAGCAAAGAAGGGCGCATGCCGGTTACCCTTACGCATGCTCCCTATTCTTTGCTCTTTTACCGTTCGCCTGATGTTTACATATCAGAATCCGTTCACGATTGCAAAAAGCAACCAGCTGATCACGGAACCGATCATCAGTATCGCCAGCAAAACCGCCATGATTCTGACCGGCGCCGATCGATTTCTAGAACTCATGCCTTAGCCTCCTCAAGTACAATACTGAGATTCATTGTATCACCGTTGCGGTAAATCGTCAGTTCCAGCGAATCGCCGACTTTATGCTCGTTCTTGATTTTCGAGATATCCGCGGAGGAAGTGATGGCTGTACCGTCGACGGCGGTAATAATGTCGCCTGTCTTGACACCGGCCTTATCGGCTGCTCCGCCGGATGTGATTTCCTTAACGTATGCGCCCAAAGGCCAGCCGTACTGGTCGGCGGTCGTCTGTTCTACGGTAATGACACCGATGCCGATCGCGGGACGGCCCTTCACGTAACCGTTGTTCACAAGATCTTCGATCACGGACTTGATGTCGTTGATCGGAATGGCAAATCCCAAGCCTTCGGCATCCGACACTTTGGCGTTCGTGATTCCGATGACTTCACCGTAGGAATTGACGAGCGGTCCTCCGGAGTTCCCTGAGTTGATGGACGCGTCTGTCTGGATCAGATTGTAGCTCTGTCCGCCGATCGTCACTTCACGGTCCAGGGCACTGATAACACCTGCCGTTACCGTACCGGCCAAATCTCCGAAGGGATTGCCGATCGCCACGGCAAGCTCACCTACCTGCAGCAAGGAAGAATCGCCCAGGGTAACGTACGGCAGATCCTCGCGGTCAATCTTAAGAACCGCAACATCCGTGCTGGTATCCGTTCCGACCACTTCAGCATCCACAGGTTCGGTATCGCCGGGAATGATTACCTTGACGGAGTCAGCTCCTTCGATAACATGATTGTTTGTCACAATATATCCGTCAGAGGAAACGATGAATCCCGATCCGGAAGCCTGTGCGGTTCCGGTCTGACCATACATGGAATATGCGACCTCGACATTGATGGAAACCGTCGCGGGACCGACACTGCTTGCGATCTCCGACACTGAAAGAGCGGTTTTGGTTCCGCTGTCGGGAAGCGTTGCGGCATCCGTTACGCTGAAGTGCTTGCCGGATGTTGTCGACGCAGCGGCGTCCGTGCCTTTGCCCTCCGCCGCGGTCGTCTGTGCGGCATCCGTTTGTGCCGCGGTATTCTTGTCCGACGTATCGGATGTTGTCTTGTCCCCGGCGCTGTTATCCGCTGCTGATGTGCTCTCTGTGGCAATCGCCGCGGAAGCCTGTCTTTCGGGCATCACATAACGGAAAAAGACAAACATCATTGCCGCCGAACCGACGATAAGTATGACCGCAAGGGATGTTCCGATTACGGTCAGCACAACGGAGCTTGTTTTCCACGCACCCTTTTTATTTCTTTTCATATATCATTCTCTCCTCTCGACGTGAAGCTTTTTGCTATTTGAGACCCTGTCGGGTTATCTATGTTTTACCATATTTCGAACCCTCTAATCTTGGCAGGATTGCGGTAAAAATGAACCATAATTGTAAAGATTACAAAGTTTCACTTACGTTCGGTCCTCTTTCTCCGCCCGTCCGTTCTGCGCCGAATGCCCGCGGTACAGAATTCTTTTTTTTCGAATGCCGGCAAGAAACGCCATAGCACCGCTGATCGCGGCAACAAGTACCGATATCCCGATCAGGACAACAAGGCCGGTTGATTTGTTTTCGAGTCCCGCATAGAGGAAGGCCATAACGGCACCGAGAACCAGGCACAGAGTCCCGACAATCATGTACTTCATCCTCTGCCTGTCGTAAAAGCGGCCGACCCTGATATAAACACGTTTGTCATATGAGGCGATAAGCCTTTTGGCCTGCTCCCGGTACTCTTCTGCGAGATCCGTGCGGTATTCATTTTCCGCCGCACGGATTGCCCGCGCTGCACAATCCCGGATGGAAAAATATTGTCCGTGCACGATATGGATCGGATCGTCCGAAAGCCGCAATACTTCGGCATTCTGCGGCATTGTACCGACAAGGCTCATAAACGACTCCCACCAGGCCGTATGATCGAGCTGCCGGATCGATGCGGAAGGCGTTTCGCCGAAAGATACGGCTGTATGCATATCGCTTTTCCTGTTATTCATAGGTAAGATCCTTAAGCCTTTCCGCCGTCACGGTTCTTTCCCCGGCATATTCGATCACCGCCTGTCCGGCGGTCATATCCATACATAATCGGATCAGTTCATCCTTTCGCCCTGCGGTGCAGAAGACCGGAATGACCGGATCGATGCCAAACTGCGGTTCTTCCGTAAAGAAGCCGACCTTTTGAAGGGCGTAACGCAGTTTGTCGAGATTGGAATACGCGATCATCACCATATAGCAGTCGCAGTTTATGATGAGAGACGGCACCGCTTCTTTGAGGGCGAGGAATGCTGCCTTCCCGTATGCTCTTACCAGACCGCCCGTTCCGAGAAGAATTCCTCCGAAATAGCGGGTTACGACAATAATCGCATCGTCAATTCCATTCTTTCTCAGAACGTCGAGAACCGGAAGGCCCGCAGTACCGGCCGGTTCGCCGTCGTCGCTGTATCGCTGCAGGATCTCGTCCCCGCCGATCCGCCACGCATAAACATGATGACGGGCATCGGGGTACTTTTTGCGGATATCGTTAAGAAAAGCTTCGGCTCCGGCTGCAGAAGTGACGGGAGCGGCATCGGCTATAAATTCGGATTTCTTCTCCGAGACGGTGACATGAGAGGTCTCGGCGAGCGTATACCATCTTTCTCTGTGCAATCAGACAAGCTCCTTATATCTTTGATAAGCCAGCATCAGTAGAGACTTATCCTGACTGTAAGTCACTTTGTCAAGCGCCTCATGAATCGGTATAAAACGGCCTTCGACGAAGTCCTGGTTGGTATTGGCCTTAATATTCGTATCAAGCGCCTTCATAACATACCAGACAATCTTGTTGCAGACCGGCTTCTGTCGAGTCACCGAGTAGAATTCATAATTGGTCCGGCCGGCCGGCGCAAGTATGGCGGCATGAACGCCCGCTTCGCCGTATACCCGCGCAATTGCGACATCTTCGGGCTTCTCAACGGACCGGATCACGCCTTTCGGGAATACCCATTCATATTTCTCGTTGCACATAAGGAGTACCGAGTCCTCGAAAAAAACAATGCCGCCGGAGCAATTTCTTACCAGCATGTTAACCGCCTCTCTCCTTGTCGCCCGGACAAGTATATGAATATACATATTGTAACACCTCGAAAAGATGCGGACAATGAATTCTTACCGTCGCTCTGAGATACTATTTAAAGAGAATGGGAGGATTGGAAGATATTTTGAGCCGGATTCCGGCCTTTTCCTGTTCGCGTAAGGTTCATCTCGAACAAAATTGAGCTTGCTTGTTGTTGATATTCTTTTCCGATATAATGAAAAGAACTATGCTAAGTAAACAATCGAAAATATGACTTTATCCTTCGAGGAGGTTCTCGATGTATAACAACGATTACGGTTCGATGCCGCCGTCACAAAACCGGCAGGCCAGAAAACGCAAGCGCCAGATTATCCTTGCGCTCCGTCTTTCCATACTTATTATGACTTTTGTTATTCTTGGATCTGCTATTTTTCTCATAGGAAGAAGTCTTTCCGGTTCGAGCGATTCACCGGATACATCCCGGCCGGCCGTCAGCACACCCGCAGGCGAGTCAACCGGAGCGGGGACATCCGCCCCCGCCGATACAAGCGCGGTAACGGCTACCCCTGCCGCCGCAACGCCCGCCCCCGAACGGCTCGTGCAATCCGCGGTCGTTGAGACCTATTTCGGAGCCCTTCCTGTCGCGGAGAGTGTCGAGACCGCGGAACATAATGATGTTCACGCAATCTATCTCGGTGCCGCCGCA
>CAZTXQ010000056.1:17382-18468 GCA_964617375.1 uncultured Mageeibacillus sp. | reverse complement strand
CGAGCTCGCGTCGATCACGCCCGAAAAGCTGCGCGATGCGATCACCCGGCTCGCCGGAAGCGCCGAGATCCGTGCGCGCTGCCGCGAAGCCGCCGCCGATATGCTGTCGGGACCGACCCGCGAAGATGCCGCCGCGGCGATCGAGGAACTGGTTTAGTAGGTGTCAGAGCGCTGAGAATTCATTATTTATCAATGGCTACCTGCTAAATCAGGGGGAGTGTGCGTATCCTTATATGTATTTAAGTGCGTGAAAACGATGATTGCCTATAAATGCAGCGAGTCTGATACTTTTTATATGTATTAGAGTGCCAGAAAACAGCAATTATGTTCAATGATTACCTATAAAGGCAGGAAGACCCACACTTCTTATATGTATTAGAGTGCAAAAAATTGATGATTTTGATCAATGATTGCCTATAAATGCTAAGAAATCGGAGAATCTTATATGTATAACAATGTGCTGCACTGCCTTTTCTTTTCCTTAATTAATAACTAATTCACCTTACAACCACGTCTCTTCTCTATATTGGAATCTGATCGCAAGAAGTAATCAGGAGGTACCATATGGCTCTCAAGAACAAATCGATGTACGCAATCCTCGGAATCTTAAGCGTCGGTCCGGGAACCGGATACGATATCAAGAAGTACTGCGACACGGTCCTCCCCGGGATTTGGAACGAGAACTTCGGGCACATCTATCCGACGCTCAAGATGCTTACGGAGCAGGGCCTGATCACGCCGGTCGAAGAGACCCGCACGCCGGGAAAAATCGCATACTCAATCACTCAGAAAGGTCGCGAAGAATTCGAGGAATGGCTCGATCAGCCCTCGGAGCCGCAGCCGGCAAGATCGGAATTCTTCCTGAAATTTCTTTTCGCGAACGATCTGCCCGCGGAAAAGATCCTCGATATGCTTAAAGAGTACCGCGAATATCACGGGGCGCGGCTTGCGACCTATCGCGCCATGGAGGCGTCGCTCGAGGAGGGTCTCTCGGAGATCACGCCAAAGCGTGCCGTCTTCCTCCGGGCGGTCGTGCGGAGCGGAATCATCGCCGCCGAGGGCATGATCCGCTGGTGCGAAGAAACG
>CAZTXQ010000056.1:11248-17282 GCA_964617375.1 uncultured Mageeibacillus sp. | reverse complement strand
CTACAAATCGAGATAGCTTTCCGGTTCGCTTAAGAGGCAGGCTCGCAAAACGATCGTATCGGGCAGAATCGATGGGACTCTGACCATAAGGATCGGAGTTCGCGCCATGGCTGCATCAAAGACATTTCGCGTCGTCCTTGCCTCCTCTGTCGTACCATCTTCGAAGCGCGTGACAAGATAATAGAACATGCTGTATCTTGTGACGCGTATAAATCTCTTGTCTTCGAATTCGCCCATAGCAACTTCGTATTTACGATTCTTGTAGTAGTAGAAAGGGATCAGCGTCAGCGCGAAATACACGGCAAACCCTACGGCCGCAAGGACCGGTACTCCCACCAGATACGGCAGGTTCTCGTCGTTCACTTCTTTTTCAGCCTGCGCTCTGGCATCCGCGATCTTCTTTTCACGCTCCTCGCGGCGCCTTTCCGCTGCATCCTTGTCCTCTCCGTACCATATTCCTGCAGCCGACGAGGAAAAATTCGGATTATAGCCGAGGATCTCGGCGGTTCTCTGATCCATTTTGGACTTGTTTGAAAATCCCATGAGGACCATGGCGCCAATCAGTATGATCAAAAGACAGAGACCGACTGAGAGGCGCTGATTGAAATAGCGCCGGCGCTCATTCTTCAGAACAATCTGTGCTTCCTCTTCTGTCGGTTCCCGCCATACAGCCATTTAGTACCTCGCCATCTAATCCCTCGAAATCTGCGATGCCCATGCGCGGCACGGCATTCCAAGTGGATGCATAATATCAAATATCGTATCAAATATTCTTGAAGGATGCAACGGCAGCACATTCTACCGCGCGAAAACGGCCAGGCGACCTTTCTGCATGATCGCCCAGGCGCCCTTACAAAGGCAATCGCCCAGACACCCCTACTGCGCGATCGGAAGACGCTCTTCCGAAGAAGAATAGCGGTGCCAGTTGTAGAACCGGTAGAAGTCGCCTTTCTTATCAATCAGGGCGTCGAAGGTATCGGATTCCTTGATCTGGCCGGCATCCATGTAGACAACCAGATCGTAGTTTTTGAGGATCTCCTCGTTCATCGCGTGCGTAACGGTGATCAGCGTCAGATCGTCGAGCTCGAACAGGCGGCGCTCAATGTCATATGCTGTCTGCATATCCACCGAAGAAGTCCCTTCATCAATGATGAGGATCGGCTTTTCGCGAATCAGTGCGCGCGCAACGGCAATGCGCTGGCGCTGACCGCCCGACAGGCTGTGGCCGTTCTCCCCGACCGGCGCATTCAGGCCGTCCGGATTCTGGGCTAGAAACCGGTCGACACCGCTGTATTGGAGCGCGCGATCGATTTGGGCGGGTGTAAAGTCCTGATCGAGGAAGATGTTTTCGCCGATCGTCGTATCGAAAAGATAGACGTTCTGGTGAATGATCGACAGCAAATCACAGAGCTTGTCTTTGTTCACATCGGACACGTCCTCGTCATCGAAAAGAACACGGCCGCTGTAACTCCCGTACTCGCCGGACAATATTCGCATCAGCGTTGTTTTGCCACAGCCGCTGGGGCCGACAATGGCGGCCTTCTGCCCTTTTCGCAAAGAGAACCGGACGTTATCGAGTATTTTTCGCGAGTCATCGTAGGCGAAACTTACATCATCAAGCAGAACGGTGCGGGTAAAGTGCGGCGGCTTTTTCTCCGTCTCATCCGTGTTCCGATAGTCCGAAAATGTATGGAGTCTCCGGAAAATGGGCTGAACCCCCTGAATGATAGGAATCCGCTGCATCGCGAGCATCAGCGGGTTCAGAAGAGAACTGGCCAGCTGGATCAGCGCAAGCATCGCGCCGGCCGTGATGTTTCCGTTTATACTCAGAAATGCGCCGACGAAGAACCCGGAAAACAAACTCAAATACGCAAGGATCTCCGCAAGAGTCTCGCTTAAGGTTATCACCGTATCTGTCTTGATCCGTGTTCGAATCGCCTCGCTGTTGATCTTCTCATAATCGCGATTGATTCGAGACCCCATGCGGTAGGACTTGATAATTTCATAGCCGGAGAATACGTCCTTCATAAAGACCGTCAATTTCGAAAGGCTGTCCGACTGCTGTGTCTGAAGTTTCTGAAGCCGCGCGCCGAACAGTCCCGGCAGGATCAGCATCAGAAGCATCGATCCCGATAGAACGCCTCCGACCACCGGACTGATGATAAATGCGTATACAAGCGCGGCAATGAAGATGACGCCCTGCTGAAAAAGCGTAAGGACCGACGCGATACCGTTCTCTTCGACGAGCTTGATGTCGTTGCTGAGCGCGGACAGATAGTCGGCTGTGTTCACCTGCGAAAAATCCGTCGCGCTGCGCCTTAAGATCCCTTCAAAGACATTCTTTCGCATGCGTTTTACAATCCGCGTCACCAGACGCCGGCTGCACAGATTCAGAAGAAACCCGAGTCCGCCCATCAGAGGGAAGTATACCGCCGACTGTATGGCGATCCGCACCAGTCGATCGACATCTCCGGCGACGGCAGCGTCGGTAACGGTTTTTAGAATATAGGCAATAAAGACATAACCGAGTGACGTAATCACGCTAAGAAGAACGGTCACAGTGAGTAGGAGCTTGTTTTTCTCGAAAATAATACGCATACAATCCTCCACTTGTGTTAGACGATCATCTAACTCTATGCGTCGAATTATACCCTCGTTTTCTGTGTATGTCTACCGTTTTAGATGTTCATCTAACTATATTTGCAAAAAATATCCCGGCTCAGCACAGCACGGATCCGGGATTCAAGCGATTCCTGTGGTGAAATCTCAGTCAACCAGCAAGTCCTTCGTCTGATTTAGGAGGGATGTTAATGTCACAGCGTTCAGGTGATAATACACGCGGCCTTCCGCTTTGCTGATGGTCACAAATTGGCATGCCAGCAGGGCGTTCATGTGATACGAGACCGTCGCGGCCGTCAGCCCCAACGTCTCGGCGAGCTCCTGGTTGTACATCGGTTTGGTTTTAAGGAGCCGAAGAATCTCCATCTTGCTCTTATCGGCCAGCGCCTTCCAGCCGACACGCAGGAATTCGGCCGGCTCCGCTTCTTCGGATTCCGGGTAGTCCAGAGCGTACATAAGCATGCCGCAGAAAGCCGTCTCGTCAAAGGCAAACTGGCTCAGCGGCGAGGCGAGCGACGGATAGATTTCAGAGACCGTGTTCAACCCGGCAATCATGCTGCGGAACGGATTGTTCTTCTTCTCGATGAAAGGAATGTACTTTTCGAGCAGTTCATTGTACTCCGGTTCAATCTCCGCAAACGCCTTCTGCCAGGCATCTATGTTCAGATCGATCCACCGGAGCATGCGGCTCACGGAATCCTCGGGGTTGAGAAGAATCTGAAGCAGGATCCATCGGTCCTCGGAGCACAGATCCGTCTGAGAAATGGCCGCCATCAGCGTGTCAGGCCGGCCGCTCCTGATCATTGCGCCATCGATTTTAAGGCCTCGTTCGGAAAGAATCTCTGCCAGTACGCTTTGAATTTCCCCGGCGTTCTTTTTCCCGGATCTCTTTTCGCGAAAAGACCAGAGCAGGCCGACCAGTGCTATGGACAGCTCCACTCCTTCAATCTTCAACCAGAACGCATTTTCCGGTTCAGGCTGCTTATAAGCCAGGAACGCCTTCAAGTACTTTTCATAGATTGTCATACGCGAGCGATAGAACGAATCCCCGTCAAGGCCCATCCCGCTTAAAGCATCGACCGTCTCTTTTCGAGTCTCGGCCAGATCCCCCGTGTGTGCAAGCAGCATCATCGTTTCGTAAAACGGATGCATTTGACGATGTAATTGAACGTTCATGATTGGCTCCTTGCCCGCGCATAGAAATTAGATGTTCATCTAACGTTTATCATATGCTATCCCGTTCGCACTTGCAAGCTGCTTATGATGAAGCGGATCTTAGCCGCCATAGTCGGCCGTACGGAAACAGACGACGCCGGTACCGGTCTCATCCGCGATCGTGCAGAGTAGACCTTACATATAACCAAGTCCAATGAGGTAATAGTCAATCACTTTTTTATCACAATCGGCTGTACTAAGTGTAACTCCGCTGACAATTACGTTATCCACGCTGACTGCAAGCACATAAATGGAATCCCCGTTTTTATATTGTCCGCAGACAACAAGTTTCGAATATCCGTCCTCCTCTGTTACTTCACAGGTGCCTTCAAGAGGTTCGCCATTTTCGTCTTTCGAGAATCCTTCCTGCATTCCGCCTAAACATATATCCGCCACTTCCTTATTCCTGAAGGAGCAATACATATACCGGTATGTGAATGACGGATCATAAGCAGCTATTTCCTCCTCAACATATTCGAGATCCGAAGACATCTCCGTATTGGAAAGTCCGAGGGCATCGAAAACGGCAATTGCATCCTCACTGGTGATCGGATACACACGTTCTGCCGGCGGTGTGATTTCAGGCCCGCTATAGATTCCGGTGGCTTCCGATGTTGTATTCGAGGTGCTTTCTTCCGTCGTCGATTTCGTCCGATCCGTCGGTTCCTTATCCGTCGTCTCAACCGTCTCCTTCTCTGTCGGCTTCGTCTCCTTAACCTTCTTTTTGGTTGTCTCGACCGTTGTTTCCTCAGGTGCCTCTTTCTCCACGACACTTGTCTCGGCCGCACTTGTGCGATCGGGATCCGTGTTCCCGGCCTTGATCGTGCAGGCAACGCAAATCACCGACAGCGCGGCGATTCCCAGACAGACGCCAAGTCTATACAAATTACTCTTCTTCATAATTCCCTCCCGCTGTGAACTAATTCATCTGTTCGTCTACGTATATCTGAACGCGATTCTGAATCAATTCGGCCGTCTCTTCAGCTGTTTTTTCCTCCGCGAAAAAACATGAAATCCATACTGCGCTGATAAAAGATAAACAGAACTTGTCTCAATCTATAATCTCGTACGCGATTTCGTAGTCTACCGCATAGCTCTGTGCTGCGGAGCCTTCCCGGCATTGGATCACCAAATGATCGCAGTTTCCAAACACATTTCAGCAATCGTAATCTGTCCTGCATTTTCAATATACTCGAATTCATTTCCAGATGAGCTGCAGCCTGTTGTCAATGAAATCATGAAGACACATAAGATCAGTAACGATAATCCTTGGATTCGCTTCTTCATGGCCGCCTCCGGATAGCATTCTAATATTATCATTTGTTATCCTGTATTATAGACTATTTTGACAATATTTTCTAATGTGTTTCGGGTATTTGTTCTTCTATTTCATACACATTCAAATTCAAGGCATAATACTATATATACAAGACTTTTTCCGCTCGCATAAAAGCCTGCAAGCGTTTCAGATTGCCACTTTTCGCGCGGGACTGTGCGTTTATCACATAAGCAAAAGACCCGACTATGATAAAATCATTTCAAATTTGCGAGCCGGGGAGAATGGAACATGAAGTTTACAAGGAAGATATTTACATATACCAGTAACGCCGCGCTTCTGGCCGGCTCCGCTATTTCCATCTACGTCCTGGTCAAGACGTATCTCCTGAAGGCAAGCCTGCCGGCGGGTGTATGTCTGGTAACAGACAGCCGGTATTGGATATATGCGGCGCTTGGGCTGCTGGCTGCTTCCCTTGTTTTGTCCTTTTTCGAGCCAAAAAAGAAACGGCCGGAACACCCCGCTTCTTAAGGTCGGCAACACCCTTATCGACTTTGATGTGGCCAGGAACACCGAAATTAGCCGGATCACCTAAAACATTGATGCGGTCAATGTCCGGCATCTCGCTTCTAGATGTCCGATCCAGCTCTCCTGCGTGTCCGAACCAGCTCTCCTGCGTGTCCAGTTATCGATTGCGGCTCAAGAAAGAGCCTGCACATACGAAACCCTGGCTGGCGGCTCATTTCGTATGTGCATTTCGCTCCCGAGGTGCCACAGCAATGGCCGGCGCACATACGAAACCCCGGCTGGCGGCCCATTTCGTATGTGCATTGCGCTCCCGAGGTGCCACAGCAATGGCCGGCGCACATACAGCAATGGCCGGCGCACATACGAAACCCCGGCTGGCGGGCCATCTCGTATGTG
>CAZTXQ010000056.1:9664-11148 GCA_964617375.1 uncultured Mageeibacillus sp. | reverse complement strand
TCGTATGTGCATTTCGCTCCCGAGGTGCCACAGCAATGGCCGGCGCACATACGAAACCCCGGCTGGCGGCCCATTTCGTATGTGCATTGCGCTCCTGAGATGCCACAGCAATGACCGTCGCACATACGAAACCCCGGCTGGCGGCTCATTTCGTATGTGCATTGCGCTCCTGAGGAGGCGCCGGGAAGCCGTCGCACATACGAAACCCCGGCTGGCGGCCCATTTCGTATGTGCATTTCATTTCCGAGAAGGCACCGGGAAGATGAGTTTGGGAAATTTTAAAATATATGAGAGCTTTTATGCGGCCATTGACAGGTATTGTCGGAAAAATCGACTCATTTCATGGCAGAACAAAGAATACAATACTCATACCTAATGATCTACGTGATTCGCCGTGTCAGGATGCGTCTTAAGAAAAGGAAACGTACGAGTATGAAAGCAATTGATAGGCCTGAACTAAGTCCGGATTTTACAGCTGAGTATATTGGGGCAAGGAAGACGGAAATTCAAAGGATTATGAAATCGAGCGAAGATGCTCTGAGGAACGCTCCGGAAGGAAAACTTCGTATTGGCAGGAATCGAAAATCTCGGCAGTATTATCTTCGGAACAATCCCGCAGATAAAGATGGCGTCTATCTTAGGCGGTCTCAGCACTCCCTTGCGGCGGCGCTTGCACAGAAGGATTACGACTACAGGCTGGTAGATGAATTGCGCCAAGAGTCCAAAGCGATTGGCATCTTTCTAGATGCCTATCACCCGGAACACGTCGATGAGATCTTTAGAGCTCTTCACGATAAACGTAAGCCATTGGTTATGCCGGCTAAGCTGCTTGACGACGATTATGTCAAACGCTGGAAAAGCGTTGCGTATGAGCAGAAGGGATTCGGTGAGAATGCGCCGGAGTTCTATACGGTTAACGGCGAGCGTGTTCGGTCCAAATCCGAAATCATGATTGCGGACACACTGAGCCGCCATGGTATCCCGTACCGATACGAGTATCCGATCCATATCGCCGGACTTGGAACTGTGCATCCGGACTTCACTTGTCTTAACGTTCGAAAACGCAAGGAGTATGTTTGGGAACACTACGGAATGATGTCAGATTCGAATTATGCGGATAATGCGGTCAACAGGATGGAGAAGTATTCCCTGGCCGGATACAATCCCGGCGAGAACAGCATAATAACTTTCGAGACAGATTCTCGTCCGTTGAGCACAAGGATTATTGAGTTAAACATCAGAAGATTTCTTTTATAGGGCAAGATCTTATGAGCCGGAACCAAATGTACTGACAACGCTACACTTCGCTTTTTTTGCCGGAAAAAGCTGCCAATCAATAGCATATCGAGCCACATAAGAAAGCTGCCGATCAATAGCATATCGAGTCACATAAGAAGCTACACGGCCAATAGCATATCGAGCCACATAAAAAAATGCCGATCAATAGCATATCGAGCCACATAAGAAGCGACACGGCCAATAGC
>CAZTXQ010000056.1:3268-9564 GCA_964617375.1 uncultured Mageeibacillus sp. | reverse complement strand
ATCAATAGCATATCGAGCCACATAAGAAGCGACACGGCCAATAGCTTTTTGCGAAAATAATCGAATCGCTAATCAATCGCGCACACTCTTCAAATTCAAGGTAGAATATTATGTATTCCATTCATTGAACGTGAGGAGATATAAAAATGGACAATGAGAACGCCCGTAAGAAATTAACACTGAAACCCTGGCACGGAGTGGTGTGGTTCATTATTGTAATGGTCATAATGCTATTCGGAGGCGGTCTTGTTCAACTCCATTTCGGAATGCTCGGCCTTGCCATTACGGAGATCGGACTGGCTGTCCTGGGACTCTTGCCCTTGCTCCTATTTGATGTCCGCCTTAAGGACATGCTCCCGATCAAGATCCCCAAAGTTCGCCATGTGTTTGGTACGATCCTGATGTGGATCGGCGCCTTCATGCTGTCAATCCTGGCGACTCTGGTTATAGGCTATTTCTTTCCGCAAGACATGGGACAAACCACTACTGCGATGGGCGGCTTCATGACGAGTGTGCCGCCGGTCCTCGCGTTCTTCATCGTCGCCGTTATGCCGCCCATCTGTGAAGAGATCCTGCATCGCGGATTTATCCTGACCTCCATGCGTTCCATCAAGAAGGACTGGCTGATCGTCCTCATCATGGGACTCATCTTCGGCATCTTCCATCTGGACCCGATGCGATTCGCCGCAACCGCGATCCTCGGTGCCGCACTGACCTACGTTATGCTAAAGACGAAGAACTTCCTTCTTCCGTTCCTGATGCACCTGATACAAAATTCATTATCTATAATCGTGACCTTCGCAACCAAGGACGATCTGCAAGTGATCGATACCGTAAATACGCAAGTCATCCAAAACCAGCTGTCATCCATCACTACCATCGGTGCCTGGCTGGTCCTTGGTGCCGCGATCCCCGTCCTGATCTTCCTTGGTTCGTACCTTTTGACGAAAAAAGACAAACATTCCGAGGATACGGCCGTCGCGAAAACATCGAAAAAGCCCATCATTGCCTTCCTGATCAGCCTGGGACTTGGAGCTGTTATGTTCGTCAGCGGAATTGTGATTCTGGTCGTCGGCTCTTTAGGGGACGCGGTCTATATCGTGAAGCCCAGTCTTTCCATTAACGACGATACCGCGCCATACGTTGAGACTTTTACCGTAGAAAAAGAAAAGCTCTTTACCATGTCCTACAGCTTGCGCTCCGAAATCGGAGCCATCGAGATGACGATCCGGGACGAACAGGGAAACGTCCTCTACGATGTCGCTGCGGGAGAAATCACCGGAAACGGCCAGCTCGCCTTAAAGGAAGGAACCTACACGGCCACCTTCCGATTCCTGATCGGCGAATACGAGGACTATGCCTTGGAAAAGGGATATCCATACACCGACGAAGAGAAGGCCGTCCTGCATCTGGACGGGGATCTGGATGCCGATTACCCAGCGGCGGTGACGTTGGTGCTGATGTAAGAGGGAATTGCTTAAGCCGGTTGATCAGGACAGGTCAGCCGGCTCCGTCTTCGCCACTTCATCTCCTCATTCCGCGCGAAAAAGCGCGTCAGCCCGCGATGGCCGCGACCATTGTCGAATGTTCATGAATTCAGACGAAATATATATTGAACACACTTATAAGCAAACAAAAAGTGCTTGATGTATACATGATCCCATTCATGAAATGGCTGATATAGTCAACTTTTTTACTTCTTAGTTTGAAGATCAAATATAGTAAATCAAAAATTAGCAGCATAGAAAACACACGAAAATACTGATAGATTTTTTTCTCCAAAATACCGCTTGGAAACCACTTCTTCATTTGGTTTGGAGTATATGAATTTATTCTTAGCATATACTCATATAAATTATATCGTTTTTCTCCTGTCAGTAATTTGTAATCATATGAACTATAGGAAAGATCTTTAAGAGAAACGTCTTTCGCCTCTACATACATATATGAAGAATTATATCTTATGTCGCATTTATTATTATGTATATTATACATGTACACGCCATCTTTAACTCCATTAGGGGGAAGGGTGTGACATAAGTAATCTCGACCTGGATAATAATTGATAAAATCAATATTCTCCATGTTGACAATTTTTGCTTCCGCCTCCAGCTGATACTCCCCCGAAAGATATTTGTTGTAGCAGCGAATTACATCGACAGTCAGAAGGACGATGCATACCAGCAGACACAGAATGCAGTATGCGATTTTTATGAGTCTCTTTTTCTTTGATTCCAGATCAGAAATCATATTCATACCTCTGTAATATTGGATCAAAGTAATGCGAATGCTGTTTAGAGAATATATATCCCGAGTACGCTGATAATCAAGCAAAATGAACTTGATACATACATGAGCCCGTTCATAAAATGGCCGAAAGCTGTCAGTTTCTTACTTCTTATCTTATAAATTACATATAGAAAATCAAGAATGAAAAGGACTGACAAAACACGGAAGTACTGATAGATTTTTTTCTCTAGATTTCCGCTGACAATTCCATTTTCAATTTGATCCGGAGTATATCCAATGATTCTTTGCATGTACTCGAGTATATTATATCGTTTTTCACCTGACAGCAATTTGTAATCATCTGTACTATACGCCAGATTATTAAGAGGAACATCTTTTGCATATGATCTGTCATATTCTCCTCTATATATTAAGTCGCAGGTCCCCTCATGAATATTGCATATGTATACCTTCGTTCCAACCTGAGATCCGACTAAGGTAGGATAAGAGTAGTCTCGTCCCGGATTCCCATTCTGAAAATTAATATTTTCAAGATTGACTATTGTTGCTTCTGCGCAAAGCTGGTATTTATTTGATAGATAAAAACTATAACAATATTGAATGTCACATATCAGTATGGTTGTTGTAACGAGCAAGCATATAGTACAATATGCAATAGGCAGTACTTTCTTCATGTTTGTTTTAAAATTAGAAATCATATCCACCTCGCTGCCATGTTATCACGTGTTCAGAGGTTGCATATCCTAAGTACACTGATAAGCAAACAAAATGTACTTGATACATACATGATCCCATTCATAATATGATCGAAAGTATCCACTGTCTTGCTTATTGCCTTATAAATTACATAAATGAAATCGAAAATCAGTAGAATAGTGAAAGCACGAGTAGATTGAGGGATTGAATACTCTAAAGCCCCGCCTGGAAATCTATTCTTTATTTGTCCAGGAGTGTAATTAGATATTCTTTGCATATACTCGATGATGCTATATCTCTTTTCTCCGGAAAGCAGTTTACTGTCGTCCGTACTAATTTCTAGATTCTCAACAGGAACATCCTGGGCAACCCAATACTCATCAGAATAGCGGTATTCTATATCACATTTATTGCTGCGCATGTTATATGCATACACATCTGCGCCAATTTTTATATTACGAATCGGAGTATATCCGAAAGATTTATAAGGATTCCTATCTTCGAAATATGTATTTTCCAGGCTGATTATTGTCGCTTCCGCCTTCAGCTGATATTCACCCGAGAGATATTTCCCATAGCAATTAATCACATCGCATGTCAGAAGGACGATGCACACCAGCAGACATAGAATGCAGTATGCGATTTTAATGAGTTTCTTTTTCTTTGATTCTAGATCAGAAATCATATTCATACCTCTCCAATATTGGGTCATTATGATATTCATATGATATGGGATGCGAATAATTATTCCGTTTATTATTTACAGTATGCATTATGTCATAAATGTTACTAAAACAATCTCTCTGTATAATAACATAGCATTGTTTTATTTGTAATATACGTATTGCGATGGTAATTGAACACAGCTCATGTTCAAGTCATACACAAGTCAACCGGTGATGTAGCCGAGAGATACGTTTGAAGAAAACGGATACATTGGAAAGATCTATTTGATGTTTAAATCAAGTTTACTCCGGCAGAGACAAAATACCAATTGAACTGGAAAATTCATGAAGAGTATCAATCAAGTCAGCAAAGGATATCTCAGCTGCGTACACATATTCTTTTTGATATACTTTCCAAAGTCTTTCAAGTTGCGGGTCAATCGAAATGGATTGAATGACTTGTTCATACTGCAGGAGCAAATCAAGGCTCTTTCGTTTGACAGCTGTCATTGTGATAGCTTGCCGCAATGTCTGTATATTGATCTGTGCTGATTTTAATCGATAAAGTACATGCAAATCGTAATAATCACGAATGCGAGTATTCAAAACGGATCTGCGGATAATGGTTTCATATTTTTCAGCAAGAATGGTTTCTATTGGATAAGCCCAAATAGATATTTCATGTTCTTGAAACATGAGTTGGTATGTGAAGTCGATTTCTCGCGGTGTGATCGCATCTCCTGTAGTAATATCTATTTTCAAGGGGGCCAAAATTGTATCGTACCTGGCGATGAGCGATACTCGAAAACCACCATAGGCATCCTCTTCACGTATTAGCTCAATCTTAGTAAACTTGAATGCAATTCCGTCATCAATATAGATTAGAAAAACTTCCTCAAACACCTTCAATATCAATTCTTCGCTGAGTGGAAGATTACGAAGTGTTGTGTCCATGTCCATCGTTGATCTGCTGTCCAATCCGACAATTGCGCTGATAAGCATCCCGCCTTTCAGCACAAAATTCTTGCTGTACTTTGAGAGTGAAATTCTCTCTAAAAGTCTTTCAAGCATATAGTTCTGTAATAGTGCGGCAGAAGTTACAGACAATTTATTCGCTTCCATTTTCATATAGGCCTTCAACTGCATGGCATTGGCAAATTTCATAAAAGCACCTCGAAATATGTACGAATCGCTGACTCGATTCGAAGCAGTTTTGCATATTCCATGAGTCGGGTCAGGTTCTTATCCGGTCGTTTTGAAAATAACTTGAGTGCGTCCATAACAACCTGATAATCTATCTTATCTTTATTACGTACAACATCACAGATTGTTTTTTCAATGTCGTAAACAGGTACGATAAAGCCATTGGGAGAGGCAATTGTTGCAATGCCGGCTGCATAGATGACTGGAATGCTTTTTTTGATTTCAAGATTTTCAATATTGGAAAGATGAGTGGCATTATAGGATGAAGGTAAGGTCACTGTATATTTTAGCGGGGTGCGATCCGAAAGATCATGCAAAAATAAAGCCGTACCATGAGAGTACACAGCTTTGGGACACCGAAAATGAATTTCAGCAAATTCATCAAGTATTGTGCCCGGCAAAACATAGACACCTGGCTGAGCTCTTTCGAGTTCGCCTGAATCTGCCATACGGGTCAAATATACACGTGGAACACCAATGTTTGTAACGTCTTTGGACGTAATGACTCCATTGTTCCCACTTGCGAATTCAATTAATTCCTTGTTGATCTTGTTTACGAGACATCCCCCCCTCTGTTACTAATTCGCTTACAATTATAACATAAGAGAGCGAAACGGAAACAAATTTAGTTTTATCCTGCGAGTGAGAGAGTGTGCGAGTTGGCAAACATAACCGCTGCCGCACCATATGTGATCAATATGCCAAGATAGAGAACCGTCCATAGCGGGCCAAAAAAGAACGGGCCAGAGCATCAATCAAGGCTGCATGGCACCAAACAGAACCAGCCAGGCCAGAATCGATTTGGCTACGAGGCTAAGAACAATGTACGTTCTTTCTCCATAAAGGTAATTCTTCCATTTCCCGATCTTCTTGTACTGCAGGATCATGTTAACAGGAAACGTATTGAATGCGGCGAAATAGGTCCCGACGATAGCCCAGACAAACCAGGGAACCCGGCTGAATTCCCCCGTACCAAACATATATAGCAAAATCGCTATCCAGGGAGCAATCCCTGCAATCGAACCCCATATAAAGGGCCCCCATCGTACATTGTCTTTGTTGCTGCCTTCGTTCAATTGCTCCATAACCAAACCAAACAGATTCATGGAAGCATTGACGATAAAAATCAATAACAACGTAGCAATGTCGTATATTCCGAACAGGGTGGAAATCAATACGATCATGATGGATGAGCTAAGAGCGTATTCAAACCAGCGGAATTTATTAATCCCCTTTGCCAGATCTCTGTTATAGATAGCATTTGTTCCTTTTGGCAAAGCAATCAGTCCGTGAAAAAAGGCCGATAATAATAGAAACACCGCCACCAAAATACCAAACGGCAAATCAAAAAGTGTTCTCGAAGCTGAAACCAGAGTTTGGGATTGCGGATCAAACGTCAGATAGAACTGGATAATCGTCGGCTTGAACTCAGCAATATTCTGAATAACCGTTGTTGCGAGAAAAAGCATCGCAATACCCTGA
>CAZTXQ010000056.1:262-3168 GCA_964617375.1 uncultured Mageeibacillus sp. | reverse complement strand
GTTGTGGCCTTGCCATACAAAGTTAAGGCCATGATGGGCAATTCCATCGGCTTCACATCCGTCCGGGTATCCATCAGCAGACTGACCTGCGGATTTGCGAGGATGTTCTTGTACTTCACACTTTCGCTTAGCGTGAGCATGTAAATACTCATACTGCTGTCATCATAAAGATACTGCATCAGTGAGCAGTTTGGCAGATTGTCGTTACAAGTAGCCAAGACACATAAAGTGTTTTCACTAAGTATTTTTCGCGCAATTATCATCATACAGAAGCTCCTTATACCGTATTACGGCTCGTTAGCAAGCTGTTCAGAATTCGGATTTGCTATGATTTGTCTATTATTTTAGCAGACTTAAGAGGACAAAAGGGATATCCATACACCGACGAAGACAAGGCCGCCCTGCATCTGGACGGAGATCTGGATGCCGATTACCCTGCGGCGGTAAAGTTGGTGCTGATGGAACCATCGTTCCGCTTACATTTAATGCAGTGTTAAGCAACTCTTGACCCGATCTTAAGGTCAGGCCTCCAAAATAAACGTAAAAACCGTTGTTGAGGTGCCTTAAGATGAAGTTCGTAAAGACATACTGGCCGTTACTCCTGTTGATCGCCATCCCCGTCCTTCTCTGGACCGCCGTAGGCCTTGGAGGTTCCGTCGGCCCGTACGCCTGGTGGGGGCTGATCATCTGGGGCGGCCTTAGTATCCTGTTGTTCATCCTGTCCCTGATCCTTCTTTTTCGCGCCCTTATTCGCAAAAAGTCCCGCCTTATGACTGCACTCCTTGCAGTCATCACCCTCGTGTCAGTCTGGCCCGCATTATGGTTCTTAGGGATCGGTCAGATCGCCTACCCGGCAAATCCCGAAACGGTGACGCCGTCCCTGTCCATACGGTCGCCCTTCGCCGAGCCGGTTATTGTCGCGTGGGGCGGAAATACGCTTGAAGCAAACTACCACGTCTGGATGCCGGTCGAACGGTGGGCATATGACCTTTTCGCGCAGCCGGCCGTCATTGATAGTCAGAACCTTGAGGATTACGGCATCTATGGCATGGATATCGCGGCCCCCGTTTCCGGCGAGATCGTCGGGGTTTACGAGAACGAGATAGATCATGGCGCAGGACTCGACGAGTTCGATTCGACGCTCGGAAACTACATCTTCATCCGCGTCAAAGAGACCGGCACCTATCTCGTACTCGGGCAGCTCCAGTATCAGTCGGTCGAGGTTGAGGTCGGCGATCAGGTCACAGAAGGCGACATCATCGCCAAAGCCGGCAATACCGGTACGAGCAGCGAGCCGCACCTTCATATCCATCACCAGCTTCAGAATCCGAACGACGTGCTCCTGACCGCCCAGGGACTGCCGCTCTATTTCCGCGATGGAACAGACATCTTCATGCCGGAGGGCGGCATCGATATTGCGGCAGACGGCACCCGTCAGCCTGCCGGCGACACACTCCTGCCGCCGGTAAAGGACTCCGGCGAGGCGGACGAAAATGCTTAGAGATGACTTGCGGGTATACGGTTCCTTTACCCGAAAATACGGAACATACGTGTACTCCTGTTGGGCGAGGGGGGCGGAGGCGCAAGGACATGAGCAAGCGTCAAATCACAACAGACTTCATAAAATCTCTGGCAGAAGGATTGCGGCCTTTTCCGGGGTATTCTTTCGTGTTTGTGTCGACTAAAACGACCGAATGAAAACGCAACCGAAATAGGTTGCTTTTATAAAAGGAAGCCCAAACATGTTGCCTAAAATATTACACCAATTTTCATTTTACTTATTATAAATTTCTTATCCACAAGCTTTCTTTCACGAAAAAAAGTGCAACCGCCTCACAAACCCCGATAGCGTAAGAAAACACACACGAATCGGCTGTTTTTACGGATTTCGCGTTTAATCATTGGCGAACCAAAGCATAATAACTCTCATTGATGCACGTACGAAGCGCGAGAATTACCCACTAAATTAAGTGTTCGACCAAAATGGAGGGTAATCATTGACGAATTAACTGCATTTCCGCTCATTGATTACAGTGTCAACCGCTTAATTCGATTTGCATTGTGTTTGCATAAAAGGACTCCAGGGCATCCGGTTGAGCATGGTTTTCTCATCCGTCCGAAACTTGCTGCCGGACCGTCAATTTGCTTGCGCAAATCGGTATAGCCGCAGGCAATATAGATTCTCGTTAATAGACATTAATGAAATCTTTCCAGCCATTTTATCACCTTTATAAAGTCTAACGTTTGCTCTTTATCGTCTTCGCGAGTCTTATATTTACTCACTCATAGAGTAGTTGCGTAGAGATTCCAATATTTCGTTTCGCTTTTAAACATCGTCGATTATTAGACGACAACGCATACCACACCTCGCAATCGGCCGCAAGGGATAGTCTCGCAGGATGGAAGGGTGTGTCCTCCTCCGACGCCCGCCCTCCAGAAGCGCCGACAGCCGCTCCGTCAGATCATACCGGCGCGCGAAAAGAGCCACGCTGTCAGCTGCCGGAACCGCCCGGGACACCTCCGCCTCCTCAGCAAGTCTCGGATCCCTCTGCCCCGTCTCCGCGGCCGGCGCAGCCTCCCGGCCACTCTCCCACAGCCAGAAATAAAGAAGCACCAGCAGAACCGCCGACGACGCCCCGAAAACAACAAACCCGCGCGACAGCGCCGGATCCAGAAACGACGCCGGCATAAAAAGATCCGCCAGCCAGCTCGGAACACTCGCCAGCAACGTGTGCAGGATCAGCCGCTTCGCCGTCCGGAAAAAGGGAAGCGCCGCCGTCAGAAACGTAAACTCCGTGATCGTCCCGCCAAACTCCCCCATCAGGAGAAGCGGTGCCTTCCAGATCGAATCAGCCGGCAAAACCGCGACACAGCACCCGGCAAACACCAGTCCCAGCCCGATCAGG
>CAZTXQ010000056.1:0-252 GCA_964617375.1 uncultured Mageeibacillus sp. | reverse complement strand
TACGTCCCCCTCACGACCGCCGTATGAACAAACGAACAGAAAAGATTAAACGCCGACAACAACAGAAGAAAAGGAACCGCCGCAGCAATGCGCCGGAAAAGCCCCGCGGACAGGCGCTTTGCGGGGGGCGGAGGCATAGCAGCCGCCGTGACCGGAATACTCACCGGATGCGAATCGCCCGTTGCAACCGGAACACTTTCGGCCCGCCATAATCCGAGCAAACCATCGCCGAACAAATCCCGAACCGCACGC
>CAZTXQ010000055.1:0-18611 GCA_964617375.1 uncultured Mageeibacillus sp. | reverse complement strand
TCAAGACTGACATTATGTAGGTTTTTGAATTTACACACAAATTTGGACTTGACTGGATTTCGTAGGTGATCATTGATAAACAAGTATATTTTCGAGCATCAGTACATATAATCACGCGCCTAAAGCTTGCGTTTTATCTACCGGTGTCACCGACAAAGGTACGTCTGCTCATTGATTACCCGCCAAATTCGTAAAATCGGCCGTTTGGCAGGTATTTTCTCACGTTTATGCAATGCTAACCTAAACCCTCTCACAAGCTGACAGTATTGGACTGCTTCTCGCCGTATTGACAAGAGAGAATTCCTGCCGGAAAGCACTTTGTCACGGAACAAGCAAATTGGGGTCTTGATAAACAGATGAATCCTCCATCGCCGGCCTTCTGGTGCGATGGAATCGACAAAGTATGAATAGCAACAAAAACGGAGGGGATGTCTCAAAACGAAAGTTGAGAGACATCCCCTCTTAATACGTTTCATTCGATACGGAGTCTTCCAGCTTAATCGTCGACGCTGTCTTCCCCGTCCGAGTCAAGGATTGCGTAAGCACGGACCGGTGAACCGTCGCCGTTTTCAAGTGGCAGCGGCACCGCCGAGAAGAAGAATCGCTTTCCGGTCAGATCTTTCAGGTTGACGAGTCCCTCGACCGGTATCATGCCGCACGAGAGGATTGCCTTGTGCATCTCGAAAGGGTCGCCGGGGTTCCCCGTCCATTCGATGGTCGGCAGATCAATTCCGATCATGCGGACGTTGAGCCCCATAAGTTCAAGAACAAGATCGCGGTCGAAGATGGGGTATCCAATAAAGTACGCGGCGGTTCCCGCCTTCTCTTCCCAACCGGTCGACAATATCACGCGGTCGCCGGAATGAATCCGGGCGAGATCGCTCTCCGTTAAGCCGATGACCGGGTGATCCGTGCCGTTCTCTTTATGCAGTGTCGCTTCGAGACAGATTGCCTCTCCGACGACGGAATCGAGCGGAACTTCCGTAAGGGCCGCCCCGTTTTCGAGAAAATGGCGCGGCGCGTCGATATGGGTTCCGGTATGGCTCCCGAAGTTGAGTCCCGTAACCTGACAGCCGTTCTTTTCATAGGTGCACCGGATCTCGAGTGACACGCCGGGATCTCCCGGAAACACGACCATTCCTTCGCGGATAACCGAACTTAAGTCTTTGATTTCCATACGATTCACTCTCCCTCTCAGATCGATCTTCGATCGATCCCTGCCAGACTTAATTTACTCTCCCTCTCAGATCGATCGAAGATCAATCCCCGCCCGACTCTTAATTTAGACTCCCTCCAGCACGCGAAAAAAGTCCCTCAGACGTTCTGTGATCCGCCCCTTGTCGCCCGGCGCAGGCCGGTATTGGACATAAGGCTTCTGCATCGCGGAGAAGAGGATGCGCCCCTTGAAGTCGGGATGTGCGAGAATTCTCGACAGCGCTTCCATGTCGGGGCGCGCGTTTTCGACGTAATAGAGAAGGACTTGTCCCTCTTTGACGGTTACGCGCGAGAACCCGTATACACCGGCCATGCGGCGGATGTAGGAGATGTCGGTAAGGATCTGTACCTGCGCGGGCAGTTCGCCGTAGCGGTCGTTCAGTTCGTCGAGCACATCGATGTATTCCTTGTGGTTCTCGATCCGGCTGATTCTTCTGTACGCATCCATCCGCTGTCCGTCGTCGCGGATATACTCGGGCGGAATATAGGCGTCGACGTCCATTTCCACAACGGCCTGCCGGACAGGAGGTTTCTGCTCGGCCGGCGCCGCTTCCTCTTCTCTTTGGATCTTCTGTATCTCTTCTTCGAGCATGCGGCAATAGAGATCGTACCCGATCACGTCCATCTGGCCGTGCTGTTCGGCGCCGAGAAGATTGCCGGCACCGCGCACTTCCATATCGCGAAGGGCGATCCGGATGCCGGAACCGAGCTCGGTGAAATCGCGGATTGCGGTCAGGCGTTTCTCGGCGACTTCGGTCAGGACTTTGTTGCGGCGGTATGTGATATAGGCGTACGCCTGCCGGTCGGAACGTCCCACGCGGCCTTTCAGCTGATAGAGCTGGGCGAGTCCGAAGCGGTCGGCGTCCTCGACGATCATCGTGTTGACGTTCGGCATATCGATTCCGGACTCGATGATCGTCGTGCAGACGAGGATGTCCGCCTCATGAAAAATAAAGCTCTCGATGATGTTTTCGAGCTGGTGCTCGCTCATCTTGCCGTGCGCGTAGAGAATCCGGGCGCCGGGAAGCGCTTTTTCGAGCTCCGTGACCTTCTCCTGTATGCGGTGTGTGTCGTTAAAGAGATAGAAGACCTGGCCCTGGCGCGAGATCTCGCGCAGGCAAGCCTCGGCAAGGATGTCGGGATCGAATTCCATCACGTAGGTCTGTACCGGTCTTCGGTCGAGCGGCGGTTCTTCGAGCACGGAGATGTCGCGGATGCCGGAGAGTGACATATGGAGGGTACGGGGGATCGGCGTAGCGGTCAGTGTCAGTACGTCGACCGTGCTGCGCATCGCTTTCAGGCGTTCCTTGTGTTCGACGCCGAATCTCTGCTCTTCGTCGATGACGAGAAGTCCTAAGTCTTTCGGGACGATGTCTTTCGAGAGGACGCGGTGTGTGCCGACGACGACGTCGACACTGCCGTCATTTAAGCCTTTTACGGTCTGCTTGATCATCGCCGGGTTCGCAAACCGTGACAGCAGTCCGATCTTGACCGGGAAGCGCGAGAGGCGCTCGTGAAGATTCTCGAAATGCTGTTGGACCAGAACAGTCGTCGGCGCGAGAAGGATCGCCTGTTTTCCTTCCATGATGCACTTGAAAATCGCGCGAAAAGCGACCTCCGTCTTGCCGAAGCCGACGTCGCCGCAGAGGAGTCGGTCCATCACCTTTTCGGATTCCATATCGCTCTTGATGTCTGTTATCGCGGTCAGCTGGTCCTCGGTCTCCTGGAACGGGAAGTCTTCCTCGAATTCTTTCTGCCATACGGTATCGGGTGCGAATACGTGCCCCTTTACCGAGCGCCGCTGCGCGTAAAGTGCCACCAGGTCGACGGCGAGCTTCCGGATCGAGGTGCGCGCCTTCTCCTTCATGCGGTTCCATTCCTGGCCGCCGAGTCGTGACAGTTTGGGTTCGCGGCCTTCGGAGCCGACGTATTTCTGGATCTGGTCGAGATTCTCCATCGATATGTAGAGAGAATCTTCGGAGGCATAGGTGATCTTCAGATAGTCTCTGCGAACGCCGCCCGCCTCGAGATTGACGAGGCCGTCGTATCGGCCGATACCGTGCTGTTCATGAACGACCAGCTCGCCGGGGACAAGATCGCTGAAGAGATCAATATGGACGCCCTGTGTCTTTTTCTTGCGGATCGAGCGCTCGACACCGAAAATATCCTGTGTGCCGATAACGAGTAGTCCGGCGGCCGGATATTCGAAACCAGCAGGCAGGTGCCTCGGGAATATTTCCGAGTAGGTATCGTGATCGGCAAGGAACTGGCGAAGCCGGTCGGCGCGGACGCCTTCGCCTGCCATCAGGACCGTATCGAGTCCGTCCGCCCTGCGTTTGGATATTACTTTGGCGAGGTGCTCCTCGTGTCCGCGGAAGCTGTCGCTCGAGCGGCCGGGAATCGTATGGCTGTATCCTCCGGGCAGGCCGTTTCCCGATGTGGGAAGCTCGGAAAGCGTTACGACGCGGCCTTTCTGATCGAGTTCGATGAAGATCTCGGAGCCCTTCCAGATCGCTTTTTCCGACAGGGGGAGAGCCTGGCCTTTTTCGAGAAGCGCCGAGAAGCGCTGCATGAAGTCTGCCTGCGCACCGTCAAGGCGTTTCCGGAAGGTCAGGGCTTCGTCGAGAAAAAGCATGTACGGGCAGGACCGGATATAGGACAGCACGGATACGGCGTCCGGAAGAAGGATCGGAATCCATTTTTCGAGACCGCCGAAAAGAAATCCCTCGGAGATCCGGGCGGCATCCTGTGAAGCGAGCCGCGCAAAATTCTCGCAGACGTCGCGTGAAGCGCCGTTCTCCGCGGCGGTCCGGCGGGCTTCCTCGCCTTCGTGGAGGATCGCTTTTGCGATCTCCCCTCTTTGGTCTTCCGGAACGAGAAGCTCACGTGCCGGTGCGATGCCGATCTCTCTTAATGGTTCGGTCGAGCGCTGTGTCTCCATGTCGAATTTCTTGATTTGATCGATATCTTCATCAAAGAAAGAAATGCGGACCGGTTCATCCACACCGATCGGATATACGTCAAAGATGTCACCGCGGCGTGCGAACTCGCCCTCGCCGCCGACATTTCTCGTCCGTTCGTAGCCGATATTCGCGAGGCGCATGGCAAGGTCTTCGGGGCTCACGCGCATGCCGAGCTTCAAACGCACAAGCGAACTCCGGAAAGCGGCATCCGGCATCAGGCGGTTGGTCAGCGCGCCGGCCGTGATGACCGCGGCGCCGAAATCACCGCTTAAGAGCCGCACAAGAACAGCGATCCGCGACAGTTCCGCCTCACGGCTCGACGCGTCGACATCGGCAAAATTCAGTTCACGAGGTCTGAGGATCAGAACCTCGCCGTCAAGAAACGCCGAAAGATCCTGCTGTACGGTCCTCGCCCGGAGTTCGTCCGGCACAAGAACCACGGGCTTCATACCGGCATTCGAGGCCAGAGCGGCCGCTATATACGCTTTCTGGCTGTCGGTCATGCCCGTGATGTTGATATGCTTATCGGACGGCGCAACGATTTCCTCCGCTATTTTAAGAAATAACGGATCCTTTTTCGCCGTTTCGAGTATGGACAATCTGGTGTCGGAAGGGCTCATGCATGCTCCTTGATATATTTTTCGGCCGCCAGCGCGGCGTCCGTCAGCGCGGCAAACATGGTCTCACGGTCGTCTTTACCAATATCCGATAATACGTAATCGGCAAGATCCCAATGTGCCGGAACCGGGCCGCTCGCGATGCGGATACGGGGAAACGCTTCGGTTCCGATGCAGCCGATGATGGACTTCATGCCGTTATGAGTGCCGGGGCCGCCGCCCGTGCGCACGCGGATCGTCCCGCGCGGCAGATCGATGTCGTCATAGAGAACAATCAGATTCTCCGGAGCGATCTTGAAATATGCGAGCGCCTCACGGATGCTTTCGCCGGAGAGATTCATATAGGTCATCGGTTTGAGGAGAACCGCCTTCTCGCCGGCGATCGTCCCCTGCCCTATTTCCCCTTTGAATTTCACTTTTGAGACCGGAATCCGGTTCCTTTGCGCGAGAATCTCCAGCGCCATGAAGCCCAGATTGTGCCAGGTCTCGGTGTATTGTGAGCCGGGATTTCCCAGGCCCGCGATCAGCCACATACTTCTTTGTCCTCCGCTGCCGATTGGTTCTTTTCGAAAATGAGTCATTTATACGCCTTTTCGCGAAAAGGAGCTTGTCATAAAGTTCGTTCGCGAAAAAGCGCTCGCCGTGAAAGGCCTCACTTCGGACCGCGCACCCGGTTCTTGTTGATCACCCAGTTCTCCTTCACGATCTGACGCGTACGGGCGATCGCAAGGCTCAGCTCCGGCACGTCGTCGGTGATGGTCGAACCGGCCGCAATATAGGAATTGTCATGCAGCGTGACCGGCGAGATCAGGTTCGAGTTGCCGCCGATGAAGACGTTGTCTCCGATGATGCAGGAGGTCTTGTCGAGACCGTCGTAGTTGCAGGTTACGGTGCCGCAGCCGACCCGTACGTCCTTGCCGACCTGCGCGTCGCCGATATAGGCCAGATGACGGGCACACGTGCCGTCGTCGATCATGGAATTCTTGATTTCCACAAAGGCGCCGAGAACAACGCCGTCATGCAGGATCGAATCCGGGCGCAGATGACAGAAAGGTCCGATCTGGCAGTTCCTGCCGATCGAGCTCTTCACGGCGACGGAATTCATCACCGTCGAACCGTCCGCAACGATCACGTCCTCAAGACGCGACTGCGGCCCGATGACACAGTCCTCACCGATCACGGTCTTCCCGCTCAAAACGGTTCCCGGGCGGATAATGGTATCGCGTCCGATTTCGACCTGCGGATCGATCCATGTCGTGTCGGAATCGATGATCTGGACTCCGTTCAGCATATGGCGACGTAAGACGCGGCGGTTCAGAATCTTGCCGGTCACTTCCAGCTCAATCCGGTCGTTGACGCCCCGGATCTCGTCGAAGTCCGCGATATAGGCGCCGACCTTGTGGCCGTCGCGAATGATGATCTCAATTGTATCGGTAAGATAATATTCCTTCTGGGCATTCTGGGAACCGATGCGGCCGAGTGCCGACAGAAGGAGCGGCGTACGGAAGCAGTAAATGGAAGAATTGATCTCGCGGATCTTCTTCTCTTCGTCCGTCGCGTCGCGGTCTTCGACAATCTTCACAACATGTCCGTTCTCATCGCGGACAAGACGCCCGTATCCCTTGGGGTCCGGTGCTTCGGCCGTAATAACGACGGCGCCAAAACTCTCTCTTTCGAACATTTCAATGGCAGCTTTTAAGGTCTCGGGCGTAATAATCGGCGCGTCGCCGGGAAGCACGATCGTACAGCCGTTTCTTCCCTCGAGAAAAGGCGCGGCCTGCATGACGGCGTGACCCGTTCCGAGCTGCTGTTCCTGAAGGACAAACGCGACATTCTCGCCGAGCGCGGCGCGAACTTCCTCCTGTTTATATCCGACAATATATACCTGCTCTTCCGCCCCTGCCTCCCGGAGCGCATCCGCGACCCATACGACAAGCGGCTTTCCCGCGGCCTTCTGGACCACCTTTGAATGCTTCGAGTGCATTCTTTTTCCTTCTCCTGCGGCCATAACAACAGCACATACATCCATGAACTTTATGTCTCCTTTGGTTAATAGGCTTCGAATAGGCTTGGAACGGCACGAAAATGCGCCGGAATCTCCTAAATTGGAGGGCTTCCGGTGCTTTTCGAACACTGCCATTATAGCATAATTTACTTCTTAAAGGATGTATCAGACGCCGGTCTTGATGAGGGCCATTTCTCCGGGCTTGATCCAGTTCTTCTTCCGCATGATCTCGGATACGAGAAGAGCAATCGCGGCGGGAAGAACAAACTGTACGACAAGAATTCCGAGAAGCACGTACCAGGGCGAAGCGCCGCCATCGGTAACCATATCCTTGTACGTCATGATCTGGCCGACCAGTCCGCAGGAGCCCATTCCGGCGCCGAGGAAATTATTCGTCATTTTGAAGAGGCACGTCGAGACAGGGCCGGTTACGGCGGAAGCTACCAGCGTGGGGATCAGGATCCGCGGATGGCGCATGATGTTCGGGAACTGGATTTTCGCGGTGCCGAGGCCCTGCGATACGAGGCCGTTCCATTTGTTTTCGCGAAAAGAAGCGACCGCAAATCCGACCATCTGCGCACAGCACCCCGCCGTCGCAGCGCCGGCCGCAAGACCGTTAAGACCCATCGAGATACAGAGCGCGGCCGAAGAGATCGGCGCGACCAGCGAGGTACCCACGAGAAGTGAAACCGCGATGCCCATCGGGAAAGGATACAGCTGCGTGGCGCTGATCAGGACCGATCCGAGCCAGGCCATAAATGCGCCGACCGGGGGGCCCACGAAGATCGCCACGGCCGCGCCGGAAAGCACGGAGCCGGCCGGAACGACCAGAAGATCAAAGGGAGTCTTGCCGGACAGCCACGAGCCGATCTCTACGGCGACGATGACCGCGATGATCGCGCCGACCGGGCCGGCCGACGTTACGCCCTTAATCGGCGTGCCGGCGACAACGTCAAACGCATTCATCAGGTATGCCATACCGCCAACCACCGCCGCCGAATAGACTGCCAAAGGCTTGCTCTTCAGACCGACCGCGACGGCGACACCGATTGCGGCGCCGACCAGAGGCGAACCCGCGCTCGTCCAATAAATGATTTGCTGGAAATAAGGCTGCAGAGCTTCAACCGTGATAAACCCGAAAATCGTTTTCAGAATCGTGCCGATCAGAAGCGAGGCAAAAAGTCCGTAAACCATGGAGCCGAGGGCGTCAATGAAATAGCGCTTCGCGTACTTCTTAACGAACATCCCGACCTTCTTCTTCGTGTCCATTCCTGTTGTGTCTGTGGATTTCATGTCCGTGGAATTTGTGGCCTTGGAATTTGTGGCCGCGGATTTCGTGTCCTTGGCTTTCGTGCCTTGGGATTTCGTGTCTTTGGCTTTCGTGCCGACCGGTGACTTGTCTTGTGTCATACAATTTCCTCCTGCAGAAATTTGCTATTTTCCGGTACGCGACATAAGAAAAGGCGTACGGCGAAAACACCCGGTCAAGTCTTGGATTCCTTGAGAAACCGGATGCGGGACGGCATATATGGCCGACGATCGTATCCGAAATCTTGCATGGAATCGCACCGGGCTGATTCACAAAAGCCGGAAAGGGCATTTTTCCCTTGCGGCTGCAGGTTTGTGGAAAATAAGACTATATGGATGGATGCGCCGTGCATTCCGCGCTTGATTTGTAGGCGCGGCACCCCGCAAGCGGCGTCCGGAATATCAGATGCAATCATATCATCGGTTAATCGATCTGGCAAGAGATGTTGAGATTTGGGGAAACTGTCAAAACGTGTCTGTTCCTGCCAGAAACCGTTCCGCCGATAGATGCCGTATCCCGGACCGGCTCAGATCAATCGTATCCAGAGTCAGGATATATTTGGGATAATTATCGTTTACCAGTATTAGAGGCCGGAACTCGCGCTCCGCCGTAGTCTCATCGAGAATCGATCGGGCCACCTGAATATACATGCGGCTTCCGTCTTTTTCGGTTATAAAATCGATTTCCGTCTCGCCCATTCTTCCCACGAACACACGGCGACCTTGCCGGAGCAATTCCAAATAGACCAGATTCTCCAGTACAGATCCCAGATTCTGAGAATCCGGCGATGTCAGAACCGTCCGAATACCGGTGTCGACTACGTAATACTTAGGCTCTCTCGTCAATATTGCCTTACCGCGCAGATCATAGCGTTGAACCGGATAAATCAGGAAGGCGTCTTCCAGAAGCTTTATATACTTCGCGATCGTTTCCTGCCGGGTATTCTCACCGCTTCGGCTGTTCAAAGTATTTGTAATTTTTCGAACCGAAAGCAGATTCCCAAGTGTATCAAAAATGAAACGGCTGAGATTCTGAAGGACGATCGGATTTGCGACATCGCCGCGCAGCAGGATGTCACGAAACAAAATACTGTCGGTAAGGTCCGAGAGCTGCGTCAGCTTTTTTCGTTCGGTATCCAACCGCACCACACCGGGGAAACCGCCGTATCGCATATATTGATCCAGCGTCAGGTTCGGTTCCTCCATTCTCGCCTCGGAGTAAGAAAACGGCAAAAGCATTTGCTGAACATAGCGACCGCTCAGTCTTGTGGCCAGTTCCGCAGCGAGAAGGCTGGCATTTGATCCCGTGATCACAATGTCGAATCTCCGGTCAAGCCGCAGGGAATTGATGACTTCTTCCCATCTCTCTACAATTTGAATTTCATCCATCAGAAGATAAAAAGGTCCGTCCTTCTTCTCGAAAAACGCCATAATATAACGGACGAGTTCAGAAGGTTCCCGCAGTGTCAAATACGCAAGGTCCTCAAAGTTCATGAAAAGAATATTGGATTCCTTGACTCCATCTGAGATCAGCGTATCTTTGTACTGCATGAGCAAGGTGGATTTTCCGCATCGGCGAACACCGGTTATGATCTTGACCGCTTCATTGCCTCGCCATTCCTTGAGCCATTCCAAATCCTTCGTTCGAAGAACCATTTCTTCTCCTCCCAAGCTTTAACCGCATGACTTTCACTTTCTCGTCATCTCACTGCAAGTATATCCGCTTGGAATCGACATTTCAATGTATTTGCGAAAGTTTATCCGCTTGGAATCGATATATTGGCCATTCGGGTGACTTTTATCCGCTTGGAATCGACATATCGTCCATCTGCCTATTTCGCTATCCCTTCTCCTCCAGATACACTTTCACCCTGTTCTCTATCAACGCCTCAACTTCTTCCTTTGTCTTGCTGCCCGAAAAATAATACTCGGATTCTTCGCGGATCATCTCATACATCTCCCGGTCCACGTTCTCATACCGGGTCGCCTTCCCAATCAGATCCTTGAAATCCTGAATCACTTCGGGTGTAATTTCTGTACGTTCATCAGACATCTGAACGTCCGTCACCAGGCAGCCTGCGCCTAGTGCTGCGTTTATCTCCTGCAGCGCAGCATCCACAGCCGCCTTGGTCTGGAACCCAAGCGTTTGGCCGGTGCCGTTTTCATAGTTGACACTGCCCCATTCGATCATGTTATCAAACGCCTGTACCTGAATGGGCATTCCCTGTGTTATGAACGGATCGCTGATGCCCTGCACCGCGTCCGACAGGAGAAACTTCAGGAACATCCATGCGCCGTCCCGCTGCGAAGAGTTTTGCGAAATGCCGTAGTAATCCGTGCTGCTGATAAGCGGCCCTTCCGCCTCTGCCCCGGGATAGCCGATTCCGGTTACTTTTCCACTATAATACTCCATCAGATTCGGATAATTCTCGAACGTATTAATCCTCACATCCAGAAAGAGAGTCGTTCCCGACTTTGTCTGCTCCATAACGGAGTGATCTGCGTCCTGCAATTCGTTCGAGTACTTTTCGATCAGCGAAAAGTACTTGAGAAGCTCCTCCGAATGGAATTCGGCGGCCCCGGAATCGGAGTTCAAATCGATATAGGAATCCGCAATGGCCGGGTACAGTCTACCGAACATGGTTTGCCGGTCATCGTCGTAGAAGACGTGCTGCCAGTCTTTTTCGCGCATGAGAACGGCTTCGAATTCCTCGACCGTCCATCCGGAAATATCCCCGAGTACTTTCTCCGAACCGAAGATCGCGTTGATCGAAAAGAACGGCGATATCGTATACCTATGCCCGTCATTCTCCTGTGCTTCCCAGATGTTCGTTAAATAGTCCGACTCATCGAAGGAAGGGTCCCCGGAGATCAGTGTGTTCAGATCAACAAGCATGCCCTGCTCCACATAATTGCCGACGTCCTTCTGATCGAGACAGATCAGATCCGGCGTATCGGCACCCAGAAGATCCGCTTTCATGCGCTTCTGGCCCTCATTCAACGCGTTCTGCCAAGATTCGGTATCGGTTATTCCCGTCGTATCGATATAAGCCTTGACCTCGATTCGGTATTTGGTCTGACTGTTATTGAAGAGGTAAACATTCTGCGCCAGCATGCCCGTATCGTCCGCCGTCATAACACCGATCGTAAGAACCGTCTGGTCTCCGGAACTCTTCGAACCGACCAGGCGTATGAGGCCCACGGATATATCCGGATTTGCCTGTACCGCATTTTCGAGCGAACCGGGAAGAAGAATCGTATTGCCACTCGCGAAAAGAACCGGAATGCCCTGTGCCTTAGTGACTTCTTCAAGAGAATAGGACAGATAGATCGCAAGGCGGCTGCTCGACGGATCAAAAGTGACGAGCTTATCACCCGTATCTATAACAAGTCCGTCGGACACCCCGCTGCAGACGCCGTAAAGCTGAACCTCTGTACCCGTAAGCCCCTTTAAGACCAGGTTCTGAGCGATTTTTCCGGAATCCTTGTTCACCTTAACGAGTTCGACTTGATTGCTGTCACGAAACATCGATACATAGAGTTCATCTTGACCCGTCACGGCCAACGATGTCGGAAAGGTCCCCTCGGTCAAATTCGTCTCATACCGGAATGCAAGTGAACCCGACAGGGAAACAATACTATGAACTCCAAGCTTGTTTTCATCTCCAAGTATATAAAGATTGTTCCCGGAATCCATATCCCATGAAATCGCCTGAAATTGCTCGGGAATTGGCAGCGCGGTTTGCTCCTCTACAACCTTCCCGGTCTCATCGACGCGCACATACGAGTACTTATAGGTCAAATCCTTTGAATTTCTCTCCATGAAAATAACCAGAAGGCTGCCATCCGATGCGGTGAAAACCTTGACCGGATCGCCCGAAAGCCCCTTGGAAACACCGATACTGCCGATCGCATTCCCGTCGTAATCGACGGACGAAACATAGACATCCGGCCCTTCGTTCCACAGGAATGTATAGCCGCTTTCGCTATTGAACGCATCTGCAATGTTGACATTAACGGTCACATTGGGGGTATCTGTTATTGCATTCAAAGCTTGGAGTAAGGATGGTGTGTCGAGCCACATCTCCTTCTCAAAACGATAGTCCTGTTCTTCGTTATATACAATTTCGGAAGTTTTCTTGGCGCAGGATGTTGTAATGAATAGACTTAACAGAAGAGAAACTGTCAGTAATACGCTGATGGATCGGATGCCGGACGAAACTTTATTGGTTCTCATTCAAAAACCTCCGTGCGATTCATTTGTTAACAGTTATTATACATCTAACAACTATGAATTTATCACCCGGAATGACTAATTCTATGAAAAGAACCATGTGTATGGTTCGATTTCATCATAGAGAAGTCAATTCCTTCCTGGAAATGTTCAAGATTTTGATTTGCTTCGTCTCAATTCGCATATTGGTTCTCTTTTGCCACATTTCGCAAAACAGAGTTTTTCTTTCTCGTCATCAATGGTGACAAGAATGACGAGAAAATGTATAATGACGACATGAAAGACGAGGAGATGAGAATATGATCTTCCAGGAATCTGATAATGTTGAGTTAAAAGAAAGGGTTGTTCCGGACTTCGTCAAAGAGGTTGTAGCATTTGCCAACACGCAAAAAGGCATAATCTATGTCGGCGTGAAAAACGATGGTGAACCTATAGGTGTTGACAATACCGACAAAGTGATATTGCAGATAAAGAATATGATAAGAGACTCTATAAAACCCGATGTAACCATGTTTGTCAGGTTTGACTCATTTATTGAGAATGGCAAACACATCGTGTCGGTTTCCGTTCAGAAAGGATCGGACAGACCGTACTATCTTGCGAGTAAAGGCTTGAAGCCGAGCGGAGTATATGTCCGTAACGGAACGGCTGCCGATCCCTCAACGGATACGGCGATCAGACGAATGATAAAAGAAACAGACGGCGAAAGTTTTGAATCCATGCGTTCACTGGAGCAACAGCTTACTTTTCAATCTGCAAAAGAAGAATTCCGGCGACATAGCATTGAATTTGGCAATAAACAAATGATTTCGCTGGGACTTATCAACCCGGATGAGATTTACACAAATATCGCCTTGCTAGTCTCTGACCAGTGTGTGCATACCGTAAAGGCTGCTGTCTTTCAGGGCATAGACCAAACGGAGTTCAAAGACCGTCGTGAATTCGACGGATCATTGTTTAAGCAAATGGAAGATGTCTATTCTTATATTGATATGCATAATCAGACACACTCTACTTTTGATAAACTGCGCAGGATCGATGCTCGGGACTATCCCGAAACAGCATTACGAGAAGCGTTGTTGAACTCGCTTGTCCATCGTGATTACTCCTTCAGCGCCAGTACGCTGATCAGCATATATGATGACAGAATCGAGTTTGTATCCATTGGAGGACTGTTATCGGGCATCTCCGAAAAAGACATTATGCTCGGTCTGTCCGTCTGTCGCAATCCGAAATTAGCAGCGGTTTTCTACAGGCTACGCTTAATCGAGGCTTATGGAACAGGAATGACGAAGATTATGAATGCGTATAAGGACAGCACAAAAAAACCGAGAATTGAAATTTCGGATAACGCATTCAAAATTACGCTGCCGAATCTGAATTATCACGATAATGTCACAGAATCAATGCGATCTGAGGGCGCTGATTCAACCGAAGCAACGGTCCTTGCGTACATTCGCAAAAGTGAATACATTACCCGTGCGATTGCAGAAAATCTGCTTGGTATAAGCCCTTCAACAGCCAACCGTCTGTTAAGAGAATTGGTGAAAAAAAGCACTCTCAAAATCACCGGCACCGGCAGACAAACAAAGTATATGTTGAAATAAAGGCTACAAAATTACCGTCATAATGAGGAAGTAATCGCTACGAGGCCCAAACGCTCCGGCTCCGCATACGTTTCCACTCACTCCGCCTGCCCGGCATCTCCCTCCGCCAGCGGTAGCAGCTTATCGATGAGGACGCTGTCATAGCGCTTCGCCTCCTCATACATCGGATGATGCCCGCTGTTCTCGAACCAGATCAGCTCCTTGTACGGTGCGTCCAGCAGGCCGTAATACTCCTCGACCAGCATTGATGGCGTGTTATAGTCATATCTTCCCTGCAGGAAAAAAACCGGAACTTCCAGGCTCGCCGCGGACTCCATCAGATTCACTTCCATCACCTGCGGCCAGAGCGTCTGCAGCGAGAACGGACTTCCCTGCCCGAAATGAACGAAATCCATAATGGTATATTCGGACGGCAGGATCCCGGGGATCACATAGATTGAACTGACATCGCTTCTCCCCACGGCCTCCCCGCCGAATTTGACGAGCCACTTGCGCTCCGTAATCACTTCCTGATACCAGTTCGGGTTCCCTGTAATCGTGGGATACTCGAAAGTCGCCGAGATCTGCTTCAGCTCCTTCACTGCCTGTGCGTCGCCGGACTCCTCTGCCTTCTCCAGCGCATACGCGTACGAGATCTTCTCGCCCCTGGCCGGACAAATGTCCTGTCCGCTGCCGGCATACGCGTAGATATACTCCGGATACTGCTGGACCGCCAGGATGCCCAGCATCGATCCCCATGAATGCCCGACGAGAAAGAGCTTAGGCTGGTCCAACTTTTCGAGAAGGTACTTCATCACCTCGCCGGTATCCTGCACCATCCGGTCGATCGTCATCATCTCCGGGGTAAGTTCATTGCTGTAAGATTTCCCGGTTCCCCGCTGCTCCCACACCACGACAGTAAAATACTTCTCCAATTCCGCGTGATTCGCTCGAAAAGCCGACATCTCCGTCGTGCCCGGACCGCTGTGCAGATATAAGAGAATCGGATTGTCGACATTCTCGCCCCGAATGAGCATCGTTTGATCGATGCCGCCGATCTCGACTGTCTCCAATACCGCAATGCCATTCTCTCCCGAAACGGGAACTACGAAAGCGATCGATTTCACCACGACAAAGACAAGGATCACCAGAGCCAGGAATCCGGCGATGAAGTAAAGCATGCGTTTGTTTCTCCGTTTCCGACTCACTCGCTATTTTCCCGCCGCGTACGGCTGGTCAAATCTCTTCTCATAGACACCATTGGCCTTGAGCTGTTGGTCCCAGTAAAAATTCAATAGGGGAGTGTGCGCAATAAGCCGGACAATGACTCTGGCGAACAACCCCAGACGATCCATCGGAGTGGTCCGCTTCAGGAGTGACGCGTCAAATTGTCCCGTTGATCCCAGCGACGCACCGAGCTTCGAGATGAGCTTCTTCCTCTTCCTGCTCATCATCATGCCGCCTCCAAAGATCGCCGTGCCTATATATTGCGCACCGAGAATCGAGACAAGCCTTTCGAGATACTTCTCGACCGGCTTCGAATGATTTTTCTCCGGAAACCCGGACTGGACGATGAATCCAATCCGAACCTTGGACATCCGCCCGATATAGGGCTCCAATGCTTCGAAAAAGGCCATCGTGACTCCCGGCATCGCGTCCGTATAGAGAGGGAACGCGACGATCAGCAGGTCGACGACTGCGGCCTTTTCGGCAAACTGCGCGTGCTCACGGACCTTCACAAGAAGAACATTTTCGACGTCTGCGCCGGCGCCTCGAATCCCTGTCTCGAGCGCCTTGATATATCCGGCAGTCGCTCCCTTATCGCCATGCGGCGACCCGTTACAGAGTAGAAATCGCATGGAGGGCCTCCTCTCTTGAAGTTCCGGTCCGCCCGGCAACCGTCAGCGTCGTCCGCAGATTGATGGACAGCCGGCGGAAAATCTCGTGAATATTCGCGTAGTCCATATCCGACTTCTCCGGCTCGATGAGGAGGAAGCCCATCTCCGGGTATTTCTCATAGCGCTTCACGTGATGTGTCTCCCCGTCGACGAGCTCGAAGTACGGGTGTACCAGCGGGATCAATCGATCACACGTTTTCTTGGTAAGAGAGTTGATAAACCCCATCGACAACGGTGACAGGAAGAGGAAGAGATCCGCCGCCATGATCTCCCGGTACAATTCCGGCATAGCATCCTTATGCATACAGATCCCCGGCGTCTTGACCCAGCAAGACCAGCAGCCGGTACAGTAGCGGATATCCATATCCCGCAGGCGAAAGCTCCGGACATCCGCCTCACCGGCACGCGCCGAGATCGCCTCATTCAGTCCCGTCTCAAATTCCGCGAACCGCTCGTCCGCGATTCCGTTAAGAATGACAATTCTTTTCACACGAGCTTCCTCCTGTATTGTCCTGCAAAGCCATAAATTCTTCGAATTTTCCCGCGAAAAAGGCCGTCGCGCCGATGATATCTCTACCGGTCTGACCCAATATGCGAATCAGATATTCGTTCGACGTCTCCGTCATCACCCCGGCGCAGATCATCGCGGAAAGCCCGTAGGTGTAAACCGTCAGTTTTTCGAGGATCGTATTGATCTCCTCATCGCTGAAGATCTTCATCGTCTTCTCCTTCATCATCTGCGTCCGGTTTACCGCGAAAAGATTGTCATACATCGCCTTCCCGCGTGCATCCGCCAGAAAAATCGTCCGGTACACGATCGGATTCTCCCTGGCAAATTCGAGCATGCCGATCCCGATATTGAGGAAGAGGTTCTCCGTGTACTCACGCTCGGTGCAGCGCAGAAGTTTCTCAAAGGCGGTCTGTATCAGGGCTTCGCGCATCTCGTCGACGTTCGTGAAGCAAGAGTAGATTGGAGCGGTCGATGAGCCGGTCACCGCGGCAATTCTTCGAACCGAGACCGCTTCAAGTCCTTCCTCGCGAAAAATTCCGAAAGCCGCATCCAGCAACATATCCCGGGTAAAAAAGGTATTCTTCGGCATGCTTATCTCCTGTGAAATTAATATGACATCCGTTACCTAACACCTGTTATATTATCTGCAAAAGAAGAACCCGTCAAGGGCCCTTCCACCGTCGGTCAGATACCAGAGCTCGCGGGTCGCGTCTTTTCGAGAAATAAGCTCAAAGCCACGCGTGTAGAAGATCGTGTCGGCGCCGGTCGTCGCACGGAGGACCTGCGCGTAGCCAGTCGAATAGTCGATCACATACTCTGTCTTCACGCCGTCGGTCGTCTTAGCGATGCGGTTCCCGAGTGCGTGGTAGTTATAGGTTTCTGTCAAGGTGCCGGAGATACCGTAGGCGGTGGCCGCGGTCATGCAGTTCTGGCTGTCGTACGTGTAACTCGCGATCAGTATACCGCTTTGGATCAGTTACGGTCTGAAGGTGTTATTTGGATTTCTCATACTACTTTATACTATTCGACGAATTATAGCTTCGACCAAATTTGTTTACCATCAATGCTGAGAATTCTTTCAGGAGAATTATTCTGTGAAATTTCTATTAACTCTCCCTGGTTATAATTCACTTGGGAATTATCATGCGCTGTAAATCTGATTACCTCAAACGCACATGCATAGAACTCAAGATAATCAGCACTATCTTCGTCTGCCATATTATTTGTTTCGTAAATTGTATTAATTGATCCCTCTATATCAAAGTCCGAGAACTTCAAAATTAACATAGTTCCATTTCTTAACCTGTTTAGAACTTTTAATAAATCATCCATACTGTCTTCCGTCCTTTATATTGGTCTGGCTGGAACAATATGTGCTCCGTTATTTCCGTAATGAATAATGCCAATAGTTGTGTCAATAGCTTCACCAGTTTCAGGATTAACATATTGTCCGATTATAAATCCAAAATCAACTCTTTCTTTATTTGTTCCGATTGCTTGTCCTGTTCCTGCAAAAACGTCAAGCAATTGCTGTGGATCAACTGTTGACGAGAGTATGCTTTTTTAGTTTTCCGCTGGCGATTTCTTGCGCATAATTATTTGTTCCAGGGATATGCTTGTTTTGTTGCCCTACATTGATTTTGGGCTTTACATTATTGCTCCCACCTTCTGCCCCCTCCTCCGCCGCCGATGCTCCTCCTCCCGCAGATCCTGCTGCGCCAAGAAATGCGCCGCCAGTAGCAAAAAACAATTCTGCAATATATTGTGCGATCTCCGCCCATTGAGAATTGTTTGCGGAGTCAAGAATACTTGCTACTGACAAGGACAGTAATCCTAGCGTGCCCATAATCAGCGCCAAAAGAACCCATGAAACAACCGATAGTGTGAATATGGAGGCCACGATAACACAGATTATGCTGCCTAATGCGATGGCTACTCCATGCTTCGCGGCATTCCATAAGCCGCCTGTGTATTCACCCCAGACAAACTTCTTTCCTTGATGCACTTGATCGAAATAATTGTCGGCGTAGATATTTGCTTCGTACCCCGCTCCTAGAACAGAGATAATCGCCACGCAGAGTTGCTCTTCTATCAGCGACACGGCATGCCCGCTCGGATCTCTATATTTCACCGGATTTGCATTCGCGAAAAGATACTTGTGGAGCGACATCGGATCGCTGAGCGAGCCGCCGTAGGTGTCCATCTGCGTGAAGCTGCCAGTGGCGGGGTTCATGTACCTCGCGCGAAGGTAGTAGAGCCCGGTCGCGTCCTGCT
>CAZTXQ010000054.1:5563-18674 GCA_964617375.1 uncultured Mageeibacillus sp. | reverse complement strand
ATACCGCCCTATTTGGAAAGGATCCAAACCGCTCTGCAGGAAAGCAAGCTGCTTTCTTTTCAATATGCAGACCGCCACGGAAATGAAACCGAACGCACGGCCGAGCCATATCAGCTCGTGTTGAAAGGCAGTCATTGGTATTTACAAGGGTATTGCCATACAAGAAAGGGTTTTCGCTTATTCAAACTCTCCCGCATGTCAAACCTGCAAATACAAGGGGAGTCTTTCACACCGCGGGATTATCAGGAACCGCAGCTGGATTTTGCGGACATTCTGGAAACGATGCAAACAGAAATCAGAATTCGCATCCACAAATCGGTCATGGACAGGGTACTCGATTATGTCACGAACGAACACTTTTCGCCGGACGGTGATGAGCATTATATTGTTCGTTTTCCTTTCATTGAGAACGAATTCTACTACAATATTCTTTTCAGTTTCGGGGATAAATGTGAGTGTCTGGAGCCTTTGCATATCCGTACCGAAATGAAGCGCAGAATACAGGATATAGCTGCCATATACGAAGGTTAATACAAACAGGTGTGGCCGCTCCCGGTTCTCATTCCGGCAAGCTCTCTTCTGCCAGATTGCGCGCACCTTCCGTGCACACGGAACTTTTCTTTTTCCGTATATAAATGAATCCGCAGATAAAAGAGGTCAGCGGAGATACAAGGACAAGTCCGATACATCCGACGAGCGTATGCAGGATCTCGGATGCTATCATTTTCGAATTGAGTATATTCATGAAGGGCGTTCCCTGAGCCATGTAGACCATCATGACAGATATGTAGCTTCCCATGTATGCCAGGAGGAGCGTGGTTGTCTGGCTCCCGACAACCGATCGGCCAATGGTTATGCCGGAACCTATGAGACTTTTTCTGGAGATGTCCGGATTATTTTTGTGAATCTCTTCGAGGGCTGCCGAGATATCGATCGCAAGATCGAGAATCGCGCCTGAACAGGCCAGATAGATACCCGCCTGAAAAATCCCCGTGAGGTCGAGTCTTTCAAAACCTGCATAAAGAAGAGATTCCGACCACTGCATAACAGCACCGCTAATCTTAAATATATCACCCATCACGACAGCCAGAAGACAAGTCACAAGGGAGCATAAAACGGACGATGCAATAGCGGTATACGCTTTTCTGGTAAACCCGGCCACGAGAAGAAGCGTTGCGATGGTAAGTACATTACCGACCACCAGCGCAGCAAGAATCGGATGGACGCCCTTGAGCATACATGGGATCAGTATTTTCCAGATACTGAGCAAGGCAAACGCAAAAGAAAGCAGGGTTCTTATGCCTGTAAATCCGGAAAATGCAATCAGGCAGACCGCAAAAACACACAGGAGGATTACTTCCAGATTTATCCGGTAATGATCGACCATGTTTGCGCTGATAATGTTATTGCCATCGTCGAACTCCAAAAGCACCCAGGCGGTGTCGCCTATATCAAATACCTTGTCAAATTCGAGTTTACCGGAAAAGTAGTTGGTACCGGATACAACTTCTCCTTTATGCGTACCTGTCAGGATGCGCACCTTACAATCCTGGGCTCCCTGCGTAATCAATCCGTTGTTATATACACCCGTGTTGTCGACATCTACTACGTCTGCCTGCACGCCCTCGGAATGAAGGTAAATTTGTTTCTCGAATCCCGTCGGCAGGAAGGCCAGCACAATCAGCACACAAACAAACAGAAAAACGAATACGATCTCTTTCTTATTGATATCCTTACGATTGATTTTCAAAATAAACTCCTTCGCAAAAGACAGGCCGGCGCATTGCCGACCTGTCCCCGGTCCTGTTTTTTCTGGAGTGATCAGGCAGCAGTTGTTGCTTCGGCCGTACATCCGGCTGCCTCAAGCATTTTGTAGAAAACGTCTGTATTGTCATATGTGCCCGCAAAAAGTTCGGCGGAAGCACCCATGGCATAGAAAGCGACCGGTGTGCCCGTATGTGAATAGGATGTCCAGCCAATACCGGCTTTATTGTTGATGATGTGAGTCAGTGTTACAGAGATAGGATCATATCCGCCGTACAGTACGGAAGTTTCTTCCGTCTCGCTGCGCTCTTCTTCCGGAAGCATGGATTCAGCAAAGGCGTTTTCGAGCTTCTCATACTCATATTCGGTCATTACATAGTCAGCATTCGCTTCAACAGCCGCATCCGGATCCGAAGGAGCGATAAGTCCGAATGTGTCTTTGATAACCGGCAGGAAATCCGCAAGTGTAACATCCGGATTGGCTTCCTTCATCTCAACGACCAATTCATCAAAAGCTACATAAGACATCGTCTGTTTGCCGAGAAGGTCAAAGGCTGTATCATATCCGGTTGAAGCGTATCCGATTGTCATACCGCCGGTCTCATGGTCTCCGGTGACAAGGATAAGAGTCTCATCGGGATGTTCGGCTGCAAAATCAATTGCACACTGGATGCCGTCGGAGAAGTCGATGACCTCCTGGATGGTTGTCATCGCGTCATTTGCATGGCAGGCCCAGTCAATCTTACCGGATTCACACATCATAAAGAATCCGTTGTCATTATCAAGAACCTCAATACCTGTGGAAACATAATCTGCAAATGTCAGATCATCAGCACCTGCATCTATCGCATAAGGCATTGAACCGGAATCCTGAAGTACAGGGCTTAAGGCGTAGCATTTGCCGGAAGAACTGCCGAGGGCCAGAATTTCTTCGTTTGTGTCGGCAATTGTATAACCTTTGTTCTCGATGATGGAGTAAGCATCCGTGTAGGATTTGTCACTGCCGGTCGATTTATTTACCGAACCGCCGCCAAAATAGTCAACATCGCTCGTAGGCATCTGCATAGCAATCTGATAATAATCGTTTCTGGAAATAACATGGGAATAGAAGGCGGCCGGCGTAGCATGATTGATTGTTACGGTTGATACGACGCCAATTTTCATCCCTTCCTGCTTTAGGAGTTCTGTGATACTTTCCGGCTGGGTCATCTTATCGGCTTCAAGGCCTACAACACCGCTGTGCGTCTTGACACCGCAGGACAGAGCGGTTGCTGTCGAAGCTGAGTCCGGGCAGAACGAAGTCGAGTCATACGTCGTGACATTGCCAATTACCGGAAACTGCGTGAAATTGAGACTCTCCGTCGCAATCTCACCTTCGGTGTTATTGCCGAGATAGACCTGCGCCGCATTCGTCTGGACATACGACATACCATCCCCGATAAAGAGGAAAATGTATTTGGGCGTTTTCATTTCTTCATTGCTGACCGCATCCGCTGTCACCATTGCATCCGTTGTTGCCGTTGTGCCGGCCGAAGCTGCAGCGGATGCAGTTGTTCCGGTCGAAGTTGTCTGTTCTGAAGAATTTTGCGTTAAAGAGCAGCCATTTAACAAGCCTAATGACATGACAAGAAACAACCCCGCCGAAACAATTCTTTTCCTGATTGTGTTACTCATAAGCACCCTCACTTCTCTTGAATCAAAGCATTTCTGCCTCTCATTCTGCGTGAAGTATGTTAATTCCATTATCCTGGCCGAGTTAATTCTTAACAAAATCTTTGTTGATTGCAATGGACCCTATATTTCTTCAATGGAACCGAACCATTCACCGTCGACCGCGATAATCTGATCGATCGGGATTCTCGTATCGTCCTGCATCACAACAGCACGCTCATACTCCACCATTTTCTTTATGCATCCGGCTGCCGTAATGTATGCGCCGCCTGACTTCTTTGTATCCGGTTGAAAATAGGTAATGGAGACTTCCGGCTGTTCGTCCATCCGGTCTTGAAGGATGCACAGTCTCCGGTTCAAATCTGCCTTACTGTATTCATCCAACTCCACTCGTGTCTCCGTTAACCGCGCAGTTTCCGTGATAGCGGCATCGTGTCCTGTGAGAGCAGCAAACGGGGAGAACTGTGCCGCCCGATCAAATGCGGACATATGCGGGTGCGTTGTGGAGGTGTGATGCGGCAAATCAATGATGTCTTCGTATGAGTTCGTAATCCCATCTTTAGGATTCATCATGCCTTATGTCCTCCAATCTGCCGGTTGCGGGAAGCGGTTGTGGCACCCTCCTCAAGATTCATACCCTTGAGAACAGCATTTTTGCCGAACTTCTTCTTAATCTCAATAACAGCCTCCTGCATCTTCTTTTCGCGCGTCAGTGCTTTTTCTTCCTCATCGACTTTCTTCTGAACAGCTTCATAATCGGTAAACATGTCCAGCTGCTCGAAAGATCCGGGGTTTTTGACAGAGGTGGCAGAGCGTTCATCGGCTGCATGATTCGCTGTGATATTGATTCTTCTGACCAGCAGATTCCTATCTGCTACACGGTCAAACAGCGCCATAACCGCATCCATGATGAGCATCCCAGAGGATGTCCGGCGGCTTAGGTTTGCGGTGCCATGTGCGTGTTTGGGAATTTTGCGGCCATAATGGTCTGTTGTGACCTCGCCATGATAGGATTTACTGATCTCTGGATCTGTGAGATTCTCAATATCATATCCTATCGTCAAAACCATCTGATCCGTTACAAGCCCCTTGTCCACTAAATCCAGAACGAGAAGGTCCGTCATTTCCCGCACAATCAGTTTTGCTTTTTCAAAAGCATAGGGACTTTGAAGAACCTGTCCGGAACTTATACTTTTGCCGGCGGGCTTATATGCCTTAACATCGGCGATCGTGCAAGGCTCCCAGCCCCATGCGTGGTCAATCAGAAGTTCCGCGTTTATCCCAAAGAGCCTGTAAAGCAGCTCTTCGTTATAGTACTCATCGGGTTTTCCGGCAGAGCATCTTGCTACATCGCCCATGGTAAACATACCGTGTTCTTCCAGCTTCCTGGCATAGCCGCGCCCGACACGCCAGAAATCCGTAAGCGGACGGTGCGTCCAGAGGAGTTGACGATAGCTTTGTTCATCGAGCTCCGCAATACGCACCCCGTCTTGATCCGGTTGGATATGCTTCGCCTGAATGTCCATTGCGATTTTGGCAAGATAAAGATTGGTTCCTATTCCGGCTGTCGCCGTGATACCGGTCGTCTTGAGGACGTCATGGATCATCATCATGGTCATCTCCCTGGGTGTGAGATGCCTGGCTTCCAGGTAATTTGTGACATCCATGAACACTTCATCGACGGAATAAACATGGATATCCTGTGGGGCAACGTATTTTAAATAAATGTTGTAAATCCTCGTGCTGTATTCCATATACAGAGCCATACGAGGCGGCGCAATTATATAGGAAATCGTCAATTCAGGCGAGGCCAACAGCGCCGCCTTGTCATAGGATTCTCCGGCGAGCTTACGCCCCGGCGCTGTCTTCTGACGCAGTGCGTTCGCTTCTTTGACTTTCTGCACAGCTTCAAACAGTCTTGCCCGACCGGGGATTCCATAGGATTTGAGCAACGGTGAAACAGCAAGGCAAATCGTCTTTTCTGTGCGGCTGGCATCGGCGACTACAAGATTGGTGTTCATGGGGTCAAGGCCGCGTTCAACGCACTCAACGGAAGCATAGAAAGACTTCAGGTCGATTGCTATATATACGCGATTCATTTCTTCCACGCCGCTTCCTCTCCCAAGCAAATCAACTTAATAAACAGCCGGGTTGCTTCGTTCTGTAAGACTTCTCAGCGTCCGCCCGCTCGAAAATTATCTCAGCCGCAGTATACCCGTGCGCTGCATAATGAACCTTCTCCGAAGAACGAATATCCGCATTATACCAAACATACGTTCTTGTTTCAACACCGGCAATCGCTGCTGTTGTATACGGGCTATCGTGAATAAATTAACTTCCTGCACCTGTATCCAGTCTATGCACGATTTTGTCCAGCATCCGCCTGACCAGCCGGTTGATCCGGCCGGCATTCTCGAGACGGCGCGCAACCGGCGGGCTCACGGCATAATAGCTGCGGATGAATGCCCTGCCGGGCATGGATTTCGATAGTACCTCGTCACGGAACCTGCGAAGAACAAGTACTTCGGGGGCATCATAAGAACCGTATACGGCGGTGGCAATATAGCATTTGGATACCTTAAGGGATGGGTCATCGGTTCTGCTACCGGGCGAAGTATTGCCGGTGGATGAATTCCGCTGCGGCTGCCTTAAATCGAGACTGTCGATTGCATCTTTGGCTTCTTTCAGACCGGTATCTGTATTTTCGCGAAAAAGCTTAATCGCCTCGATTTTCTGCTTATTGGCAACGAGTAGACGGATTGCCAGGACGGTCTTCTCCGGCAGGTCATATCCGGGAATCGGCTCGGTACTGGATGCCGGAATCCCGGACGGCGTCAGCTTACCGGCAAGCTCAGCCATGTATTTCCGGGCTGCTTCCTGAAAAGCAAACTGAGAACCGCAGTATTCACAGATGCATGTTTCCTGTTGGTCATCGAGTTGGATGCTTCTTCCACATTTCGGGCATTTGAGCGGGACTTGAGCCATCGTATAATCCTCCTGGTTAAGCACGGTCACAATATCCTGACCTTCAGTAAAACAATAATATCACATTATCAGTGTTGACTAAGGAATGGCCCGGAAACAAACCCCATCATCATAAGAGAATTAATAGGATATTTATTTTTACTTTACATTCAATTATCTCTTGACTGGCGTCCGTACTAGTAGCATAATACAGTCAGTGCACTGTATTACACGAATGGTACGGTTTTCCCATTTGACTTTTATGAGGGGGTACTGACAATTCTGGATTTTTCGGGACTGGAGATGAATGATTTGTCTCCGATATACAATCAAATCGTAAAATACGTCAAGATACGTATATTGCGAAAAGATGCGGCCAACGGAGAAGAGCTTCCTTCGCGTCGGATCCTTTCGGCAACCCTCGGTGTCAATCCGAATACAATCCAGAAAGCGTATCGAATGATGGAAGAGGAGGGTTTCATCGTGTCATTTCTCGGCTCGAAAAGCATTCTCCAATACGACGAGGCTCTTGTGGAAAAGATTAGAGAGGAACTTTTGCAATCGGAAATGTCGACGTTTATATCAGAAGTGAAAAAAATGGGCTTTGACAAAGACCGGACGTGCAAACTGATTCATGAATTTTGGGAAAAATATTAAGGAGACGTTGTATGGGGATCTGCTCAGAATGTTTTTCTATGCTTAACGTATATTGGAAGTATACCCGAAAGTGGTTTCTGGCCATGGCTGCCGACGGATGGTTCACAACCGCCATGCGGTCATATTATTCGCAGAGACCAGTGCGCTTTCGCATAGAATCTCCTATTTAAATCGTGTAGGAGTCATTTGCGATCCGATCGCAGACTGCGTCAGCCACCGTGGGTACGCAGGAGAGTGAGAGCCACCATCGCAAGAAAATTTGCTCCCGGTTTATGGGATATTGGAGCGCATGGACACTCTCCCCCTGAAAGATACTTTAGTAAGCCAGAGGAGAGTCGATCGGTAATCCATTCCGAAGCGACCGGAATCGGGATCTAGTTCATCCATTCCGGTGATTCAGACCGTGAGACAATAGTCGTTGCGTTTGAGCGATTTTAGTCCGGCGGTCACAATACCGCTGTTGGACAATGGAGAATAACCGTTACCAATCGTCCGCCTTGATGGGAATCAGGACCATTCTTCAATGATTAGAAGTTCAACCTACTCAAATGCACTCAGATGCTGATTGAGCAGGCTTATCAATGATAAGAAACGCCCTTCGGGGCACCGTCGAACCTACTCAAATACGCTTAGATGTCGATTATTGAAGTTCTAAAATATACGTGCACCATTCGTGCGGCGACACTGCACCATACTCCGGTCACCATGCACCATTCGTGCGCTCAATTCGCGCCGGTATATTCATATATTGATCTGGTCTTCTTGCCGAGTGCACCTTCACTCTCGTAAACGCTCATGTGATATTAATTATATTTGATTTTTATTGGCATAGACCCTATAATCATAATAATTGTTGCTATCTGAGGGTTATAATACAATGCATATTTTTCCCCGGAATAACGAGAAAATTTAAAAGGAGACGAATTAAAAATGAAAACAAAGAGCACACTCAAAAGTTTACTTTCCCTGTTGCTTATCCTTCTGATGGTTTTCTCGTTAGCCGGCTGCAAGACGAACGCCAGTGCCAAAGAAGAGGGTTATGAGAAATTCAGTAAGCTGGAAATCGGCATGACCGAAGAAGAGGTCAATGCGATCCTGGGTGAACCCGCCAGAGTAGACAAAGCTTATTACTATTACAACATAAAAGTAAACGGAAATGATATGGAACTGACTGTATGGATCGACCAAACAACCGGAGAGGTCTCAAATATGTACGGCGACTTTATGAGTGCTGATTACAGAGACGCCTTTATCGACAAGAAAACAGATCTTTCTGAGGTCAAAGGTCTGGACAGCGGCGATATCGACACGTACGATGCCTGCAAGGAAACTTTCAAAACCCCCGGCTATTTAGTTGGGATCGATGAAGATGGCAGAGAGAAATACCTTTGGGTCAATTCCAAGGGCGGTTATTTGACAGTATCCTTTGACTCTGACGGAAACGTAAGGACATACAACGGATACTGCTGATAACAGGCATTCAAGCCGGATGAACGAGAATAATGGCGGGCACGAATTGTTGTGTCCGCCATTTTTTCTAATCCATTCGCGGTATAGAGAAATCCGCTTGCTTTCTCGAAAATAGCACGCGTGTTTTCTCAATAAATATTGACACTATTTGAGTGTACACGTAATATAGCATTCAGATTTATAGAGGAGGACGCAAGTATATGGATATGGAACCCCTGAAAAAAATGATGATGGCAGCGTATAGCGATGACGTCTTTACGAATTTTTACCCATGGTTAAGAGAGCACGAAGAGCTGCTGACACAGTACAGCGAATAAGGGACATCGTTATCCTAGTGCTGCTTCAAAGCCTGTACACGGGCAGCGACGTTAGCTCTGAATTCCTCATCGCTGAATTTCGGATCCCTTGTTTTCTGCCAAATCTCGCAGGGAAGCTTATCACACTTCCCGCAGTCATGAAGCTTCTTCTCATCCCGAACACATGTATATATTGAGCACCCATCCGGCGAATGAAACACCTTGCCTTCGCATTCATTGCACCCCTTGCAGAGCGTTCCGAAGCAGCCGCATGTAGAGCAGTCTGTTCCGCAAACACTGATCGCCTTATGTTTCTCCAAATAGCTCGCTTCCCATTCTCTCACGAGCTCGATCGGATGCTCTGTCATCTGCGCGATTTCCTCTGCGGTATGTCCCTTCTCAAATTCATGGTGAGCCACGCTTTCCATGCTTTCACCTACCTCAATCATATGACCAGACGGATCATAGAAATGAATACTGCGCTGCAGCCATGGGTACGTCTTCGGATCGTGAACCCTCTCAACCTCCGGGTGTTTTTCGAGCAGTTCTATAAATCCATCAAAATCCTCGGTCTCAAAATACAGCTCCATGGTGTTTGACTTGAATTTCATAGTACCGGCGTCAAACCCGGCTATCTGGTCGAAATTGTACTGTAACGTCAATCCGCAGCTAAGCGTTTTGCACCATCCCAAATCCAGAACAACATCCTGCTCAAACAGTTCTTTATAGAACTTGAGAGAACACTCCATGTCTCGAACTGCTATCAATGTACTGGAAAAATTCATATCCCCGTTCCTCCCGGTGTGTTTTCTCCATAATACTGCTTCACAGCACACTCTTTATTGGAAAAATCCGACATTACATCTTTGAAACCGCAAATTGGATCGCTTGATTCACCGTCATTCCATGCCGTCTTTTGAAATCATTCAGCAAGTGCGCCTGATCAAAATATCCGTATTTATCAACCAGATCCTGGATATCATATCCCGGGGATCTGAATAGATCCTGCCACAAAAGCTGGTATCGGACTAAGGAAGACAAACCCTTCGGCGATATCCCGATTTTCTCCCTGCATTTTCTTTCCATCTGCTTCTCTGACATTGCAACACTTCTTGCTACTTCAGATGTTCGAACCGTCCCCTTCGTTCGTAAAATGATCGCTGCCGCGTTCATCAGATCATAGTTAACGATCGCTTCATCCAACTTTTGCAGGAAATATCGATTGGCAATTTCCACTTTTCGCGAAAAAGAAGTTCCTCCGGAAAGTATTGGCAGAAATTCCTTCGTTATATATGGAAAAAATTCATTTGCATCCGCCGTCATGTTTTTCATTCCGTTTATGTTTTCTTTTGCAAACAGTCCTGCCGTCCATGCGTAAAACCGTATACCAAACAACGTCGTAATGTCTGTTGCCACATTGGGATCTGATATATATGCTTCTTCGTCAAGTGAATGAGCGACTCCCTTTCCGTCTTAACATCCTTTCTCCAAAAACATCGGATATAAGGAAGCAGCTCAGCACATGGCAAAATCTCGATATAGCTTCCGTTTCCAACAAGTGGAGTGGCTGTTATAGAATGAAAAATATCCTTCGATCCGTGCATTCTGCTTCTTCTCCCTGACGCTATTCTTCCATTATGCATGGATGGCATTCGAGTCCAGAAGAAAATCCTTGATGCCTATATAAAGAATTCCATTTTCGTCATGCCATGGCATAATCTCATCTTTTACGATAACGATTTTTTTGAACGAGTCCGGAATACGTCTTAATGAGTTGATTTCCTGCTGACGTTTCTTATCATCATCCACACGAAGTGCTGATTGCAGATAGTAAATTTTCCCGCCGTCATTGGCAACAAAATCAACTTCAAGCTGTGAGCGCACATCTTTTCCATTTTTATCGAGGTGCCTGTATTCGACAACACCGACATCGACGTTATAGCTCCTTGCCTGCAATTCATTAAAGAGGATGTTTTCCATGATATGGTTCTCTTCCTGCTGTCTGAAATTTAATCGCGCGTTTCGGAGGCCGATATCCGTAAAATAGTATTTGACCGGCGTGCCGATATACTTTTTACCTTTAATGTCATACCGACGAGCAGAATCAATAATAAATGCCTCCTCAAAGAATTCCAGATAGGTATCGAGTGTTGTTGAATTGATCGAAATCCCATTTATGGTCTTGAACGTGTCAGACAATTTTTTCGGATTCGTCAGTGATCCTACGGAAGAAGACAGAATATTGACAAGGTCATCCAGAATTCGCTTATCATTCCGGATCTTATGTCGATCAATCACATCCTTCATATACGTGTTCTTGAAAAGATTCTGAAGGTAATCACTCTTCTCCTTGTGGGTGGAAAGTGACATGATTCTTGGAAGACCGCCGTACGTGTAATACTCCTTCCATGCATTCTCCTTGCTTTCCGAAAACGCGTCATAGAATTCTTTAAACGAAAGCGGGTACAGTCTGATTTCATCTCCGCGGTCACGAAACTGCGTCACAATGTCGGAGGAAAGCATTCTGGAGTTGCTCCCGGTGACATAGATATCGGCGTTTTTCAGCTTCATCAAACCAAGAAGCACATCAACAAATCCAATCTTCTCGTCGGCATCGTCAAGCCAAGGGTTCTTTACTTCCTTGACTTGCTGGATTTCATCGAGAATGACGTAATATTCCTTATCCTTATCCACAATCCTGCTTCGAATGTAGTTCCCCAGCTCCATCGGATTTCTGAACTTCGCATTGGCCTCATCGTCAAGTGAAAGCTCGATAATGCACTCGTCTTCTATTCCGATCGAATGGAGATGTGCGTGGAAAAGCTCGAACAACAGATATGATTTCCCGCATCTTCTGATTCCGGTGATGATCTTGATCAGACCGTTTCCCTTCTTATGAATCAGCCGGTTGAGGTACGTGTCTCGTTTAATGATCACAGCAACCTCCGAGGAAAGAATTTTTGCCGCAAACGGCATTTTTTCCTTGCTATTATGTTATAACATCAGCCGATTATAAGCAAGGTTAAGGAAGAATTTTTGCCGTAAACGGATAAAATTCTTCTTCCAGCTTCACTTATGTTCTTCTCTCTGTAACATGGCATCTGGTTCTGCCCCTTTTGTCACCACCTGGAACGATTCGTTCAGCTTGATGTCAGAGGAATCCTTCATCACCTAAGTCGATCCGGGAGCAAACTGCTATTTATTTCTTAAAATGAAATCCCCTATATCCAATTCTAATTGTATATCGTTCGGATCCTCTTCCAAAAGCGTCTTGTCTATCTCAGCAGCAGCTCTACACCCCAATTTCTTGTAAAATGCAATCGTATCCTCCGATGACCCTGCGCATAGGTATATTTTGTCTGCGCCAAACAATCCGGCTTGTTCTGCACATAAAGCAACCATCTTCCTTCCAATACCGTTGTTTCTGTAATGGTTAGAGACAAACAATTGATCCAGCAAGACATGTCTTTCTTCTTGTCCAAACACCCTGGAATCGATCGTTGCATAACCAACCAGGGTGTCATCCTCAAAACATCCGAAAGCTTTCCCACCGCCATGTATCGTTTTCTTGAAGTGATCCAGATGCCATTCAAAACCGTTCGGAAGGCTCTCGTCTGTTCAGTTTATTTCTGTAAGCGCATACTCACCGGTTTCCCGGTTCATACGCCAGGCATTTTTTATATAGTATGCAGCATCTATATCCGAGATTCTTTCAGCTTCACCAATGTTCATTTCTCTGTAGCATGCCATCTGGTTTTACGTCTCCTGCATGATTTTTTATATAGTAACTGGCTAATTCCATTTAACAGGAGACTTACAAAAAGAATCCCCACAGCCATAATCCCGCACACAATCGATACAAAAACGACTCCTTTGTTATCGACATTAATAAAGCCGTACAGCCAGTTCCCCGACAGCAGACCATATGTAATCGCATACACAAGATAGATGATCGGGAAGAACAAGGTTGAGAGAATCTCGATCCTTTTCATGGGTCTCCCATCTGGCGTAAGAATCACAAAAACGAGTATTGCAAGAATTGGATTAATTACGTGCAGGAAAATGAATGCCCCCGAAAAATTCATCTCACTAAGGAATGCCATACATGTCAGAAATACCAGGGCCAAGAGGACGGTTGTATTCAGATACAATATCCTTGGAAGCTCTATTTTCCGCACAAGACCAAGGATGCCGCCGGTTAAAAAGGCAAGTCCCGTAAGAGCATTGGAAAGAAATGTTAACTCAAATTCGTACATGCCGTTTGCCACAATTCCGGGAAGATAAGCGAT
>CAZTXQ010000054.1:0-5463 GCA_964617375.1 uncultured Mageeibacillus sp. | reverse complement strand
AACGGTTGATCATTCGATGCATTGAACTCTTCAATAGAATGATCCAGCCGGCTCTTGATTTTTATATATTCACGGATGGAACATTCGATGGCCAAAATGACAAACTCATCGCCGCCAATACGGGCAATAATGTCAGAACTGCGAAAAGCCTTTCTCAGCAGATTGGCCAAAGACATAATGGCGTAATCGCCAATCGAGTGCCCCAATGTGTCATTGATCTTCTTCAAGCCGTCAATATCGAAAAAAACCAGCAATAGATCGTTGTTATTCCGCTCTTTCAAGGAGATCTGCTGTCTGGCAAGAGTCAAAAAGCCACGTCGGTTATTAAGACCGGTTAACTCATCCATAACCGATAAGCGCTCCAGCTTTTCGCTGGTCTCCTGCACAACATCCAGAGCTTTTTCCAGCTCAATCGTTCGTTCTGCCAACTCTTTGGTCCGCTGCTCAACCTCGATTCGCAAGTAATCGGCATGCCTCTTGGCCGTTTCCAGAAGGCGCGCACCCTTCAATGCACTGGAAAGGTGGTCTCTGATAATCTCAAGAACAGGAACATCTTTCGATCCTGCATCGGAAACAAAAAAACCAATATGCTCTCCCCGATAGAAAAGCGGCAAAACATGACGATAGTAGGGAAGGGGCAAACGGGCAAGACCGCCGCTGATCAGTTGCTTTTCCGGAAATTTTTCTCCTCGATGACCGGTCTGATCGAATAGAATCTCCGCCTGACCCTGCCCTACATACTGAGACAATGAAAAATCACGAATGCCAAGATAATTCAGATGACCGTTCAGAACGGAAAGAATCTCATCTATTTCAAAATTTCCAATCATGTCCCGCGTCATAAGATTCACAAAGGATCTCTGCTCTTCCCATTCGCTTCTGTCTTTCTCCGACAACGTGTCAGGTGACTCTTCACTATTGGCTGCACAGTGTGCTGCCGTACCGGCTTGGCAGCCGCAGGATTGCCGCACGGTTAATCGCGCAGGCAACTGCTCATGCCGCATCTCTATTTTGTCATCACGGATGCCTTCGGCAAGACGACGCATGGCAAAAGAGGCCAATTCGAAGGCGGACTGATGGACCGTCGTCAACGCCGGTGTACAGCTTCTGGCACTGGATAAATCGTCAAACCCGACAATACTAACCTGTTCCGGTACAGAAATACCCCTGTTTTGCAATTCCTTCATGGCGTACAAGGCCATATGATCATTGGCCCCAACCAAACCGTCGATTACAATTTTTCGCTCGTCCAAAAAAGCCTTAACCGCCGAAACACCGTCCTCGCGAAGAAAAGACCCATCATAGACATAGCGCTCATCGTACGCAATATTGTTATCGATCAGAGCCTGCTTATAAGCCTTGAACCTCACGTCAGCTTCATAAACACCATGCGTTCCACTAATATAGGCAATCTTTTTGCGGTCATGCTCCGTTATCAAATGATTGACCGCGTCATACATGCCGGAATAGTTGTCAATGCCGAAGGTCAAGAGCGAATCACGCCGGATGCCTACATGCGCTGAAGGTATATCGCCCATACTCGCCGCATAATCAAGAAAACGCTCCACACCGATATAAGCCGAAATAGCACCCTTATAAACGGTGACACTGTATTCATTGTGGAAATCATGCAGCAATAATGCGATAGAGATATCTTCAAACTTCTTCATATCTTCATCATATAGAAGAATATATACAATTTCAGCCGGGAGTATGGTGTAACTGAATCTGCTTAATAAACTTAACAAAAGAATCCTCGTCCGTTATATCCAATTCGAACTGTATTTCTTACGGCTGCGATGAGTCACTGTGCATCCAGATACCTCTGTAGTCGATTCACAAATTCACCGACATGCAGGCCGTCGGCAAGCGCATGATTCATCTGTACGGACAAGGGAAGAAAAACGCGATCCTTTTCGCGAAAATACTTGCCCCATGAAATTCTCGGGGCCGAGTCATCCGGATTCAGGCGGATCGTATGCGACATACCGGTAAAAGAGATCCACGGCAGGCACGTTAAGTAAATCAGGTCATCGCGCTGCGCCGAAATCGCGTCCGGGAAATAACTCGTTTGTCTTTGTGATGCTTCGCGCGCCAGATCGGAAAACCCGGGCAAATCTCCCGTAAGATCCATCGTGACGATTTTGAATTGATCATCGCCGGGCGTTATATCGGTAAATGACGGATGCGTCTTCTCGTGAAGGATGACACGCCCGTCACGGATGCGATAGCGGAAATTCTCACAGGTATTCGCGACTGTTGTCACGGCAAATATCATGGAATAATAAAAGACAGGTGATTTCGGCGCACGACATCCTGAAAATGCGTTACGTCAATATTCATGCAGACATTGTACTGCGGATAACGAGCGAATGAAAAAAAGCAAAGTGCTCTCTCCTCTTCCAATGTTCCATATCAATATATTTCATGGTACCCTCCAATCCTCGCTTCACCTTACGTACATAATAGAGTGCATCTCCATATATATATTACTGCAATTTTCTCTTCTGGTTTTGTTATACTACAATCGTTGACTTGTTTCGTTCTTCTTACGTGTTTTCCGGAGGGACAATCACAGAATATGGGCATTGGAGTAGGTAAGAAATCAAAATCCAAACCAGCCAGCGCGGTCAGGAAGCCCCTCCCGCTTTTGTTTTATCCGGTAGGATTCTTTGTCACGATCTATTTCAGGCATGCATTTAAGCACAAGGTAGATAAAAGGCCGTAGAGGGTCTGAAACCTCCATATCTGGTGGTGGCGAATCACAGCTGCTGGCTTGATTATATGATATCCGCTGCGAGTATGTATCCGGTACGCATGAACTATGTCGGTGCATACAATTTTTTTCGCGACAAGGTTCTCAGCAAAGTGTTCACCTGGATGGGCGTCATCTCGAAAAATCAGTTCACCAATGACCTGTCTTCGATTAAGAAGATGAAATCCGTGATACAAAGAGGCGGAGTCGTCGCGATCTACCCCAACGGATGCCTGTCCAATGACGGCCGGCCCGGAGGCTTCGCTGTCCATGGCATCGCCAAACTCGTGCGGTTTCTGAACGTACCGGTGATTGCCGTTCACACAAACGGCGGGTATTTTACCCGTCCCCGATGGACGAAGAGAGCCCGATACGGAAGGCTCGAGACCACTGTCCGTCCAATCCTGACCGTCGATCAGATCCGGAACCTTTCGGAAGATCAGATTTATAGCGCGGTTACCGGTGCTCTGGATTTTGATGATTATGCCTGGCAGAGGGAGAGAATGATCCCCTTCAAAGGCCGGAACGTCGCCGAGGGCGTAGAATATGTATTGTACAAGTGTCCCAAATGCTCCGCTGAGTTTACGCTTCGCTCGGAGGGCGACCGGCTGTATTGCATCGAATGCGAGAACTCCGTTCGAATGAATCGATACATGTTTTGGGAACCCGAGAAGCCGGATACCGTCTATTTCAACGGGATCGACAAATGGTTTGACTTCCAGAAGGATCATCTGGATAAGGAGATTGAGGCCCCGGATTTTCAGTTATCCGCCTCTACGAGATTGCTGTGCGCGGAGCCGGATAAGTACGGATATCAGCACCTCGGCAACGGCGTTGTCATCCTCACCCGGGAATCAATCACCTACATCGGATTGGTTGGCGATCAAGAGAAGACGCTTATTTTCCCGATGAAAAACATCCTTATGATTCCGTATGCAGCCGGCGAATATATCGAAGTCGCCAGGGAATCCGATATCAGCCGGTTTGTCTTTGACGATCTCCGGCAGCAGATCAAATGGGTGATGGCCGTGCGGCAGATCCGGGACAAATACTATGAGAGAAACTCCAAAATACCGTCCGATTCCGTTGCTATAGTCAGTGATTCGTTACTACAGGCAAAACAAAATCAAGCATTTACCGGGAGGCGCTTATGAAAAAGAAAGAGGGAATACTTCCAAAGCTGGCTTACGCTTGCGGGGACATCTATGGAGGTGGTTCCTTTCTCATTGTCGGCGTGTTGATCCTGGTATTCTTAACCGACGTCGAGGGACTATCGGGAACACTTGCGGGCTTAGTCATCCTGATCGGCAAGGTGTGGGATGCAGTCACGGATCCCTTCATGGGAATCCTTTCCGACAGGACACGCTCGCGGTTCGGAAGACGCCGGATCTACTTCCTGTTCGGAAGCATTCCTGTTCTCCTCTCCTGGGTCATGCTCTGGTATTCCTTCGGAATCTCCGGGACCATCGGCAAATTCATCTATTACACCCTAGCCTATATCTTCTTTTCGACAGCCTTTACCATTGTCATGGTTCCCTATAACGCCCTCCTTGCGGAAATGACCACCGATTACAATATGAGAAGTTCCTTCACCGGAGTCCGACTCGGTTTCTCCGCCGCCGCCGCGATTATCTGCGGGTTGGTGCCCGCGATGATCACCGGTGCATTTGAAGACCCTGCAAAGGGCTATCTGGCCATGGCGATCATCTTTGCCATTCTCTTTGCCACCGCTTGGATCCTCGTTTATCTGGGCACTTGGGAAAACACAAGGAGCACCAACGCGGAAGGCTTCGCATGGAAGGATTGGCTCTCCGTATTCAAGAACAAGTCCTTCCGATACTATATCCGCATCTTTGTATCCTCACAGATGGCGATCGATATAACCATGGCGCTTGCGGTGTATTTCCTGAACGTCAGCATACGCAAGGAACACCTCTTCGTGCCCACCATGGCGGGCATTCTGGGTGTTCAGCTTCTCTTTATCGGGGTGTTTTCCGTGTTGGCCCAGAAAACGAACAAGAAGATCCCGGCCATCATCGGAGCCATAACCTGGATCACCGCTACTCTGATCCTTACCCTCTTCACGCCCCAAACGCCCGATCTTGTGATTATCGCGGTTTGCGCTTTCATCGGCATCGGGGCGGCCGGCTGCAACTTCATCTCCTGGTCCATCCTCCCCGACATCTCGGATGTCGATGAACTGATGACAGGCAAGCGCCGGGAAGGCTTGTACTCCGGCGTGTCCACCTTTATGCGAAAAATGGCGGGCGGCCTTGCCGTAGGAGGAATCGGTCCTCTGCTCGACATATTCAAGTACAGCGACCAGGCTGTAAAATCGGGTCAGATCGAACCAATAACCGATATAGGCATCAAGTTGATGTTCTGTATCATTCCCATTCTTTTCCTCCTGTTCATGCTCTACTCCCTCCGCGGTTACAAGCTGGGCAAAGAGGAATACGGCTTGCTGCACAAACTGCTGGCAAATTTCCGGGATGCGGAAACAGAAGTCAAACTTGAACCCGAAGCCATACAGGTCGGGGAGCTTCTGACCGGCGCGAAAAGCGAGACGTTCTACGGGAAGTAAATTTGCGGCATGTTGAGAAAAGCAGAGTCTTCCGGTCAATCACCTTTCATGTAATAGAAAATACCGGTCCTGCCGTCTTCCAGCTGAATATAATACCAGTTCGGCGAAGTGCCGCTTTCAAATT
>CAZTXQ010000053.1:6511-18958 GCA_964617375.1 uncultured Mageeibacillus sp. | reverse complement strand
GACTGTATTGCAGTCATTTACAGCTTTTTTCTCTTTCACAACTGTTAAACGCGGGTATATCTTATGACAGATGCGGTTTCAATGCTAAAGCGTCCGGTTGGCAGACGGAATCTTATACATGTCGAGGCGTTTGCGCTTCTCTTCCGGGCCTTCGACAAGGAGAGATACCGCCTGCCAGAAACGGTCCGAATGATTCATATAATAGAGGTGCGTAAGTTCGTGATACATGACATATTCGAAGAGGTCATCCGGAAGCAAATCCAGATATCCGTTTAATGAAATGTTCCCGAGAGAGGAACAGGATCCCCATCTTGTTTTCGAAAAACGTATGAAAATTCGAAGCGGCTTCTTCCCTTCGTAGGACTTTAAGAAAGACAAGGCTTTCCTTCGGACGCGGTCCGCGTGCAGCTTCTTTTCCTTCTCGTCCATCTCGGGCAGCATGACTTTATCTTTTGCCTGATTCTGATGAATGCGAATCCAGCTCTGTTTCTGATCGACAAAACTTTCGATTCTGGAAAGACTTACGTGGTGCGGCGCATACACAAGAACCTTGGCCTCGTCGCTGATTCGGATGGACACCGTTCTTCTTTTATTTCGCTGGAGAACAAACGGTATGGAATGAACGGGTGACAAATGCATGTCATTGCTGTTCCTCATCCGCACATCCTCCCTCTTCGACCTTTATCATTACGGTCTTCCCGCATAACCCTTATCTATGGCCATCTCGGCCCGCTCTTTCGCTTTGCCTCCCATGGCAAGCTGGTCTTTTATATAATCCGGATGCGTCCGGAAGAAATTCAACATAAATTCTTTGGGATCTGCCATGAATTCCCGGAGGGACTTCAATTGTTCGGCTGTTATGGCTCCGTTCTTTTCGGCGCTCTCGAAAAGCGTTATATCGATATCGGCAAAGGAATGAAGACGGACCCCTTCCGCTGCCAGAATCTCTTCTCCGCCCTGCTTGCGGTTGACGACCGCGATCGTATCATCCATGACGGCCCCGAATTCGCGCACCACCGGTATCCAGGCTCTTGTGTAGCTCGAAGCTTCGGTAACGAGATCGGCGATGTGGAGCGCCCTCTTCCCGGCCAGCTGTGTCTCATAGACAGAAACCGTCTTTTTGAATTCTTCCGTCGAATAAACGGCCTGAAGATCCTTGAAAATAGACAGATGCGGCTTCTTTAAGAAATAGGCGGGAAGAATGGAAAAGAAGAAATCTCTTCGTTCTCCGCCGGAAATAAAGTCGAAATCGAGTTTGGCCGCTTCTTTTACAATCATGTCAATTACGAGGCGGTATGTCTCGCTCGTCTTATATGCGCGCAGAAGATCTTCCAGTATGAATTCGGGAAAAGCGATCCGGTCAGACTTCGCTTCCTCTTCAATTAAGAGGAGAAGTCTTGCGGCCTCCATCTCATCCTTATATAGAAAGTGCGTGTTGATATAAAATGGACCGATGGTTCCCGATGTATACCAGAAAGGATGCTCGGGGTCACAGACACGAATCGCGTTTGTAACGAATAAAGCTTCTAGTATCAGGTTGTTCATAAAAGTCCTCCCTATATCCGCTCTGATAATGCCGTACTTGTCCTCAGGATTCCCAGAGACGCAGAGTGCCGGTCAGCTCCGAAATGGCATTCAACTGATTATCCAGCATATATTCTTCCAAATCCAATGCTATCTTCTCACAAACTGCCGGATGAAGTAAAGACGCCGTACCGATTTCGACGGCAGAGGCACCTGCGATCATGAATTCGATAACGTCCTCCGCGCTCATAATGCCTCCGACTCCTATGATCGGAATCGAGAGCAGGCGATAGCATTCCGAAATCATCCGGATCGCGACCGGCTTGATGGCGGGTCCCGACAAGCCTCCCGTATTGTTCATAAGCACGGGACGCCGCGTCTTCAAGTCGATCGCCATGCCCAAAAGCGTATTGATCAGTACGACGGCATCTCCTCCCGCTTCTTCGGCCGCAAGAGCCGTCGCGGTGATCGAGGTCACATTCGGTGTGAGCTTGACCCAGAGAGGCTTGTCGGTAAGGCCGCGCACGGATTTGATCATCTGATAGACGCCTTCCGGAGTCGCTCCGATCGTCATACAGCCCTCTTTCACGTTCGGACAGGATAAGTTAAGTTCCAGTGCATCGACGGGGCTGTCAGGCGCTCCCAGGACCTGTGTCATCCTCTGATAATCTTCGGTCGAATGACCGGCAATGTTAGCGATGACGGCCGTATCCAAAGTCCGCATAAAAGGAAGCTCGTGTTCGACAAAACGGTCAAGACCCGGATTCTGAAGTCCGACACTGTTCAGCATCCCGGACGGAGTTTCCGCGACCCGGCACCCCGGGTTGCCTTCTCTCGGGAGAACGGTCAGCCCTTTCGAGCAGATTCCGCCGATGCTCGAAAAGTCGATGTATTCCTTCAGTTCGCGCCCGAAACCGCAGGTTCCGGATGCAAGAAGAACGGGATTCCTGAGCTTAAGTTTTCCAACCTGAACGGATAAATCTACCATATAACCTCCGATGCGTTCATAACCGGTCCTTCTTTACAGCATCTTACGTGTGTGAAGGGTATTCCCTTCTCCGCGGCCTTAACCTTACAGACGCATACAAGACAGATCCCGATTCCGCAGGCCATACGCCGTTCCAGAGAGACCTGGCAGGAAAGTCCCCGTTCCGCTGCCCACTCACTCACTTTTTTCATCATGATTTCCGGCCCGACGGCAAAAACGGCGGCACCGGACATATCCTCCTTGGTCAGCGTATCAAGAGCATGGAGTACGTTGCCGTGAATGCCGAAGTCGCCGGCATCCGATGTGAAGAGAGCCTTTCCGGCAAGACTCTCACAGTCATCCAGAAGAAACGCATCTTCCTTTCCGCGAAAACCGTTTACGGCAATCGAAGGTATACCAATCGATTTTGCTTTTTCGAGCGCAAACATCAGCGGAAATATACCGGTTCCGCCGCCGACGGCGATAATTTTCTGTACGTTTGCAAAGTCAAAGCCGTTCCCTAAGGGCCCGAGGACCAGAAACGTATCGCCGATTCTCGACGACAAAATATCTTTGGTGCCTTTTCCGCTTTCGCGGACACCGATCGTGAACGTGTTGTTCTTTGTGTCAACCGCAAAAACTCCGAACGGGCGCTTCAGAAAATATCGGCAGGAGATATTCACGAACTGCCCGGGTTCGGCCTTGCCGGCGATCTCTTTGCCGGAAAAGGTAAGGAGTGCATTTCCTTTGCCGACGATCTTCTTTTCGAGAAGGACGGCCACATATTCTCTGTTCATGTATTACCCCCCTCGTTTATTTGGAAAGCATTTTGTTCTCGAGAGGTGTCTCATTCTCGGGCAGCTTGTTGAATCTGGTCCGTGAAACAATCTCCGCAAAGGTCGAGAGTTCATAAGCAATCAGGTCCGACGGCTTGATATTCCTCTGGAGACACTCGACGACGGCCAGAAGCGTGTCAAGAGAAGTAATCGTCGGAACCCCGTGCTCGATACACGTTCTTCTTAAGCGGAAACCGGAGTTGACCATCGCGGCGCCGTTCGATTCCGTGTTCACGAGCAGCTTGATCTTGCCGCTTGCGACATAATCCAGAGAATTCGGTGAAGCTTCTTCCATCTTTCTCACGCTGTTCGTCGGTATACCGGCTTTGTTTAAGTAATTGGCCGTTCCGCCCGTAGCATACAACTCGTATCCGAGACTTAAGAGTTTGTCGGCCAAAGGAATCAGGTCGCGTTTGTCACTGTCCCTGACGGTCAGCATGATGCCGGCGCCCTTGGCCGGGAACTTGAAGCCCGAGGCGAGTATTGCCTTGTACAGGGCCTGCGAGTAACTCGTCGAGAGTCCTAAGACCTCGCCTGTGCTCTTCATTTCCGGCCCGAGACTTACGTCGACATCGTGCAGCTTTTCGAAAGAAAAGACGGGAGCCTTAACCGCATAGACCCAGGGATAGCGCGCATAGAGTCCTGTGCCGAACTCGAAATCCGAAAGAGATGCTCCGAGCATCACCTTTGTTGCGACATCGACGATCGGAATGCCCGTTACCTTGCTGATGTACGGTACGGTTCTCGAAGATCTCGGATTCACCTCGATTACATACACTTCATCGTTGAAGAGGATGAACTGGATATTGACGAGTCCGATGACCTTAAGCGCCATCGCGAGTCTTCTCGTGTATTCGACGATCGTATCTCTTATGTAGTTCGGAATATAGGCGGGGAAAATCGAGATTGAGTCTCCGGAATGGACGCCCGCTCTCTCGAGATGCTCCATGATGCCCGGAATCAGGATGTCCTTGCCGTCGCAGACAGCATCGACTTCAAGCTCCGTACCCCGCAGGTACTTATCGACGAGGATAGGATGCTCCTGCTCGACAAGGTTGATGATCCGCATGTACTCGACCATTTCCTTGTCGTTGTAAACGATCGCCATGCCCTGCCCGCCTAAGACATAAGATGGACGTACGAGTACGGGATAGGTCAGCGTATTGGCCGTCGCAATCGCTTCTTCGACGGTAAAAACCGTGCCGCCATTCGGACGCTTTATTTCGCATTCTTCGAGAATCGCGTCAAAGCGCTCTCTGTCTTCCGCGGCGTCAACCATGTCCGCCGAGGTTCCGAAGATCGGAACGCCCATATCGGATACAGCCTTGATCAGCTTGATGGCTGTCTGTCCTCCGAACTGGCAGATACAGCCGTCCGGTTTCTCGTTCTCGATGATCGCTTTGACATCGTCTCTGGTCAGAGGTTCGAAATAAAGCCTGTCTGATGTGTCAAAGTCGGTGGAAACCGTCTCCGGGTTGTTGTTGGCGATAATCGCTTCGTATCCCATTTTCCGGAGCGCCCATACCGAGTGTACCGAGCAGTAGTCAAATTCGATGCCCTGTCCGATACGGATCGGGCCGGAGCCGAGAACGAGAACCTTCTTGCGGGGAGTTCTCTCTGCTTCGTTAAACCGGTCGAAGGTGGAGTAATAGTAAGGGGTAACGGCCTGATATTCTCCGGCACATGTGTCAACCATCTTGAAAGTATGAAGAAGTCCCATTGCTTTTCTTTTCGCGCAGATATCGTCTTCGTGGATTCCCGTAAGTTTCGCAATGTAGGAGTCCGTAAAGGCCATTTTCACCGCAGCCGTAAAGAGATCGTCGGAAAGGGTTTCGCCTTTGGCGACGGACAGAAGGTGTTCTTCCATCTTAACGATGTTCAGAAGCTTCGTAAGAAAGAACTTGTCGACCAGCGTTATGTCATAGAGCTGCTCGACCGTGTATCCGCGGCGAAGTGCTTCCGCAAGAACAAACATGCGCATATCGTCGACCGTCTTAAGCCGTTCGGACAAAGCCTCATCTGAAAGATCTCGAATCACGGGCACAATCAGTCCGTAGATGTTGAGCTCAAGGGAACGGATCGCTTTCATGAGAGAGGCTTCGAACGTATTCGCGATCGACATGATCTCGCCGGTCGCCTTCATCTGCGTTCCGAGGGTGCGCTTGGCCATGACGAATTTGTCGAACGGGAACTTCGGGATCTTGGTTACGATATAGTCGAGTGCGGGTTCAAAACAGGCCTTTGTGCATCCGGTGACCTCATTCGGGATCTCATCAAGCGAGTATCCGCAGGCGATTCTCGATGCAACCTTGGCAATCGGATATCCGGTTGCCTTTGAAGCGAGAGCGGACGACCGGGAAAGTCTCGGGTTTACTTCGATGACCGCATAGGAAGGATCCGTCGGATGCTTGGCGAACTGCACGTTGCAGCCGCCGACAATCTGCAGTTCTTCTACAATCTTTAAGGCCGATGTTCGAAGAGTCTGGTATTCGATGTCCGTAAGCGTCTGTGCGGGCGCTACGACAATGGAATCGCCCGTATGCACGCCGACCGGATCGAAGTTCTCCATCGAGCAGATTGTGATCTTGTTGCCTTTGGCGTCGCGGACGGCTTCGAATTCGATTTCTTTCCATCCGGCGATGCTTTTTTCGATCAGAACCTGATGGACACGGCTGACGGCAAGACCCGTCGATGCGATATCGGCAAGGTCCGCTTCGTTGTCGACAATCCCGCCGCCCGTACCGCCTAATGTAAAGGCCGGACGTACGATGACGGGATAACCGATTTGGAGGGCGATTCTTTTGCAGTCTTCTATCGTCATGGCCGTCTCGGAAGGAATACAGGGTTCCGAAATCCGCTCCATAGCAGCGCGGAATTCTTCTCTGTCCTCTCCCATCTTAATGCCTTTGGCCTGCGTTCCCATGAGGAGAATTCCCTGTTCTTCCAGGAATCCCGATTCAGAAAGCTCCATCGCGAAGTTCAGTCCCGTCTGTCCGCCCAAAGAAGCGAGAAGTCCGTCGATTTCTTCGTCAATCATCAGCTTCTTGATGACGTCAATCTGAAGCGGTTCCAGAAAAACCTTGTCAGCCATATCGGGATCCGTCATGATCGTTGCGGGATTGCTGTTTACAAGTACGACGAAAAATCCTTCTGCTTTAAGCGCCCGGCAAGCCTGCGTTCCGGCATAGTCAAACTCGGCGGCCTGTCCGATAATAATCGGTCCCGATCCGATGACCATAACCCTTTTGACATCACTTCTTCTTGGCATATCAATCTCCTTCTCAACCTGTAACTCGTCACAACAATTATATTTATTCACGAACCTGTATTATTATACGTATTGGCGAGGTGATATTCAAGTGTCTTTCCATGCTCGAAAAATCGATCATTAGCTTTTGCGCGCAATCGCACGGTTCAAGTCATCCCTCATCCGGATTGCCTCATCGTACGTTGCCTTCTGAAAATCTTCGGGCTTCAGGTCGCTTCTCTTCTTATACGCGCACATCAGGCTTCTCGAGGCGTTCACGATTGCACCGCGTCCGTTCGCATCGAAATTGACGGCTGCCGAATCGGCATCCCCGCCCTGCGCACCGTAACCGGGTACCAGAATCATCGTATTCGGCATCAATTTGCGAAGTTTCGCTGCCTGTTCCGGCCATGTCGCGCCGACGACCGCACCGACGGAGCTGTAACCGCATTCGCCGATCAGATCCCTTCCCCACTCCGAAACCTTCTCTGCGACCTTTTCGTATAAGGGTTTGCCGTCCTCCATAAGAAGGTCCTGGAAATCGCCCGCCGAAGGATTTGAGGTTCTGACCAGCACAAAGAGTCCGTTCCTGTTTTCGCGTGCCGTGTCGATAAAGGGCTTTATTCCGTCGATACCGAGGTATGCATTTACGGTAACCGCGTCGGCCCCCGTCATTGCCTGAACGGATTTGTCCGAAAGAACGGTCTTTCCGATAATCGCCTGAGCATATGCATCTGCCGTTGTTCCGATGTCGTTTCTTTTCGCATCGGCGATGACAAGCATTCCTTTTGATTTTGCATATTGAATGGTCTTGTAGAGCGTTTCAAGACCGTGCATTCCGTACATTTCATAATAGGCAAACTGCGGCTTGATCGCCGGAATGATCGGATAAACGGCGTCGATCAGCTTTGCATTGAATTCGTAAATCGCTCCGGCCGCAGCAACCGAGGGGTCGTCTGTGAGCCTTGTGTGACGGTTCATGATTTCTTCCGGTATGAATTCGAGCTTAGGATCCAGTCCCATGACTGTCGGATTCGATAAGGCTTCGATTTTTTCTGTCAGTCGATCAGCAAAGTTCATCATATGTGATTCTACCTCCCGATATGGTAAGTACGGTACGGCCGTACAGCTCATAACCGCCAAACGGCGTGTTCCTGGCCTTTGTAAGCATGCTGTCCCTGTCGAATATGAACCGGTTCTCGAGATCAAATACACAGAGGTCTGCGGGTTTTCCGGCTTCGAGAGTGCCTCTCCCTAAGGAAAAGAGCTTCGAAGGATTTACGGACATCAGATCGACCAGTTCGTGAAGAGTAATGTGGCCGGGCTTCACGAGATAGGTATAAGCCAGCGCAAAGGCCGTCTCAAAACCGACAATGCCGTTATTGGCGAGAGCAAACTCGAGATTCTTCTCGTCTTCGTGGTGCGGCGCATGATCCGTGACGATCAGATCGATCGTCTTGTCCTTGATGCCTTCGATGATCGCCTTCCGGTCTTCTTCCGTGCGCAGCGGAGGGTTCATCTTGGTGTTCGAATTGAAGGACCGGCATTCGTCTTCGGTCAGTACGAAATAGTGCGGACACGTTTCGGCCGTTACCTTGACATTCCTTGCCTTGGCCTCGCGAATCATCTGTACGCCGCCCCTGGTACTTACATGACAGATATGAATCGGAAGATTCAGGTACTCCGCCATGATGATGTCCCTGGCAATCATGGTATCCTCGGCGGCCGTCGGGATTCCCCTTAAGCCCAGCTCGGTAGAAACAATGCCTTCATTCATCGCGCCTTCCGCAAGACTCATCTCCTCGCAGTGATTCAGGACCGGTATGTTGAAATCCGAAGCATAGAGAAGGACTTTCCGCAAGAGATCGGCGGATTCGATCGGGCGTCCGTCATCCGATACCGCTACGATTCCCGCTTCCTTCATAAGGCCCATTTCGGAAAGCTCTTTTCCGGCTAAGCCCTTGCTGGCCGCACCGATCGGGAAAACATTGGCGTAGCCCTGGTTCTTTGCTTTCGTTATTATACTCGAGACAATCGAGGCGTTGTCGCAGACCGGTTTTGTGTTCGGCATGCAGCAGACCGATGAGAAGCCGCCTTTGGCCGCGCTTTTCGTGCCGGATACGATGTCTTCCCTATACTCGAAGCCGGGCTCCCTTAAGTGGCAGTGTCCGTCGATCAGTCCCGGCAGGACTGTCTTTCCGTCGAGGTCGATGACCCGATCGGGCGTACCGCTTAAGGCTTCCGTGAAGAGGCCGTTTTCTATATAAAGACCGGTGGAATCAGACCCGAATATTTTCGCGTTCTTAATGTGTATTCTCATGCCTGATTCCTCCTGGCTATCAATAAATAGAGTACCGCCATGCGCACAGCGACTCCGTTTGTTACCTGCTCGTTGATTACGGACTGCGGACTGTCATAGACGACGGTCGGCAGTTCGACACCGTGATTGCAGGGGCCGGGGTGCATGATCAGGGCGTCCGGTTTGGCGAGTGACAGGGTCGCCATGTCAATCGCATAGAATTTAGCGTACTCCGCGACCGACGGGAAAAGGGACTTGGTCTGACGTTCGAGCTGAAGCCTCAAACCCATTACGACATCGGCTCCATCGACGGCTTCCCTAACCGACTTGCACACGGTGCAGCCGAGCCGGTCGAAGCCGGGAGGCATCAGTGTTGAGGGACCCGCCACGCGTACATGGGCGCCCATCTTCTTTAATCCGATCGCGTTGCTTCTTGCGACGCGACTGTGGTAGATATCGCCGCAGATCGCGACTTCGAGGCCCTCGAGAGAGCCGTACTTCTCTTTCATCGTATACATGTCCAGAAGTGCCTGCGTCGGATGCTCATTCATACCGTCGCCCGCATTGACGACGGAGGCCTTAAGATGCGGCGCGATAAAATGCGGCGCTCCCGACTGGTTGTGGCGCATGACGATGATGTCGGTAGACATCATGTCGATCGTTCTGGCGGTATCCAGGAGCGATTCGCCCTTGCTGACACTGCTTCCCGAAGACGAAATGTTGGCGCTGGAGGCTCCCGTAAATTTGGAAGCCATCTCAAACGAGAGTCTGGTTCTCGTGCTGTTCTCGTAGAAAAGCGTGACAACCGACTTGCCCTGCAAATGAGACGTTTTCTTGTTGTTGGATGTCATCACCATTTTCATCAGTTCGGCCGTACTCAGGATTTCGGCGATCTCTTCCGCCTCGAGCTCCTTCATGCCGAGAAGATCCTTGTTGCGCAATCTCATGCTTTCACCTCGTCGCACAGGACAACGCGATCCTGTCCGTCTATTTCTGTCAATTCCACATGTATGGATTCTGTATTCGATGTGGGAATGTTCTTCCCGACGAAGTCCGGCCGGAAGGGCAATTGTCTGTGTCCGCGGTCGATCATGATGGCGAGCTCGATCGCCGCAGGCCGGCCCATATCAAAGATCGCTTCGATACCGGCGCGAACGGTTCGCCCCGTAAAAAGGACGTCGTCAATTAAGACAACGGTCATATCGTTGATGTTGAAAGGAATATCCGTGCCGTTTACGACCGGATGTGAGCTTAGCTTGGAAAGATCGTCGCGATAAAAAGTGATATCGAGGACGCCTACAGGAGGCCGCATGCCTTCGATCTTCTCGAGATTGTCCGCAATCCTGGCGGCCATCGGTACGCCTCGTCTCTGGATTCCGATCAGTACCAGATTATCGAGGCCTTTATTCTTTTCGACAATTTCATGTGAAATACGCATCAGAGCTCTCTGAACGGCCGCTTCATCCATCAGAACCGATTTTTCAAAAAATTCCCGCATCGTTACCTCCTGTGCACTGACTCTCTCTTCTCCTGCCGTAATCCTGTTTGAGGCACAAAAAAACCCTCTCATATTAATATATGCGAGAAGGCCGGTAAACATGCGAGAAATCCACCCGCCACAACAGCGAGCTGCTCTATGATACCCTTCCCGACCTCACAGGATCTAAGTTAAAAGGTTTTTGTCTAGAAAAGAATAATCTATTCGTTGACACTTTTCAAGATGCTGTGATAAAATTCTTGAGATATATGTCACGGGGATGTGGCGGAATCGGCAGACGCAGCAGACTCAAAATCTGCCAATAGTGATATTGTATGGGTTCAAGTCCCATCATCCCCACCAAAGAAGAACCCCGAAGGTTTTATGCTTTCGGGGTTTCTTCTTTTTCAAGCGAAAAGATTCAGGAACCCAGCATCCCGATGAGGCGCATAAAGGTAAGTCTCGCACGTACGTACGGTGAGTACTTGATGATCGTATCCAGCTGATCCTCCCGGACTCCGATGTCTTCGAGCGACGTCTTCGCGCCGATTCTCTCGAGAAGCGCAAGAATCTCTTCATATGAAGGGATCTTCCGTACGACATCCAGAATAAGCGGCCACTTCGCGGCAAGAAGATCCGGTGTGATCCCCCACATCACGTCTGTTTTATTCTCCGCGAGTACGCTCCCGGTCAGAGATCCGTAGACAGGCCGCAAATATTCGGCGGTCAGATCGGGCGGCGCGACAAATCGGTATGCATTCTTCTCACAGACTTCCTTGTATTTTCGAAGGGCAATCAGAGTCCCGACACCCACCTTCTCGCCGTGGAGCGAGCCGTTGTTCGTGACGGCACCGACTTCGAGAAAATGTGAGATGTGATGCTCGGCGCCGGAAGCCGGCCGTGAATTTCCCGAAAGTTCCATCGCGGCACCGGACAGAATAAGTCCGTAGATCAGCTTCTCATAAGCGGAAGATTCACCCCGGACGAGACCGTCAATCGAAGACCTGATTTGAGAAACAGCATCTTCCATCATCGACGCGATTCCGTCGCAGTAGTATTCACCGGTCAGAAGACCGGCAATTCTCCAATCGGCAAGAGCCGTATATTTCCCGAGAATATCGCCCACACCGCTTCTCGCGAGATAGAAAGGCGCGTTTCCGATAACCGATAGATCCGCCAGAATGAGCGTCGGCGCGACGGCCGGAAAGGTTACCTTAAATCCGTTCCACGTCATAGCGGCGACGCCGGATGCGAACCCGTCAACGCTTGCGGCTGTAGGCGCGCTCACGAAAATAAGACCCTTTTGTGCCGACACATACCTGGTAATATCGTGAATTGTTCCGCTTCCGACTGCGACGAGGACACGTACGTCGTCCGGAAGTCTTTCCAGCAAAGTACCGACCGCCTTCTCGTCGGCGTGAAGACCGTTCGCATCAAGAACCGCCTCATAGTCGGTCTCGGGTTTGGTAAGACCCTTCGCTCTTACGGTGTTTGAGTCGTAAACAGCGAGCGTCTTCCCTGCGATATTAAGTGCCTTGAGATGATCCTTAAGATCCTGAAGACAATGGTCGCCGATCACAATTCTTCGAATCCTTACCGCATGCTCTTTTCCGCATGTGCAGTCGGACGTAAAATTCCGGGGTGTAAGAATCATCATGAATCTTCTTCTCATTTCCGCCTCAAATTCTCTTCTCAGCGAAATTAGCATATAATGACTGTAATGAAAAGTAAATCCACCGACGGCATTGGGAGGTACACATATGTGGTACGACGAAAGTGTTTTTTATCAGATTTATACGCTGGGATTTTGCGGCGCTCCGCATGAAAACGACGGAATCGTAACAAATCGTCTCCGGAAAGTTTCGGAATGGATTCCCTATTTTCAAGAAATGAATATCGGGGCGATTCTGTTTAATCCGATTTTTGAATCCGAAAGGCACGGGTACGATGCGACGGATTACTTGAAGATTGATGCGAGGCTCGGGACAAACGAAGACTTCAAGGAATGCTCCGGCAAGCTTCACGAGGCCGGAATCAGGGTTGTTCTCGACGGTGTCTTTAACCACGTCGGACGCGGCTTCTGGGCCTTTCAGGACG
>CAZTXQ010000053.1:0-6411 GCA_964617375.1 uncultured Mageeibacillus sp. | reverse complement strand
GTTCTCGACGGTGTCTTTAACCACGTCGGACGCGGCTTCTGGGCCTTTCAGGACGTGCTCGCGAATCGTCAGAATTCACTGTATAAGGATTGGTTCTTCATCCGTGACGGCAACAATCGTTTTAACGATCATCTGTGGTATGAGGGCTGGGAAGGCCATGATTCACTTGTTAAGCTTAATCTGAATCACCCTGATTGCCGCCGCTATATCCTGGATTCCGTCGCCTTCTGGATAAACGAGTTCGGAATCGACGGTCTTCGTCTTGACGTAGCCTATATGATCGACCGCGGGTTTCTTAAGGATCTGCACGATTTCTGTCTGTCCCTGAGAAGCGATTTCTTCCTTCTCGGCGAGATGATTCACGGCGATTATAAGCAGATCACGAATCCCTTGATGATGCACAGTGCCACGAATTACGAGTGCTATAAGGGCCTCTATTCCAGCTTCAATTCCATGAATATGTTTGAGATCGGACATTCTCTCAAACGTCAGTTCGGCAGTGAGAACTGGACTCTTTACCGCGGCCTTAATCTTCTTTCCTTCGCTGACAACCACGACGTTACCCGCATCGCAAGCGAGCTTAAGGATAAGCGCGAACTCAAACCGCTCTACACAATTCTCTTCGGGATGCCGGGAATACCCTGCCTCTATTACGGAAGTGAATGGGGCGCCGAAGGACTGAAAAGAGACGGCGATCATGCTTTGCGGCAATCCTATGACGCTCCGGTCAAAAACGATCTGGGATCGTATATTGCTGCTCTCGCCGCCGCGCGAAAAGCGAGCAAAGCACTTGCCTACGGAGAGTTTACGGTACTCCTGCTCACCAATGAACAGATTATTTTTGAACGGTCCTTCGGAAACGAGCGTGTTCTGGTTGCAATAAATGCATCCGACAAGCCTTACCAAGCTCATTTTAACGCAAATGCCGGCAGAGCCCGCGATCTTATCAGCGGGAAAGTTCACGACTTTGGCGGAGGCTCGGTCCTCGAACCGTTTTTGGGAGTGCTGTGGGAGCCGTTCTGATAAAAATACGCCGATTGTAAGGAACAGCCGGTATGCAGATTACCGGACGCGATTGACCTGAAGAGGAATCCCCGCTGCTTTATAGATCTGATCCGATAAGAGCTCGATTTCGTCCCAGTCATGACAAATAAGAAGCACAGGCTTCTCCAAAGCGGCTTTTCGAATGAGATCATAGAAGAGATTCTTAAGTTCTTCATCAAGACCGTTAAAAGGTTCATCCAGCATAAGGAGCCCCGATTGGAACGCCAATGCGCGGGCAAGCGCTACGCGGCGCTTCATCCCTCCGCTCAACTCGTGCGGGTACATGAATTTCTGATCCCTCATCCTGATCCGCTCCATCCATGAATCCGTAACGGTCCTGTCCTTTACGATAAGATCAATATTATCGGAGGCCGTCATCCACGGGATCAAGCGGTCCTCCTGGAAAACAACCGCGATCCTATCCGATTCCGGTCCGGTTACCGTGCCCGAATCCGGCCGGATCAGTCCGGCCAGCAGGTGCAGGAACGTGGTTTTTCCGCAGCCGGAAGGGCCGAACAAGCCGATAATGCCTTTATCGGGAAGGCGAATGGAAAAGTCTTCAAGTACGCATGTATTGCCGTACGATAAAAAAACATGTTCCGTTCCGATGATCATGTACCGCTCTCCCCCGTTCCCGTCTGAGAATTCGCGTCAGGCACAGGCGAATTTCCCGGCAATCCGTATCTTCCGTGTTTTCGAAAATAGACGCCGCTCTTCTTCAGGATAATGACGAGAAGCTTTTCGAGCAGGAGACTGATGATCACGATGACGATCGTAAACGCCAGGAGATCCGGTGTCTCCAGATATATTTTCGCTTCGTACAGCTTCGTCCCGAGTGAAAAGGATGGAGTACTCAGGACTTCCGCCGCGATTCCCGCCTTCCAGGCCAGCCCCAGGCCGGTGGTCGCAGATGTAACGAAAAAAGGAAGTACGGAAGGAATTCGTATATAACGAAGCGTCTGGCCGCGGCTGATATGAAATACTTGCGCCATTTCCAGAAGCTGTTTGTCGGTCTTGACAATGCCTTCTGAAACGTTGGTCCAGACGATCGGGAACACCATGAGAAACACAATAAAAATGACCACTTTTTCGTTTGACATCCAGACCAATGCAAGAATAATAAACGAAGCGACGGGTGTGGAACGAATCGCGCTTACGACGGGATAAATAAACCGGTGGATCCATTTGAAACGTACGGTAACGACGGCCAGCAGAGTTCCGATTAGAACTCCGGCCAGATATCCTGTCTGGATCCGAAACAGGGAAAAAAGGCAGTCCTTCCAGAATTCGGGTGTGCCGGAAAGACGGACAAGACTCGAAAAGACCGCTGCGGGCGAAGCGAGAAGCAGGTCCTTTTGCACTGTCATATAGAGAATCTGCCAGACGAGTATCCAGAACAACGCAACGGGAATCCAGTACAAACGCTTTAAAAGCGTCCATACCGGGTTCCCGGTCTTGTCATTGGTATTTCCGGAGCTAAAATTCCGGTCCGCCATCACAAATCACCCAATACTTCCCTGCTTATTTTACATAGTAAAAGGCATCATCCGGCAGCGTTCCGCCGACGGACTTCGGGTTTGCGTCAAAGAGCGTCTGATAAAACGGCGTGAGGATCGTCTTCATATCCTGCCCCGCGATCATGACAATGTTGCAGTTCGGGATGGCAGATTCGGCGAGCTTAGCATCCGCCATGATGCCATACTTGACGACCAGTTCGGAAGCGGCTGCGGGATCGGTAATAACCGATTCGGCAGATGCTTTATACTCGTTAAGGAAGGCCTCTACCGCTTCCGGATGTGCGTTCGCAAACTCTGTCGTAACGACGATGCAGCCCATGGCAAGCTCACTGTCGGAATATACCTTTTTCCATTCGTCGGTAAGATCAAGAGCAATCCTGAAATCCGGATTCTTGCTTAAGACCGTCGTGACAAAAGGCTCGGGCAGCATCACGAGATCTGCCTTCCCGGACGCCGCGAGAGTCGCAAGCTCCGAATGCTCCGTCTTGTAGGTGATGTTGACGGAGTCCGCAATACCGGCGTTCTTTAAGAGATCATTGAGAACATACTCTGGTACCGAGGCCTGGCCGGTCGCATACAGGTCTTTCCCGGAAAGATCGGCGATCGAATGTACCGTATCACCGTTTTCCAGAACATAAAGAACGCCCAGTGTGTTCACGGCCAGAATCTGAATGCTCTTATTGGTTTTCTGATACAGAACCGCAGCCAGATTCGTAGGCAGAGCGGCTATATCCACATCGCCGCTGCTCAGCATGGCAACGATATCATCGGGAGTTCCCGTCATGGTAAATGTATACGAATTCGCGGCGGTTCCGGCATCGGAAGCTGCCATAAGACTGACCATTCCGATACCTGTCGGTCCTTTAAGTCCCGCGACACGAACATTCGTCTTCTCGATTGCGGAGGTTTCCGCAGCCGCAGTGGTTTCTGCTGTCGATTCCGTTACGGCTGCCGCAGTCGTTTCTGCAGCCGATGTTGTATTTGCCGGTTCGGTTTGTGTTGTTCCGGAAGAACAGCCGGCAGCCGAAAGCAGCATCGCTGCCGTCAGGATCATCCCCGCAATTCTTTGAACCCGTTTTGAATTATGCATTATGTTTTACCGTCCTTTTTAATTTACGTCAAACAATACGGATGGCGTTTTATACTTACAAATTATTACAGGATTGTACTCTTGTCAAATCAGTAACATATGGCGACCTTCCATATTTCCGGTAAATCGTATATGAAATCATGAAAAAGGATCCTTGCAGTTTGTACTTGCGCCGCCCGGACACCGGACAAAAATGCCGGTATTCGGAGCAGCGTTTCCACGCCTGCAAAGACCCCTTTGTCTTACTGTCAACGAATGATTAGCGGCCGATAATCTGCTTCAATGCTTCGTCGATCGCGGCGGCATTTCCGATCGAATCTTCAATCGAAACGAGAGGCTTCTCTTCTCCCATAATTACGCGGCCGAACTGCTCGATTTCAAGCATGTAGTTGTCCGGGCACTCTACATCGATCTCCTTGCAGCCGTTCTCCGTAGAGATATGGATACTTGTCTTGCCTTTCGAATTGTATTCGTCGTTTACGGTCAGAATACCTTCCGTGCCGATAACCTTGTAGAAGCATGTCTTCGAAATCGCCATGCTGCAGAAGGAGAATGCCTGAATACCGTTCCTGAAATCCATCAGGATACTGCTGTCGACATCTACTCTGTGTTTCTCGGAAAGATTGCCGACCGCGCATATTTTCGCCGGCTCGGAACCTGCCAGATAGCGAATCAGATTGATGTTGTAGCATCCAACGTCATAGGTGGCTCCGCCGTAAAGCGGCTCCGAAAACCGTACATCTTCTTCATTTTTCAGATTGTACCCGTAATGCGACTCGATAAACTGGATCTCGCCCAGAATGCCGGAATCCACAATGCTCTTGGCCTTCATGGTAAGCGGGCTGTGCCGGTATGCGAAGGCCTCCATCAGCTGTACGCCGTTCATTTCGCATATATCACGCATTTGAATGACCTGCTTCTTGGAAATGCCGAGAGGTTTCTCACACAGGACATGCTTTCCCTTGTTGGCGGCGCGAAGAACCCAATCGAAATGAAGACCGTTGGGAAGCGGTATATAGACCGCTTCGACTTCCGGGTCATTCAGGAGATCCTCATAATCGGAATAGGCTGCTTCCGGTTGGAATTTCTGCCGGAAACGTGCGAGCTTCTCGTTGTTGCCGCGGCTTGAAATCGCCTGCAGTTTGCCGTTCGAAGATTCCAGTATCCCCGGTATCACCCGGTTCTCGGCTATGCCGGCACATCCCAGTACACCCCACCTAATAATTCTCTGATCCATAGCTTCCTCCTATAGCGCCAATTTATAAATTGCTTCTACATCCTTAGGTCCCAGCTTCACAAATCCGCCGATTCTGTCTTCGTCCGTTACACCAAGATGGCGAACCAGTTCCGGTATGTCTTTCTCATTCGCATGGATTTCCGCAAAGTTCTTCGGCATTCCGATAGTTACCAGAAATGCCCGGAATCTCTTGATTCCTTCCCTGGCCGTGATCTCGGGATCCGAAAAATTCATATCAACATCCCAGACACGTACCGCAAACTGCGCAAAGCGGCTCAAATCATGTGACATAACATGCTCCATCCAGGCGGGCATGATTACGGCCAGACCGGCGCCGTGAGCCACATCATATAGAGATGACAGCTCATGCTCGATCTGGTGACTGCTCCAGTCCTGCTCTCTTCCGACGCCGCAGATGTTATTGTGCGCGACCATTCCGGCCCACATGATATTGGCGCGTGCTTCGTAATCATTCAGATTGGCGATTACCTTTGGAGCTTCCGTAATCATCGTCTTGAGGACACCCTCGCAGAGACGGTCCGTGACTTCGACGTTCTTCGTGTTCGAAAAATACCGCTCACAGACATGAGCCATAATATCCGTAATACCGCAGGCTGTCTGATAGGCATTCAGCGTACAGGTAAACTCCGGATTAAGTATCGAAAATGCCGGACGAAGGGCTTCGCCGGAAGCGCCTCTCTTAAACATTCCTTTTTCGTGTGTAATGACCGAATCGGGTGAACCTTCGCTGCCTGCCGCCGCGATGGTCAGAACGGTACCGATTTTGAGAGCCTTGGTGACAGGTATGCCTTTCTCGTAGAAGTCCCAGAAATCGCCTTCATATACGGCACCGGCTGCGATTGCTTTGGCGGAGTCAATTGCACTTCCGCCTCCGACGGCCAGAATAAAGTCGATTCCCTCCCTGCGGCACAGATCAATACCTTTATACACAAGACCGCTTCTCGGATTCGGAGTTACTCCGCCAAGCTCCAGATAGGGGATATCATATTCCGCAAGAGATGCCGTAACCTTGTCATAAACACCGTTCTGCTTAATGGAACCGCCGCCGTAATGGATCAGTACTTTGGAACCTCCAAAACGCTTGACGAGACTTCCAACCGCCTGTTCACTCTTGCGCCCAAAGGCGAAATATGTAGGAGCGTAAAATGTAAAATCGTTCATAATAATCCTCCGCTGTTCTTATGATCTCATACTGATAGGATATACGGAAGCAGGCGTTCAAATAATAACAATTTGCAAATAATTCCATATCGGTAAAATATACGATATGAAAAGACAAATTCCTGATAGAAGGCCTTGAACAGCATCTTAAAATACTTTCAGTATCGTTATGTAGGAGGTTTCAAAAAGTCTGTGCGGTTCATCTGTTCACACGAATATTATTATATCATTATCTACTAAAACGGTTCATGAAAATTCGCGTCAAACGACGATTCAGAAAACGAAATTTGCGGGTTTCACGCTGTCGGGGAAAAGAAAAAGCTGCTGTTCAGGATATTCTC
>CAZTXQ010000052.1:3693-19718 GCA_964617375.1 uncultured Mageeibacillus sp. | reverse complement strand
GCCTAATTTAAGCTGTTTTTGCCCTATAATACCCTGTATAAAACTTGTCCTCATGAAAAAATTAAAGAGAAAGAGAAAGGAAATATTTTTTGTATAATATAACCAATTTAGCTCCGTTATATGACGCAATTTGTTTATTATGCACAAGATTTAGCTGTTATTATCTTATCCTCATGCGGAGTTGCTCATGTTTTGAAGCCCATTATCACTCCATATTGTGGTTATTATCTCATCTGCATACTATATGTTGTGTCGTCATTTTGACGGTTTGGAACTTGTCCTCGTGTAAATAGGTCTTGTGTATGCCCACACGTTTCTGACGGAACAGCACAGGTCCCCTTGAGTCGATCTTAATGGCGATAACGAGTGCCAGATAGAGCGGCGAGAGCACAATAAGCGCACAGCCGGATAAAATTATATCAAGGAATCGTTTGAAGAATTTTCTGTACATTTTACCAACCTTTATTATTCTTCTGTCATACCAATGTGATTATTCGTGCAGTTCTATCGGCAGCCCATCCGGATCTTTAAAGAATGTGAAGGACTTTCCCCCGATCGATCGGATCGGTTCTGCTTCGATGTCAAGTTCTTTAAGTGTATCTATAACGCTATCCACCTTTAGTGCCAGGTGTCGTAAGCCCATTGCCTCAGGTCTTGTTACCCGCTCCGGCCGCTTTGGATCGATAAAGATCTCCAGAACAATTCCGTACCCGCTCATGAACACGATCGTGTCCTTTTCGCGTACGTCGCGTTCTGTCTCCATAAACCCGAGCTTCTCGTAGAAGCCGATGGATTCTCCGGAGGGCACGATTATAGCTATATGATGCAGACCTTGAATCATTCCTTTTGCCTCACTCTAATTTACTCGCTCTTCTCTTCTTTCGTCTCTTCCACCCACTCGAACGGGAGCCACACGCGGATCGTCTGGCCCATGAAGGGGATCTCGACTCTGCCGTTCCTGTTCTTTTTCGAGATTTCGCGGATATAGCCTTCGCAGTCTTTAAGGGGGCCTTCGGTGATTTGGACCTTACTTCCAAGGCGGATCGCTTTGGAGCAGCGGATGAGGCCGCTGTAGCGTATGACCCATCGGGCATAGTCGAGATTGTCGCCGTAGAGCTCGGCGGCGCCGTCAGCGTCGCTCAGGATACGAAGGGCATTGGGATTGCCGCGGGTGAGCTTGCGGTCGTCGTCCGGGGTGTCTCTCGTGTAGACGAACACATAACCCGGGAGCATGACTTCGCGTATCAGGGCTTTGACGCCCGAGCGGCTCTGGTGTTTTTCCTGGTAGACGGGCATGGCAATAAGATCGTCATGCTGTCTCTCAAGATCGGCGGCGACCTTTTCTTCCGTTCCGGAGCGGCAGAAGATGCAGTATGCGTGTTCCCAGTTGTCTTCATTGATTTCTGTCATGTTTACTCCGCGATATAGCTTCGCCGTAACTCGCCTTTAGGGAGAGCCTGTCCGTTTCTTCTGTGGCCCGGGACGGCTTACGTCTCAAAAATCAAGTACGCGCCATGGAGGGTGTTGTCCGAAGACTTATAGGGGCTGGCGGCAGGCATATCCCGTCGCTGCAGGCACGGCATCTTCGGTTGCAGCGGCTGCTTCGTATAGTATATCATCCTCGGATGAATCGGGTGCGTTGAGAATGGGGTGGTATGAGGGAAGAATCTTCTGGAGGCTCTCCCGGACATCGGCGCCGGCTTCGATCTGATTGCGAAGCCAGTCGAGATTGTCCCGGATCACTTCGGGAGCGGGGTGTTGCGCACGGCCGACCATAATGCCGCCGGCTTCTGTCTTCTCCGTCATTTCCTCATCGAGGAAAAGCTCTTCATAGAGCTTCTCGCCCGGGCGGAGACCTGTGTAGACGATCGGTATGTCGACGTCCGGCTCGTAGCCGGAGAGACGGATCAGGGTCCTGGCCATGTCGTCGATCCGGACCGGCTCGCCCATGTCAAGGATGAAGATCTCGCCCTTGTGGGCGAGGTTTCCGGCCTGGAGAACGAGGCGCGATGCCTCGGGGATGGTCATGAAGAAGCGCGTAATGTCCTTGTGCGTAACGGTTACGGGACCGCCTTCCTCAATCTGCTTACGGAAAAGCGGTATGACGCTGCCGTGCGAGCCGAGTACGTTGCCGAACCGGACTGCGACGAACTGGGTCCTGGAGAAGGAGTTCATATACTGGATGACGTGCTCGGCCATGCGCTTCGTCGCGCCCATGACGCTCGAGGGGTGAACCGCCTTGTCCGTGGAGATGAGAACAAATCGTTTGACACCGTGACGATCGGCCGTCATCGCCGTGTTTAGGGTTCCGAATACGTTGTTCTTGACGGCTTCCGCGGGGCTGTTCTCCATGAGCGGGACATGCTTGTGTGCCGCCGCGTGGAATACGACGTCGGGCTTGTAGCGGGAGAAGACTTCTTCCAGGCGGTTCTCGTCCCGGATGGATCCGATCTCGACATGGATGTTCAGGAGCGGATATCGCTTCTCGAGCTGCAGCTGGAGTTCGTAGGTCGTGTTCTCATAGATGTCGAAGATGACAAGTCTGTTGGGACGGAAGATCGCGATCTGGCGGCAGAGCTCGGATCCGATGGAGCCGCCTCCGCCGGTGACGAGGATCGTACCGCCTGTGATGTAGTCGCGGATGGTGGAATCGTCGGCGGTGATTTCCGGTCTCGTCAGGAGGTCCGTCATCTCGATTTTGCGGAAAGGAACCATCTGGTCCGACGAGAGAATCTCATCGAGTCCCGGCACGGTCTTGACCTCGCAGCCCGTTTTCGCGCAGATCGTCAGGATATCTTTCCGGTCCTTCGGCATGGCGGATGGAATACAGAAGAGAATAACGTCGATCTTGCCTTCGTCGACAAGTACGGATATATCATCGCGGCTGCCCGCGACCTTGATGCCGCGGATATAGGTATTCCTCTTGTTCTTATCGTCATCGATGATGACGGCGGGGCAGATTCCCGAACTGCGGTTCTCCTGCAGCTGACGGATTACGGAGTCGGCCATATCGCCGGCGCCGATGATCATGGCCTTCTTCATATCGCCCGAGCAAAATCTGTGCTTGAGGCGCCGGATGACACGATAGGCCAGGCGGCTGTAGCCGGCCAGTACCATGGTGATGCCGAAGCCCGCAAAATGAACCGATATCGGGTAATTCGGGCCGATAAGGGCCATTAGGAGGGCTACGACGATCGCCGCACATATGGAGGATACGCACACCTTAATCAGCTCGTCGATACTGGCCGTCTCCCAAAGGCTCTTGTATAGACCAAACAGCTTAAAGCAAAGAATGTAAATCAGTATGACCGGGACAATTGTTACGAGGAAAGTTGCAATATTGGCGTCGGGTACCCTGGCTCCGAAACGAAGGAGCAGAGAACCGAAGTATGCGATGATGATCGAGAGAATGTCAAAGATTAACTGGAACGTAATTTTGAGCCATCTGGGGTATGTCTTAAAACTGTTCTTTACCATAAGATCTTTTTGCCCTCACTTAAGCTGCGCAGGTTTACGTTTTGTCTCGCCTGCTTATGGATACGCCAATTTAGCCGTAAACCCTTTACGGTTTACGGTCCGGCTGTGTGCTCCGGTTTGTTCGATACATCTGTTCCCCCAAACTTTATTATCACCGGGCACAACAATAACCATACAAATAAATATATGCAATCAAGCGAAGGATTACAAGAGTATTCCGTTAAAATTCCGCAAGTTTCCATTACTTTTTAGTGACAAATGTTAATTTTGTGCAATTTGTAGAATATATTTATGCACGATATTGTATAAAAAGAGCCCTCCTCACGCAGGTGAATACTTCATTCGTCCTGCATGGAGAGGGCTTCTTATGGTTCGTACCTGTTTGTACCTGTTCGTACCTGTTCGTCCGGCGAGGCGGTCAGATCATCTTCTCCGTGAACTTTGCACCTGGCTCTAGATCATCTTCTCAGAGAGCTTCACTCCGCCGAGGACGTGGAAATGAACGTGCATGATCGTCTGTCCGCCGTCTTCACGGCAGTTGTTGATGACGCGGAAACCGCCTTCTTCCAGGCCTTTCGCTCTCGCGACATGCGGGATCGCCTCGAGTACATCGGTCATGACCTTACGGCCTTCTTCGCTTCCGGGAAGCGCGAGAATATCATCGAAGTGCTTCTTCGGAATGATGAGAACGTGTACCGGCGTGACCGGTTTCAGGTCGTTGATGCAGATCACATCGTCGTTCTCATAGACGATGGTCGACGGGATCTCTTTGTTCGCTATCATGCAGAAAACACACATGCTGAATTCTCCTTCCCGCGGTTTGGCGGGTGATACGCGGGTCCGCGACCGGACTCGCGCTGTATCAGCGAGGCAGGGCTGGGAGCAGTTCCGGCCTCCCTCCTTGCCTTGCTATTTTCGATTATTACACTCCGAGCTGTGCCTTGATCGTATTCTTTGCGGCTTCGAGTGCGTCGGTTAATTTGGACGCGTCCTTGCCTCCGGCCTGTGCCATGTCCGGCCTTCCGCCTCCTCCGCCGCCGGCCGTTTTCGCGGCTTCGCGGATGATGTTGCCGGAATGGATGCCCTTCTTCACCGCAGACGGCGTTGCCATCGCGACAAAGATGAGCTTCCCGTCGGTCTCGGCCGCCAGCAGGACGGCTCCGTCGGTCAAGCGGTCACGTACCTGATCCGCCGCGGTGCGCAGAGCGTCCGCATCGGCGACGGCAACGGCGCTGACGACGACCGATACGCCGTTGATCACTTCGGCCTTCGCCGCAAGCTCGGCGGCGACTCCTGCAGACTTCTGCTCCTGCATCGAGGCGAGCTCCTTTTCGAGCGCCTTGATCTCGGCGACGGTCTGGCGGATCTTCCTAACCAGCTGGTCTTCGGGAGTCTTAAGGGATGCGCAGGCGGCGTCAAGCGTCGCCTTCTCGGACTTGGCAAGTTCGTATGCGGCTTCTCCGGTCACGGCTTCGATCCGTCGGATACCGGACGCGACGCCCGTCTCGGACAGAATGCGGAGCTGCGAGGCCTGGCTCGTATGAGTGAGATGCGTGCCTCCGCAGAACTCCAGGGAATAGGCATTCTTCTCGTCACCGACCGTCACAACGCGAACTTCGTCGCCGTATTTTTCGCCGAAAAGCGCCATAGCGCCAAGCTTTCTGGCGTCTTCCTGCTTCATGACGCGTGTCGTCACGGTGAGATCCTCGAGGATGACACGGTTGACCATGTCTTCGACGGCGCGGATCTCTTCTTCGGACATCGGGCGGTAGTGCGTATAGTCGAAACGAAGACGTTCGGAAGACACGAGCGAACCGGACTGCTCGACGTGATCGCCGAGGACCGAGCGCAGGGCCTTCTGGAGAAGGTGCGTCGATGTGTGGTTGCGGGCCGTGGAGAGTCGGCGGTTCTTGTCGACATGCAGGTTCACCTGCTGGCCGGCGCGGAGTACGCCTTCTGTGATCGATACCGTATGGAGAAACTTACCCGCCGCATCCTTGTCGACCGACTCGACACGTGCTTCCAGGCCGGTGGCCAGGAGAGCGCCGCTATCGGTCATCTGACCGCCGGACGTCGCGTAGAAAGGCGTCGTATCAAAGATAACGACGACGGTGTCGCCCTTAAAGGCTTCCGTAACAATCTGAAGAGCGCCCTCTTCGTCTTCCTTGAGAAGATAGAGAACCTTCGCGCTGTCGATGAGCTTGTCATAACCGGAGAAACGCGTCGCCGAAGTGTCTTTGAGGAGCTCGGCCGGCAATTCTTTGCCGCCCCATGCCGTGCCGGTCTTCGCCTTGGTCGCGGCTCTCGCGGTATCGCGCTGCGATTTCATCGCAGACTGGAAACCGGGCTCGTCAATCTTCAACCCTTCGTCTTCGGCGATTTCGCGCGTCAGATCGAGAGGAAATCCGTATGTGTCGTGAAGGCGGAAAACAAGTTCTCCATTGAGCGCTGTCTCCCCGTTCTTTTTCGCGTCCGCAATGTATTCGGCGAGGATCTCGGTGCCCTGCTCGACGGTGCGGGCGAAAGCTTCCTCTTCCTTGCGGATCACTGTCATGATGTACGTCTGCTTCTCGAGGAGCGCCGGATAGGCCTCCTTATTCAGCTCGACGACAATCGCTGCGATCTCGGTCAGGAAAAGATCCTTGATTCCGAGAAGGCGCCCGTAACGGGATGCGCGGCGCAGGAGACGGCGCAGCACGTAGCCGCGGCCTTCATTCGATGGCAGAACGCCGTCGGAGATCATCATGGTCGTAGAGCGGACATGATCCGTAATGACGCGGATCGCGACATCCGTCTTCTTGTCCTTGCCGTATTCGGCGCCGGCGCGATTGCAGACCGTGTCGAGAATTTTGCGAACCGTATCGACCTCGAAAAGATTGTCGACGCCCTGCATGATACATGCGACACGCTCGAGGCCTGCGCCCGTGTCAATATTCTTCTTTGCGAGAGGCGTATACGTGCCGTCCGTCTCGCGGTTGAACTGTGTGAAAACGAGATTCCAGAACTCAATAAAACGGTCGCATTCGCAGCCGACCTTGCAATCCGGCGATCCGCAGGCATACTCCGGTCCGCGGTCATAGTAAATCTCCGAGCAGGGACCGCAGGGGCCCGTGCCGTGTTCCCAGAAATTATCGGCCTTGCCGAGACGCGTCAGGTGATCCTCGGGGACTCCGACGACATCGCGCCAGATCGAATAGGCTTCGTCATCCTCAACATAGACCGAAGGATACAGGCGGTCGGCCGGCATTCCTAAGACCTCCGTGCAGAACTCCCATGCCCACGGAATAATCTCCTTCTTGAAATAATCGCCGAAAGAGAAATTGCCGAGCATCTCGAAATACGTGCCGTGACGGGCCGTGTGACCGACATTCTCGATGTCCGGCGTGCGGATACACTTCTGGCAGGTCGTCACACGTAAGGACGGCGGCGTCTGGGCACCCGTAAAGTACGGCTTCAGGGGCGTCATGCCCGCGTTGATCAGAAGGATCGACGGGTCATTCTGCGGTACGAGCGAAAAAGACGGCAGGCGCAGATGCCCTTTCGATTCAAAAAAGGAAAGGTACTTTTCACGAATTTCATTAAGGCCGAGTGGTTGCATGGATGTATTCTCCTATTCCTCTGCCCTTGTAGCGGGAAGAATGCCGTTCGAGTCCGGTCGGATCACAGTCGCCTATAAGGCGGTGGTCGACCAGATCGGTGTGCGTCTTCGCGCGGGCACGCATTAACTAACTGATTTTACATGAAATACAGGGAAAAGTGAATAACAGCCGGGGGCAGATGGCTATATTTATCCTTATTTATCCTTATATGACTCGATTTTGCTTTGAGAAGATCGATGTGTATTCTTTGGTACGCGCATCAATGAGAGGAAATGGGGTTGAATGAAAATCGCCATTCGTTACTACGCATGCGTGTCAATGAGCGGGTATGCGAGCGGGTATGCGGGCGGGTATGCGGTTGTTTGTCAATGATTACCCACGAAATATGTCGTTTCTGACCTTTTCGTATGTGCATCAATGAACAATTATGCAATTATTCGTCAATGATCGCCTTCTGTGCGCATCATTTTGTTCATAGTTTATGTATATTAATGAACATTTATACTGTTATTTGTCAATGATCTACACACCTAATCAGTCATTCTTGAATTATGGTGGGTAATCATTGAGCAACTACGTCACTAATGGTCAATGATTACACACTAAAAGACCTTGCCGGCCTAATTAGGCGGTAGGTCTCGCTTCGTCAGAGCAACTTGACACGGGAACCTGCCGCCTAAAAGACCTTGCCGGCCTAATTAGGCGGTAGGTCTCGCTTCGTCAGGGCAACTTGACACGGGAACCTGCCGCCTAAAAGACCTTGCCGGCTTAAATAGGCGGTAGGTCTTGCCTCAACAGAGAGACTTGACATGGGAACCTACCGCCTAATAGATCATGCCGGCTTATTTAGGCGGTAGGTCTCGCCTCGACTGAGGGACTTGATATGTGAACCTGCCGCCTAAAAGAGTACGGAAGTTAAATTGCGGCAATCCTAGATAGGAAATGATTTATCGCACTCTCACACGTACTAAACTGACAGTTTTTCCATTTTGTAGGTGATCATTGATTAAAAACGATTGTTATGGAGCACCACCGCGTTTCCGCACGGTTTTTCGAGCACATATCACGCAATCAAGGCCTGGATTTCTTTTAGAAAAGTGTCATAGTCCGTTTTCTCGAAAACAGATTCGCCAAAAACAGAGTCATCAATTGAATTTGGCTCCACGACTCCGTTTTCCACTTTGACAAAGCCATCGTATGAGCCTTCAAATTTATACGCAAAATACTCGTGGTCCTTATTTTTCTCCTGCGCATCGATGAAAAACACATATTCTTCTCCGACATCGGGCGACGGAATTTTCGGTTCATAAATCTCAATAGATCCGTTCACTGCCCCGCCGCAGAGCAAATCCACGTTCAATTGCAGATCGCTCGGGACCGTTCCCTTAATGACTTTGGAAACCGTGACTTGAAAACGCGTAACATTGGCGAACATTTCTGTATCGCCGCTAGCACTGCCCTCTGCTGCTAAGTCGATACGATGAATCGACGAATCGGTTACTTTCCCAACAACAATTATCTCACTCGCATCCACCAAATCCTGGAGTGATGAATATAGTATTGGATCAAGTTGATATTGAACAATATCTGTCGTTGCATTCGTTATCGCTTCCGCGCGATCGGTTTGGTTGGAAGGTATATCCGAAGTTGCATTCGTTATCGCTTCCGCGCGATCGGTTTGGTTGGAAGGGATAGAAGAAGTAGTAGCATTCGCGCATGCCGAAATCATGAACAACGCAGTTATCAGTAGAACGGTCACGATTTTCTTCATAAACAATCTCCAACTTCCCGTATTCCGTACGTTCTTGAAAAGAACCAACTTCCCGTATTCCGCCCTTTTTTGTAGAAGATTCGCTTCGCCGTTATCAAGAACTCCCTATATAACTCTACTTTCTTTCAGCAAAGTCAAATACTGCTCCAAACTAAGTGAGCATTCCACATAGGTTTCAAATTGTTTCTTTGATAATTTCATTTGTTTTGACATAAGTAAAACTAGCGGGTCGCCAATGTCATCCTCGCTTCGGCTGATCTTTGTACGAATTGCTGTCTTCTTTCCATCACAATAGAGAACGAAATAGTGATGATCCCCGCCAGATTCTACGAATCCCTTTTTTAAAAGCGCTGCCTTAATATCACGCGTCTTCATATGTTAACCAACTAAATCGGCTGGTTCGCAAGGCTTGGTATTGTTAAGAAACCATCGCTTAATTTCTTGGGCCTTTTCTGTCAAATCTTCATCGTCGGCAGACACGTACTCGCAATAATCATCTGCCAGAAATTCCTCAACAGCTGATTGCATCTTTCCGTAATCCAATTCCGCAACAGCTAATCCAGTCTCCGGAATAGAGGCATAGAAATATCCACCGTGCTCATCGACATTTACGCGCACAGGATTTATAAACTTAATGTATTTATCCTCACAAGAAGTAAAGCCCGAACAAAAATAATAGTCAGCATCAAGTGTAATATGCTTATTCATATTTTCGACCTCGATTCTTCTCACTTATCTCTACCTCTCTGCTCAATATGATACCATAAACGGGCTTATTGTTACAGACTCGTTATGAACGTTTGTTGGTTTATCATTCACTCTTGTATGATAATTTTCGACTCGTAAAATTCTGTTTACTTTACGAATTCAATGCAATTATGAAATTACCATATATATGCCTTTTGAGGAAGCGCCTATATCCACAAAACCTGCCCTCTTCACATATTCCTCACCTTCTTGTAGAAGATTCTTTTCGCGGTCTCCGTCACGACAATGTAGACGACGGCAATTCCCGCGATCGCCAGAAGGATCAGGGGCGAAATCGGCGTGAAGCCGAGGATACCCGCGATCGGCGTGTACGGCAGGACAAGAGCCGCCAGCGCGACACAGCCCGTCGAGATCAGGAGATATTTGCCGGGCCGGCTCCTGTAGAACGGCTTTGAGGTACGGATCACAAGAACGATGATCGACGCCGAGATCACCGACTCGATAAACCAGCCCGTCCGGAACTGTGAGGCATCCGAATGGAAAATCAGCATCAGAAGGCCGAAGGTCAGATAATCGAAGACCGAGCTGATGAGCCCGAACGTCAGCATGAATTTACGGATGAAGGCAATGTTCCAGCGCCGCGGCTTTACGAGCATATCGGGATCGACCGAATCCGATGCGATCGACATCTCCGGAAAATCCGTCAGCATATTCGTAAGAAGAATCTGGCTTGGCAGCAGGGGCAGAAACGGCAGAAAGATCGATGCGCCGGCCATGCTGAACATGTTGCCGAAATTGGCGCTTGTCGCCATGAAGACATATTTCAGGGTATTCGCAAACGTCACGCGCCAGGCCTTCACGCCGCTCACGAGGACTTCGAGGTCCTTTTCGAGCAGTACGATATCGGCCGTATCCTTCGCGACATCGACCGCATCTTCGACCGAAATGCTGACATCCGCGACATGAAGCGCCGCCGCGTCATTGATTCCGTCGCCCATGTACCCGACCACGAAACCCGCCTTCTTGAGCGCGACAATGATCCGCTCCTTCTCGTTCGGCTCCAGTTCCGCGAAAACGTTGACATCCCCGACCCTGTTCATCAAGGCCCGGTCGCTGATCGCCGCGATCTCTCCTCCGGTCATTATCACGGCGTCCGTGATCCCCATCTGCGCGAAAATATTCGCCGCGACGAGCTTGTTGTCGCCCGTCACGACCTTCAGCTGCACGCCGAGATTCTTGAGCTCGTCAATCGTCTTCACGATATTCTCCTTAAGGGGATCGAAAAGCGTGATGAATCCGGCGAAGACCATATCCTCTTCCCTGGCTTCTCTGATGCTCGTCTGATCGACGATTCTCTTATATGCGACACCGAGCGTCCGAAGACCCTCGGCGCTATAGCTCTCGAAAAGAATGTTGATCGAATCCGCTGCTTCGGCCAGCGCCGCCTCGTCGAGATTCAGAGAGTCCGAGCTGAGAATCTGACATTGTGGCGACTTCTTACAGCAGTCCGAAGCCCATCGCGACGATCCACACATAGGCGCACGTCTTCGGCAGCATCAGCATCCCGAGCTTCGGAACTTTTCGCGACCAGAGAACAACCGGCAGATAAAACGCGAAGCTCAAAAGCACGGCAAGCCACATAAAACGGACTGCGGCCGGCCCGCCCACGGCCTGCGTGACTGCGGCCTGCATCGCAAAAAGCACGATCACCATAACGCCCATCAGAAAGAACGGTATATTGCGAAGAATGCTCCCCTTAAGGGACTCCGACTCCTGCGCCCAGTCATTTCCGGGCGCCAGACAAAGAATAATTCGCATGACCGCGAGCGCATACACCACCTCTGTCCATACCGGAATGTTGAGGGAGAACAGAAGAAGACCCGCGTGCCACAGCAGCACGTAAAACACCGTCATCGTAATCGAAGTAATCATTTTCCCGCGGCTTAAGGACTTAATAAAACGCGGCCGGTCGCCCGTCGCCGCCACGAGAATCCGCGGCACAAGATGAAACGCATCGCCCAGCCCGAGCTCCGTCGCCATCGCGCCGAAAAGGAATACCACGGGCGTCTTGGCTCTTAGCAGCAGAACAATCCCCAGAATTATGACCGTAACCAGATACGCTGCATCAAACACCATCTCAACGATCTTCGGGACATTGGATTTCTGATCCATGGGAGCACCTCGCGGGGGATTCATATGTTTCTATTTTACTCCTGTTATAGCATAATATCTTATCGCATTATGAGCAACGATGTTGATAAGCTTGAGCCAGTCTGTTATAAAAGAGAGTCGCAAAAATCATCGCAAGACCATCTGTATTTATGCTCCGTAACACAGAGGTCATGAGCACCAAGGCCCGGTATGTGTAGTGGTATTGGTGCTCGAAAAGATATTGGCTTTTGCGCACAAACGCGTTAAAGCCCGCGCACTATACGGCATGCATACGAGATGACACCGGGCGACCTGTTTCGTACGCAATTCTTGGCACAGATGCTGCTTGCCAAAGCCCGACATGCGTACGAAATCGCATCCATCAGCCTGTTTCGTACGCAATTCTTGGCACAGATGTTGCTTGCCAAAGCCCGACATGCGTACGAAATCGCATCCATCAGCCTGTTTCGTACGCAATTCGTGCAGTCAAGGCCACCTGGCAAGCGCTGGCATGCGTACGAAATGACACCGAGCAGCCTGTTTCGTACGCAATTCTTGGCGCAGGTGCCGCTTGCCAAAGCCCGACATGCGTACGAAATGACACCGAGCAGCCTGTTTCGTACGCAATTCTTGGCGCAGGTGCCGCTTACTGGAGCCGCTCGCAGGTGCCGCTTACTGGAGCCGCTCGCACTAATACACACTTTTCGGAACGTATCCTTAAATCTTCTGGTTTCATGCTAAAGCATTACTGTTCTTGCAATAGCCTGCTTCCTTTAATCGGTTGAATCTGTCCAATCTAAGTTCGTGATAAATATCAGCCCCTGGCCTCCATCAATAAACTCATACCAGACTTGCGTATCCGATCCATTGCGTATTTCAAATGAATCTTCCACAACTAAAGGAATGGGAAACTCCTCTGTTCCAACAGTAGCCAAGGTATCCAGCATCCCAAACGCCATTTCAATTCTTGTATCTTCATCGCTGTTACGAAACTCTTCGCAGTCGCTTAAGGCGCGTACTTCTTCGATAACAGCTGTAACTCTATTGGCTCTGGTATTGGGACGCGGCGTCGGTGTGGGGATTTGAGTTTCCAAACTTGTGTTGCTCTCAACAACGGTTTCCGCCTGTGTTTTTAAGTTATCCTGATTTGAGCAGGCAGGTAAAATAAATAGAAAACACAGCAACAAGAGGATTGGTTTTTTCATAAAGTACCTCAACTATACAATTCTACATTATCTATGAGTACTGCAGTATCAAAAATAGAATCTCCAACATCTGAAACCGCAAAAAGCGATACCTAATAATATCATATCCACGTACATCTTGTTTATGCAACACTTATTCGCTCCAATAAGTGTTATTTGAGCACACTTTTAGGAACGAATTGTTCAGAAATCTTCATTATAGTATTGCAACTTTACACTTTTTGGTTACAATAAGTGTGAGGTGACTACACTTTATGGAACGAATGATCTCAAATCAGCTGTTATCCTGGAAAAACAGCTCCAGACGAATGCCTCTTATCCTTCATGGAGCGAGACAAGTCGGGAAAACATATTCTGCGCTCACTTTTGGAAAAACCTACTACAAGAATATTGTCTATTTCAACATGGAGGACTCCAGAGAAATCACGTCGATCTTTGAACGCGATTTGAATCCGGACAGAATTATCCGTGAATTGTCAGCCAAGAGCGGACAGGCCATCTTAAAAAACGACACACTGATTATCTTTGATGAGATTCAAGCCTGTGAGAGAGCTCTAACCTCCTTAAAGTATTTCTGCGAAGATGCTCCGGAATATCACATCATCGCTGCAGGCAGCCTGTTGGGCGTTGCTCTTAACCGGGAAAAGTATTCTTTTCCCGTAGGCAAGGTGGATATGATGACTCTGTATCCGCTGGATTTTGAAGAATTCCTATGGGCAACCGGCAACAAAAATCTATGTGAATTAATAAGAGATTCCTATACGGACTTTACGCCCTTCTCCCTGCACGAGACCGCCATGGATCTGTACAAGACGTATTTACTGGTCGGGGGAATGCCGAGAGTCGTTTTCGAGTATGTGGATTCCAAAGATTTTGATTTTGTAATCTCCGCTCAAAAAACCTTGAATGATGCCTATATTGCGGATATGGCAAAATATGCCGCACCGCAGGAAACCACAAGAATCATGGCAGCATGGGCAAGTGTTCCGGCGCAGTTGGCAAAGGAAAACCATAAGTTCCTGTATAAAGTTATAAAAAACGGTGCCAGAGCCTATGAATTTGAGACATCGCTGGACTGGCTGAATACGGCGGGTATCATAAATAAATGTGTCAGGGTTTCCGAAGGGAAAATGCCTCTTAGCGCTTATGCCGACAATAGCTCCTTCAAAGTATATATGATGGACACAGGCCTTCTGTGTTCCAAATTCGATATCGCTCCCGGCGTTGTTTTGAACAGTCCGCCAAGCTTTGACGGATTCAAAGGTGCGCTCGCCGAGAACTATATCATGCAAACCCTTGTTGTTAAAGGCTTCTCCCCATACTACTGGAGTTCTCCGGGCAAAGCGGAATTGGATTTCGTTTTCCAGAATAAACAAGGAGAGATTATCCCCCTGGAAGCCAAATCAGCCGAAAATGTAAAGGCTAAAAGCTTAAGGAACTTTATATCACTGTATGAGCCACCGTACGCCATACGTGTATCCGCAAAAAACTTCGGCTATGAGAACGGCATCAAGAGTATTCCGTTATATGCTCTTTTTTGCTTACAGCATTAGAAAACGCCCAGATCAAATATGTCGTTCATCGGCTGTGAGCACTGTCGTCCTTCCTTACACCATGCTTCTCAGCACGTCCTCGACCATCCTCCGGTACTCTTCTGCGATTCTTGCCGGCTTGATGATTTTCGCGCGGCCGCCGAACTGGAAAAGCCACGAGTAGAAGACGGGGCTGGTGATCGCCTGTACGTGCGCCATAAAGGCATCGGGTCCGTCGCGGTGGATCGGAATGCCCGTGCCGAAACGGTCCAGCACGGCGTTGGCGAGACTGTTGTCACAGTGAAGGTCGATCGATACGGTCTCTCCCGTAAACATGCCGAATTCGTTCCGGATGTACCGGTCCAGATCAAAGTCGCCCGGCACCGGGATGCTTGCGAGCTTCGAACAGGTAACGCTCTTCATGCGGTCGACGCGAAAATTGCACACCTTGGAATACCGCTCGTAATAGCCGACCACGTAGTATTTGTCGTCGTTCCAGACGAGCGCGTACGGGCTGATCTCGTAGGCCTCGCCCGAGCGGCGCGGCGTGATGCCCTTCTCGATGTTGTAGTCGATGTATGTAAAACTGACGCGCACGTTGTGGTTGATCGCGTCGTGGAGAGTACCGGTTGTGTAATAGACGTGGTCGTTCTTCGTCTTGATGTGTCCGGAATAATGAACCTGCCGTCTGAGCTCAACCGCCTTCGTGCGGCTCGTTTCCGCTTCGAGCTTGCGGATCAGGTTGTCGGTCACATCTTCCGGGATAAACTGCGCGGCCTGTACCGCATCGACCAGGAACTTCAGCTCCGCAATGTCGAAAGAGCGGTTAAGGAGACAATAGCCGACCGGCCGTTCGTGACTCTTCTCAATCTCATACCCAAATCCCTTAAGAGTCTCGATGTCGCGGTAGACCGATTTGCGCTCGGCCGAAACGCCGGCCTGTTCGAGATAAGAGAGAATTCTCTTCATCGGAACGCCGTGCTCATCGTCGGACTCTTCCTTAAGCAATTTGAGGAGGTATAGAATTTTGAGTCTGGGCTGCTCTGTCCCCGCCATAAGATCCTCCCTAAAGCCTGTCCGGCTTAAGTTGTTAATATAATTATTTACCTAATTAAGAGCGATGACAAGCCATATTATACTTTAGTTAGCATATACGAAATAATTATTTGATCAATTCTGCTCGAAATCTTATTTATTTTTTAGAGTACAGCGAATGATGTCCCGTTTTCAGGTCAGGCTGAGATTTTCGCGAAAAAAGGGCTGAATTACTTCATGTTGACTTCGTCCAGAAGGATTCGGTCAATTACGAACGGCGCGGGGTATGCGGCGTTGGGGCGGATTTGGTCAATTTCAATAGGCAGATGGCTAGCGAAGTCAAATTGGATTCACGTTATTGCCTTGAGAATGGCAGAATTTCGCGGCGTAAATATTGAGTTATAAAAACGGCGGGCAGCCAGATCGATCGGACTCTGTCTGGCTGCGTTTTCTTGTATTCCCCCCTTTCGTCCAGGCATGACATGCAGCCGAAAGCTACTCCGCGCAGTACCAACCTACCGCCTATTTTAACTTTTGAGCTGTTTTA
>CAZTXQ010000052.1:0-3593 GCA_964617375.1 uncultured Mageeibacillus sp. | reverse complement strand
GAGCTGTTTTAGGCGGTAGATTCCCTTGTCAAGCTACTCCGCGCAGTACCAACCTACCGCCTATTTTAACTTTCGGGCTCTTTCAGGCTGTATGCTCCCGCGATTACACATTCCTTCCACAAAGAAACGCAATTCCCTGACTCAGAAACACGGCTAGCTCCCTGCGCAGACGACAGTCTTTGGCTTGTTTCTGAGAGATTTCACAGTTATCCAAAATATATCTCACTGTTTATTGAGAATTCATATGCAAAGATATTGAAAAATTCCTGATATTTTCTAGAATAGAGTGGTAAGGAATGTTTTAACGAGTTATGTAATTCTGGCAATATTTATTCATGAGTAAGACGGAGGTGTTCATTACGGCAAGTTACAAACAACCCTGCATGCACTGCGGTACCCTGGTCGACCGGGACGCCCGCTTCTGCCCTTCCTGCGGCAGCCGAAGCCCCTTCGCATATCTCTGTCCCGCCTGTCTTCGGATCGTCGACAAAGGCCAGAACATCTGCGCCGGCTGCGGCCGGCCCCTTCATATCGTCTGCCCGCATTGCGGCGGTCAGACCTTCGTCACGGACGTATGCGAAAAGTGCGGCAAGACTCTTCTTGTTCCGTGTGACAACAAGCGCTGCGGCGAGATGCAATTTTTCGAGAACATTCACTGCACGGCGTGCGGCAAAAAAATAACGGCAAAGCTTAAGAAGTAAGGAGCGTGAAAAAATGCTGAAATCCTTCACAAGAAACTACGAGGACAATTCCACAGAGGCCGGATTCACCTTCACTTTCTACTGTGATACCTGCAGCGACGGGTACAAGAGCTCTTTTATCCAGTCGGAGACGTACAAGAAAGGCAAGGGCATCCGCAATCTGACGCAGGGCGTGAGCCTTCTCGGCCGTCTGGCCGGCGGCGTGATCGGCGACATCGGCTATTCCGTCGAGCACGGTGGCAATATCCTTTCCGAGAGCTTCGACGGCATGAGTCCCGAATGGCAGAAGGAGCATGAAACGGCCTTTGCGCGTGCCCAGAACGAGGCGACGCAGCATTTCCATCGCTGTCATTCCTGCAACCATTACGTGTGCGACGACTGCTTCAACGAAGACGAAGGACTCTGCACCGAGTGCGCACCCCGCCAGGAGATCTACGTCGCCAAGGCCCGCGCCGAAGCGATGAGACGCAATATCGACGAGGCCGGCGATACGGCCACCGTCTGGAAAGGCAAGATCGAGAGCAAGACCACCATCTGCCAGACTTGCGGTAAGCCCGCCGGCAACGGCAAATTCTGCAACAACTGCGGCGCTTCGATGGACTTAAAAGAGTGCCCCCGCTGCGGCGCGAAAAACTCCCAGACCGTCAAGTTCTGCAACAATTGCGGCTCTCCGATGAACGCTCCGAAGCCCGAACCCGGAAAATGCCCTTCCTGCGGCGCCCAGAACGCGCCCGGCACGAGGTTCTGCGGAGAATGCGGCTCAAAGATCTGAGGTCATAACTTGCCGCGCGACCGCGGCTCGACTATGGCCTCCGGATCTGACGCACGGTCGCGGCTCGACTATGGCCTCCGGACCTGCCGCGCCGGTCGCCGCTCGACTATGGCCTCCGGACCTGACGTACGGTCGCCGCTCGACTATGGCCTCCGGACCTGACGTACGGTCGCGGCTTGACTATCCCACCCGGCTTGACGCGCGCGACCACCGCTTTGTTATCCCACCCGGCTTGACGCGCGCCCGCCGCTTATTGAGGTATTCCTATGCCCGATCTGAATGACGAATCCCGGTCACGCACCTATACGGGTCATCTGAATTCTGCCCCGCTGACCGGCAGGGCGGAATTTTTCGCGGCCGAAGATGCGCTCGAAATAAGCGCCGGCGGACAGATCCGTCGTCTGCCCTATTCTTCCGTGCAGAGTCTGTCGCACGAGAACTTTACCGTGCGCGCAGAGACGGATGACGGAGTGTTTGTATTCTCACGCCTCGGCGCGGAAGAAGATTGGTTCTATGACGATTTCTTAAAGGCGATGAATCTTAAGGTGCAGACAAGTTTTTTCGAGACCGGCGCGCCGCTTATCGAGATCGGGGCCCGCTGCCTCCTGACAGACGAGACCGGCCAGCACGGCGGTCCGGCCGTCATCCGCGTTTTCGACGATTGCCTGCTGCTTCTGACACCGGACCGCAGCTCAAGACGCCTGCCGCTGGGCTTTTTAAAGGCCCTTCAAAAAGAGTCATACGCTGTCCGCATGACCTTCGATTCGGGTGAAAATCTGACGCTTTTCGAGGCCGGATTCGACTTAACGCCGCTACTCGACACGCTGGATGAAGCTCTCAATCGCCTCGCGAAAAAGCGTGCCGCCGACTTGAAAACGCTTCTCCCTTCCCTCGCCTCCTCCGAGATTGCACGCCTGACTTCGGCTTACCGCATGAATACGGCGATCCCGATCAGCGGAATACCGCATGAGCTTGAAGAGGCCATGCGCGGACGCTTCACGGGGAATCTGGCCGTCACATATCCGCGGCTTAAAACACTCGGCGACGGTACGAGGCTCGCGCTTGGATTTGCGGCTATGGCGGAGGGGGAATTTTCGTATTCGGGGGCTTCGGTAGATGACGGTGAATCGACGGGTCTCGAGAATACCGCGAATCCCGAATCGTCTGCCGACAGTACCCCGGCCGCCGGCTCGTCCGATGCCTCTTCACCCTATATTTTCTGGGCCGTGCTTCCGTCCGAAGACCACAAGTACGCGGCCCTGGAGCTCTGCCTTCCCGAAGAGGCGGCCGCCGCGTCGTACATCTTCCGGACCGGCGGAACATATGAGGATTTTCTACAGCTCTTTAACCGCGCTTTCGAGGCTTGCCGTTTCCGGAGAGAATTCCTGACCTTCACGGACGCCGAACTTCTCGAAGAAGCCGCCGGTTCCTACAAGATTCTGGTCGACCGCACGCCGTCCCTCCAAAGACTCCGGTCGCTCTCCGCGGGCCGCATCATTCACTCCTCGCCCGATGCCTGGGAACAAAAGCTCAGGAAAGTTTTCGCGGGGAACAGCGAAGACCTTACGCGCGCGGCTGTTTCTCCGGTTACTCCCGCACTGACACGCTTCTGCCCTTCCTGCGGCTGCCGGATCTCCTCGTCCGTTCGCTTCTGTACAGAGTGCGGGAAAAAACTCTAGGGTCATCCGCAATCTCCTTATGAAAGGTCAAATGTATAAGTAACGAATAGAACAAGAAAAGCTCAAGAAAATAACTTGTTCTCTCAAAATATGTTTATTTTTTTTGTTTTTAAGTGATACAATAGAAAAAATTACTCAGTAATTCTTGATTACAAGAAATGAACGCTTAAATATATCAATTGAACAGGAGCGAAGTAATGGCCACAATTGCGCTATACGAGAATAAAATCAACCAGTTGCCAACGCTGATCACCGATGTGATGAACAGCGTATCCGGTTACTCTTCAGAATTATTTTCGCTGAAACAGAAATCTCTGAATGTCGCAAGTAACGTTTGCAATCTAGATGATGTAATCCAGTCCATCCAGTCCTCCACAGACACACAAGAGAAGAAAAGTGCGAATCTGAAAGCTTTCCAACAGAAGAGTGAGGACTTTATTT
>CAZTXQ010000051.1:0-20929 GCA_964617375.1 uncultured Mageeibacillus sp. | reverse complement strand
ATACCCCCATAACGGACTTTCACCGTCAAGTTAATCGCCATGCGTGGCGCACCAACAAAAAAGCGGACCCGGTAAGGGAATCCGCTTTCGGATTAATGCTATGTAATTAATTCATCAGGCTGCCGGCATCGGACAGTCAGTACTTGAAAACAGCACATAGTCGCAGTTGGTGCTCCATTCATTTGGTGCCTTAACAATCGTGACGCTAATGGATACACCAGCGTTGTTGTATTCAGGTTTGAATTTTCCAAGGTAATAATTCGCAAATTCCTGATCATCCAGAAAATAATCGACCGGTACGTTTGCAGATCCACCGCCAGTAGACACTGCATCCGGAAACCATCTCCCCTGCGCCTGAAGCGATCCGACAATCAGGTTCCTTATATTCTCCGCGTTCGGGTAGTACGAAGGCGACGTAACCGGCGGGGGAGCCGGCGGTTCCGTCGATGTTGGTGCCGTGGTCCCAGCCGGAGCCGCGGTCGTTGCGGTCGGAGTCTTTGTCGGAGCTTTGGTCGGCTTCGGTGTGGCGGTTGGTGTCGCTGTCGCAACCGGTACCGCTTCGAGGCTCGCAAGCAAGACGTACTCACCTGTGTCCAGGAGCGCATACGGGCGGGACTCGTTTCCGACAATGGCAACCACCGTAACGATATCGCCTGCGATCAGGTACCGGGATGCGGTCTCGCGGTATACGTCCTTCCACACAGCCGTCTTCCCCGTCGCCGTCTGACCGGTTACGGTGTAGAGCGTCGGTGCAAAATCTGTCCGGACCGATGTATCGATCGGATTGATTCCGTTCGCATTTGCGGTTAATACAACAGGTGTCGGTGTAACCGTCGGTACCGCCGTCGGCGTGGCCGTGATCTCCGTCACCGCTGTCGTCTCCACCGCCGTTTCGGGAACGGTCGTCTCGGGAGAAGCCGCACGATACCTCTCGCAACCGGTGAGCATCAAGCTCGCGCTTAGTGCGATCATGAGTACGGTTCTACATAGGACCTTCTTCTTCATTCATTCCCTCCTTCTTCGCACGGGTGCGTTAAGCGAATCAATAAAAAGGAGTATTCACCGATTGTTGAATACTCCTGTCAACTTTATGTCTTATTTTGCTAGGTTAAATTTAGCACACTGCAATACTACTTACAACTCTTGTTTTCGCATATAAGCATAACTTACGAAAATTATTTATTCGATTCCTTCGAACATCATGTCGACGATGCGAAGCGCCGTCTCATCGACTACGCGGTAGCAGATTTCCTTGCCGTTTCTCTCGCCTTTGATGATGCCGGCGGCCTTCAGCTTCGAGATGTGCTGCGACAGACCGCTTTGGGTGAGACCCAACGTCTCCTGAATCTTTCCGACATTGCAGTGGTACATGTTGATGCCGCGCAGAATACATAAGCGCTGAGGATGCGACAGTACTTTGAGGACTTCGGCACGTCTGTTCAATTCGTCATGGTTCATATGGTTCTCCTTGTCTGAGCGTTTGCGTTTTCGAGTTCTTGAAAAGCACTGTGTGCCTGCCTCCGGATACCGGTTTGCATTGACACATTCAAATATCATGATATAATAATTTTAAGGGTTCCTGATCAAGAGATCTAAATAGCATGATATCAAGATATATAGATATGTTAACACTATACTAACCGGTTTTCAATCGGATACGGAGGAAATAATTATGAAGTACAAGAAGTTAATCATCATTCTGGCTGTGGCCCTCGTTCTTTTCATCGGAGGAGGCCTTCTATACAGCGCGCTGTCGGAGAATATGAAGAACGACACTGTACTGACCGGTACCGATGCTTCCGATATCACCTCCACCACAATCGGCATAACCGCCGTAGCTGAAACGTCAGACGCTTCGTCCTCATCCGCCTCGACGACAGATTCCGGGAATACTTCTGCAACCTCTTCAACCGCTCCGGCAGAAGGAGTCAACATTGGCGATCTCGCGTACGACTTCACTCTTAAGAGTTATGAGGGCGAAGAGGTAACCCTCTCGGATTATCGCGGCAAAATCGTACTCATCAATTTCTGGGCTTCCTGGTGCAGACCCTGCAGAGATGAGATGCCCTATTTTCAGACCATTCAGGATGGAATAACGGCAGCCGGATCGGATGCAGACGTCGTCATACTATCCATCAATATGACCGACGGCGTGTATGAGACGAAGGATACGGCGCACGGATACGTAACGGCGAACAACTTCACTTTTCCCCTGGTCTTTGACGACGGGAATGTGTCGTCTCTCTATGAAGCCTACTACATACCGGAAACCTATATTCTTGACAAGGATGGCATTATAATAGAGGTAATTGAAGGATCTACGAATCTCGAAACGCTGAAGGCAGCCGTGGAAGAGGCAAGGGAATGAATATAACCGCTTTCTTTCTGGTATTTCTCGAAGGTCTGCTGGCATTCGTATCGCCATGCATCCTCCCGATGCTGCCTGTCTACCTCCTGTATCTTTCGGGCAAAGGTCCGGATACAACAAAAGAAGATGCAGCCGCGCCTCAATCGGACGGAATCAACCAGGCCCCCGTTGCCCCAAAGACGAAGCGCGACAAGGCACCGATTGTCAACACACTTTTCTTTTCGCTCGGATTTACTCTTGTATTTGTCATTCTGGGCGCGACATCAACCGCACTCGGTCAGCTCCTGCAGGGACACCGGGATCTCCTGGAAAGAATCTCCGGCGTCATTATCATCCTTCTTGGCATACATATGACCGGGCTTATCCGGATACCGTTTCTGAACGGCGAACGCCGTCTTCCCTTCCCCGAGCGGCTGGGCGGCAAGATATCCGCCTTTCTCCTGGGAATCGCAATCAGTCTTGGATGGTCGCCTTGCCTGGGTCCTTTCCTCGGATCGGCGCTTCTTCTCTCCAGCCAGGCCGAAACGCTTCTTCAGGGAACACTGCTGCTTCTGGTATTCTCGCTCGGACTTACCATTCCTTTCGTCCTTACCAGCCTTCTCTTCCGTGAACTGACCGGCGTTTTCGCATGGTTCAAGCGGCATATGAAGGCGGTTAAGATCGTAAGCGGTCTCTTGCTTGTAGCGATGGGTCTACTGATGCTTCTAGGATGGTTCGGTTATTACGCACGCATATTCACTTTTTGATTCGATGGAAAGGAGATCAATTCTATGAAAGTTATTCTGGTCGGAGGTGTGGCGGGAGGTGCCGGTACGGCAGCCCGTCTGAGACGCAACGATGAGCATGCCGAGATTATCATGCTCGAAAAGGGCCCCTTCATTTCCTATGCAAACTGCGGACTTCCTTACTATATCGGTGAAGTCATCAAAGACAAGAGGGATCTCGTTGTCCAGAGCAAGGAAGGATTCGCGAAAAGATTCAACGTGGACGTCAGAGTCAAAAGCGAAGTCCTCTCTGTCGACACAGAACGTAAAAGTATCGTCATTCGAAACGGCGAGACGGGTGAAACCTATACGGAGAGCTATGACAAGCTTGTCTTGTCCCCCGGCGCATCGCCGATCCGTCCGAAGTTCCCCGGCACCGACAAGCCGCATGTATTTACCTTAAGAACGATTCCCGATACGATGGCAATATATGACTTCATCGCGGATCGCAAACCGCTGACCGCCGCGATTATCGGCGGAGGTTTCATCGGCGTCGAAATGGCCGAGAATCTTCATGCAAGAGGACTTAAGGTCTCGATCATTGAAGCAACGGATCATCTGATCGGCGCGATCGACTCCGACATGAGTTATGACCTTCACAACCATGTGCGTTCGAAAGGCGTTCTCCTCTATGTCAATGAGACCGCCAAAGAAATCGCCGACAAATATGTTGAGCTGGCATCCGGTACAAGAGTCGACGCCGACCTTGTTATCCTGAGCATCGGCGTCGTTCCGGAAACCGCGTTCCTTAGAGACTCGGGAATCGCACTCGGACCGCGCGGACAGATTCTCGTGAACGATCGTTTCGAGACAAGCGGCCCCGACGTCTATGCCGTCGGCGACGCAATCGGCGTCCTGACCTTCACAGGCCGCGAGAGTGCGGTCATCCCGCTCGCGTCTCCCGCCAACAAACAGGCTCGCCTTGTCGCGGACCTGATCGTGGGAATCCCGCGCCGGTACAACGGCACACAGGGAACGGCCATCGCGAAGATTTTCGATATGGCGGTCGCGGTCACGGGTGAATCCGAGAAGTCCCTAAACCGTCTCGGAATCCCATACAAGAAGACGCTAACCTTCTCGAATTCGCACGCCGGCTACTATCCGGGCGGCAAATCGATGTTCATCAAAATGCTTTTCGCGCCCGATGACGGTAAAATCCTCGGTGCGCAGATCACCGGTTACGAGATGGTCGACAAGAGAATTGACGTCCTCGCGACGGCAATCCGCGGCGGCATGACCGTCTATGACTTAGAAGAGCTCGAACTCGCCTATGCGCCGCCCTTCTCGTCCGCCAAGGATCCCGTGAACATGGCCGCCTATGCCGCGGAGAATATCCTGACCGGCAAGACAGACCCGTTCTACATCGAGGATCTTGCCTCGCTTCCCGAAAACGCATATCTTCTCGATACCCGTACGGTCGGGGAATTTGAGCGCGGAACGATCCCAGGCGCCGTCAACATCCCGCTTGACAGTCTGCGCGAGCGGCTATCCGAGCTCCCGGCCGATAAGGACATCTACGTCACCTGCCAGATCGGCCTCCGCGGCTATCTGTCGGAGCAGATCCTTCGCGGGCACGGCTTCAAGGCAAGAAATCTGGCGGGCGGTTACCGGCATTATCAGGCCAGAGAAATGGACCGCGAGGGCCGCGAGAAGACATACCGCGACTGTACAGCGTGCGGCATGGAGAAGTAAGCCCGGAGCCGCTCGAAAACGAATCTATTACAATCCGAAACCCAAATATTTAGGAGGAAACACACATGAACGAGAATGAAAAAGTACTGACAGACGAGACCTTCGGAGCCGCCATCGAAAAGGGGATCACACTTGTTGATTTCTACGCGGACTGGTGCCAGCCGTGCCGCATGCTCTCCCCGACCATTGCCGCCATCGCCGAAGACTATTCCGGCAAGATTCAGGTGGGCAAGCTGAACATCGATACCGCGCAGAATATCGCCGCCAAATACGGCGTCATGAGCATTCCGACCGTCATCCTTTTCAAGGACGGCGTCGCGGTGGAAAAGAAAGTCGGTCTCTCTCCCAAAAATGTCTACGAGAAAATGATCGATTCCGCGCTCGGAGCGTAAGAATAGAATCTTCTTTTCGGGCATAATCCGGATTTATATATTGTCATCCGGATATAAAAAAGGGTTGGAGCATTCATTTGCTCCAACCCTTTGCTTTTCGCGAAAAATACTCTTACACGTTCGCCAGTGCCTGATCCAGATCCGCGATAATGTCTTCGACATTCTCGATGCCGACAGATAACCGGATCAAGTCGGGGCTGACGCCGGCCTTCGCAAGCTCGGCATCGCTCATCTGACGGTGCGTATGGCTTGCCGGATGAAGAACACAGGTTCTGATATCAGCGACATGTGTCACGATCGCGGCCATCTTCAGGCTGTCCATGAAAGTTACGGCCGCTGCTCTTCCGCCCTTAACGCCAAACGACATGACGCCGCAGGAGCCCTTGGGCAGATACTTCTGCGCCAGCTCATACTCTGAATCCGAAGGGAGTCCCGGGTAACGTACCCAGCCGACTTTCGGATGATTGAGAAGGTGCCCGGCAACCGTCTGGGCATTGCTGCAGTGTCGCTGTACGCGAAGATGCAGTGTCTCGAGGCCCAGATTCAGATAGAAGGAGTTCTGCGGGCTCGGTACGGATCCCAGATCGCGCTGAAGCTGAACGGTCGCCTTAACCAGATAGGCGGCCTTGCCGAATCGCTCGGTGTAGGTTACGCCGTGGTAGGAGTCGTCCGGTGTCGTAAGACCCGGGAATTTGTCGGAATATGCGTTCCAGTCAAAGTTGCCGCTGTCGACGATGCAGCCGCCGACGCTGGTCGCGTGACCGTCCATGTATTTCGTTGTGGAGTGAATGACAATGTCGGCGCCCCATTCGATCGGCCGGCAATTGATCGGTGTGGCAAACGTATTGTCGACGATCAGCGGTACGCCGTGTGCATGGGCGGCCTTGGCGAACTTCTCGATATCCAGTACGGTCATCGCGGGATTCGCAATCGTCTCACCGAAGACGGCCTTGGTAGCCGGAGTGAATGCGGCGTTCAATTTGTCCTCGCCGGCGTCCGGAGAAACGAAGGTAAAGTCGATACCGAGACGTTTCAGCGTAACCGCAAACAGATTATAGGTTCCGCCGTATATGGTGGACGAGCATACGACGTGGTCACCCGTAGAGCAGATATTGAAGACGGAATAGAAGGAAGCGGCCTGACCGGAAGATGTCAGCATCGCGGCGACACCGCCCTCAAGGTCGCAGATCTTCGCGGCGACGTTATCATTTGTGGGGTTCTGAAGACGTGTATAGAAATATCCGGATTCCTCCAGATCAAAAAGGCGTCCCATCTGCTCGGTCGACGAATACTTGAAGGTCGTGCTCTGCACAATCGGCATGACACGGGACTCCCCGTTTTTCGGCGTATATCCGGACTGAACACATTTGGTTTCCAACTGATAAGAACTCATGCAATATCCTCCTTAAGTAATCTTGCTCAGGACGTATGGCAACGCCTGAACGGACGATTTATTATAGCACCATTTGTCAAAATATCCTATGAATGGAAACGATCCGGTCCTCGTAAAAACGATGGGCGGCACGATTCTTTTCGTCTTGTAAAAACGATGGGCGGCACGATTCTTTTCGCGCCGCCCACCGGTATCCCGTAAAATCTTAAGCGATCCGGATCAGGGGAGTTTGTTCCCGGCGGAAACATAGATATCGTACCATTCTTTTCGCGTAAGGCGGATGCCGGAAGCCTGACAGATTTCGTTCAGATGTGTCACATTCATCGTCCCGACGACCGGCTGAATTCCGGCCGGATGACGAAGGAGCCAGGCAATCGCGATCGCGGTGACGGAAACGCCCCGGGTGTCGGCGATTTCCTGCAGCATCGCATTGAGAGGCTTGTACTCGGTGCTGCCCAGGAACGGGCCCGCAAAGAATCCGTGCTGGAAGGGCGACCACGCCTGTATCGTAATATCGTACAGGCGGCAGTAGTCGAGAACGCTTCCGTCCCGGTCCACCGCTCCCTCGGTCTCCATATTGACCTCAAAGCCGTGACGGATCATCTGGGAATGCGCAATGCTGAGCTGCAGCTGATTCGCAATGATCGGCCATTCCAGATACTTCCGGAGAAGGGCGATCTGCATCGGCTTCTGATTGCTGACACCAAAATGGCGGACCTTCCCTGCCGCATGCAGGAGCGAGAAAGCTTCCGCGACCTCTTCGGGTTCCATAAGAGCATCGGGACGATGGAGGAGAAGTACGTCGAGGTAATCCGTCCCGAGGCGCTTGAGACTCGCGTTTACAGCTTCGATAATATGTTCTCGGGAAAAATCAAAATAGCCGTCGCATATTCCGCATTTTGTCTGGATATAAATCTTATCGCGCGGAACCGCCGCCGCTTTTATGATATTTCCGAAGATTTCTTCCGATTCTCCCGCCGCATATATGTCGGCGTTATCGAAAAAGTTGATGCCGTTGTCAAGTGCGGTTAATACAAGCTCCGCAGCCTTTTCCGAAGAAATACTTTGAATTCGCATACAGCCGAGCGCAATTTCCGAAGCCAGAATTCCGCTTCCGCCAATATTGATCGCTTTCATACCGTTCACCTCCGTATTCGCGCGGGCCGTCCATACCCGCCCTTCCATCACAGATCAGTCCACAATATTCGTGCCTTATACTTATATTAAATTCTAACACGTATCGGTTAAAAAGAAAAAGCATCTCATAAGTGAATGCCGCTCATAAAGGGGTGATCTTAAAACGAAATGTACCAAAAGAATGAACGGACGTGGAACATTTTGGCACCAATATAATGTTCATACGAGCCGGCATTTTTTGATGCTTGCAGAGGATATTTACCAATGACTACAACCTGAAATCGTCCAGTAACCAATCCAGGCTGCATTCAATAAACAGAAGTTCAACCTACTCAAATGCACTCAGATGCGGATTGAGTAGGCTCGCAATGATAAAAAACAACGCATCGGGGCATCGGCGTACCTACCACGCCGGTGTACAGAAGAATACCACCTAAAAATGCCGGAGCCAATTCAGGCGGCAGTCTCGCCTCAGCGCGGGAAAGAATCAGAAAGAAATATCAAAAAAAGGCTGTCTCATCCGACTTCTGTACAAGTCATTTTAGACAGCCCCTTGCTGCGATCGTATATGTAGAAAAACACAGGCGTCTTACTTGCCCGCTTCCTCAATTTTCTCGGCGAGTTCGCTTAAATAAACCCAGCGCCCGGTCTTCTCCTCGAGCTGCTTCTCGAGTTCATCCTTCTTGGACATCCATTCCTGAAGTGCCACATAATTGCTGGCCTCGTCCTGGATTTTGCGCTCGGCTTCTCGAATCCGCTCTTCAAGTTCGGCAATATCCGCATCGATCCGGTCATATTCGCGCTGCTCGTTAAATGTGAATTTAAGCTTCCTCTCGCGGGACGGTGCCCGCTCGGCGGAAGTCTTACTCTTGTTCTCCGGAACGCGTACGGCTTCTTCCTGCCCGCGCTCTTCGCAGTATTCCGAATAGTTGCCGACAAAGGCACGGATTTTCCCGTCACTGTCAAAGCTGTAGATCGTGTCGGCGACTTTATCGAGAAAATACCGGTCATGTGAAACCGCGATAACCGCCCCTTTAAATGTCGACAGATAGTCTTCGAGAATCGTAAGTGTCGTTATATCGAGATCGTTTGTCGGTTCATCGAGAAGAAGAATATTCGGCGCTTCCATGAGAATGCCGAGGAGATAAAGGCGTCTTCTCTCGCCGCCTGACAGTCGCCGGATTTCTGTCCGCTGCTGTTCGGGTGTAAAAAGAAATTTCTCGAGCATCTGCGATGCGGAAACCGTTCCGTCTGCTGTCTCGATCGTCTCACGGATACTCCGGATATATTCGATGACGCGAAGGGACATATCCATATCCGCGTTGTCCTGCGAAAAATAACCGACCCTCACCGTCTCTCCGAAATCGACTTCGCCTTCGTCCGGGAAAAGCCGTCCGCTCAAGATGTTGAGAAATGTCGATTTGCCGCATCCGTTCGGCCCGATAATGCCTATTCTGGCATCTCTCGGGAGAACTCCCTCAAAATGGTCGATCAGAAGCCGCCCTCCGAAGGTTTTGGATATGTTCTTGATATCGATCGTCTTTCTTCCCAGGCGCTTCGATATGGAAGACATTTCGAGGTTCTTGTTTTCCGCCGTCGTAATCTTGCCGTTTAAGTCATGGTAACGTGCGATTCTCTCGCGGCTCTTCGTTCCGCGGGCTTTGGGCCCCTGCATAAGCCACTCGTATTCCCGTCTCAAAATGCTTCTGTTTTTCCGGCCGGTCGCAGCGGCCATATCTTCGCGTTCGGTTTTGAGCTCGAGATACTTCGAATAATTGGCCTGATAGGAATAAAGATTCCCTTTGTCAATTTCTACAATCCGGTTTACGACCCGGTCCAGAAAATACCGGTCATGCGTGACCATGACCAGAGCACCCGTGAATTTTTCGAGATATGCCTCGAGCCACTCCGTCATTTTGTTGTCGAGATGATTGGTCGGTTCATCCAGGATCAGGATCTCGCACGGATGTATGAGGGCCGCTGCGATGGAAGCGCGCCTTCTCTGCCCGCCGGAAAGCTCGGAAACCGGCTTGTCGAATTCGGTTAGTCCCAGCTTCGTCAGAATCGTCTTCGCTTCATATTCCTTCGTCTCGCGCACATTCGAAGATGTACCCTTAAAGACATGCTCCAGGAGCGTAAGTTTCTCGTCCCATTCCGGATTCTGCCGCAAATACTCGACGCGAACCGCTGCGCTTCGCGTGATCGTGCCTTCGTCGGGTTCTTCCTGCTGTGCAAGGATATTTAAGAATGTCGATTTGCCGATGCCGTTGACACCGATGACACCGATTTTGTCGCCTTCGTTCAGATAGAGGGATATCCCGTTAAGAATCGGCCTGCCGCCGTGGCTCTTGAATATTTTCTCTGCGGTCAGCAGCATAAATATCTATACCTTTCTGTTAGCGGCCGTTCCGTCTATTATTCGAGCCGCTGTTTCGTGCCATCTTGCAAGCCGCTACGGCATCTTCCAAGGTATCTGTCGAAATGATGAATCGGCCTTTATGACAAAAATGAATCGTCTTCAATCCTGTAATAAGCTGAAGTTCATCCTCGGATCTTCCGGCCCATTCCGCCGGAAAACCGCACTTCATCTCTGTGCCGTCCGTCTCATAGGGAACGGCTTGTGCGCTGTAGCCGCCACGCGGTGACGGGTATACAACAAATTCAGCACGCGACCTGACCAGAGTCATTTTCCACGGCGCGAAAACCGGCAGCACCACAATGCGGTCCTGCGATTTCTCAAGCGCTTGACCGACCATCGTCATCGCACGGCTGACGCTCATAATACTGTCGAATTTGTTCCGAAGAATCTGTTCTGCGAAAAAGACCGCCTTCTCAAAGCACGTATCCGAAGAATCCTTCGAATCCCAGCTCGGGTTAAAAGCGGAGATCGCCCCCGACAAGAGGTTGCCGCATCCTGTGTTGTCATCTTCGTCGAGCGGCTGAACAAACTTCTCGTCAAAGCGAAGCGCTTCCCGCTCGGCATGTTCCGGACGGCAGCCGGCCGCAAGAATACCCTCGCCGAATTCGCGCCACAACAAGCCGAATGCCGCGTACGGAATACCGTTACTCCGCACCTCGGCATTTGCCTGATGATGGTCATACTTACCGAATCCAATGTCAAATACAATTCCCGTGAAATCGGCGGGTACCTGAAACCCGCGGACAATTTCAATATCCGGGTATACAATTTTTAGAAGTGCCGAGGCAAAAACATCGTCTGCATGGAAGTTTCCTCCATGCGTCATGGCTATTTTTCGATTATCCGTCATCAATCTCTCATTTCGCTTTATTCGTCCTTAGTGACCTTCTTAGGTTTCTTAATGATCTCAGGCTGCGCTACGACGCTCTTCAGAACGGAAGAGGAAGGCGCTCCGATATCGTTCTTTTTCTTCTTCTTGGTTTCCTTATTGTTGATATTCCGATTTCCCATATGATTCACCTCTTTACGAAATAGATGATAAACGTGTCTATTTACTTGTCTATTGTACCGCAAACGGGCAATACTTTCCATAGAATTCTCAGTCGGGAAGCGACATAAAAACCGGCATTGGCAAAAACCTTGCCAATGCCGGCATTATTCTAAGCTTCCGATCAAAAGATGGAATCAGGCCTGAACAAACGGTCTGTCCGTGGCACCCGGCGCTGCGCCGCCCTTGGGAACGAGAACGATCTGGATTGCCTCAAGACGGTAGGCGAATCCCGCCGTACCGGAAGATGTTCCGTTCTTGGCCCAGTCAAGCCAGCCGAAGTTCTGTGCGTGTACGCGATAGTACACGTCGTATGTATTGGCGGCATTGCCGGTAAGCTGGATCTCGATGGCTTCGAGGCGCTTGGACTCACCGCTCGTACCGCTTGCTGCACCGTTTGACACCCAATTCATCCATCCGTAATCCTGCACGTGAGTCCTGTACTCGATGCCGCCGTCGATGTTTTCGAGCTTAATACACATAGCCTCGAGTCGCTTGGACTGACCGCTGGTGCCTGACATCTCTCCGTTCGAGACAAATCCCTGCCATCCTATATCCTGCACATGGGACTGATATGACACGCGAGGCTGCGCCGCATAATCCACAAACGCCTGATCCGTAGATCCCGGGGCAGCTCCGCCCTTACTTACGAGAACGATTTGAATGGCCTCAAGGCGGTATGCGTAGCCTGCCGTACCGGACGGTTCGCCGTTCTTGGCCCATCCCATCCAACCGATATTCTGCGCGTGTACGCGATAATACACATCATATAAGGAGACGGCATTGCCCGTGAGCTGAATCTCGATCGCTTCGAGTCTCTTTGACTCTCCGCTGGTTCCGCTCGTCGCTCCGTTTGAGACCCAGTCCATCCAGCCGTAATCCTGCACGTGCGTTCTGTACGAGATTCCTGTATTTCCGTTATCCAACTGAATTTGAATGGCTTCAAGACGCTTGGACTGCGCGCTTGTTCCGCTTACAGCTCCGTCGGATACGAATCCCTGCCATCCGATATCCTGAACATGACTCTGGTACGAAATATGCATCTCGCTTGCCATCTGCTCGAGCAGTGCCTGAGCATTGATGAGTCCGTATCCATAATACTGGTCGTATCCGGCAGCGCCATGATCCGAACTTGTTGTCTGTACCAATGATTCAAATGAATCCGGAGTCACATCCGGATATACACTTCTTACAAGCGCGGCTACGCCTGCGACACATGGCGACGAGTAGGACGTACCGCTGCAATAAGCATAATACGTGCCATCTATGCCATAGGATGTTGTTGTATAGACCTGCTGTCCCGGAGCGACGACATCAACGTAGTTGTTATAGTTCGAAAAATAAGTGATTACGTTGCTGCTGTCCACCGCTCCGACACTAATAACGTGATCATAGGAGGCCGGATAATTGACCGGATTACCCTTATCGGCCGAATTACCCGCAGATGCCACCACAATACAGCCTTTGCCGTAGGCATACTGTACAGCACTGTTAAACTCGCTTGAGTAGGTCGAGGATCCAAGACTCATGTTAATGATGTCACAGGATGCGTCCGCTGCGGCCCGGATAGCCGTAATAACATAAGATGAATACATATCTCCGCCATTGTCCATGCAGCTGATCGGTATAATTCCTACATTCGGAGCGATACCGGCAATGCCGATACCGTTATCCATAACGGCCGTTATAAGGCCTGTCGTGGTCGTTCCGTGCCCTTCATAATCCTTGATACAGGCGCCGGAATAGACGGCATCGAGCCCGTCTCGTATGTTCGCGTTCTGCAGATCCGGATGTGTCTTGTCAAGACCCGTATCGATAACCGCGACCAGAACGTCTGCGGTGCCTCGTGTCGTATCCCAGACATCGTCGACATTCATATCTGCTATATGCCATTCACGTGAATAATACGTATCCGTCGGCGTGTATTGCAGGGACAGGGACGGATCCGCAGAGGGTGCTTCTTCGTCGGACAGCGATATCAGCGTGTCCTTATCCACCGAAGTGCAATATGGACCAAATGCTGCCCGGATACTGTCAATGTCATCAGCAGAACGAATCGTAAAGAGGCGATCCTCGCTTTTGCCGATCACTTTATAGTCCAGATCCTTAATCAAACCATAAATCGTATCAAGAGAACAATCCTGAGAGAATTGCAGCATATACGGATTCTTCGTCGAATCCGGTATTGATTGAGCTCCGATCGTGCTGTCACTAGCCGCGCTCCCCGTACCGGCCATTGCGGCAACCGATTCCTCATAAAGTTCATCCGAATCCGCAAATGGATTCTCCCCGCCGCTTTGCAATGTACCGGACAGTATGTCCGCCGTTGTGCCCAATGCATCTGCCAGAACGTTCTCACCAAAAGACGCTGAAATACCGGTCACGAGTACTACACTCATAAATACGGATAAAAACCGCAATCTATTGTGTTTCATATAACATCCTCCCGTTACTTCCGCGCGCGTTTATATACGAGGAAATAAACCCAAAGTTTTTCATAAGCAAGCTTATAAAAATATTATAGTCCTAATTGATCGGAGTTTTCCTTTTTTCGAAAAAATTGGCAAAGAATAATAACAACAAGTTGTTTTTGAAAATCCGGACCATTTGCTAATACATTTTTTTACGAAGAAGTCTACGCCTATTTTATTACTACCCCGGAATGAATATAATTAATAATAATTTATGCAATCTTGTTATGGATGCTATTATTCATAAACACAAGGAGTTTATCTATGAATTTTATTTATCCGATATTTTTCTTTATACCGAAAAATGGCAAGACAAAAAACACCGTTTACAACTATTTCGTAGATACATGGCAGGAAAAAGAACTTCTCCGCATGGCTTTTTCGAGACGGTTGTCGAATATTATCGGGCACAGACGGATGATCTGAAATACGGCGCTTTCAGCTCCCCGTATATTCTCGTCCTGAATAAAATGATCGAGCGGCATTACAACGACGGCAAGTATTTATTGGGGCGGGCTGATTACTATAAAAAATATGAGGACTATGACGCGGCCAGAGACGATTATATAGTGCTCCTGGATATCTATCCCGATGATCTCTGGTTTCCATTCGTAATTTCTTCAACCTACAGAAAACAGGAAATGAAAGACGAAGCCAAAGTATATATGCGTTATATCAAGAAGCACGCTCCCGAAATCAAGACGATATTATCAAACCGCGTCGGTTCCGGAGAAGATCCCGAAGTAATCAAAGGCGTAATGGAGTCAAACGAACTAATCAACACATTGGTTACGGATATGCTGAAGATCAAGTTCCCCATAAAAATCGATAAATAGTCCGATCTTAACGATGTATGCCGAAGGAATTATCCCAATAACAATAAAAAACCCCGGCAGTCCAAAAACTGTCGGGGTCTTCGTTGTTGGTGCGCCTTCAGGGACTCGAACCCGGGGCCCACTGATTAAGAGTCAGTTGCTCTACCATCTGAGCTAAAGGCGCGCATCACGTGCTGATCGGGTACCTCTTATGTGCCGTAGCTGTAAGCGGCAATCCGTTCAGCGAACAGTGATTATTATATCGAGCGGTTTTCATCCTGTCAATAGAAAATTTTCTCAAAGCCCGTCAAGCGGTCCTAAGATTTTCCTAAGATTCTCCATCCGGCCCGGATCAGAACTCGAAAAGCGCGGTAATACGGTCCCAGAAGGACGGTTCCGCTGCGACGGCTGCGGTTTCTTTTACCTCCGGAACGCGGATCGCTTCCGTCTTCATCAGAAACTGCACGGCAAGCACATCGGTGTTTTTCGCGGATACAAAGGATCCCGGTGCCATTTCCTGTCCAAGAATAGACCCGAGAATTTCATCGATCTGTTCATCGATCTTGGTGTCCATATCCGATGTCTCATCGGAGAGCTGCGCCGTCCCGTCTTTGTAATCCTTCATGCCGTCGCGCACCTTGGTCACGGCGTCGTTCAGCTTATCCGCAGACTCGTAGAGGGCCTGTGCGCCGTTCGAAAGCGAGGTCACACCTTCGGCGAGGCTGCCGGCGCCTTCGGAGATTTGTCCCGCGCCGTTCGAAAGCTGGCTTACCGACTGCGTGTACTGCTGAACTCCGTCGGTAAATGCGATCGTCTGATCCAGCTGACTTTTTATGGAGGCGAGATCGGGCAGGTTCATAAGTACTTCGGCATAATTTTCGCGCGTCAGAACCGGAAGACCTAATCCCATTCCGGCAAGCTGCGCATTGATCTGATCAAAGGTACTCTTTTCGATGGCTGCGGCGCCGGTGTTCAGAGAGGCTCCCCCGGCGGCGAGCTGATCGACTCCACTTTTCAGAGTGTCCGCTCCGCCTTTCAGGGATGCTGCTCCGCCTGCAAGCTTGTCGACGCCGTCCTTGTATGTTTTCACGCCGGCTTCATAGTCGGTCATACCGGACGCGAGCTGATCGAGTCCCTCCAGAAGGTCGCCCGCGCCGGAATCGAGCTCGGACAGTGCATCACTTAAGTCTTTGATCTGCGCGGTATAAGACGAAGTATCGACGGAGAAATCCAGATTCATTCGGATTCCGTTGATCGTGACCGGGTCCATCTCGAAGTCGTGTACGTCTGCCGTAATCGTTATATCGGCGCCTTTTCCGGGAAGAATCGTGTAGACGAGCTGCTTCTTGCCGCCCGCATCTACTGCCGAAGATCCTTCGGATGTCACGTTTGAGCACAGGTCGTTATCCAGTGCAACGGTCATCTGCAGGGCATAGCTATTGTAAAAGTCTTCCTTTGCCGCGTCTCCTTGTGTTACCGAAAGATGAACGGAGAGGCGGCCGGTTTTACCCGCAAGGTTCGCGGGAAGAATCGCCTGATCATCAAGTGTATATGTGATCGATATCTTCCACGGCAGGGAAAGATCGGTAAGAGTACCCTGATACCGCACGGCATCAGGCCCGCCGGATATAGTGATTTTGTCCCCTTCCTGTATGATCTTCTCGACTCCCGTCAAGTTGATCAGATCTTTGTAGGATCCGTAATCCGTGACCGTCCCTCCATCCGGGAAGCTGTTCACGGCATAGAGGTTCTGAACAGTCCCGTCCGCTCCCAGGATCCCGTAAACGGACTCTTCCTTTGAAGACGGCTGGCCGGTTCCCGTTGCGGCCGCAGCGCCGTCTGCTGCATACCGGATGACACCGGAAGTCGTATCTGCTCCGGCCGGGGGTCCGGCAAGGACAGAGGATCCGGTCATAATTGCGGCCAATGCAACGGACGATAGCATAATAAGGATGTTTTTCTTTTTCATATCGTTTTCCTCTTCTTTTTTATGTCGCCTGCTTCCCATCAAAGCGAGGCACTGTTTTTATCGTTTAATAGAAATCCATTCTTCAGAGTTGTTTTCCGGATCAGCTTATCTGTGACCAGGAGAAGGGAAGGCAGTGCGCATGTTACCATCACAAAGGACAATAGAGTTCCACGCCCAAGAAGCGTTCCGAGTTCCGCAACCACAGAGTTTGAGGACGTCATGGCCAGTGTGAGGCCTGCCAGCGACAAGATCGCCGCAGAGGTCAGTATGGCGGGAAGATTTATAGCGAGCGTATTCAGGATCGCTTCTTTCTTCTTCATAATCTTCCTGTTGCTCATATAGTGGTCGGTCAGAAGGATCGCATAGTCTACCGTAGCGCCGAGCTGTACGGTACTTATAACGAGGAAGCCGATGAAGTTATAGGAAAGGCCGGCAAAATAGCCCATGGAGAGGTTGATCCAGATCGCCGTCTCGATTGTAAAAATCAGAATTACGGGAATGGACAGGGATTTAAAGGAAATTAAAAGAACAATAAGTATGCCGACAATGGCCGCGATATTGATAATAAGATTATCCGTCGACACGACATTTCGCATATCCGTCAGGGTCGCACCCGAACCGCCGAGATAGGAAGCCGGATAGTAGGTTTTCGCGGTATCCCGTATGGCAGCAACCGCGGAGAAAGTTTCCTCACCTTCCGTGCCCAGATCGGTATAGATCAGGATTCTTGAATAATGCTCCGAATAGAAATTGGAAACGATTCCGTCGTCCAGATAATCGGGCGGGATGTCACTTCCCACCATCGTCACGTAAGAGACGACGCTCGTAACGTGCGGCATATCGGCAAGAGCATCACACAGCTCCTTCTCCCTTCCCGCCGATTCCCGGGGAACCAGCAAGACCAGAAGTTTATCTTTTCCGAAAACAGAAGTAGTCTTGCCTTCGTCGATACCGGCTCTTGTCGCAGATGCCGACGTGTCCATTCCGTAAAGGTATGTCGTCTTGCTTTGCGCCAGAAAGGCGGGCACCACGATGATCACCGCAGCGATCAGGAGCGGAAGACTGATGCGAAGAAGTACTTTCCCGGCCTTTTCAAAAGGCGGAAGAAACGGCCGGTGACTTGTTTTGTCTATGATCCGGTAAAGAAGGAGTGTCATCGCGGGAAGGAATATCATAACCGAGAGGAAGCTTAGGATAACGCCTTTCATAAGGACGAGACCCAGATCTTTTCCCACGGAAAAACGCATAAAGATGAGCGCCAGGAAGCCGACGACCGTTGTGGCGGCACTTGCGGCTACGGCCGAGAACGACCTCTTCATGGCGGCGGCCATAGCCTCTTCCGGATTCATGACTTTCCTGAAATCCCGGAAGCTATGCAGAAGAAAGATCGCGTAATCCAGGGATACCGCCATCTGAAGAATCGGGCTTACGGACTTGGTCACGAATGAAATCTCTCCGAAAAAGAGATTGGTTCCCATGTTGACGATGACGGCAATCGCGATCGCCAACAGGAAAAGTACGGGTTCTATCCACGAGGTTGTGGTAAGAAACAGGATAATGAGGATGACCGGTATCAGGATCAGCATCGCGTTCGTGACTTCGGAACCGGACATCTCCTGCATGGCCGCCGTATTGACCGCGTCTCCCGAGGCGGCATTCTCCGTATTCCCGCCGGCGTCGATCAGCGCGCGAATCGAGGCAACCGCCGAGGATTCGCTTCCGTTTTCGATCGTAACGGTGAAGAGGGCCTTGCGGTCGGTATAGTAAGCTTTAACCGTGTCACGATCGAGAAAATCAATCGGAGTATCCTTTAATGTGTCACGGCCAATGGCGTCGTCGAGCCAGGTTACATCCCCCACTCCGTCGATCGCCTTAAGCTTATCCTTCATCTCAAGCGCCTCGGCAACGGAGACATTTGTCACCATAACCCGCGCATTCGGAAGGGCTCCGCCGAATTCGTCATTCAGGATCTCGATTGTCTTTGTCGATTCCGAGTCCTTCGGCAGATAATCGACCAGTTTGTAATTGACGCCTACGCCCATCGACATAATCGCGGACACTGCGGCGAGTATCAGAAAGAGGGCGACCACGGTCTTTTTGTATTTTAGAATTCCTTGTGATATCCGGTTCATATGATCATCCTTCTGCCGTTGCTTTATCAGGCTCTGTTGTATTTTCACGATGTCTTTTATCTAACACCATGTTGACAATCAAACATACTATTAGTATTCTGATTTTGTCAAACGATGTCAATAATCAGACCAGCTGCGAAATGTCATTTGGACAACACTCATTCGTAGCTTTGCAAGATAACCGGCATTTTCCCGAAAATTGTTGTCCTTCGGAGAGCATAACTATGAAGAACGAAAAAGGTGACCGCAGAGTCCGCTACACAAAAATGGTTATTCGCGAAAGTTTTCTCGACCTTCTGCAGACGAAGGATATCGCGCAGATTTCGATTAAGGAGATCTGTGAGAAGGCCGATATCAACCGGGCGACATTCTACTCCCATTATCAGGATCCGTATGACCTGATGGAGAAGATCGAAGCACAGCTTTTCCTGAATATCGAGGAATGCATCAATGATTACCGCGAAAAATCGGCAGATCAGACACCGGTTCATCTCGTCGAGCAGATTTTCGATTATATAAGCGAGAACGCAAAGCTCTGCCGTCTTCTCTTAAGCGAACGCGGCAACCTCAATTTCCAGAAGCGGATCATGAATCTGGTGTACGACAAGAACCTGATGGACATGACCCACGGCGCGGGTCTTCCGAAAGACGAGGCCGATTATATAGATTCATTCATTCTCACGGGGTGTATCGGCGTTATCCAGAAATGGCTCGACGATGACATGAAGAAGTCCGCCCGCTATATGGCGGAGTTCCTGATCGAGACCAATACCCGTTTGGCCGGCTTCAACAAGGCACGGTAATAAGGATGAAGCAGCGTCGGGCAGGGAATTCCGCATGCTTATACGACGTGATCAGCATGCCCGAATTCTTCCGTCTGTGCCTAATTCCAGGTTAACTCGCATAAGCGCGAGATAATACCGGCAATCGACTTATTTTCGGATCTTATGGGTATTACCCAATTGCCTGACAGAAAGACCGTAGATATATACCTTCTTACTCAAAGAATAGAAACACAAAAGGCTGTCTCAATCGTTCGTTGAGACAGCCCCTCTACTCATTTATAATCAGACGATTGTTTAGTAGACGAATTCCTGTCCTTCATACCGGATAACGACCTCGTTCCGGGAACCTTCGGGCAGCGCTTCCGTATGGCCCACAATGCGGGCGTCAATATGGAAACCGGCCGCAATGTCGATAATGCCCTGCGCCGCTTCCGGTTCGCAGTAGAACTCCATGCGGTGACCGGCGTTAAAGACCTGAAACATCTCTTTGAGCGGGATCTCGCCCGACTCGTAGATCGCTTTGAAAATCGGAGGAAACGGGAAAAGATTATCCTTTACATAGCGGATATTCCTGCCGAAATCACGGCACTTGGCCTGCCCGCCTCCCGTACAGTGAATGATACCCGAAATGGAAGACCGGTAGGATTCGAGTACCTTGACGACAACGGGAAGATACGTGCGCGTCGGCGAAAGAATTGCCTCTCCGACCGTCATGCCGCTTCCGGGAAGATTGTCCCCGAGACGGAACTTGCCGCAATAGGCCTTATCGGCCGGGATGGTTTCGGAAACGGATTCCGGATACTTTTCGAGATAATATTTGGAGAGCAGCATATGCCTTGCGGCGGTCAGACCGTTCGACGACATACCGGAATTCTCACGGTCTTCATACGTCGCCTGACCCGATGATGATAATCCGACGATAACCGATCCCGGTTTGATTCCTGCCGCATTCACGACATTCTCTCTCTTAATCCGGGCGACAAGCGTCGAGTCCACAATCAGCGTACGGACAAGGTCGCCGACGTCGGCGGTCTCTCCGCCCGTCATGGATATATCGATTCCGAGACCGCGCAGCTTAGCAATGACAGCGTCGTATCCGTTGATGACAGCCGCTATGCAGGCACCGTCAACCCGATGCGCATTCCTTCCGATTGTGTTCGAAAGGCTAAGACCCGATGTCGCTCCGATACAGGCTAAGTCATCCGTGTTCATAACCAGGGAATCCTGTGCGAGGGATGAGAACCAGGATACATCGCCGGTTTCCCGGTACTCCAGATATGCGGCAGATGATTTGGTTCCGGCGCCGTCGGCATGAACCGCAAGGCAGTATTCGGGATCTCCCGCAATATCCTCGACAACTTTGCAGAATGCACCGGGAAATACTCCGCCGGACTGTGTGGAAACGGCCTTCTTTACGTCATCTTTTGTCGGTGAAACGCCTCTCACGAGGTAGGACTCTGCTGACATGCTGATCTCCTTTTTCCCGCTGACCTTGAAGAACACCGCGAGCGCTTATACAGCGCAGGTTTTAGCAAGGTTGTTGT